>JAIXUQ010000077.1 GCA_027483465.1 Sphingomonadales bacterium
CAACAACACGCTGCCGAAACAACCTGCTCGCCTTCCGCGACGGGGGCGGCTTATCTACCACCCGAAACTCCCCGTCAACCCACTTTCTCCACACCAACCAAAATCAGCGGGAGAAAATGAATGCCCCGGTAACACTCAAGCGTCTGATGTGAGACGCTCATTGTTTCCAGACCACCCTGCCGAACCCAGCGCCGAAGCGCCCGGCCCGACCGGGAGCGCCGCATTAGGAAGACTGGCTGGCGCTGGCAAGAGAAAAAATCAGTGGGCGGCAAGAATCGTTCTTTTCCTTGGAAGAATCATACTCAGGCCTTTGGGGGCTGACTGGCCTGGTCGGGAATCATGCGGGTGCATGGGGCGGCGAATCGGCCTTCTCCGCGCACGCGCGGCCGCGTCAAAAGCGACAGGTTGCCCGGCCCTGACCGCTGCGTAATCTCGGCGTCAGCACAAGAGGGGAGCTGAACCCGTGAATTTCGATTTTTCCGATGAAGCCAAGGCTTTGGGCGAACAGGCCCGCAAGTTGCTCGCAGAAAAGGCTGGCACCGGCCCGGCCCGCAAGGCGATGGCTGCCGATTCGCCGGCCATGGATGCCGCGCTGTGGGCCGAGATCAGTGAATTGGGCTGGACCGCCGCGCGCGTGCCCGAGGCTTATGGTGGCCTGGGGCTTTCGGTTGAAGAGGTGGCCCAGCTCGCCGAAGCCGCCGGTGGCAGCCTGGCCCATGTGCCGCTGGTGTCCACGCTGCTTGGCACCGAAGCCCTGGTGCTGGCGGGAAGCGAAGCGCAAAAGGCCCGATATCTGCCGGGCATTGCCAGCGGCGCTACCATTGCCACTGTGGCATGGAGCGAGCCGGGCGCGGTGAACCCGGCCACGGTGAAGACGGAAGCGAAGGCGGATAGGCTGACCGGGACCAAGCAGCCGGTTGCAGATCTGCCGGTGGCGCATGTGGCGATTGTGGCGGCAGCCGGCCCGGATGGTCCGCAACTCTATATTGTTGATCTGGCCGGCGCCGATTCGACTGTCGTGGAAACGATCGATCTGGTGCGCCGGCACGGCCGGCTCACGCTCAACAATACGCCGGCCGAGGCGCTGGGGACGGCCAGCGATTATCAGGACTGGCTGGACCGAGCGGCGGTGATCACCGCCTATGAAGCCATCGGCACGGCCGGCGCCGCGATGGCGATGACGGTGGACTATGCCAAGACGCGTGTCGCCTTTGGCCAGAAGATCGGCCGTTACCAGGCGGTGAAGCACAAGTGCGCCGACATGTACATCAAGCTGGAGCTGGCCCGCGCCCATGCCCTGCACGGGCTGGCCATGATCGGTACCAATGGCACGGAGCTGCGTCAGGCTGCGGCAGCGGCGCGCGTCGCCAGTCTGGACGCGCTGGCCTATTGTGCAGAGGAGAATGTGCAGCTGCACGGCGGCATCGGGTTCACCTGGGAAAGCGACTGCCAGTTTTACTATCGCCGCAACCGGGCACTGGTGGCCGCACTGGGGCCGCGCGGCTGGTGGGCGGAGCGGCTGGTGCGCGCGCTGGAACAGCGCAACCGCGCCGCGGCCTGAATCATCACGGGAGACAAGAGATGGATTTCAACGACACCCCGCAGGAAGCCGAATATCGCGCCCAGGTGCGCGCCTGGCTGGAGGACAATGCCGCCGAATATCGCACGCCGCCGGCCGAAAGCTGGAAGCTGCCGGAGTTCATCGCACGCTCCAAGGCGTGGCAGGCGAAGAAGCATGCCGCCGGCTATACCGGAATCACCTGGCCCAAGATGTTCGGCGGCCAGGGCCTGTCGCCCATGCACAGCATCATCTATGGTCAGGAGGAAAGCCGGTTCCACGTGCCGCAGGGCCTTTATTCGATCGGCCTTGGCATGTGCATCCCCACGGTCTTCACGCATGGCCAGCCCGAGGTGATCCAGCGTTATGTGCCCAAGGCACTGCTGGGCGAGGAAGTGTGGTGCCAGCTGTTTTCCGAGCCGGCGGCCGGTTCCGATCTGGCTGGCATCCGCACCAAAGCCGTGAAGGACGGCGATGAATGGGTGATCGACGGCCAGAAGGTGTGGACCAGCTTTGCCCACGCCAGCGATTACGGCATCGTCGTGACCCGCACCGATCCCAGCCTGCCCAAGCACAAGGGCCTGACCATGTTCATCGTCAACATGAAGGCGCCGGGCGTGACGGTGAAAGGCATCAAGCAGATGTCGGGCGGCAGCGATTTCAACGAAGTCTTCTTCGATGGCGTGCGGGTGCATGATTCGCACCGCCTGGGTGCGGTTGGCGATGGCTGGAAGGTGGCGCTGACCACCCTGATGCATGAGCGTCTGGCGGTGGGCGGCAAGCCGCGTTATGCGCCGGGCTATGAAACACTGATGAAGCTGGCCCGCGAGATCGACGCGCCCGACGGCAACCCGGCGATCGCGGCATCGGATGTGCGCCAGAAGATCGCGCAGACCTATATCAACGACCAGGGCATCAAGCTCACCCAGATGCGCGCGCTTTCGGCGCTCTCCAAGGGCCAGGTGCCGGGGCCGGAACAGTCCATCTCCAAGGTGGTGGTGGCCAAGACGATGCAGGATCTGGCCAGCTTCGCGCTTGATCTTTCGGGTGGGGATGGGTTCGTGGCCGGTGCCGATGCCGATCCGGAACTGGCCAAGCTGCAGGGCAGCTACATTGGTTCGGCCGGTTTGCGCATCGCCGGCGGCACCGATGAGATCCTGCGCAACATCATCGCCGAACGCGTGCTGGGCCTGCCCGGCGACATGCGGCCTGACAAGGACACGCCATTCAACCAGGCCGTGCCGGCCTGATCACGCCAGGGGGCGCCTGCCAGCCAGCAGGCGCCCCCTGTTGTTTCAACTGGCCGGGCAGGCTTCCGGCACCGGGGCCAGCGCCAGCTCGCTGCGGGCGCGTTCCACATCGGCCTTGTAATCGCGCGTGTCCTCGATGCGCTGATAAAGAGCGGTGGCCATCAGCCGGCCACCGGCCACATCGGAAGCCCAATGCACCCGGCAGGCGATGCGCAGATCGCCAGTGTCTTTGCCAAAGCGCAGCAGCGCCGCGCTGCGTTCGGGCCGCACGTCTGACAGGATCAACCCCCACAGCCAGCCCACCGCGGCATGGCCGGACGGATAGGCAAAGCCCAGCGCCTTGCCGCCTTCAACGGCATGATCGGGATCACAGGCCTTGCCGCCATCGGTGGTAAACGGCCGCGGCCGCTTGTAATGATCCTTGGCAGTGAACACCGCCCGCGCCAAATCCAGCCCGGCGCGGCGCAGCACGCTCATGGTGGCCGGCGTGGTGGCCGGTGACAATGCGGCGCCCAGTGCGCAGCTCACCTCGCGCACGAAACTGGGGCTGGTCACGCTCAACTGGCCCACCGCGCGCTGCCACAGCGGCCCGCCGATGCCCCTGCGGCTCTGGCGATAGAGGAACTGGTCAGCCTCCGCCTCGCTGCTGCCGGGCACGGGCGGCGGCGGCAACAGGCGCAGCAGCGCCAGGGGTGACAGGCGCTCGACATAGCCGCTGGCTGCCACCGGCCCGGCCATGGTTGGTGGGGCTGGCGCCGCCGGCTGTGTTTCGGGTGCAGGTTGGGCGGCAGCCGAGGTGGCGACGGCGATGATTAGCCAGGGAATGATGCGGGGCACGAAGCGTTTCATGCGCACTCCTTCAGCAGGAAAAGGGCGGTGACGCGGCGGAGAGCGCGGCCCTTGCCTTCGCCAGATCGGCCTTGAACGCGGGCTGTTTCATCAGGCGGGGGAAGAGGGCCTGGGCCAGCCGGCGCCCCTGCTCGGCATCGGACCGCCAGTTGATCCGGCATGCCACCCACAGATCACCGGTCTCGGTGCCAAACTCCAGCAGATCATTGCGGCGTGCCGGGTGCAGCTCCGCCAGAACCAGCCCCCACAGATAGCCAGAGGCGGCGTGACGCGACGGATAGCTGAAGCCCGGCCGCGATTCGGCCGTGCGCCCATCGCATGCCAGGCTGCCATCAGCGGCATTGGGCCGGGGGCGGCCCTCGCTTCGTGCCTTGTGCACGGCGGAGGCTTGCGACGCATCAAGATCGGCCCTCAGCAACAGGGCCCACAATTCCGGCGTGGTCTGCGGATCGATCTGGCTGCCGAAGGCGCAGCTCAGCGCCTGGCGATAAGCCGGCCTGATCATGTTGATCAGCTTGCGGGCGCGCTGCACTTGCCTGTCCGAGGCATTCAGGGTGACCTCGCGGTAGAAGCGTTTGTCGGCCAGTTCGGCGGCGCTGCCGGGCGCCGGTGGCGGCGCCAGCTCGTTGGCCGCTTCGACCAGCGCGGCCCTGGGCAGATAGGGCTGCCGGGGCGGTGGCGGCGGCGCGGCGGCGGCGCCAAGCAGAACAAAGGTTGCAACCAGCACGAATTTCTCCCCCCAATTCCCGCCGGTGCGCGTGCCGGTGCCGGCGACGCGGCTTTCTTTGCCTGCCGCCGGGCCGGCAAGCCAGCGAAAAAACGCCCCTGCAGCGGCCATCTCTGTGCGCGGCCCTGTGCGCGGCCATGCCACAGCTGAAAAACCACCAGGCTGGGCCGTTTGCCCCTTGATGTTTGGCCATGGCGGGCAGACATTGGCAACAGGCCCGACACAGGCCGGGCCGGCAAAACGCGCGCCTTTCCCCCGAGGGGCGCGCCCCGGAGATTTTGATGCCCTCGTTTACACGGGAATTGGAGAAGACCCTCCACAATGCTCTGGCCGAAGCTGCCCGCCGGACCCATGAATATGCCACGCTGGAACATCTGCTGCTGGCGCTGACCACGGACAGCCATGCCGCGCAGGTGATGAAGGCCTGCAACGTCGATCTGGAAGAGCTGCAGAACCAGCTGATCCGCTATCTCGACACCGAATTGAACGCGCTCAAGGCCGATGGCAGCATCGATCCCTCGCCCACCGCCGGATTCCAGCGGGTGGTGCAGCGCGCCATCCTGCACGTGCAATCCAGCGGGCGCGAGGAAGTGACCGGCGCCAATGTGCTGGTCGCGCTGTTTTCCGAACGGGAAAGCCACGCCGTCTTCTTCCTGCAGCAGCAGGACATGACCCGGCTTGATGCGGTGAGCTTCATCAGCCACGGCATCGCCAAGTCGGGCCAGTCCGAAGCCAAGCCGCCGCGCGGCGCGCAAGGCAACAACGCCGGCCGCGACGAGCCGGAGGAAAAGCCGGCCAAGGCCGAGAAAACCGAGAAGAAGGGCGGTGAAAGTGCGCTCAAGCAGTTCACCGTCAACCTCAACGAGAAGGCGAAGAACGGCAAGGTCGATCCGCTGATCGGCCGCAGCGCCGAGGTCGACCGCACCATCCAGATCCTGTGCCGCCGCACCAAGAACAACCCGCTGTATGTGGGTGATCCCGGCGTGGGCAAGACGGCGATCGCCGAAGGCCTGGCCCGCAAGATCATCGAGGGCCAGGTGCCTGACGTGCTGCTGCCGGCCGTGATCTACAGCCTGGACATGGGGGCGCTGCTGGCCGGCACCCGCTATCGCGGCGATTTCGAGGAGCGTCTGAAGAATGTCGTCTCCGAACTGGAAAAGCTGCCGCACGCCGTGCTGTTCATCGATGAGATCCACACGGTGATCGGCGCCGGGGCCACCAGCGGCGGGGCGATGGATGCCTCCAACCTGCTGAAGCCGGCGCTGTCGTCCGGTGCCATCCGCTGCATCGGTTCCACCACCTACAAGGAATTCCGCAACCATTTCGAGAAGGACCGCGCCCTGTTGCGCCGGTTCCAGAAGATCGACGTGAACGAGCCTTCGGTGGAGGACACGATCAAGATCCTGATGGGCCTGCGCGCTTCCTACGAAGAGCATCACAAGCTGAAATACACGCCCGATGCGATCAAGGCGGCGGTGGAGCTTTCGGCGCGCTACATCAACGACCGCAAGCTGCCCGACAAGGCGATCGACGTGATCGACGAGACCGGCGCCTCGCAGATGCTGCTGCCCGAAAGCAAGCGTCGCAAGACCATCGGCGTGAAGGACGTGGAAGCGGTGATCGCCACCATGGCGCGCATCCCGCCCAAGAGCGTTTCCACCGACGACAAGGCCCAGCTGGCCACGTTGGAGGCCGATCTGAAGCGCGTGGTGTTCGGCCAGGATGCCGCCATCGAGAAGCTGGCCAGCGCCATCAAGCTGGCCCGCGCCGGCCTGCGCGAGCCCAACAAGCCGATCGGCTGCTATCTGTTCAGCGGCCCGACCGGCGTGGGCAAGACGGAAGTGGCCAAGCAGTTGGCCACCATCCTGGGCATTCCGCTCACCCGATTCGACATGTCGGAATATATGGAGCGCCATTCGGTCAGCCGGCTGATCGGTGCGCCTCCCGGCTATGTCGGCTTCGATCAGGGCGGCCTGCTCACTGACGCGGTTGACCAGCAGCCCCATTCGGTGCTGCTGCTTGACGAGATCGAGAAGGCCCACCCCGATCTGTTCAATATCCTGTTGCAGGTGATGGACAACGGCAAGTTGACCGACCACCACGGCAAGACGGTGGATTTCCGCAACATCATCCTGATCATGACCACCAATGCCGGTGCCGCCGACATGGCGCGCGAAGGGATCGGCTTTGGCGCCGGCGCCCGCGTGGGCGAGGACGAGGAGGCGATCAAGAAGCTGTTCAGCCCGGAATTCCGCAACCGCCTGGATGCCACTGTGCCGTTCGGTTATCTGCCGCCGGCCGTGGTCGCCATGGTGATCGACAAGTTCGTGCTGGGCCTGGAAATGCAGCTGGCCGACCGCGAAGTGCACATCAGCCTGACCGAGGAGGCCAAGGCCTGGCTGATCAACCGCGGTTATGACCGGCTGTACGGGGCCCGCCCGATGGGCCGCCTGATCCAGGAGAAGATCAAGCAGCCGCTGGCCGAGGAGCTGCTGTTTGGCAAGCTGGTCAACGGCGGCGAGGTGCGCGTGCACGTGAAGGACGACAATCTGGCCTTTGAAATCGTGCCGGCGATCAAGAAGCTGAAGGCGAAAAAGGCGCCCAAGGCGCTGCCCGCGCCGACCGAGGAAGCCTGAACGCCGTTCATCCGCCGCTCAGGCCAGACATGGCAAGGGCGGCGGAAACGGATGGTGGCAACGGATAGCGGCGGGAAACGGCGGCTGGGCGGGTGAACGGGCCATGACACGCGAACTGATCGAACGGCTGGGCATGTTGGTGGTGATCGCATCGGCAGTGATCGCCGCCGAACCACGCCTGCACGTGGCGCTGGAAGATACCGGTGATCCGCGCCCGCATCGCTTCGCCTTGAATGGCGAGATCATGGGCAAGGTGCTGGGGCTGGTGATCAGCTGGTCCGGCAGCAGCCCGCGCCTGCAGCGCTGAGCGGTTCAGCCCGGATCGTCATCCGCCAGTTCATCGGCTGACCGCGCCGCCAGCACGCGGCGCGCCACCGCCAGCCCGTGGCCGGCGCGCAGCATCGCGGCCAGTTGCTTCTGCCGCGCGGCAGGATCGGCAGCGGGCGGGCCGAAGGGGCCCAGCCGCCGGCGCCGGGCAAAGGCGACGGCCACCGCCAGCGCCGCCGCCGCATCGGGCGGATCGCCCCGGTCATCCCCCTCCACCCCGTCGGCAGCCAGTTGCGCCGCCACCCGGCGCGGCCCCAGCCCGCGCGCCGCCATGGCGCGGGTTTTCATGCCGGCATAGGCGGCATCATCCACATAGCGCAACTCGGCCAGACGGCCGATCAGCGCCGGCACATCGGGCGGGGCGGCGCCGGCCCAGCCGCGTTCCTTCAGCTTGCGCGCCAGATAGCGGGCCAGCCGCGCCCGCGTGGTGGCAAAACGGGCGGCATAATGCAGCGCCAGTTCGCGCAGGGCGGCCTCGTCCAGCGGTGGCGGGACCCGTCGTTCGCGGCGCTTTTCATCAACCATGCCACTTTCCTGCCATGATCGGGCCGGATTTTGAACGCCCCGCCGTGCGAGGGAACAAGTTGGAGACGCTTATCACCGCCGGGCCGACACGCGCGCCACCGGCAAGGGAGACGAACATGGCTGACACGGCGACCACGCTGCGCACCACCCCGACCGACGATGATCTGCCGATGCGGCAATCGGATTTCGGCACGCTGGTGGAAGCGCTGGACTATGCGGCGCGCGGGGCCAAGGGGTTCAATTTCCATGATGCCCGCGCCGATCTGGTGCGCGCCTATCCCTATGCCGAACTGGCCGCCGATGCCCGCCGCCATGCCATGCACTTCATTGCCGAGGGCGTGCAGCCGGGAGACCGCATCGCGCTGATCGCCGAAACCGGTGCCGATTTTGCCGCCGCCTTCTTTGGCGCCATCTATGCCGGCGCGCTGCCGGTGCCGCTGCCGCTGCCCACCAGCTTTGGCGGCCGCGATGCCTATGTCGATCAGATCCGCGTGCAGCTGAACAGCTGCGATCCGGTGATGGTGCTCTCCCCGCCCGGCCTGTTCGCGATGGTGGCCGAAGCCGCCGCCGGCAAGTGCGCCGCGCATGATTGGTCGCAATGGTTCAAGGCCGATGCGCCGGTGGTGGCGCTGCCCCAGGCGCGGCCGACCGACATCGCCTATCTGCAATATTCGTCGGGCTCCACCCGCTTCCCGCACGGCGTCGCCGTCACCCACGAGGCGCTGCTGGCCAATCTGGCCGGCCATGCCTTCATGATGAAGGTGGGCCGCGGCGATCGCTGCGTGAGCTGGCTGCCCTGGTATCACGACATGGGCCTGGTCGGCTGCATGCTCTCGCCGCTGGCCAACCAGATTTCGGTGGATTATCTCGCCACCGAGGATTTTGCCCGCCGCCCGCTCTCGTGGCTCACCCTCGTCAGCCGCAACCAGGATGCGACGCTCAGCTATTCGCCCACCTTTGGCTATGACATTTGCGCCCGTCGCATCTCGCCGTCGATCCCGGTGGCCGAACGCTATGACCTGTCGCGTTGGCGCATCGCCGGCAATGGCGCCGACATGATTCGCCCCGAGGTGATGCAGGCCTTTGTCGACACGTTTGCGCCGGCCGGTTTCAAGGCTTCGGCCTTCCTGCCCAGCTATGGCCTGGCCGAAGCCACACTGGCCGTGACGATCATGCCGCCGGGCGAGGGCATCCAGTGCGACCTGATCGACGAGCGCACCCTGTCGGGCGCATCGGGCGATGCCAAGCTGGACCAGCGCGCCGACCAGCGCCTGCCCACCCGCTATCGCGCCATCGTCAATTGCGGCAAGGCGCTGCCGGGCATGACGATCGAGGTGCGCGACGAAAAGGGCCGGGTGCTGCCCGATCGCCGCATCGGCCGCGTGTTCGTGCGCGGGCTGGGCGTGATGGCCGGCTATTTCCGCGATGCCGAAGCCACCGAGGCCGCGCTGTCCCCGGAAGGCTGGCTCGACACCGGCGACATGGCCTACATGAAGGACGGCTCGCTCTATATCGTTGGCCGCGCCAAGGACATGATCATCATCAACGGCAAGAATCACTGGCCGCAGGATATCGAGTGGGCGATCGAGCAACTGCCCGGCTTCAAGGCCGGTGACATCGCCGCCTTCTCGATCACCACGCCCTCGGGCGAGGAGGCGCCGGCCGTGCTGGTGCAATGCCGCACCAGCGACAATGACGAGCGCATCAAGCTGCGCGATGCGATCAAGACCAAGGTGAAGGCGATCACCGGCATGAGTTGCGTGGTTGAACTGGTGCCGCCGCGCACGCTGCCGCGCACCTCGTCGGGCAAGCTGTCCCGCTCCAAGGCGCGGCTGCAATATCTGTCGGGCGAGATTCAGCCGTTTGAGGTGGCCGCGTAGCGCCGCGAGCGCGCGGCCCCGCGCGCCGACAGGCGCAAGCGCGGCCGGGCGGGCAGCGCGCGCTCTTGCGCGCTGAACCGCTTCGACGTCAGGGCGCGGCTTTGCCGCGACCAGGCCCGCCTGCTGCAACAATGAACCCTGACCATCCCCCCCTCGCCATCACCGGCGCCACCGGCTTTGTCGGCCGCCGCGTGCTGGCGCTCGCCGATCGCCCGGTCCGCGCCCTCACCCGCCGGCCGCAGCCGCCGCAGCCCGGCGTGGAATGGGTGCCGGGCGACCTGGGCGACCCGGCGGCGCTGGCCCGCCTGTGCGATGGCGCCGCCGCCGTGCTGCATATTGCCGGCGTGGTGAATGCCCCCGATGCCGCCGGGTTCCACGCCGGCAATGTGGCCGGCACCGCGGCGGTGCTGGCCGCAGCCGTCGCCGTGCCACGCTTCGTCCATGTCTCCAGCCTGGCCGCGCGGGAGCCTGGCCTGTCGCTCTATGGTGCGTCCAAGGCGGCGGGCGATGCGCTGGTGCAACAGCGGCCCGGCGATTGGGTGATCGTGCGGCCGCCCGGCGTCTATGGCCCCGGCGATGCCGAAATGCGCGACCTGTTCGGCCTGGCGCGCCTGGGGCTGGGCGTGGCGCCGGGCGGGCCGCAGGCGCGCATCAGCCTGATCCATGTGGACGATCTGGCCCGCGCACTGCTGGCACTGGCCAGTGCCGGCCCATCGCGCGCCATCGTGGAGATTGATGATGGCGCCGGGGCCGATGGGGGCCACAGCCATGCCGGCTTTGCCCGCGCCATCGGCGGCGCGCTCGGTCGCCGGCCGCTGATACTGCCCATCCCCGGCGGTCTGCTCAAGGCGCTGGGCGCATCGCGCCTCATCCCCAAGCTCACGCCCGACCGCGCCCGCTATCTTGCCCACCCCGATTGGGTGGCCCGCGGCGGCAACGCCCGTCTGGCCGGCCTGTGGCAGCCGCGAATCGCCCTGGCCGAAGGATTGGCCGACACGGTGCGCGATTATCGGGCGCGTGGCTGGCTATAGGCCCAGCAGCAACTGGACCAGGAACACCGCAAAGGTGGCGATCAGGCCGCCGATGAACACGCGATAGCCCCAGCCCAGATATTTGTATTTCTTGTGCGCCAGCACCTGGCCCAGCTGATAGACATCGCGCGCCATCGCCATCTGGATGGCATGATCATCGGTGTTGGTGCGCTCCAGCCAGGCGATCCATTCGGCCTCGCTCAGCCGGGTGAAGCCGGCGAAGAACAGCAGGTTGGGCGGCGCCACCGGGCCCTCGGGCGGCCTCTTGGGCGGCCCGCCGATGGCCGGCACCACCGCCAGCATGCACAGCACCGCCGCCATCCCGGAACTGGCCGCCAGCACCAGCAGGGCGGCGTTGTGCGCGGCCTCCTTCACCACCAGAGCAAAGATCACCGAGTTCACCCCGATGATGATGTTGGCCTTCTGATCGGCCATGGCCGACAGGGTGACATGGTGGGCCTGCATGGTGCGGATCAGATGGATGGCATTGGTATGGCTGGCATTGGCAGGGCTGGCCCCCGGCGCACCCTCGGCCGCGGCATCCATGCTGATATCGGTCATGTCCCCCATGGTGGGCATGATGGCACCAGTCACGCCGTTCCGCAATTTGGCCATGATGTGGGGGCAAGGGGAGCCGACGGAAATTCGGATGGAGCCTTCATGACTGACCGCGCCGGGGTGTATGCCCGCATCATCGAACTGATCGAACCATTGAATGCCAAGAAGGTGCCGCTCACCGAAACCACCACCTTTGCCGGCGACATGGAGATGGATTCGCTCACCGTGATGGATCTGGTGGCCAGCATGGAGGACGAATGGGACATCTTGATCCCGCTCAACATGCTGCCCGATCTGGAAACCATCGGCCAGGTGGCCGATGCCGTGCACGGCCTGGTGGCAAAGAAGGGCTGAGCCGATGCCAAACCTTCCTGTGACTGATCTGCTGAGCAAGTTTGATCCGCTGATCGCCGAACATGCCGGCCTGCTTTCGTCTGGCATCCGCGACCCGTTCGGCATCGTGATGGACAAGGTGCTTTCGCCCACCGAAGCCATCATCAAGGGCCAGCACACCATCCTGCTGGGCACCTACAATTATATGGGGATGACCTTCGATCCCGATGTGGTGGCCGCCGGCCAGGCCGCGATCCGCGATTATGGCGCCGGCACCACCGGCAGCCGCGTGCTCAACGGCACCTATCAGACGCACAAGGAGTGCGAGGCAGCGCTGATGGATTTCTATGGCATGAGCCATGCCATGGTGTTTTCCACCGGCTACCAGGCCAATCTGGGCATGGTCTCCACGCTGGCCGGCAAGGGCGATTTCATCATCCTCGATGCCGACAGCCACGCCTCCATCTATGATGGCTGCAAGATGTCCAACGCCGATATCGTGCGCTTCCGCCACAATGATGCGGCCGATCTGGAAAAGCGGCTGAAGCGCCTGCCCGCCGATGCCGGCAAGCTGGTGGTGCTGGAAGGCGTCTATTCGATGCTGGGCGACATCGCGCCGCTGCCCGAACTGGTTGCCATCGCCAAGGCCCATGGCGCCATGGTGCTGGTGGACGAAGCCCATGGCATGGGCTTTTTCGGCCCCAACGGCCGCGGCGTCTATGAGGAACAGGGCGTGGCCGACGATGTCGATTTCGTCGTGGGCACCTTCTCCAAATCGGTGGGCACGGTCGGCGGCTTCTGCGTCTCCAACCATCCCAAGTTCGAGATATTGCGCCTCGTCTGCCGGCCCTACACCTTCACCGCCTCGCTGCCGCCCGCCGTGGTGGCCAGCGCCGCCACCTCCATCCGCAAGCTGATGACCGCACACGACAAGCGCGCCCGGCTGTGGGAAGCCACCCGCCGCCTGCACGGCGGTCTGAAGGCGCGCGGCTTCCGGCTGGCCACGCAAACGCCGGAAAGCGCGATTGTCTCGGTGCTGATGCCCGATCAGGAAACCACTGCGCTGATGTGGTCCACGCTGATCAACCTGGGCGTCTATGTGAACATGAGCCGGCCGCCTGCCACCCCGGCCGGCGTCTTCCTGCTGCGCTGCTCGATCTGCGCGCTGCATTCCGATGCGCAGATCGACACGGTGCTGGGCCGGTTCGAGCAGGCGGCGCAGATGTGCGGGCTGGCGCTGCACGAAATGGCTTGATCCGGGCTGCGGGATTTCTTCATGACGGGGCAAGGCTGGGCGGCTATAGGATGGCCGCCCGGTCGCCCCTGCGCCCGGCAGGGACATGAACCAGCGGCGTGACCAAGCGCATCGATCATTATCTGTTCGGCCTGATCCTGGTGCCGCTGATCGGCACATTGGTGGTGGCGGCGATGCTGCTGGTGCTGGATCGCATGCTGCGGCTGTTCGATTTCGTCATCAACGAAGGCGGCCCGGTCAGCGTGGTGTGGCGCATGCTGGGCAACCTTCTGCCCGAATATCTGTCATTGGGCATTCCGATCGGGGTGATGCTGGGCACGCTGCTGGCCTTCCGCCGGCTGGCGCTGTCATCCGAATTGGATGCGCTGCTGGCCGTCGGCGTTTCCTATGGCCGGCTGCTGCGGGTACCGTTCATCTTTGCCGGCGTGTTTGCCGTGGTCAATTTCGGCATTGTCGGCTGGCTGCAACCGGTCACCCGCTATGCCTATGAAAATCTGCGCTTCGAATTGCGCTCGGGCGCGCTCGGCGCTTCGATCAAGGTGGGCGAATTCGCCAATCTGGGCAGCGGCATGACGCTGCGGGTGGAGGAATCGCGCGAACAGGGCGCCGATCTGCGGGGCCTGTTCGTGCGCGGCAGCAAGAACGGCCAGACGATTGCGGCCACCGCCGCGCGCGGGCGCTTTCTGGCCACCGATGATCCCGAAACCATCCTGCTGCGGCTGCAGGATGGCACGCTGGTGCACAGCCCGTCGCCGGGCGCCACCCCGCGCGTGCTCAGCTTTTCCCAGCATGATGTGCCGATCCCGCTGCCTGAAATGGTCGCCTTCCGCAAACGCGGCGAAGGCAATCTGGAGGCCACGCTGCCCGAATTGCTGCACAGCATGACCAGCGGCGAAACCGCCGAACTGCGGCGCAGCGCGGCAGCCAGTTTCCACCGCCGGCTGGTGCAGTGCGTGATCATGTTCGTGCTGCCTTTCCTGGCCGTGGCGATGGCGGTGCCGCCCAAGCGGTCCACCTCGGCGCTGGGGGTGTTCCTGTCGATCATCGCGCTGGTCACCTTCCACAAGCTCACCGAATATGGCGAGCGCATGGGCGCGCTCGGCCGGGTGGACCCGGTGCTGGCGCAGTGGGTGCCCTATCTGCTGTTCATGGGCCTGGCGCTGTGGATGTTCCGCGTGCTCAGCCGGCCCGGCGGCCAGCCGATCGGCGCGCTGGATCGCTGGTTCGGCGCCATCACCGGGCTGGTTTCGGGCCTGGCCGCGCGGCTGGTGCGGCGGCAGCGCTGGGCCGATGACGTGCTGTCGGCCGGGTGATCCACATGGCGCTGTTCCCCTCCCGCACCATCGCCTGGTACACGGCGCGGATGTTCCTGATCCGGGTGGCGGCCTTCATCATCGGCCTCACCATCATCCTGCAATCGCTCGATCTCCTGTCGGAATCGGGCAAGGTGCTGGCGGCGCCGGGCAATACCGAGGCGGATCTGTGGGTCTATGTCTCGCTGCGCGCGCCGCAGATCGTGCAATTGTTCCTGCCCTTTTCGGTGCTGCTCGCCACCCTCGTCACGCTGGCCACGCTCAACCAGAACAGCGAGGTGGTGATCTTCAAGGCGGCCGGGCTTTCGGCGCATCACATCCTGGCGCCGCTGATGCTGGCGGCGCTGGGCGTGGCGGCGGCCAATTTCGTCTGGAACGAGCGCATCGCCACCCGCGCCAGCGCCACGCTGAAAGCCTGGCAAGACAATGAGTTCCGCAAACTGCCCAAGGCGGCGGCTCCACGCGCGCAAAGCTGGGTGCGCGGCGGCGATGATCTGTTCCACGCCGAAGCGGTGAACGGCAGCGGCGCCGGCACCCGCCTGTCGGACGTCACCATCTATGACCGGCGCGGCAACCGGCTGGTGCAGGTGGTGATGGCAGCAGCGGCCACCCCGGTGGCGGGCGGCTGGCAGCTCAGCGATGTGCGGCTGTTCGATGTCGCCAGCGGCGGGATGGAGCGGCGCGGCCGGCTGATGTTCGCCACCGATGTGGTGCCCCGCCAGTTCACCGCCACCAGCATCAATCCCAATTTCGTCGCGCTGTGGGATTTGTGGCCGCAGATCGCCGAGCAGCGCGCCGCCGGCAAATCCACCGACGTGCTGGAGGCGGCGGCCTGGCACAAGATTTCCGGGCCCTTGTCGGCCGTGCTGATGCCGCTGCTGGGCGCGGTGGCGGCCTTTGGCCTGGCGCGATCGGGCAAGTTGTTCGTGCGCGCGGTGATCGGCATGGCGCTGGGCTTCGCCTTTTTCGTCGCTGACAATTTCATGCTGGCGATGGGCAATTTCGGCACGGTGCCGCCGCTGATGGCGGCCTGGTCACCGTTCATCCTGTTCCTGCTGATTGGCGAGGCCGTGCTGATCCGCACCGAAGAATGAACGCCGCTGCCCGCAAATTTGCCTTGATTGGCCGCTAACCGACACAGCAATGAGCCGCATCACCCTCAAGCGCGTGGACAGCGCCGCCGACCGCAAGGCCTTTGTCGATCTGCCCTGGCGGCTGTATGCCGATGATCCGCACTGGGTGCCGCCGCTGAAATCCGAAGTCCATGGCCTGATCGGCGGGATCAAGACCAACCCGTGGTTCGGCCATGCCGAAGCCGCCTTCTGGCTGGCGCTGAAGGATGGCGAGGTCGTCGGCCGCATTTCGGCGCAGGTCGATCAACTGGTGATCGCCCCCACCGCGCCGGGCGGCGGCCCCGGCACCGGCCATTGGGGCATGTTTGAATGCATTGATGATCAGGCGGTGGCCGATGCGCTGTTCCAGGCCGCCGAGGATTGGCTGCGCGGCCGCGGCATGACCCGGGCGCTGGGGCCGTTCAGCCTTTCGGTGTGGGATGAACCCGGCCTTTTGGTGCAGGGGTTCGATGGCCCGCCCACGGTGATGATGGGCCACCATCGCGCCTGGTACGAACGGTTGGTGACGGCGCGCGGCCATCACGGCGTGAAGGACCTCCACGCCTGGTCATTGCCGATCGCCCAGCCCTTCCCCGAAATGGTCCAGCGCATCGTCGCCTTTTCCGAACGCAACGCCAAGCTGGTGACGCGGCCGGTGAACAAGGCGAAATTTGATTCCGAAGCGGCGCTGATCCTCGATATCCTCAACGATGCCTGGTCCGACAATTGGGGCTTCGTGCCGCTCACCCCGGCCGAAATTGCCTATGTCGGCAAGAAGCTGAAGCCGATCATCTTTGAAAATCTGGTGCGTGTCGCCGAATATGAAGGCGAACCCGTCGGCTTCATGATCACCCTGCCCGACATCAACGAGCTGACCCGTGATCTCAACGGCAGCCTGTTCCCCTTTGGCTGGGCGAAGCTGCTGTGGCGGCTGCGCGCACCCAAGGTGAACCGCATGCGCGTGCCGCTGATGGGCATCAGGAAATCGCTGCAGGGCCACCGGGTCGCCAGCCTGATGGCCTTCCAGATGATCGAATATATCCGCCGCGCCTCGGTGGCGGAATTCGGCGCCACCGAAGGCGAAATCGGCTGGATCCTCGACGACAACGGCCCGATGCGCTCCATCGCCGACGCCATCGACAGCCACGTGACGCGCACCTACCGCATCTACGAAAAGTCGTTGTGACCGCGGGGGGCGGGCATCCGCCCCCCTGTGGTTCAGCCCTTCGGCGGGATCAGCTTGATGCCGCGATAGGTGGGCGGGGTGCTGCCGCGCTGCACCAGCATCAGCACCGTGTCCTTGCCGGCCTTGCGTTCGGCGTCCACGGCGGCGGCGGCTTCGGCCGGGCTGGTCACCGGCTTCTGGCCGATCTTCAGGATGATGTCACCGCGTTGCAGGCCCTTGGCCACCGCGTCGGACGACGGGCTGATGCCGGCGATCACCACGCCCTGCACCTTTTCATCGATGCGCAATTGCTGGCGCAGCTGCGGCGTGATCGGTTGCAGGGTGATGCCCAGGCTGGCCTTGGCGGCCTCGATGCCGGGGGCCTTGCTGCCATCATCCTCGGGCTGGTCATCATCCTCGGCGGGCAGGCCGGCGCGCTGGGCCACCACGGCTTCGGATGGCCGCTGCGCGATGGTGGCGTTCACCGTCAGCCGCTTGCCATCGCGCACCAATTCGATCGGCACGGTGGAATTGATCGGCGTGGTGGCAACAATGTACGAGAGGCTGTTGTCATAATCGACTTCGCGGCCGGCCACTTTCAGGATCACGTCACCCTGGCGGATGCCGGCGCGCCCGGCCGGGCCGCTGGGTTCGACATTGGCGACAATCTCGCCCTTGTCCTTGGGCAGGCCCAGGCCGGCGGCGATATCCGCCGTCAGCCGCTGGATGGCCACACCCAGATAGCCGCGCTTCACCGCGCCCGTGGCCTTCAACTGGTCCACCACCGGCTTGGCCAGTTCGGCCGGGATGGCAAAGCCCAGGCCGACATTGCCGCCGGTGGGCGAGAAGATCGCCGTGTTGATGCCGATCACATTGCCATTCAGATCAAACAGCGGCCCGCCCGAATTGCCCTGGTTGATGCTGGCATCGGTCTGGATGTAGCGGTCATACTGGCCGGAACCGATGTCGCGGTGCAGGGCGGAGATGATGCCGGCGGTGACGGTGCCGCCCAGGCCAAAGGGGTTGCCGATGGCGATGGACCAATCGCCCACGCGCACCGCCTGGCTGTTGCCAAACTGCACGAAGGGCAGGCCGGTCGCCTCGATCTTCAGCACGGCCAGATCGGTGAGCGGATCGCGGCCCACCACGCGCGCCTTGAACTCGCGCCGGTCCGACAGGGTGACGGTGATCGATTCCACCGGCTGGTTGCGGCCTTCACCGGCCGAAATCACATGGTTGTTGGTGACGATATAGCCATCGGCGGCGATGATGAAGCCCGAACCCAGGCTGGTCGCCTCGCGCGTCACCGGCTCGCCGCCTTCCTGCTGCTCCTGGAAGCGGCGGAAAAACTCCTCGAACGGGTTGCCGGGCTGGCCGGGGGAACGGCGCATCCGGCCGATTTCCACCTTTTGCGTGGTCGAGACATTGACCACGGCCGGCGCCAGCCGGGCGGTCAGATCGGCAAAGCTGCGCGGCGCCCCGCCCGGCGGCATGATCGCCACGGCCGGCGCCTGCGCATTCTGGGCCACCGGTTGCGCTGGCGCTTGCGCCACGGCAATGGCGGCAAGGCCGGTGGCCAGCACGGCGGCGGGGATCAGATTGCGCATCATCGTCTTGGGCATATCGGGCTTTCTGGTTGGCTGGCAGACGGCCGGCTTATGAAAGCCGCCCGCCTAACCGGGCATGAACAGGCTCAACGGTTGCCACGGCGGCCTTCGAACTCGCGCAGAAACTCGTTGTTGGGCCCCAGCACCACGGTGGCGGTGCCATCTTCGAACGTGGTGCGATAGGCCTGCATGGCGCGGTAGAAGGCATAGAATTCCGGATCCTTGCCGAAACTGTCGGCATAGATGCGGGCGGCCTGGGCATCGGCTTCGGCCTGCACCAATTGCGCCTGCTTCTGCCCTTGCGCGCGGATATTGGCGGCTTCCTGGGCGCGGGCGGAGGCCATGCGGGCATAGGCCGCCTCCAGCGTGGCGCCCGACGGCAGATCGGCGCGCTTGATGCGCACATCGATGATCTCGGCACCATATTGCTTGGCCTGGCCGTTCACGCTGGCCTGAATCTCGTCCATCACCTCGCCGCGTTCCGGCGAAAGCAGCGCGGCAAACGGCTGCTTCCCCAGTTCGTTGCGCAGTTTCGAGGCGAGGATGCGCTTCAGCGCGTCGGCGGCATTTTCCTCGGTGCCCACCGTCTGCACCATGCGCTGCGGATCAACGATGCGGAACCGGGCAAAGGCATCGACCACCAGCCGCAGCTGATCGGTGGAGAGCACCGTCTGCGCGTCCATGTCCAGATCCATCACCCGCTTGTCGATAAAGCGCACATCCTCGATGAACGGCACCTTCACCGCCAGGCCGGCGCCGCTTTCGCCGAACGGCGCCTTGGGATCATATTCATTCACGATCCGCTGCGGCTTGCCAAGCCGCAGCACCACCGCCTGCTTGGTTTCCGGCACCGTGTAGAAACTGGCCATCGCCAGCACAACCGCGGCGAAACCGACCCCGGCCAGCAGGGCCGGATTGCGCATCAGGGTTTCCATCGTCAGGGCTTTCCGATCAGCGGGTGGGGGCGGGTTCGGCTGGCGCCACGGCGGCGGCACGGCGGCGCACTTCGGGCAGCGGCAGATAGGGGGCCACGCCGGGCACATCCACCACGGTCTTTTCCACCTTGGCCAGCACGCGTTCCATGGTTTCCAGATACATGCGCTTGCGCGTCACTTCGGGCGCCAGCCGATACTGGGCATAGACCGCATCAAAGGCGGCGGCATCGCCCTGGGCGCGGGCCACCACCGTCTGGGCATAGGTGCGGGCGCGGTTCAGATATTGCTGTTCGTCCTGCTGCGCGGCCGAAACATCCTTGAACGCCGTGTCAACCGCAGCCGGCGGATCGGCCTGCTTGATATCCACCCCGCGCACATCGATGCCGCTCTTGTAGCTGTCGAGCAGTTCCTGCATCCGGTCACGCACCTGATCGGCGATCTGGGCCCGCTGCGGCCCCAGCGCATCATTCAGCGAGGCGCGGGCGATCTCGGCGCGCATGGCGCTTTCCGCCACCTCGCGGACCGTCTTTTCCGGGTCGCTCAATTCATACAGGAAATTTTCCGGGTTCCGGATCTTCCAGCGCACCGCATAGGCCAGATTGATCAGATTCTGATCGCCGGTCAGCATCAGATTCTCGTTGGCGCCTTCGCTGGAGCTGATGTCGATCACATTGATCTGCTCCACCTTGCGCTTTTCCACCGCATCGATCGGCCAGGGCAGCTTGAAATGCAGGCCCGGCCCGTTGGAGGTGACATAGCGGCCAAAGCGCTGCACCACCGCGCGTTCCTGCGCATCCACCCGGTAAAAGCTGGTGAGGCCCACCCAGGCCAGCAGGATCGCCCCGCCCGCCCACATCAGCCAGCGGCCATCGCCCACATCGAAACTGCCGCCGCCGCCGCCACCGCCGCCAAACTGGCTGCGCAGCCGTTCCTGGCTGCGGCGGATCAGATCATCAAATTCGCCCCGGCCCTGGCCGCGGATCGGGCTGGGCTTGCGCTGCGGGCCCTCACCCCAGGGGTTCACCGGCTTGTTGGCCGGCTTGCCGGGCTGCGGGCGCTGCGGCTCCCCCTCGTCGGGGGTGCCGCCATCTTCACCCCACGGGTCGCCATTGTTCTGCCAGGGCATGGGCTTGTGCTTCCAGACCTTATCACTGCAATCCAAATCTCTATATACGACGGCAAACAGGGATTGCGAGGGCAAGCGGCGCGCATGCGGCGTTTGTAGGCGGATAAAGAAAGAATTCATCCAGCATGGCGATCAAGGAGCAAGTTTCAGCGGCGCTGGCCGGCCTGCCCGATCCGGCCGGCGGCGGCAGCCTGATCGCCACCGGCCGCGCCGCCGGGCTGGTGGTGAAGGATGATGGCCAGGTGGGCCTGGTGCTGGCCGTGGACGGGCTTGACAGCACGGCAGCCGAACGGCTGCAAGCCAGCGTGGAGGCCGCGGTGAAGCGCGTGCCGGGCGTGAGCGCGGCGCGCATCATCCTCACCGCCGACCGGGCCGCCGCCCCGGCCGGCGCCGCCCGGCCGAAGGAAACCACCGTGCCCGGCATCCGCAAGCTGGTCGCCGTGGCCAGCGGCAAGGGCGGCGTGGGCAAATCCACCGTCGCTGCCAATCTCGCCTTCGCCCTCGCCCGCGCCGGCCAGGCGGTTGGCCTGCTCGATGCCGATATCTACGGCCCTTCGGTGCCCACCCTGCTGGGCATCAGCGGCCGGGCGCGGGTGGAGCATGACAAATTGCAGCCCGAAAGCCGCCACGGCATCAAGGCGCTGTCGATGGGCATGATGACCGATCCGGGCAAGGCCATCGTGTGGCGCGGGCCGATGGCCTCCTCTGCCCTCGTCCAGATGGTGGAGCAGTGCGATTGGGGCGCATTGGATGTGCTGGTCATCGATCTGCCGCCCGGCACCGGCGACGTGCAGCTCACGCTGGCGCAAAAGCTCAAGCCCGATGGCGCCGTCATCGTCTCCACCCCGCAGGATCTCGCCCTCATCGATGCCCGCCGCGCCGTGGCCATGTTTGGCGAAGTGGGCGTGCGCGTGCTGGGCGTGGTGGAGAACATGGCCGGCTATTGCTGCCCCCAGTGCGGCCATGTCTCCGATCCCTTCGGCCATGGCGGCGCCGAGGCCGAGGCCAGCGCCATGGGCGTGCCCTTCCTGGGCCGCATCCCGCTGCAGATGGACGTGCGCACCGCGTCCGAAACCGCCCAGCCGGTGGGCGGCGAGACCGGCGCCCAGTTTGACGCGATCGCCCGCAGCGTCATGGTCACGGTCGGGCTGTAACCATGCCGCTCACCGCCGATGCCGATATCGCCCGCCTGCTGGCCACCACCCGCACCATCGCGCTGGTCGGCGCCAGTGACCGGCCGGAGCGCGCCGCCCACGAGGTGATGGGCGTGCTGCTTGCCCACGGCTACCACGTCATCCCGGTCAACCCCCAGCTTGCCGGCCAGACCGTCCTGGGCCAGAGCGTGGTGGCCACCCTGGCCGACGTGGCCGAACCCATCGATCTGGTCGACGTGTTCCGCCGCAGCGAATTTGTGGCCGACGTGGTGGAAGACGCCATTGCCGCTGGCGCCAAAGCCGTCTGGACCCAGCTGGGCGTCGTCGACCACGCGGCCGCAGCGCGCGCCGAAGCCGCCGGCCTCGCCGTGGTGATGGACCGCTGCCCCAAGATCGAACTGCGCCGGCTGGGCATCTCCAGGAACTAGAAAGGCCTCCGGCGGCCAGGGTCGCGGACCCTGGACCCGTTCGTTTTCGCGCGCACCCGTCCGAAACAGGTCCTCCCCAGCCGAAGGATGGGGAGGTGGCAGCCGCAGGCTGACGGAGGGGCCGGCGCCCGCCACGCCAAATGACCGTATTGCAACTGGCCCTCACCCCAGCCCCGGCGCACCATGGCCCCGACAACAGGGGACATGACATGCGCACCACCCTCATCGCCGCCTTGCTGCTCGCCAGCCCGGCCGCCGCCGAAACCATCGCCAAAGACATTATCGCCATCAGGGCCGCCCGCGTCATCACCGATGCCGCCAAGCCCGCCCTGGGCCCCAGCACCATCATCGTCAGCAACGGCCGGATCACCGCCATCCAGCCGGCCAGCGCCACCATCCCGGCCGGCGCCCGCATCATTGATCAATCCACCCGCACCCTCGCTCCCGGCCTGATCGATGCCCATGTCCACCTCACCGGTGATCCCGGCACGCCCTTCTGGCGCGAAGCGGTGGACACGCCCGAACTCTCGGTGGCCTATGGCCTGAAAAACGCCCGCATCACCGCGAAAGCCGGCTTCACCACGGTGCGCGATCTGGGCAGCGCCAAGGCGGCCGGCTTTGCCGTGCGCGATGCCATCAACGCCGGGCTGTTTCCGGGCCCGCGCATCCTCGCCGCCGGGCCGGCGCTCTCCATCGTCGGCGGCCACGGCGATGTCTCCGGCTTTGCCCAACTGGTCAACGATGCGCTGGATCAGGGCAACACCTGCACCGGCCCGGTGGAATGCGCCGCCCGGGTGCGCGAAGCCAGCCAGCGCGGGGCCGACGTGATCAAGTTCACCGCCACCGGCGGCGTGCTCAGCCAGCAGGGCCGCGGCCTCGATCAGCATTTCACCGACGAGGAAATGCGCGCCATCGTTGCCACCGCCCACAGCCTGGGCCTGAAAGTGGCCGCCCACGCCCACGGCCCGCGCGGCATCGAAGCCGCCGCCCACGCCGGCGTCGATTCGATCGAACATGGCAGCTTCACCGACGAAGCCGGCGCCAGGGCGCTGGCCGCCACGAAAGGCTGGCTCGTCCCCACCCTGCTGCCCTTCCGCGCCACCGCCGAACGGCTCGGCACCGGCGCCTACACACCGGTGGTGGAGGCCAAGGTGCGCGCCATTCTGGAACGCCGCGGCAAACAGATCATCGCCGCGCGCGCCGCCGGCGCCCGCATCGCCTTTGGCACCGATGCCGGCGTGTTCGAACACGGCCGCAACGGCCAGGAAGCCGCCGACATGGTGGAATTTGGCGGCATGACCCCGCGCGAAGTGCTGATCAGCGCCACCACCGGCGCCGCCGACCTGCTCGGGCTCTCGTCCGAAACCGGCACGCTCGAACCCGGCAAAGCCGCCGACATCATCGCCACCGACGGCGACCCGGCGACGGACGCGCGGGAGTTGGCCAAGGTGAAGTGGGTGATGACGCGGGGGAAAGTGGTGGAGTGAAGTTGTTCGAACAAAGGAGAATTTGGCCTCCGGCGGGCAGGGTCGCAGACCCTGCACCCGATTCGTTTTCGGTTGCGCCGGCTGAGAGAACGTCCGCCTTCGACCCCGAAACGGACACAAAGCGCGCACCCGGCTCACGCTCCATCGTAAAGCTCCGGCAGCTCAATTGGTGCCTTCACCGGCGGCTGAATGGAACAGCGGGTGAAACCGAACGACTTCGCTGGGCGAAGCACATAGAATCGGTAGTATCATGAAGTACTCCGGCGGCTCACCCGGCGGGCACAGGGCTGGAAATGGCTTGAAGCCAAATCTCGAATAAAAATCTGGATTTCCGGTGAGAATGCAGCCTGAGGCATGGATGCTTTTGAGGCGCTGTATCCCAGCCTCAATCAAAGCACTCCCGATTTTCTGTCCTTGAAGTTCTGGCTCAACAGCAACAGGTCCCAACGCGAACCACTTGTCATCCTGGTCGCGGCACTTTGCAGGCGAAAACGCTATATGCCCCACCACGCGTTCGCCCTGAACCGCGACCATTGAAATGGCGAGCGCACCACTCTTCCGAAGGGCATTGATCAAGTGTTGCTCGTCACCAGCGGAGAACGGCATCGGGGCGAAGGCTCGTTTGGTGAGCTGGAAAATCGCACGCTCGTCAGCAACAGTCTCGTCGCGAATGACCAGGTTCATCCAGCATCGCTCACTTCGTTGAAGCCCCAAAAATGCTCTGCATCAAATCAGGATAGTCACATTCCGGACTTTCAGCAAACCACCCCAATCCAGACGTTGATCAAGAGACGGCGGCCCCACAGAGGCAACCGCACGTTACCCTGTCCTACGCGGCCATTGCATGTCATGGTCCTGCCGTTTTGGGGTCTTTGTCGGGTGTCGCAGGCCGGTCTGAAAAAATCCGGCATCAGCGACGAACCGTCAAAACTGTCAAAACTGGCCGGGCTGAGCCCGGCCGCGATCAAGGCTCTTTGAACCAGGGAACCCACTGCGGCAGCAAGCGCCGCCCGAAAACGAATCGGGTGCAGGGTCTGCGACCCTGCCCGCCGGAGGCATCTCCCGCCATCGCCCATTGACTGCCCCGGCCAGCGTCTTATGGCGGCAACACGCTTTGGGGAGTTTGTTGCATGCGCCGTTTTGCGATTTTGTCGTGCCTGTTGCTGGCCAGTGCCGCGCCTGTGGTGGCCCAGCCGGTGCCGGTGGCGGCGGCGGAGAGCTCGTCGGCGCGGCTGGCGGCCTTGTTTGCGCAGAGTGATGCCGATGGGTTGAAGCGCAGTCCGTTGGGGCGCTTGTTCCGCGGGGACACGTCGGCGGCGGACCAGTTGGGCGAGTTTCTGACCGATGCCTATTATGCGGCCGAGAAGCGGGCGGCGGAGGCCGAGCTGAAGGCGTTGGCGGCGATTGACCGGGCGGCGCTGAGCCCCGACGAGCAGGTGAGTTATGACGTGTTCAAGTGGACGCGGGAGACGGACCTGGCCGGGTTGCAGCCGGCGTTGCTGGCCGCCACGGTGCCGCGGCCGATCGATCATTTCTTCGGCTTTCACACCTTCCTGGCCGAGCTGCAATCGGGCGAGAGCGTGGCGCCCTTTGCCAGCGTGAAGGATTATGAGGACGGGCTGAAGCGCCATGAGCAATTTGCGCTGCTGCTCGATCTGGCGGTGCTGCGGTTCCGGCAGGGCATGAAGAGCGGCGTGGTGCAGCCGAAGCTGGTGGTCAGCAACATGATCGACCAGCTGGACAGCCTGGCCGGCGGCGGCATCGAGGGCTCGCTGATGATGAAGCCGGTGCAGAAATTCCCGGCCAGCATCGCGGCGGCGGACCAGGCCCGGCTGAAGGCGGCCTATGCCGCGATGGTGGGCGGCCGGGTGAACCCCGCGCTGATCCGGCTGCGCGATTTCCTGCGGGACGAATATCTGCCGGCGGCGCGTGAGGTGCCGGGGCTGGTGGCGATGCCGGGCGGGCCGGCGCTGTATCGCCATCTGGTGGCCAGCAACACCACGACCAGCCTGACCCCGGATGAAATCCACGACATCGGCCTGGCTGAAGTGGCGCGCATCCTGGCCGGCATGGATGCGGTGAAGGCGCGGGTGGGCTTCAAGGGCGACCGGGCGGCGTTCTTCCAGTATCTGCGGACCGACAAGCAGTTCAAGTTCGCCAGTGCCCAGGCCATGGGCGATGCCTTCCGCGCCACCGGCAAGCGGGTGGACGCGGTGGTGGGCCGCTTGTTTGACACGCTGCCGAAATCGGCGCTGGAAATCCGCCCCGTGCCGCCGCACCGCGAGAAGACCGATGCCGCCGGCAGTTACCAGGGCGGCGCGCCGGATGGCAGCCGGCCGGGCATTTTCTATTACAACGCCTATGATCTGCCCTCGCGCAGCAATTATGGCGTGGAGACGCTCTATCTGCACGAGGCGGTGCCGGGGCATCATTTCCAGGTGAGCCTGGCCCAGGAGAATGAGAAATTGCCGGCCTTCCAGCGCTTTGGCGGCAACACCGCCTTTGCCGAAGGCTGGGCGCTCTATGCCGAAAGCCTGGGGCCGGAGCTGGGCATGTTCGCCGACCCCTGGCAGTTGCAGGGCCGGTACGAGGACGAGATGCTGCGCGCCATGCGGCTGGTGGTGGACACCGGCATCCACGCCAAGGGCTGGGGCCGCGATCAGGCCATCGATTACATGCTGGCCAACAGCAGCATGAGCCGCACCGATGCCACGGCCGAGGTGGAACGCTATATCGCCATCCCCGGGCAGGCGCTGGCCTACAAGATCGGCCAGCTCACCATCACCCGGCTGCGCGCCCGGGCGCAGGCCGCGCTGGGGCCGAAGTTCGACATCAAGGCCTTCCACCGCGAAGTGCTGATGTCGGGCGCGCTGCCGATGGCGGTGCTGGAGGCGAAGATTGACCGGTGGATTGCCGAGCGCGCCCGTTCGTAACCACGTTACGAACGGAGTCGCGCCGGCTCGGCCGGGCTGGCGCATGGCCATCAGGCCATGCGAGCAGCTTCGACGTCACGCCGGAGCTTTGCTTCGGCGTGCCTGACCCGGTCTACGCCTTCACCAGCCCCTGTTCGATCAGGCTGTTCGCGCAATCGAGGATGGTGGTCGCCTCGTCGCGCGTCTGCCAGCCCAGCACGGCCTTGGCGTGGGCGGCGCTGGCCTCGCGGCGGCGGCCCAGTTCGGGCACCACCATCTTCACGGTGGCATCGAAATTGGCGAGCAGTTTCAGCAGGAAATCCGGCAGGCCGCGGGTGGGTACGCGCCGCGCCTTTGGCCCCAGCCCCTGTTTCAGCACGGCCGCCACATCGCGCATCCACAGGAAGCGCCCTTGCGCGATGAAGCGTTCGCCATCCAGCCCCGGCGTGGTCATCGCCAGTACGTGCAGGGCCGCCACATCGCGCACATCCACCACGCCAAAGCCCAGATTGGGCAGGCCGGGCAGCGCGCCATCCAGCAGTTTCTTCACCACCTCAAGGCTGGTGGAAAAATCGGCGCCCAGCACCGGCCCCAGCACGGCAGCCGGGTTGATCGAGACATATTCCATGCCCCCACCATTGGCCGCCATCCAGTCCCGCGCGGCGCGTTCGGCCAGCGTCTTGGACTTGATATAGGCATAGGCGTCCAGGCTGTTGACGTTGGACCAATCGCTTTCCGTGAGCGGCGGCCGGCCAGCCTCGTGGCCATAGGCGATGGCGGCCATGCTGCTGGTCATCACCACGCGCTTCACGCCGGCGGCGCGGGCAAAGCGCAGCGCGCGCAAGGCGCCCTCGCGGGCCGGCACGATCAGTTCATCCGCATCCTTCGGTTCCCCGGCCGGGATGGGGGAGGCGATATGCTGGACAAAATCGACCCCGGCCATCGCCTCGGCCCAGCCATCGTCGCGCATCAGATCACAGGCCACCAATTCCAGATCGGGCAGGCCCAGGGTGGCCCGCACCTCGGCGGCGCGGCCAGGCGAGCGGATGGTGCCGCGCACCTGCCAGCCTTGGGCCACCAGCGCCTTGATCACGAAACCGGCGATATAGCCCGACGCACCGGTGACGAGCACCTTGCCTTTGCCCGAGTCGCTGCCCATCACGCTTGTCTCCCTGTGTTGAAGCGTGATACAAACTGACAAATGTCGTCTGTTTTGTCAAACCCCCCAAGCGAAGACCGGCGCGCCCGGGTGGTGCAGGCCGCCATCCAGGCCTTTTCGCGCCATGGCTATCGCCGCTGCACCATGGGCGATGTCGCCGCCGCCGCCGGCATGTCGCGCCCGGCGCTCTATCTGCTGTTCTGCGGCAAGGAAGAGTTGTTCCGCGCTGTCGCCGAAGCCCTGCTGGCCGATGCCGCGCGGGCCGCCGAACAGGCCTGGCCGGCCGGCAGCAATCCGGCCACGGGCCTGGCCGCCGCCATCCTGGCCAAGGATCTGCCGATCCAGCGCCTGTGTGCCGCCAGTCCGCATGCCGAGGAGATATTGGCCGTGGCCGCCAGCCTGACCGCCGATCTGCACCACGCCAGCGCCGCCCGCTTCATCGCGCTGGTCACCCGCCGGCTGGCCGAAGCCGGGCGGAGCGATGCCGCCGGCCTGGCCCGCATGCTGGCCCATGCCGCCACCGGGCTGAAACATGCCGGCCTGTCCGAATCGGAGTATGTTGCCGATGTGCAGCGCCTCGCCGGGCTGGTTGGCGAAAACTAACGGCTTGGCAGCGCCGCGCCGCCGGCCCAAAAGACCGGGGTGCAGACCCCAAATCCCTTTGCCGGCCTGAAGGCCAGTGCCCTGCCGCGCGGCGAATTTGCCGTGCTGTTCGCCGCGCTGCTCACCGTGGCGGCCGGCAACACCGCGCTGCAAACCGTGCTGCCGGCGATCGCGCGGGTGATCCACATCCCCGATATGCTGGTGGCGGTGATCTTCTCCTTTTCCGCCCTGCTCTGGACGTTCAGCGCCCCTTATTGGGCCCGCCAGTCCGACATGCGGGGGCGGCGGCGGCTGATGCTGGTCGGCACGCTGGGCTTCATGGTCTCCATGGCCGGCTGCGGCATCGCCATCACGGCCGGGCTGAATGGCTGGCTGGTGCCGATCGCCACGTTCGCGCTGTTTGCCGCGCTGCGCAGCCTGTTCGGCATCTTCGGTTCCGCCTCCAATCCGGCGGCCCAGGCCTATGTCGCCGCCCGCACCGGGGAGCAGGACCGCACCGCCGCGCTCTCCAGCCTTGCCTCAGCCTTTGGCCTCGGCACCATCATCGGGCCGGCGGTGGCGCCGCTGTTCATCATCGCGCCGCTGGGGCTGGCCGGGCCGATGTTCGCCTTTGCCCTGATCGCCGCCATTGTCACCATCGCTGTGGCCCGTGTGCTGCCCGATGATGATCCCACCCATTTCGCCAGCCAATCCGGCAGCGGCGCCCCGTCATCCGAACCCAGCGTGGCCGGCAGCACCACCGGTGCCAGCATCCGGGCCGCCGCCGAAGGCCGCCCGCGCCGGCTGAGCATCAAGGACCCGCGCATCCTGCCCTTCATGATCTTCGGCTTTGTCTCCGGCTCCATCCAGGCCGCCACCGGCCAGGCGCTGGGCTTTCTGGTGATCGACACGCTGGGCGGCAATGCGCTGGAATCGCAGCAGGAAATCGCCGTGATCTTCATGGCAGGGGCTTTTTCCACGCTGCTGGCGCAATGGGGCCTGATCCCGCAGCTGCGCCTCACGCCGCCGGCGCTGATGCGCTGGGGCACGCTGATCGCGGCTGTTGGTACGGCCGGCATCGCGCTGGCGCATGATCTGCACGGGCTGGTGATCGCCTTTGCGCTGATGAGCCTGGGCTATGGCCTGGCCCGGCCCGGCTTCACCGCCGGGGCCAGCCTGGCGGTGGGCCGTGCCGAACAGGGCGGCGTGGCCGGCGCCGTCACCTCGGTCAACGGCAGCTGTTTCATCTTTGCGCCGGCGGTGGGCATCGGCCTCTACCAGTTCGGCCACACGCTCACTTATTGGCTGGGCGCCGCGGCGCTGGTAGCACTGGCCGTCTATGCCTTTGCCAAGCCGGAGCTGGCCCGCGAACCGGGCGAGCACCACGGCGCATAGGAAGGCTCAGCGCGGCTGGCTGAGCGCGATGCGGTTGCCCTCGCTGTCCTCGAACTCGGCGACCCAGCCGTTGGGGCCAATATCCTTCTTGGGATAGAGCACGCGTCCGCCGGCCGTCACGGCGCGGGCCAGCACCGCATCAATGTTGGCGGTGCGGAAATAGAGGATCGGCCCGACCTTGCCGGGCACATAGACATCCCCCTGAACCAGCGCGCCGCCGGGCTGGCCATCGCCGGGGAAGAAGGCCATCTTGTAGCCATCGACGGTGTCCACCGTCATCCGCATGGCGAACACCGCTTCGTAAAAACGCTGGGCCCGCGCCAATTGGCTGACCGGGATTTCAAACCAGCCGATCATCGGGGCTTCCGCCGCCATCACCGGTTGTGCCACCGCCATCAGAGCGGCCACCAGCCAGCGCATCACGCGCCAGCCGGAGCCTCACCCACACCTGCCCCTTGGCCGGTGCCACGCCGGCCGGCCTTGGGAATGGCGGCACCCGATGCCGAAGGCCGGGCCACCGGCGTGGCGGTCGCGCTGCCGCGATCGATGGTGCCGCCCTGCATCACGGTCTTGATCTCGTCCCCGGTCAGGGTTTCATATTCCAGCAACGCACCGGCGATGGCGTGCAGCTGGTCGATATGGTCGGTCAGCAGCTGCTTGGCGCGGTCATAGCCGGTGTTGACGATGGCGCGCACCTCGTCATCGATCAGCTGGGCGGTCTTTTCCGAGACATTCTGCTGCCGGGTCACGCTGTGGCCCAGGAACACCTCTTCCTGGTTCTCGGTGTATTTCAGTGGCCCCAGCCGGTCAGACATGCCCCATTGGGTCGCCATTGAACGGGCGAGATCAGTGGCATAGCTGATGTCCGACGAGGCGCCGGAGCTGACCTTGTCATAGCCGAAGATCACCTCCTCGGCGACACGGCCGCCCATGGCCACGGCCAGGTTGGCATACATCTTGTCACGGTGATAGCTGTACTGGTCGCGCTCGGGCAGGCGCATCACCATGCCCAGCGCGCGGCCACGCGGGATGATGGTGGCCTTGTGGATCGGATCAGACGCCGGCTCGTGCAGCGAGACAAGGGCATGGCCGGCCTCGTGATAGGCGGTCATCTTCTTCTCGTCCTCGGTCATCGCCATCGTCTTGCGCTCGACGCCCATCAGCACCTTGTCCTTGGCGTCCTCGAACTCGCGCATCGAAACCAGCCGCTTGCCGCGGCGGGCCGCCAGCAGCGCCGCCTCATTGACCAGATTGGCCAGATCAGCGCCGGCAAAACCGGGCGTGCCGCGGGCGATGGTGCGGGCATTCACGTCAGGCGCCAGCGGCACCTTCTTCATGTGGACGGAGAGGATCTTCTCGCGCCCCTCGATATCCGGGCGGCCCACCACCACCTGCCGGTCAAAACGGCCGGGGCGCAGCAGGGCGGGATCGAGCACATCGGGCCGGTTGGTGGCGGCGATGATGATGATGCCTTCATTGGCATCAAACCCGTCCATCTCCACCAGCAACTGGTTCAGCGTCTGCTCGCGTTCGTCATTGCCGCCGCCCAGGCCGGCGCCACGGCTGCGGCCCACCGCATCGATTTCATCGATGAAGATGATGCACGGCGCGCTCTTCTTGCCCTGTTCGAACATGTCACGCACGCGCGATGCACCCACGCCGACAAACATTTCGACGAAATCCGAACCGGAGATGGAGAAGAACGGCACATTGGCTTCGCCGGCGATGGCGCGGGCCAGCAGCGTCTTGCCGGTGCCGGGCGGGCCGACCAGCAGCGCGCCCTTGGGGATCTTGCCGCCCAGCCGCGAAAAGCGCGACGGGTCCTTCAGGAAATCGACGATCTCCTGCAATTCCTCGCGCGCCTCGTCGATACCGGCAACATCATCGAAGGTCACCCGGCCTTCCTTCTGCACCAGCAGCTTGGCCCGGCTCTTGCCAAAGCCCATGGCACCGCGGCCGGCGCCGTTCTGCATCTGGCGCATCACGAAGATCCAGATGCCGATCATCAGGATGAAGGGCAGCATGTTGAAGAAGAGTTGCGCCAGCAGCGAACGGCTTTCCTCGGGCTTGGCATCAAAGCGCACGCCCTTCTGGCGCAGCCGCTCCACCAGCGCATTGTCACCGGGGTTGAAGGTGCGGAATTCCTCGTCGCTGCTGCTGCGGCCGATGATCTCGTCGCCCTTGATGTCCACCGATTTCACCGCGCCATCATCGACGCGGGTGAGGAAATCCGAATAGGCGATGGTGTTGCCGCTGCTGCTGTTGCCGGAACCCTGCATCAGGTTCACCGCCACAGCCAGGCCCACCAGGATCACCAGCCACAATCCCAGATTGCGCATCCAGGGGTTGGGCGAACGCTTGTTGGGGCCTTCAGACATCGGCAAATTCCTGTTCCACACCGGCCCGATTGCCAGCGGCAGCACGGGCACACTGCCAAAATAGGCTGGATTGGCGCGGTTGCAATTGGGCTGTGCTGTTCTGCCTCGCCA
>JAIXUQ010000010.1 GCA_027483465.1 Sphingomonadales bacterium
ATGGCGATGCCGCCCGCGCCCGCTTTGCCGAACAGCCGGCCGATCTGCTGCTGATCGATGTGCGCCTGCCCGATGGCTCCGGCCACGAACTGGCCGCCGCGCTGCAACAACAGGGCAATCCGGCGGTGATCTTCATGACCAGCCAGAACCGAATGGAGGACCGGCTGCGCGGCCTTGATCTGGGCGATGATTATCTCGTCAAGCCGCTGGATCTGGACGAATTGCAGGCCCGGGTGCGCGCCGTGTTGCGGCGCTGGCGGCGCGGCCTGCCCGCCGGCTCCACCCGCGCCATCGCCGGCTGGACCCTGGATCTGGTGCGCCGCGAACTGGCCGATCCGGCCGGCCGGGTACAGCGCCTGACGCGCGCCGAATTCGATGTGCTGGCCGCGCTGGCGCAAACCGGCGGCGCCATCTTGTCACGCGAGTATCTGCTGGAGGTGAGCGGTTCGGCCGAAAGCGCCACCAGCGTGCGCAGCATCGATGTGCTGATCAGCCGGATCCGCCGCAAGCTGGCCGGCGGCGCGCTGGCCGGCGCCATCCAGACCGTGCCCGGCCAGGGCTATCGCTGGCGGCTGAGCGCATGAACCGCGGCATCGAACAGCGGCAGGATCGTGTCGGCCCGGGCGCTGATCGCCGCGATCTGCGCGGCATCGGGATCAGCCTCGGCCTCGGCCAGCGCGGCGGCCAGCCCGGCAAAGCCCAGGGTGGCCGCGCCGCCGCGCAGCCGGTGCAGATGATCGGCGCGGGCCGCCACCGCCACGCCGGGCAATGCCGCCAGCCCGCGCGCCAGTTCGGCGGCCAGGCCGCGCAGCACCGGCGCCTCCATCAGCGCCAGCAAGCGGCCCAGCCGCGCCAGATCCAGCCCGTCCATCACCGCCAGCCTGCACCATGGCGGCGCTGAACATGCAAGAATTTCTCAGTGTCAGGCCATGGCCCGCCCGCCCGCCGGCGCTGTCGGAGGCGCTGCTGTTCAATCTGGGCGTGGCGCTGGCCTATTTCGTCACCGGCATGGCCGGGCTGAAACTGGCCTTTGTCGGCGATGTCGTCACCCTGTTCTGGCCGCCATCGGGCATCGCCTTTGCCGCGCTGTGGCTGGGCGGCCGGCAACTGGTGTGGGGCGTGATGGCCGGCGCCTTTGCGGTGAACGCCATCCAGATGGCGGAATGGCCCTTTGCCGCGCTGGTGGCGCTGGGCAATGCGCTGCCGGCGCTGATCGCCACCACCGTGCTGCGCGCCATGCTGGGCCGGCCCGGCACCGAACCGGCCGGGGAACTGCGCCGCGTGCTGCTGTTCACCCTGATCGCCGCGCTGGGCAGCACCATCGTTTCGGCCACCATCGGCACGCTGGCGGTGGCCGCGGCCGGGGCAGCCACCGATCCGCTCTCCTCGGCCTGGCTGGTGTGGTGGATGGGCGATGCCATGGGCGTGCTGATCGTGGCGCCGCCGATCCTGTTGTGGGATCGTTATCTGGCGCGCGCACCCAGCCTGCGCGATGTCGCCGATGCCATCGGCTTTGCGTTGGCCGGCTTTGGCATCATCGCCGGCCTGCTGTTCATCCGCAATCCGATCTGGGCGGTGGAATTGTGCAAGCTGTTCACCCTGCTGCTCAGCCTGTGGGCCGGCGCGCGTTTCGGCCTCACCGGGCCGGCCGCCGTCACCCTGTTGATGGCGGCGGGCGGCGTGGGGGTGACGCTGCTGGGCGTCGGCCCGTTCAAGCGCGACAATTTCGAGGACAGTTTCGCCCTCCTCCACTCCTATCTCTTTGCCGAGGCGATTGCCGGCATGCTGCTGGCCGCCGCGCTGGCCGATTTGCGGCGCACAGTGCGCGCCGAGCGGGTGGCGCGCGATGCCGCCGAGCGCGCCGCCTCTGACCGTATCCGCCTGCTCACCATGATCAGCCATGATGTGCGCACGCCGCTGGCCGGCATGATGGGCGTGCTGCAACAGTTTGAGCGCGCGCCCCTGACCCCCGAACAGCAACGGCTGACCGGGCTGGGCCTGCGCGCCGGCCGGGTGCTGACGACGCTGGTGACCGACATTCTTGACGTGGCCCGCGCCGATGCCGGGCGCATCGTGCTGAACCCCGCCCCGTTCAGCCCGCGCCAGTCCATTGCCGACGTGCTGGACATCGTGGCGGCGGCGGCGGCCGAAAAGGGCATCGCGCTGGCCGCCGAGGGGATGGAGCGGCTGCCGGCGCGCGGGCTGGGCGATCGCGCCCGCTTCGAACAGGTGCTGGGCAATCTCGTCACCAACGCCATCGCCTATACCGATGCCGGCTGGGTGCGCATCGTCGCCGGCTGGCATCCGGCCAGCCCCCGGCCGCTGGTGATCGAGGTGAGCGACACCGGCCCCGGCATCCCGGCCGAACGGCTGGCCACGCTGTTCGATGCCTTCGTGCTGGAACCCAAGCCGGGCAACCGTTCGGCCGGGCTGGGGCTGGGCCTGCACATCTGCCGCCGCCTGGTGGAATTGATGGGCGGCAGCATCAGCCACCGCGCCCCGCCGGCCGGTGGCAGCCTGTTCCGCATCGAACTGCCGCTGCCGCCGGCCCCGGCCGAGGCCGACAGCCCCGCCCCGGCCGCGGCGGAGCCCGCCCGCCGCATCCTGCTGGTGGAGGATGATCCGATTGCCGCCGCCGTCACCCACAGCCTGCTGGCCAGCCATGGCCACCGCGTGATCAGCGTGGCCGATGCCGATGCGGCGCTGGCGGCGCTGGCGGCCGACAGCCATGATCTGGTGCTGCTGGATATCAGCATCGGCGGCGACCGGGAGGGCGGGCTGGACGCGGCGCGGCGCATCCGGGCCCTGCCCGGCCCGGCCGGCCTGACCACCCTGGTGGCGCTCACCGCCCATGCCGCCAGCGATGATCATGAACGCTATCTGGCCACCGGGCTGGATGCCGTGCTGGTGAAGCCGCTGGTGCTGGATCAGGGCCTGGCCGCCGCGCTGGCCGCCGCCACCAGCCGGGCCGCCCCGCCCACCTGATCAGGCCGGCACTGGCCGGGCCCGGCGCCGGCGCAGGCGCAGGCCGGTGAGGCCAAAGCCGGTGATCAGCATCGCCCAGGTGGGCGATTCCGGCGTGCTGGTGATCACCGCAAACTGATCGGCCCCGCCCGTCATGGTGCTCAGGCTGAACCGGATGGCGCGCTCGCTGTCCCACGTCACCACATCGGTGCCCTCCAGCCCCTGGAAGCCGGTGTAATCGGTGCTGGCATTCTGCAGTTGCAGATTGTGCGGATGGTTGAAGACACCGGCCGCCCGTTGCAGCAGGCGGACATGCCCGCGAAACCGGATCAGCCCGCTCACCGTCTGGCCGCTGCCGGGATTGAACGAGAAGAACATCGCCTGGAACGGATCGTCGCGCACCGCCAGGTTCAGCGTGGCCGGCGGATTGGCGAAATCGGACCAGACCAGCCCAAACGGGTAAGGCGCATGGGCCCGATCATCCAGCCGCATTGACCAGCCCACCAGATTCAGCCCGGTGTTGCCGGTGATGCCGGCGGGCGCCAAGTCCAGCGCGATCCCGGTGCCGCCACCGGTGAAGGCGGACCCACCGGTGAGCGTGATGATGAACGGCGGATCCGCACGCGCCGGTAGCACCGGCAGCGCGACAACCGCCACCACGGCAGCAAAAAGCCCAACAAGACGTCCCATCTCCCAGCCCTCCCCGGCTATGCGGCACCAAGCCACCACAGCATGATGCGCCCCTGCCGGGGCCGATCATTGATGCAGATCAAAGGGCCGGCGGCCGGGGCAACGGGCGCCGCGCCGCCGGGCCGGTGCGCGGCGGAAACCATGGCCCGGCCGCCGGCCACCACGGGCCAGCCTGCCGCCACCTGCGCCCACAGCGCCGTCACCCGCGGCCAGTGGCCGGACACCGGCGGCCCGGCATGGGCCACCGCTGGCGGCGCAATCGGCCCCTGCCCGCCTGGCCGGGGGGCAGCGCCAAGGGCCACCGCGGGCCGGCCTGCCGTCACCTGCGCCCGCCGCGCCGTCACCCGGGGCCGGGCTGCGGCCACCGATGGCCCGTTTGCGGACACCATGGGCCCGGCCTGGGCCATGCCTCCACCCCGGCCGCCGCCGCGCCCGGCCGCCGTTTCCGGCCACCGGCCGCCGCCGATCTGCAACAAATTGTTTTGATTCAATAGCTTGGTGGATGCGCTGTCCTACAGGCCGGCCAATGCGCTATGGTCGCGCGTTCTTTCCCATGTTCATGCCGGGCAATCATTGGCAACCGCCCACGAAAAAGGGCTGCTGATCCGAAGATCAGCAGCCCCAATTCTCAGGTCAGGCCGAAGCCCGATCCGATTGCCTGGCTCAGGCGGCCACGCTGGTGGCGCGGCGGCGACGCGAGCCCAGACCCACCAGGCCGAAGCCGGTGATCAGCATGGCCCAGGTCGGCGCTTCCGGCACGGCGGTGATGACGGCGAAGTTGTCGGCGCCACCGGTCACGGTGCTCAGGCTGAAGGTGATGGTCTTGTCGTTCACGAAGGTGAAGCCCTGGGTGTCCGGGGTTTCGAGGTTGGCGAACGAGGCATAGTTGGTGCCAGCATTCTGCAGCTGCAGGTTATGCGGGTGGTTGAAGGTGTTGCCGTTCACGATGATCCGGCGCACGTTCTGGTTGAACACGATGGTGCCGCTGGCGGTCAGGCCGGTGGTGTTCATAGCGAACACGTGCGACGAGATCGGGCCAGTGATCGTCTTCTGCGGGTTGGTGAAGCCCGGAGCAGCCAGACCATACGGGAAGTTCGAGGTGGCGAGGAAGTCAGCCTTGGCGGTCCAGCCGACCAGCTCGGTGCCGGTGTTGAGGTTCACGGCCGACGGAGCAGCGATGATGCTGGCGCCGGTGGCGGTGCCACCCGACAGGGTGATGCTGACGATGGTGGCCGAGGCCGAGGTGGAAGCCAGCGCCAGAGCGGCGGCGGCGGCGATAGCACGAAACTTCATTTTGGGTCTCCCTTTGGTTGTGCTGCCAACAACCATGCAAACCCTGTGCCAATCCAATATGGATATCTAAGTCATTGAAATATCTATGTTCAGAAATTGGTATCCTTTCTGGGTGTAAAGAATTCCGACTCTTTCGTTGCGCCGGGCCGGTTGAGCGCCGGCCCGGCGCCAGAAGGCCTCAGGCGGTGGGCAGGCGATAGTCCCGGTATTGCTCGCGGAGGGCCGTTTTCAACAGCTTGCCGGTGGCGGTGTGCGGCAGCGATGGCACCACCAGCACGTCATCGGGGGTCCACCATTTGGCGATCCGCCCCTCCAGATAGGCGAGCACGCTGGCCTTGGTCACCTCGGCGCCCTCCTTGGGGACCACCAGCAGCAGCGGGCGTTCATCCCATTTCGGATGGTGCACGCCGATCACGCAGGCCTCCGCCACCCCCGGCGCGCCCACCGCGACATTCTCCAGATCGATGGAGGACACCCACTCCCCGCCCGACTTGATCACATCCTTGGCGCGGTCAACAATCTGCATGTAGCCCAGCGGATCGAGGGTGGCGACATCGCCGGTGTCAAACCAGCCATCCTCGAAGGCGGAGGCGCCGTCGCCCTTGAAATAGCTGCCGACAATCCAGGGCCCGCGCACCAGCAGCCGGCCAAAGGCCTTGCCATCGCGCGGCAATTCGCGGCCCGCATCATCGACGATCTTCATTTCCACGCCAAAGATGCCGCGGCCCTGCTTGATCCGCACGTCCAGCTGCTGCTGATAGGGCATGGCATCGGTTTCCGGCAGGCCCACGCCTACCGTGCCCAACGGGGACATTTCGGTCATCCCCCACAGTTGCAACACGCGCACGCCTAGCTTGTCATAGGCCTCGATCATGGCGCGCGGCACCGCCGAACCGCCGATGGCGGTGCGATCCAGGCGGCCAAGATTTTCGCCTGTCTTTTCAAGGTGTTGCATCATGCCAAGCCAGATGGTTGGCACCGCCAGCGCCAGATCGACGCCTTCATCGACGATCAGCCGCTGCAAGGTGGGCGGATCGAAATTGGGCCCGTTCATCACCAGCTTGGCCCCGGCGCAAGCCGCCGTGTAGGGGATCGACCAGGCATTGGCATGGTACATCGGCGCGATCGGCAGCACCACGGTCTTGGCGCTCATCCCGAACGTGTCGGTGGCGCAGGCGGCCATGGCATGCAGCACGTTGGAGCGGTGGCTGTATTGCACGCCCTTGGGATTGCCGGTGGTGCCGCTGGTGTAGCACAGGCCGGCCGGCGCCGTTTCGGGCACCGCCACCCACTCGGCCTCGGCATGCGCTGCCAGCAGATCCTCGTAGCAGAGCAGATCAAGGCCGCAGTCGGCCGGCATGTGCGCCCGGTCGGTGAGCAGCACATAATGTTCGATCGTCTTGAACTGGGGTGCCAGCTTCTCGACCAGCTTGACGAAGCTGAGATCGAAGAACAGCACCCGGTCTTCGGCGTGATTGGCGATGTAGACAATCTGTTCTTCGAACAGGCGCGGATTGATGGTGTGGGCAACCGCGCCAGCGCCCGAAATGCCATACCAGCTTTCCACATGGCGCCAGGTGTTCCAGGCCAGGGTTGCCACCCGGTCCCCCGGCTGAACCCCCAGCCCCTGCAGCGCCGCCACCACCCGCCGGGCGCGGCCGCGCACCTCGGCCCAGGTGGAGCGGTGGACGCCGCCCTCGCAGGCCAGGCTCACCACCTCGCGCCCGGCGTGATAGATGGCGGCATGGTCGATCAGCTTGTGCACCAACAGCGGCCAATCCTGCATGGTTCCGTGCATCGCGTCCTTCTCCCCAAGAGCATGATAAGTCAGCCTTTCCATAGCCCTGCGCCGGCCGCCCGAAAAGAGCCGTTGACAATAGGAACAGACATGGAACAAATTACCTTGAACAAAGACGGAACAAGAGCGTGATTCGCCGGGCCTCGCCCCGGCCGGTGCGGGAGATTGGCGATGGTGATGATGCTGATGCTGGTGGCCTGCGCGGCGGCATGGACGCTGGTGGCGCTGATGCTGGGCGATGCCGGGCTGGTGCTGCGCACCGCCCTGCGCGGTGAGACGCGTCAGGCCTGGGTGCCGGCCCCGGCCTTGCGCCCCGCCTCCTCGCGCGCCCGCAACCGGGCATAGGAACGCACGGCAAACGGCAGGGTGAGGGCATAGAGGGCGCTGAAGATCGTCAGCGTTGCCCATGGGTTGGTGAACAGGGCGCCAGCCAAGATGCCGATCACCGCAAGGGCGGGAAAGCGCCAGGCCGGGCGAAGCCGCACCGAACCCCAACTGTAGGTGGGCAGGTTTGAGACCATCATGAAAGCCACGATCAGCCCGACCGTGGCAACGATGCCGGCCCGCCACACCTCGTCCCGCAGCCACGACGGGTCCAGCCAGAATTGCAGATAGAGCGGGGTGAGGATGAGGCCCGCCCCAACCGGCGCCGGAATGCCGGTGAGATAGCCCAGCCGCTTGTGCGGCTGATCGCTGGCATCGATCTGGGCGTTGAAACGCGCCAGCCGCAGGGCGCAGGCAATGGCATGGGCCAGCGCGATCACCCAGCCCAGCCGGCCCGGCAAATTTTGCAACGCCCACAGATACATGAGCAGCGTGGGCGCCACGCCAAAGGCCGTCACGTCCGACAGCGAGTCCAGCTCTGCACCAAAACGGCTGGTGGCCTTGAGCAGCCGGGCGATGCGACCATCAATGCCATCGAGCACCGCGGCCAGCAGGATGAAGGTGACCGCCTTTTCCCACTCCCCGCCAATCGCAAAGCGCACGCCGGTGAGGCCGCAGCCCAGCGCCATCACGGTGACGGCATTGGGCACCACGGCGCGCAGCGGAATGCCGCGACGGCGGGGCGGATCATCCGGGTTCATGGCCGCAGCATCGGCCGGTGGCTGGCAAGTTGCAAGGGCCAGCCTTATTGGCTCTGCGCGCCCTTGAGCAGCGGGGTGCCCTTCACCGCCAGCACGGTTTCACCGGCAATGCTGCGCTGGCCCACCGCCACCGCCGGCACATAGCCAGCCGGCAGGAACACATCGACCCGGCTGCCAAAGCGGATCAGGCCAAAGCGTTCGCCGGCCTTGAGCATCTGGCCAACGCTCACCCATTTCATGATGCGCCGCGCCACCAGCCCGGCGATCTGGGTGAAGGCGATGCGCTCCCCGGCGGCGTTTTCCATCACGAAATACTGGCGCTCATTCTCCTCGCTGGCCTTGTCCAACTCGGCATTGAGGAACTTGCCCGGCACATAGACGATGCGGGTGAGCCGGCCAGCCACCGGGGCCCGGTTCACGTGCACATCAAACACGTTCATGAACACGGTGATGCGGGTGACCAGCCCGGCCTCCAGCCCGCCTTCGCCCACCAGTTGGCGCGGCACGTCGACGTTGGTGATCAGGCTGATCAGGCCATCGGCTGGCGAGACGATCAGATCCTCGCCCAGCGGCGTCACCCGCACCGGATCGCGGAAGAAGGCCGCCACCCAGACCGACACGCCCAGCAGGATGAAACTGAGCGCCGTCCATTGCAGCCACAGGCCGGACACTAGCACCGCCAGCAGGGCCAACCCCAGGAACTTGCGGCCTTCCGGGTGCATGTCGGGGATCTTGTATTTGGCCGTCTCGCCCGGCACCAGCGGCAGCGGGCCCGGCGGCAGCGGCGGCGGTTCGGGCAAGGGCGCGGGCGGGGCGGGCAGCGGTTCGGCCGCCAGCGGCAGCACCGGCGCGGGATCAGCCACGGCCGGCGGCACCGGCGGCGATGGCGGGAGTTCGGGATCGTTCATACCGGCTGCTTTAGCCGCCTGATACGCGGCTTGGCAAATGGCAGCTCTGCCACCCCGGCAATTGCACGGCTGCCGGCTTTGCGCCACAGGCGGGCGATGATCCGATCCTTGCTTCTTTTCTGCGGCTCGCGCACCGGCCATGATCCCGTCCATGCCGAACTGGCCGCCGGGCTGGGCCGGCTGTGCGCGGCGCGCGGGGTCACGCTGGTGTATGGCGGCGGCCGTGTGGGCCTGATGGGCATTGCTGCCCGCGCCTGCAAGGCTGATGGCGGCCGGGTGATCGGCATCATCCCGCGTCTGCTGATGACCAGCGAGGTCGCGCAGGACGGGCTTGATGAACTGCACGTGGTGGAAACCCTGCACGAGCGCAAGGCGCTGATGCACCGGCGATCGGATGCGATCATCGCCCTGCCCGGCAGCATCGGCACGCTGGATGAACTGTTCGAAAGCCTGACCTGGCGCGAACTTGGCATCCACGACAAGCCGATCTGGCTGCTTGGCGGGGGCTATTGGGCGCCGCTCACCGGCCTGCTCGCCCACATCGCCGCCGCAGGCTTTGGCCCGCCACACCTCGATCGCCTCGCCGAGACGCTGGACAATCTTGAATCCCTGTCGGAAAAGCTTGGGCAGGCCCCGTCCGACCACCATTGACCGGCAGCGGCTTGTCCCCCTAATAGACTGCTACAATACGTCGCAGGATCACAGGAACCCAGCAATGCCGAAGATCAAGGTCGAAAACCCCGTTGTCGAACTCGACGGCGACGAGATGACCCGGATCATCTGGCAGTGGATTCGCGAACAGCTGATCCTGCCCTATCTGGATGTCGACCTGCGCTATTATGATCTGAGCGTCGAGAATCGCGACGACACCAACGACAAGGTGACGGTGGAAAGCGCCAACGCCATCAAGCAGTTCGGCGTGGGCGTGAAGTGCGCCACCATCACGCCCGATGAAGCCCGGGTGAAGGAATTCGGGCTGAAGCGGATGTGGAAATCGCCCAACGGCACCATCCGCAACATCCTGGGCGGCGTGGTGTTCCGCGAACCCATCGTCATCAAGTCCGTTCCGCGCCTAGTGCCGGGCTGGACCGATCCCATCGTGATCGGTCGCCATGCCTTTGGCGACCAGTATCGCGCCACCGATTTCAAGGTGCCTGGCCCTGGCAAGCTGACCATGCGTTGGGAAGCGCACGATGGCAGCAGCGTGATCGAGGAGGAAGTGTTTGAATTCCCGTCGGCCGGTGTTGCCATGGGCATGTACAATCTGGATGATTCGATCCGCGATTTCGCCCGCGCCTGCATGAATTATGGCCTTGATCGCGGCTGGCCGGTCTATCTTTCCACCAAGAACACCATTCTCAAGGCCTATGACGGCCGCTTCAAGGATCTGTTCGAGGAGGTCTATACCGAGGAGTTCAAGAGCCAGTTCCGCAAGGCGGGTATCGTCTATGAACATCGCCTGATCGACGATCTCGTCGCCTCGGCGCTGAAATGGTCGGGCAAGTTCGTGTGGGCATGCAAGAATTATGACGGCGACGTGCAGTCCGACATGGTGGCCCAGGGCTATGGCAGCCTGGGGCTGATGACCTCGATCCTGATGACGCCCGATGGCAAGACGGTTGAAGCCGAGGCCGCGCACGGCACGGTGACGCGCCATTATCGCATGCACCAGGAAGGCAAGCCGACCAGCACCAATCCCATTGCCAGCATCTTTGCCTGGACTGGCGGGCTGAAGCATCGCGGCAAGCTGGACTGCACGCCCGACGTGACCAAATTTGCCACCGCCCTGGAGCGCATCTGTGTGGAAACGGTGGAATCCGGCGCGATGACCAAGGATCTGGCGCTGCTGATCGGCCCGGACCAGGCCTGGATGACGACCGAGAAATTCTTTGAGGCCATCCGCGCCAATCTGGATGCCGCCATCGCCAAAGGCCTGTAACCAGGGTCTGAAATCCCACGCTTGCATCACCCCTGCCGCCGTTCCAAGAGGGCGGCGCAGGGAGGATTGCATGACAAGTTTCACCATTGATCGCCGCATGCTGATGGCTGGGGCTGCCACCGCGGCATTGGCCGGCGGCGGGCCGGCGGCCGCGCAGGCCAGCGCCAGCGAAGATGCGAAGCTGATGGCGCTGTTTGATGCCTTCTTCAACGAGGGCGTTGATGACAGCCCGGAACAGGCGACCAGCCTCGGCCTCGACAAGGGCGCGCGCGCCGCGCTGAAGTCGCAACTGTCGGACGCGTCACGCGCCGGGCGTGAAAAGCGGCTGGCCCGCACCGCCGAACGGCTGACCCGGCTGCGCACCATCGACCGTGCGAGGCTGAGCCCCAACCGTCAGCTTGATTGTGATGTGGTGGACTATGATCTGTCACGCGCGGTGGAGGCCGGGCAGCGGTTCCGCTTTGGCGAGGCGCGCGGCAATTTCCAGCCTTATGTGATCAGCCAGCAGCACGGCCCATCCACGCGCACGCCGGATTTCCTCGACACCAACCACCGGATCAGCACGGCCGAGGATGCAGAGGCCTATCTGGCGCGGCTGTCGGCCTATGCCCGCACGCTGGACGAAAATCTGGCCTGGGCGCGCGAGGATGCGGCGCAGGGCGTGATTGCGCCGGATTTCGCGCTCGATCTGGCGCTGGGCCAATTGCGCGCCATCCGCACCCGGCCGGCCGCCGAAACCGTGCTGGCCACCAGCATCGCCCGCAAGGCGAAGGCCGCCAATCTGGCCGGCGATCATGCGGCGCGCGCCGTGAAGATCATCGAGGCCGAGGTGTATCCGGCCTATGACCGCTACATCGCCGGGGTGGAGGCGCTGCGCGCCCGCGCCACCAGCGATGCCGGCGTGTGGAAACTGCCCGATGGCGAGGCCTATTATGACGCCGGGGTGAAGGCATCGACCACCACCAACCTGACACCGGAAGCAGTGCACCAACTCGGCCTCGCCCAGGTGGCGGAGATCAGCGCCCAGCTTGACACGTTGCTGAAGGCGCAGGGCTTCACCCAGGGCAGTGTTGGCGCGCGGCTGGCCGCGCTGGGCAACCGGCCGGATCAACAGGACGGCAATGACGATGCCGGACGCGCCGCCATTCTTGCCCGGCTCAACGCCCAGATTGCCGATGCGATGCCGCGCCTGCAAAACCAGTTCATCACCCTGCCACGCGCGGCGGTGGAGGTGCGACGGGTGCCGGAATTCATCCAGGATGGCGCCGCCAACGGCTATTACCAGGCGCCGGCCCCTAATGGTTCGCGGCCTGGCGCTTTCTACATCAACCTGAAGGACACCCACGACTGGCCGCGCTTCACCCAGGCCACGCTCACGTATCACGAGGCGGTGCCGGGCCATCACATGCAGGTGGCCATCGCCCAGGAAAGCCCGGATATCCCGCTCATCCGTCGGCGCGGCGGCTACAGCGCCTATTCCGAAGGCTGGGCACTCTATGCCGAACAGGTGGCGGATGAACTGGGCGTCTATGCCGATGATCCGCTGGGCCGCATCGGCTATCTGCAGAGCTTCCTGTTCCGCGCGGCACGGCTGGTGGCCGATACCGGCATCCACCACAAGCGCTGGAGCCGTGAACAGGCCACCCGCTATCTTGCCGATACCACCGGCTATGCCATTCCGCGCAGCCAGCGCGAGATCGAGCGTTACTGTGTCGGCCCCGGCCAGGCCTTGAGCTACAAGATCGGTCATATGCAGTGGATGCGCCTGCGTGATGCGGTGAAAGCCAAGCAGGGCAAGGCCTTTGATCCGCGCGCCTTCCACGAGATCCTGCGGCTGGGCGCCATGCCGCTGGTGCTGCTGGAACGCGAAGTGATGCGCCGGGCATGAAGGACAATATTGCCATGATGATCAGCCGCCGCGACCTTCTGGCGGGTGCCGCCACCACCGCGGCGCTGGCCGCCACCGGGGCGGCTGCACAGGCGCCAAGCCCGGCAGATGAAGCGCTGCTTGGCCTGTTTGACACGATGTTCGCCGAAGACATTGCCGCCGCGCCCGAACGCGCCACCGCGCTGGGGCTGGATGTGGGCGCCAATGCCGATCTGAAATCCATGCTGTCCGATTACAGCGCCGCCGGCCGGGCGAAGGGCCTGGCGCGGTCGGAAAGCCAGTTGGCGCGGCTGCGGGCGATCGGCAACGGCCTCAGCGTGCCACGTCAGCTTGATCGGGACATCATCGAATATGATCTGTCGCGCCGGGTCGCCAACGAGCGCCGCTTTGGCTTTGGCAGCGCCGGCGGCAATTTCGCGCCCTATGTGCTTACCCACAGCGAGGGCGCCTATCGCGAGGTGCCGGGCTTTCTGGAGAACCAGCACCGGGTGCGCAACGCCGATGAGGCCGAAGCCTGGTTGAGCCGGATCAACGGCTTTGCCACCGCGCTCGATCAGAACAGCGAGCGCCTGCGGGCAGAAGCAGCAATGGGCGTGGTGCCGCCGGCCTTCCTGCTCGATCTGGCGCTGCCGCAGATGCAGCGGCTGCGCGATGCCCCGGCGTCGCGTACTGTGCTGGTGACGGCGCTGGCCGCCAAGGCCGCAGCGTCTGGTGTGCCGGGCGATTGGCCCGCCCGTGCCACCGCGCTGGTGGAGGGCGTGGTGCAGCCGGCGCTGGACCGGCAGATCGCCACTGTCACTGCCCTGCGGGCCACGGCCAGCATGGATGCCGGGGTGTGGAAGCTGCCCGATGGCGCCGCCTATTATGATGCGGCGGTCAAATCCTCCACCACCACCAACTACACCGCCGAAGAGGTTCATCAACTGGGTCTGGCCCAGGTGGCAGAGATTTCGGCGCAACTGGATGGTCTGCTCAAGGGCCAGGGGCTGAGCAAGGGCACGGTGGGCGAGCGGCTGGTGGCGCTCAACGAACGGCCGGAGCAGGTCTATCCCAACAGCGATCCGGGCAAGGAGGAGCTGTTGGCCGAACTGCGCGGCCATGCGGCGGCCATGTATCCGCGACTGGAAACATTGTTCATCAGCCAGCCGAAATCCCGGCTTGACGTGCGCCGCGTGCCGCCGGCCATCCAGGAGGGCGGCGCCGGCGCCTACTACACCGCCGGCACCGCCGATGGCACGCGCAACGGCACCTTCTTCATCAACCTGACCGACAGTTTCGACCGGCCGAAATTTGGCCTGCCCACCGTGACCTTCCATGAAGGCGTGCCCGGCCATCATTTCCAGGTGATGCTGGCGCTGGAAAGTCCGGATGTGCCGCCGATCCGCCGACGCGCCGGCTATTCCGCCTATACCGAAGGCTGGGCCCTCTATGCCGAAACCCTGGCCGAGGAAATCGGTTATTACGACGGCAACCCTCTGGGCCGCATCGGCTATCTGCAAAGCCTGTTGTTCCGCGCCGCCCGGCTGGTGGTGGACACCGGCATACACCACAAGCGCTGGACAAAGGACCAGGCGATCGATTGGATGGTGGGCGCCACCGGCTTTGCCAAGGGCCGCACCACCCGCGAAATCGTTCGCTATTGCGCAGCGCCGGGCCAGGCGCTCAGCTACAAGATCGGCCACACCAAATGGCTGTCGGTGCGGGAGGCTGTGCGGAAGAAACAGGGCAAGGCCTTTGATATCCGGCGGTTCCATGAAATCCTGCGGTTGGGCGCGATGCCGCTGGTGCTGCTGGAACGTGAAGCCCTGCGTCGCGCCTGAACCGTGATGGCGTGACTTTGGCCGGCCAAGCCGCCAAGGTGCTGCCATGGCGCTCAACCTGGAATCATCAGCCTTCAAGGATATGGCGCTGGTGCTGGGTGCTGCCGGGCTGGTGATTCCGGCCTTTGCCGCCCTGCGCATCTCGCCGGTGATCGGCTTCATCCTGATCGGCGTTGCGGCCGGTCCGCACGGGCTCGGCCAATTGCCGGGCCTGGATTGGCTGGCCCTGTCGAGCCCGGAAGCGCTGGCTGCGCCGGCTGAACTGGGGGTGGCACTGCTGCTGTTTGCGCTCGGACTCGAATTGAGCCTGGATCGCATCCGCACCATGCGCAGCCTGATCTTCGGGCTGGGCAGCCAGCAATTGTTGCTGTGTGGCGGGCTGATTGCGGCTGTGCTGGCGCTGGCCGGCCTGCCGCTGGTGGCGGTGGCAGCGTTGGCGGCGGGGCTGGCGCTGTCGTCTACCGCGGTGGGCTTGCAGCTCCTCTCAAGCAGCGGGCGGATCAACAGCCAGGCCGGGCGCAAGGCGTTGGGCGTGCTGCTGTTTCAGGATCTGGCCATCGCGCCGATGCTGCTGCTGATCGGCGCCGGCAGCGGCGGCAATTTCGGCCTCAGCCTGGCTATCGGGCTGGGTGCGCTGGTGGGCATTGCGCTGTTTGCCCGCCATGTTGTGCCGCCACTGTTCCTGCAGGCGGCGCGCACCCGCCGATCCGAACTGTTTCTGGCCGCCGCGCTGGTGGTGCTGATCGCATCGGCGGCGGCGGCGGCACTGGCCGGCCTGTCACCGGCGGTGGGGGCGCTCACCGCCGGGCTGATGCTCTCCACCAGCGATTATCGCCGCCAGATCGAGGCCGCCATCCAGCCGTTTGAGGGCCTGTTGCTGGGGGTGTTCCTGATCTGGGTGGGCAGCGGGCTTGA
>JAIXUQ010000054.1 GCA_027483465.1 Sphingomonadales bacterium
AGCATCAGCCAAAGCATCGCGGCGGTGGCGGACAGCCCTGGCCCCAATTGGGAAGCGCTGGCGCGGCGCCATACGGTGAGCGCACGGGTGCGCGTGAAGCTGGGCGACGTGGCCGGCGCCGATGCCGATTTTGCCGCCGCCGAAACCTTGTATCGCACCCGTTATGGCGATCGCCATCGCGCCACCGCCACCGCCATGCGCAACCGCGCCTATGCCGCGTTCGAGGCAGGGAACATCGCTGCCGCGTTGCCGCGCATCGCCGCCGCCAGCCGCATCTATGCCCGCGTGCTGGAAGGGGACCACCCGCTGCTGGCCGACAATCTGATCCTGCTGGGCCGGGTGCAGACGGCTTCGGGCGCGCCCGAAGCGGCGCTGGCCAGCCTGGACCAGGCGCGCGGCATCTATGCCCGGCTGTTCGGGCCGGGCAATGCGGCGGTGGGTGATGCTCATTTCTACATGGCCGAAGCCGAAGGGCGGCGCGGCCGGCTTGGCGCGGCGCTGGCCAATATCGCCGCCGCCAAGCGCATCTATGATGCCGAATATGGACCCGACGATCCCGATCAGGCCGAATTGCTGCTCCTGACCGCGCGGGTGCTGGCCGGTGCCGGCCAGCGGGCCAAGGCCGCCACCGCCTGCCAGGCGGCGCTGGCCCTGCACCGGCGGCTGGGCAGCAGCCCGGCGGTGCAGGCCGAAGCCGGGGCCAGCTGCGGCGATGTGAACCGCGGTTAACACGGCGCCAGCCTCACCCTGCTTGCCAGTCACCGGCGCCGGAATTAACCATGGCGCAGCTTTTATTTGTGGGCTCGCCCGGCGGGATGGGCGCGAATATCCGGGGATGTGATCGATGAAACTGCCAATTCGCGGCCTGATTTCGGCGCTGTTGCTGGCCGGCGCAATGCCCGCATCGGCACAGCTGGTGATCAGCCCGCCGTCGATGATCACCAACGGGCTGTGGAAAGACGAGTTCAACGGCAACGATATCAATTTCTTCACCCTGCCGGAGACGGACTGGCGCTTTGAAGGTGCCGGCGGCCTGCCCCGGCTGGATGTCGGCCTCATCAGCTATACCACGCCGGGCGGCGGCTTCTTCTTCCTGCACAATCTCACCGCGATGGGCGGCGGCACCGCCTCCATGACAACGCTGCTCAGCTTCACCATCACCAACAACAGCAGCAGCGTGCAGTTCCTGCGCTTTGATTCGATGATCACGCCCGGCCACATTGCCCTGCAAGGGTCGCGCTCGGCCAATCTGGCGACGTTCAATTTCTCGGTTGATCAGATTGTTGGCGGCAATACCAGCCAGCTTTACTGGGCCAAGGGCTATGTCGATACCGATCCGATGCAGCCCGATGTGGTGGAAACCTCCAACGGCATCGCCTTCAACGGCTTCAGCAGCTACAGCGCGCCCGAACGCATCGCCTATGATTGGGGGGCAACCCCGCTCAATCTCAATCTCAACCCGATCTTTCCGGGGCAAACCCACATCCTGCGCTACACCAGCACCACCTATGCCAGCGCCGGCGGCGTGTGCCTGACCGTGCTTGGCTGCGAAGGCGTGCAAGTGGCCTTTGGCGATCCGCGCAACGACGGCAGTTCCAACCAGTCACGCATGGCCGCCTTTGGCCTGTTCAGCCAATCGGCCCCGCAGGAACCGCTGATCGGCCGGTCCTTTGGCGTGTCCGAGAGTTTCTTTGCCCAGGTGGTGGATGTGAGCGCGCCGCTGCCGCCGGCGCTGCCGCCACCGCCGCCCACACCCGATTACAGCTGGCTGCCACCGGTGGATCAGGCGGTCACCGCCGTGCCGGAACCGTCGGCCTGGCTGCTGATGATCGCCGGCTTTGGCGGTGTGGGCGTGGGCTTGCGCCGCGCCCGGCGCAGCGCCGCCATGGCTTGAGGCTTGCAGCGCTGCCCCAAACGGTCCTAATGGCCGGCGGATCATTTGGGGGTGGCATGCATCGGCAACCGGCCAGAGGGCAGGGATGGAGCCCGCAGCGAAGGAGCCGGCAGGCATGATACCGGCCGAAACCCACGCTGATCGGCACCCGCCGCGGCCGCTGCTGGCGCTCACCGTCGGCATCACCGGCCATCGTGCGCTTGATCCGGCGGTGGTGCCGGGTCTGGCCACCGCCATCACCCGCCTGCTCATCAGCCTGCAGGCCAATGTCACCCGCATCGCCGCCCAGCATCAGGGCCGTTTTGCCGATGCACCGCCGCGTTTCTGCCTGGTTTCGGGGCTGGCGGCCGGGGCCGATCAGATCGCCGCCGCTGCCGCGCTGGAGGCCGGCTATGCGCTGGCCGCTGTGCTGCCGTTTGAACGTGGCGCCTTTGCGGCCACCATGGCCGATGGCGACCGCGCTGCCATGGCTGCACTGCTCGCCCGTGCCGAAACCGTGTGGGAAGCCCCGGCCGGCTGCGGCGAGAATGGCTATGTGCTGGCCGGGGATGTCACCGTGGCGGGCTCTGACCTGTTGATCGCGGTGTGGGATGGCGAACCGGAACGCGGGCCGGGCGGCACCGCCAGCGTGGTGGCCGAAGCGGTGCGGCGCGGCGTGCCGGTGGTGCATGTGCCCAGCGACGGCGGCCCGCCGGAATTGCTGTGGGCCGGGCTGGATGCGGTGCCGCCCGAACGGCTGCGGCTGGACAGTGTGCCCCAGCGCCCGCTGGATGATGCCACGCTGGCGCAAACGCTGGCGGTGCTGCTCACCCCGTCGCTGCCGGCGCCCGAGCTTGATGCCTATCTGGCCGAAACCGAACGGGTGCGGCGCTGGCGGGCGGAATGGCCGCTGCTGCTGGCCCTGGTGGGTGTGCAGCGGCTGCGGCCCGGCTTTCTGGGCGCCACGCCCTATCTGGCCGCCAGCCGCGATGATTTTGCCGGCCATGCCGAAGGCTGCGCCGCTGCCGGGGTGATGGTGGCGGGGCAGGAGCGGCTGGAGGCGGCCTTTGCCTGGGCCGATGGCCTGGCCGCCCATTATGCCCATAGTTTCCGCAGCGGGCTGGTGTTCAATTTTTTTGGCGCCTCGTTCGCGGTGGTCTTCGCGCTGCTGGCCGGGCTGTTGCCGGGGCAGAAAATCCCGCTGCTGATCGCCGAACTGGTGGTGGTGGGCGCGGTGGTGCTCAACACCCATCTGGGCAACCAGCAGCAATGGCACCGCCGCTGGCTCGACTATCGCTATCTGGCCGAAACCCTGCGCTTGCAGCGCAGCCTGCGCCTGCTGGGCGCGGCCAGCCCGCCTGGGCGCGATCTGGCTGGCCCGCGGCGCTGGACCGATTGGTATGCGCTGGCGATCTGGCAGGGCCTGCCCCGCCCGGCCGCCCCGCCCGACATGGCCGCCACCACGGCGCTGGCCCGGCATATCGTGGCGCACGAACTGGATGGCCAGATCGCCTATCACCACCAGGTGCAGCATCGCATGCACAAGCTTGATCATATGCTGCACAGCGGCGGCCAGGCGTTGCTGATCCTCACCGGCCTCACCGGGGTGGGCACACTGATTGGCCTGCTGGTCGCCTATGCGCTGGTCAAGCCCTACAGCCTGGAGCTCAGCCTTCTCTCGGCGGCGCTGCCCACGCTGGGCGGCGCGCTGTTCGGGCTGCGCGGCGCCGGGGATTTTGCCGGCACCGCCCGCCGTTCGGCCGCCACCGCCGAACGGCTGGCGCGCATGGCCGAACTGCTGCGCCGCGACGGGCTGAGCCCCACACTGATGGCCTGCGCGCTGGAGGAGGCTGCGGCCATCATGCTCGCGGATCTGGCGGAGTGGCGTTCCAGCTATGCCGATCGCAAGCTGGCGGTGCCGTCATGATTGCGGCGTGCAGGCCGGCCGGCCGGCGGTGACGGCACAGCTGAACACGCCCACCGGCGGCGGCGCGCGCAGCAGGGTATCGATCCAGTCGGCATAGGCGCTCACCCTGGTATAGAGCGCCGGGCGGCCTGGCAGCCCGCAGCCGCCGCCGGTGCTGACCAACCCGACCAGCAGTCGACCACGCGCCACCAGCGGGCCGCCACTGTCCCCCTGGCACGTGTCCTGCCGGAGCTGGGTGGCGCCAATGGCACAGATCGTCTTTTCCCAGGCCACACCCCTGATTTCGGGCACCTTGTCACAGTCGGCCGCGGGCACCGGCTTCAATTGTGCGGCCTGCAGCTTAGTCGTCCCGCGCAACGGCTGGCCGCGCGAATCGCGGCTGGCCCCATTTTCCTTCTGCCCGGTCAGGCCCCAGCCGGTGGCACGCTGGCGCGTAGACGCCTCATCCGCCGGGGTGCCGCGCGCAATCGGACGGCGGGCATCGGCGATCGCCTTGTTGGTGGCCTTGTCTGGCACCAGATGAAGCAGCGCGATGTCATCGCGCTTCCCGGTCTTGGTATAGCTGGCGTGGAAAATGGCGCGGTCAATTGCCATGCTGGTGGCGCGCTCCAGATCATTGTTGCCCACCCGCACCCGGGCTTCGCTGAGCGCGCGTCTCCACACACCCGATTCATACACGAGACAATGGGCGGCCGTGAGCGCCCAATCCGGCGCTATCAACACGCCGCCGCACAAATGATCGCGCTCCAGCGGGCTCATATCCGCCCAGAATTTCTTCGACCGGTCACCTGGCGGCTTGTCCTTGTCCAACCTGATTTCGGCCTCAGTCGGCGGCACCGTGGTGTAGAGCTGGATTTGCCAGGGCGACGGCGGCGCCGTCTCGCCGCGCACCACCCGGCTGCCCTCCTGGCCGGCGTCAGGCGCCGGTGGCGGGGCGGGCGGCGGCGGTTCGGCTTGGGCGGCCACCAGCAGCAGCGCGGCGGCCATCAGGCAGAGCGGGCGTGTGATCATGGCTGTATCCTGGCTGGAATGATGATGGCTGACCAATCGTCGGTTTCCCCGGCCGTGCCCGATCGGCTGGCATCGGCGCTGCGGCAAAAGGCGCGGGCAACGGCGTTGAGGCAGGCATCGGCATCGATGATGTTGGTGCCGGTCTGTTCCAGCGCCGAGACATCGAGCGAGACACTGGTTGACAGCGCCACCAGCCGCGCCGGGCCGGCTTCGGTGGGGATGATGTCAAGCGAATCGCGGATGGCATCGCGGCTGTCCACCGCCGGATCGCGGCCGCCAAAGGCCGGCAGCACCACGGTCACATCATAAAGCGGCCCGATATAGAACACATAGAGCTGGCGCGGATCGGGCGCGCGGTTGACCACGCCCAGCCGGATCGCCTTGTCCCGCGCCAGGCTGATCCCGCCCGGCGGCAGCGTGCCGCTGCACTGCGAGGGGTCATAGCCGGCCGAGGGCGCGTTGCTCACCGCCAGGCACACATCGGCTGGCCGGTTGAGCAGCTTCAGCCATTCCTGCACCCGCGCGATCTTGCCCAGTGCCGCCGCCAACCGCGGCGGCAGATCGGGGTGGCCGGCCGGCGGCAGGCGCGCCAGCACCAGCCCGTCGCGCTGTTGCAGCACCAGCCCGGCGGCATCGGCGCGCAGCAGCAGCGGCGCTGCCGCATCGGCGCGCACAAAGTCCAGTTCTGCCACTAGCGGGCGGGCGGCGGCGGCCTCCACCGCCAGCGCCAGCACCGGGCCGCCAAAACGATGCTCCTTTTCGCGCGCGATGAGGCGCGGCGGCAGGCCGGCGACGGCCACACCTTCGGGCGCCACCTCCGCCACGCTGTTGCCCACTTTCACCACCCTTGCCGTCGCCAGGGGCGCCGTGGCGCCCGACACCGCATCGCCGGTGGCGCGGAACAATTCAAAGCGCGAGCCCGGCGTGACCCCCAGCAGCGCGCCGCCCAGCAACAACAGGCGGTTGCCATCGGCCACCACATCAAAGGTGGGCACCTTGCGCTCCACCCCGGCAAAGCTGGCCCTCAGCGCGCCTTCGGCATGCGGCAATTGGCGGCCGTTGGTGACACGGTTGACCTCGATCAGGCTGGCGGCCGCCAGATCGGCAAAACTGGCCTGCGGATTGGCGGTGATGGCGCGGGCCAGCGCCGTGGTGAAGCGGCCGGCGCGTTGGCCCACTTCGCCGGCTTCGGTGGCATCCTGGCCATCACCGGCAGCGGCCAGATGCACGCGCCAGGCGCCGCGATTGCCATAATTGGGCAGGGTGACACGGCGGCGCAGGCCGGTGACCCGCAGCGGCGGCGCGCTGCGGCTGATCGATTGGCCGTCGCGCGTGGCGGTGCCGCTGTTGCAACTGTCGAAGATGGTGACGATCCGGACCCCGCGCGAGGTGGCGGTGTTGATGATGTCGCGCACCTCATGGTCCATGATCTCGCCATTGCCGTACGGCTTGTTGGGGTCGCGGGCGTCATGGGCCATGATCGTGCTGTTGTAGCGGCTGGCCTGATCCAGCGTCGTGTCATCGGAATAGCGCGAGCCATGACCGGCGAAATAGAGGATCAGCACATCTTCCGGCTGGCTGGCCTTGATCATGCTGGTCCAGCCTGCCGTGATCGCCGCCTTGGTCGCGCATTTGTTGATCAGGATCAGGGCGGCGGCGGTGCTGGCCGTGCAGCCGACCGTGGGCAGCGCGCCGAAATCCCGGCCAAGCGCCTTGGAGAGGGTGGCCACGATGGTGCGCGTGTCGTTCACCGCGCCGGCCAGATCGGCAAAGCCGGCATCGGGATAGGCCGGGCTGGTGGCGAACGCATAATCGTCTATGCCCACAAACACGGCGCGCAAGGTGGGCGCCGCCGCGGCCGGCAGCGCCAACAGGGCCAGCAACAGCAGCGCCAGCAGCCTCATGGTTTCCCCCGCAACAGCACGGGCGAGTCCTTGGCGGTGAAATCGAACAGGCTGGGCAATTGGCCGGATGTGCCCTCCAGTTCGCCGCGCAGCACCAGCTTCACGCCGCGGCTGAGCACCGGGCCGCCGCCGGCGCGCACCTCGGTCTCCAGGCTGGGCAGCCGGGCCACGGCATAGCGAAGCCATTCATCCAGCCGCACCTTGCCATCATGGTCCAGATCGGCCGGGCCGCCGGTTTGGGTCAAGCCCTCCCCCAGCGCGGCGCTGAGCAGGCCGTGCGACAGGCGCGGGGTTTCGATGGCAACATCATCGGCCTGGGTGGCGGCCAGGATGCGCATCCCCTTGTCAAAGGCCAGTTGCCCCAGGCCCGGATCGCCCATCGGGCCGGGCTTGAAACCGGGCGTCGCCACCGCCGCGCCGGAATGGCAGGCATCCAGGATGAAGGCGATCTCGCCGGCCTGGATGCGGCCCAGCAGCAGGGTGAGCACATTGGCCGGCAGCACGGTGTTGGGATCCGGCGCGGCCGCCAGCGCGCCCCAGCGCACATTGGAGGCTAGCAGCGAAAAGGCACCGTCACGCTCGGCATGGCCATGGCCGGAAAAACTGATGATGACGATATCATCGGGCGTGGCTTCGGCCAGCAGGCTGCCATCATGGCCGGCAGCGCGCAGGATCGCCTTGTCCTCCTCCGGATCCATGCCGCCCAGAATTAACAGCGCCGAGGCGATATGCCCGGCGGTGACCGGCCGGCCGGGAGCACTGGTCAGGCTGATGCGGCGCACCTCATATCCGGGGATATTGGCCAGCCGCTGGCCGATCAGTTCGGCATCCGGCACCGCAAATTTCAGGTTGAGCCGGCGTTCGGCATAATCATTGATCCCGATGGTGAGGACATAGGCGCGGCGCGGGCGCGGGCGCTGGGGCGGCGGGGTCCATTCGATCTGGGCATTGTTGCTCTTCACCCGATCGGCGTTGAAGCTGTAGGCCGAAAAGCGGATCGGCTTGCCATCGGTGGGGATAGGCACATCAAAGCTCCAGCGGCGCAGGCCATCCTTCGGATCAGGCGGGCTGAAATTGGCCGGGCGCCAGCCGGCCAGATCAGCCGGCGGCGTGGCCAGCGGATCATCGGGGGTCTTGGCGATCTCTCGATTGTTCATCAGCAGCTTGACGCCATAGACGCCGGAGGCGACGCCAGTGGCAGCGTCACGGGTTTCGCGCGCTTCCACCTCCACCACGGCCCGGCCCGGTCCCGCGGGGCGCGGCGGCTTGATCACCACCTGCGGCAATTGCCGGTTCAGCCCGGCCAGCGGCGGCAGCGGGTGCAGGGCGCGAGCGCAATCGCCCCGGCGCGTGCAGGCCAGCAGCTTGTCGATCATGCGCGGTTCGTAAAAATCGCGCATCAGCGTCTGTGGCGGCAGCGATCGGGTGAGTTGATCGGAAATCACCCAGCGGAACGCGTCAACCTCAGGGCCGCTGTTGGTGTCATAACGCGCGTCCGGGCTGACCGCCACATAGCGGCTGCGGGGCAACAGGCTGATCGTCATCAGGATGCGGCCGGTGCGCGAATCCCAAAAGCGCACGCCGTTGATCATGGAGGCCGCCCACATCGCCCGGCCATCCCTGGTATAGCCCAGCCCGACCGAACCCGGCCAGGCAACCGCCGGCAATCCGGTGCCCTTGGCCAGATCGATCATGGTGACCGTCTCGTCCACGGAACCACCCACGATCAGCCGCTTGCCGTTGGTGGCCATGCGCTGCGGCCACAGCACATCGCCGGGCAGTTCGCGGATCTTCCATTGATCGCCCGGCGCGTCGATGGTCCATTCCATCAGCGTGCCTTCGCCGGCCACCCACAATTGCCGGCCATCGGGCGAGAAGCTGATCAGGGTCAGCTCGGTGCCCTCCTCCATCTCCATGCGGGGCGCGGCCACCTTGGACGCAGGATCAAGATTGACGATCTGCACCGCCAGGCTCTTGTCTGGCAGGCGCACCACCACGGCGATGCGATCGCCCAGAGGGGAGGGCGCAATCAGTCTTATCTCCGCACCGCGCGGCAGCTGGAAGCCCGGCAGCGGCCGCCACACCCCGCCCGAAAGCAGCATCAGCCGGCGATCATTCGCCACCTTGCTGCGGCAATTGGCCAGCCCGGCACCGGCGATGCGGCCATCGGGCAGTGGCGCCATGAAGCACAGGCTGGGCGCCTCGGCCTCCACCCGGCCGGACGGCGCGTCGACAAACAGCAGCTTGGCCGGATCGCATTCTTCGGCCCCGGCACTGCTCTGCGGATCATCTGCATCAGCGCGCGGCATCAGCACATAGCGATCGCGGCTCAGCCAGTGCACCCGATCATAGCTGCCAACAGCGTCGAGCCGGGGCAGGAATGTGCTGGTGGCCAGATCAAGCACCTCCACCGGCGAAATGCGCGACTGGGCATAGGCCGCGGGAATCGGGCACGCCCGGTCTGGCTGGCCGGCATCCACCGGCGCGGTCTCCGGCCGGGCTTCGGGCACGCCCGGTGACTGCGGCGTATCATCGAGGGTGAGAATGGCCAGATAGCGATCATCCGGCGAGAGTTCGGCATCCCCGATGCTGCCCATGCGGTCGGGCATTTCCAGCCGCGCCTGTGCCCCCGATTGGGCAATCAGCAAGAACCCGTTGGCGGCGCGCTTCAGCCGAATTCGACCATCGGGGGAAGCGGGCAACGCGGGCAGCAGCTGTTCGGCCTCCTCCACGCTCATGCTGGACGGATCGCCCATCGTGGCGGAAAGCGCATCCAGCCAGCGCACCAATTCCTCGTCCCAGGTGACCCCCTTGGGCAGTGCCGGCAGCGGCGGCAGGGTTTCCGGTTTGATCAGCCGCACCTGCCGCTTTGCCAGATCAATCACGTAGCGGCGAGGTGCCCGCCCATCAAAGCTGGCTGGTTCAAACACCACGCCATCGATGGTGAGGCGCGTGCCATCCGGTGAAAGCCGCATGGCCGTGAAATGGGGATATTCCACCGTTGCACCGATGGCCGGCGGCAGCCGCAGGCGATCAAGCAAGGCACCGCCGGCCACATCCCAGATGGTGAATTCGCGCCCGATGCCGGATGCGGCGTAAATCAGCTGGCCATCGCGAGACCAGGCCGCGACATCGACGCCGGCCGGGGATATCGCCTGCACCACCGCGCGGGCGGTCACGGCCAATTCGGCTTTCGGGCTGGCCGCGGTCTGGGCGTGCGCCCCCGGTGCCGGCAGCGCGAGCAGCAGCAGCGTCAGCCCCATCCCGGCCGCGATCCGGCCGAGCAGCCCGCATGTCATGCCGGCATCTCCCCACATGAACAAATTCTGAAAGCAATCTGTCGCGGAGTCAATTGGCATCCCGACTGCCTCAAGCTGCCCGCGCTGCCGCCGTTACCCGGTTTGCCCCGCATCGGTGCGGGAGGGTCCGGAGTTTGGAGATGAACATGCTGAAAACCAATCGCAAGCACCAGCGGGGCGCCACCGCGCTGGAATATGCCCTGGTGCTGGCCTTTGTGGCGGTCGGGGTGCTGGCCGGCCTGAACACGCTGTCGGGCAGTGTGCAGAACACCATCGGTGGCGTTGGCAAGACGGTCGCCGCTGCGCCCGGCGCCATCCAGTAACGCCAGACACCATGCTGCTGCTGGCCGCCCTTGCCCTGCCGCCGCTGGCCGCCGTGGCGGTGAGCGACGTGCGCCGCCGGTTGATTCCCGATGCCGCCGTGGCGGCCCTGGCGATCATCGGCGTAGGCGCGGCGGCCGGCGGCCAGGCCCTGTCCGCCGCCCTGTCGTGCGGTGCCCTGTGCGCCGGGGTGGGCAGCCTGCTGGCCGCCGCCCGCCTGTGGGGCTGGGGCGATGCCAAGCTGCTTGGTGCCGCCGGCCTGGTGGCGGGCCCGGCCGGCCTGCCGCTGCTGGCCGGTGCCACGGCGCTGATCGGCGGCGCGCTGGCGGCGCTGCTGCTGCTGATCCGCAGCGGCCTGCGCCACAGCGGCTGGCGGCTGCCCGCCAATGCGCCGCGCTGGCTGCGTGCCGAACAGCGCCGCCTGCTGCGCGCGCCCTCGGTTCCCTATGGCCTTGCCATTGCGGCCGGGCTTGTCGCCGCGATGTGAAGCCTGAGGCAATCTCTGATGCAATCCCTGCCCATCCTGTTGAAACGGCCGCGCTTTCTGGCGGTGCTCATGCTGGCGGCGCTGATCCTGGCCGGCGGTGTGCAGGCCATCATCGTGGCCAGCCGCGCCGATGCCAGCCCCTCGGCCCCGGCCGCCGCACCGCCGCCGGCGGTGCAGACCAGCATCATCATCGCCGCCACCCCGCTGCCGCCCGGCCATCTGATCCGCCCGGCTGATCTGGCTGAACAGCCCTGGCCGCAGGGCAATCCGCCGCCCGGCGCCATCCTGGCCGGCAGCGCCGAGGCCGCGAGTCTGGCCGGCGCGGTCACCCGCCGGGCGCTGGCCGCCGGTGATTATTTCAATGCCGCCGCCGTGGTCACCAGCAGCGAGCGCGGCTTCCTTTCGGCCGTGGTGCGCCCCGGCCACCGCGCCATCGCCATCGCCGTGGATGCCACCACGTCGGCCAGCGGCCTGATCTGGCCGGGGGACCGGGTGGATCTGATCCTCACCCAGGAATTGCGCGACGATGCGGTGCCGCTGGCCCAGCGCGTGCTGGCCGAAACCATCCTTGCCGATGTGCGCGTGCTGGCCGCCGATCAGCGGCTTGGCCCGGCCGGCAGCGAAGCCGACAAGCCGGCCGTGCCCGCCACCGTCACGCTGGAGGTGAGCCCCGCTGCCGCCGAGCGCGTGACCGTGGCCGCCACGCTGGGCCGGCTGCATCTGGCGCTGCGCCCGGTTGGTGCGGCCGCCGCTGCCGAAGCCCCGCCCGCCGCCACCTGGGCCGGTGCCGTATCCCCCGGCCTGGCCGGGGTGCGCAAGGCGCCGCCGGCGATGCTTTCGGCCCCGACGGTGCTGGCCGCAGCGCCGCCCGCGCCCGCCCCGCCGGCGGTGCGCATCTACCGCGGTTCCAGCGTGGAGACGAAATGATGTTGCGCACCGCCTCCGCAGGGCTGGCCCTGCTGGCCGCCAGCCCGGCCGCCCAGGCCCAGATCGTGCCCGCCACCCCGGTGCAATTGCTGGTGGGCCACAGCCAGGTGATCAGCCTGCCCGCGGCGGCCGGCAGCGCCGCAGTGGCCCGCCCCGAAATCGCCGATGTGCAATTGCCGGCGCGCAGCACCGCCTTCCTGTTTGGCAAGGCACCGGGCCGCACCGCCGTGGTGGCGCTGGCGCCGGGCGGGCAGGTGTTGGCCAATCTGCTGGTGGAGGTGCTGCCCGATGTGACCGCGCTGGGCCGTGAACTGGCCGATGTGCCGGGCCTGAAGCTCAGCCTGTCGGGCACCGCACTGGTGCTGGATGGCCAGGTGGCCAGCCCGGCCGTGGCTGCCCGCATCGAACGGCTGGCGCTGGCCGCGGTGGGCGGCAAGGCCGATCAGTTGATCAACCGGCTGGCCGTCACCATGCCCACCCAGGTCAATCTGCGCGTGCGGGTGGCCGAGGTGTCGCGCACGCTGGCGCGGGAGATCGGCTTCAATTTCGATGTGTTCGGCGATGTCGGCAGCGGCTTTGCGCTGGGCATGGCCACGGGCCGCGAACTGGTGGGGGCCGGCGGCGAGATTCTGCGCGCGCCGCGCACCGCCGCCTCGCTGGCCGTCACCCGCCGCAGCCGCACGCTGGATCTGAATGCCGTTGTTGATGCGCTTGAGGAGGATGGGCTGGTCACGGTGCTGGTGGAGCCCAATCTCACCGCGCGGTCCGGGGAAACCGCCAGTTTCCTGTCGGGCGGGGAATTTCCCATCCCGGTCAACCAGAATCTCAACAATGTGGTGATCGAGTTCAAACGCTTCGGGGTCTCGCTGGATTTCACCCCGACCGTGCTTGATGATGGACGCATCTCGCTGAAGGTCAGGCCCGAGGTGTCGGAGCTGAACGATGCCGCCAGCGTGGAAATCCGCGACATCCGCGTGCCCGGCCTGTCGGTGCGGCGGGCGGAAACCACGGTTGAGCTGGGCAGCGGCCAGAGCTTTGCGATTGCCGGCCTGGTGCGGGCCAACCAGTCAAACCTGCGGCGGGCGCTGCCGCTGTTGGGCGATATCCCGGTGCTGGGCGCGCTGTTCCGCTCCACCCGCTTCCAGCGCCAGGAAAGCGAGCTGGTGATCATCGTCACCCCCTATCTGGTGGCGCCGGCGGCACCGGGCGATTTCGCCCTGCCCACCGATGGCGTGACGCCTGCCACCGGCATCGGCGCGGCGCTGGCCGGCAAGCTGACCGCCCCTGGCCGCAAGGCCGGCGCACCGGCCAAGCCGGCCAAGACCCTGATCCTGGAATGATGGTGATGCCCATGATGCTGTTGCTGCTGGCGGCCGCCGCCACCGCCACCCCGCCCCAACTTCCGGCGGCTGCCCCGATCACTGCCAATGATCATAATCTGGCCCGCATGGCGCGGCCGGCCGATCTGGCCGCCCCGGCGCCGGCCAGCCCTGGCAATGGCCAGCTGGAAGCCGCCGCCGTGGCGCGCCTGCTGGCCGACCGGGCCAAGGATCTGCGCCGCGAAGGCACCCAGCAGGGCGGCAATGGCACCGGCAGCGGCACCGGCGGGAGCGCACCGCAATGAACGCGATGTTCCCGGCTCCGCAGGCCGATGGCGGCCGGCTCCAGGGCGTGCTCGCCTATGTCAGCGATGCCGAAAGCGAGGCCGCGCTCAAGCGCGCGGCGATCGGGCTGGCGCTGCCCGGCTTTGAGGCGAGGCGCGGTGACATCACCACCGCCACCCGCGATCTGCTCACCCAACGCTCCCCGGCGCTGCTGTTCGTCGATGTCAGCGATTGTGATCGGGTGCTGGAGGCGGTGCAGGCCCTTTCGGACGTGTGCGAGCCGCAGTTGCAGGTGGTGGTGATCGGCACCCGCAACGATGTCGGCCTGTTCCGCGGCCTGTTGCGGCTGGGCGTTTCGGATTATCTGTTCAAGCCTGTCACCGCCGATCTGGTGGAACAGCTGATCAGCCGGCTGACCAGCACGCCGGGCAGCGGTGCCGACAGCCGGCTGGGCAAGCTGGTGAGCGTGGTGGGCGCGCGCGGCGGCGTGGGCACCAGCAGCATCGCGGTCGCAACCGCGCATTATCTGGCGCAAAAGGCCGGGCGCCGGGTGCTGCTGATCGATCTGGACACGCGCCACGGCGCGCTGGCGCTGCTCACCGGCACCCGGCCCAACGCCGGCCTGGCCGACGCGCTGGCCCAGCCGGGGCGCATCGATGATCTGTTCATCGAACGCGCCACCATCCGGGTGAGTGACCGGCTGGACCTGATGGCCAGCGAGCTTGACCGTGACCGGCTGGCCAGCCCGGCGCCGGTGAGCCCCGAAGCGGTGGACGCGCTGATCGGCCGCCTGCAGCGCGCCTATCATTATGTGGTGGTGGATGTGCCGCAACCGGTGTTGCCCCAGGCCGAGGCGCTGCTGGATGCCGCCAATGTGCAATTGCTGGTGAGCAATGCGACGCTGCTGGCGGCGCGCGACACGGCGGTGGCGCAGGGGGCGGCCAATCCCTTCAACCAGCGCCAGATCCTTGTGCACAATCAAGCCGGACGGCCGGGCGATCTGTCGGCAGCCGATTATGGCTCGGCACTGAAACGGCCACCCGATGTGGCCATCCCCTTCCTCCCCGCGGGTTTTGGCACGGCGATCAACCTGGCCCAGCCGGTATGGGAGGCCGAACCCCGCGCCGAAGCCGCCATCGGCCTTCTGGTGCGCGAATTGTCGGGCCAGGCGGTGGCAGGTGAGGCCGTGCCGGCGTGGAAGCGCTGGCTGGGGCTGGCGCCATGAGCGGTGCCAGCGGCTTTGGCCGCAAGCCGGCGGCACCGGCGGCAGCCGGCAGCGACACGCCGGCCCAGCCCGCCATGGCCATGGCGGACGCGCTGGCGAGCAGCGCGCCGGTGAGCAACCCGGCCATCCCCATGGGCGTGGCGCTGCGGGCCAGCGCCGAACAATTTGCCAGCGTGCGGGCCGGCGCGCTCACCCGGCTGGACCCGGTGGCGGTGGCCGCCATGAACGGCGACCAGCTGCGCCAGGCCATCATCGAGGCAGTGGGCAGTGTCACCACCGAACAGCGGGTGCAGCTCAACCAGCGCGAGCAGACGCTGTTGGCCGACGAACTGGTGCATGATCTGCTGGGCCTGGGGCCGCTGGAGCCGCTGCTGGCCGACGAGCGGGTGACCGACATCATGGTCAACGGGCCCAATGCCACCTTCATCGAACTGGATGGCCGGTTGCAACGCGCCGATGTGCGCTTTCGCGACAATGATCACCTGCTCGCCATTGCCCAGCGCATCGCCAGCGCCATCGGCCGGCGCGTGGATGAAAGCAGCCCGCTGCTGGATGCCCGCCTGGCCGACGGCAGCCGCATCAACATCGTGATCCCGCCGCTGGCACTGGACGGGCCGTGCCTGTCGATCCGCAAGTTCGCGCGGCGGCGCATCGATCTGGCCCGGCTGGTGGGCTTTGGCACCCTGTCGGAAGCGATGGCGCGGGCGCTGGAGGTGATGGCGCGCAGCCGGCTCAACATCGTGATTTCCGGCGGCACCGGCTCGGGCAAGACCACGCTCCTTAATGCGCTCAGCCGTTTTGCCGATCATGCCGAACGGCTGGTGACGATCGAGGATGCCGCCGAACTGCAATTGCAGCAGCCGCATGTGGTGCGGCTGGAAACCCGCCCGGCCAATCTGGAAGGCGGCGGCGCCATCAACCAGCGCGATCTGGTGAAGAACGCGCTGCGCATGCGGCCCGATCGCATCATCATCGGCGAAGTGCGCGGGCCCGAAGCCTTTGACATGCTGCAGGCGATGAACACCGGCCATGATGGTTCCATGTCCACCATCCACGCCAACAACAGCCGCGATGCCCTGGCCCGCATCGAGAACATGGTGCTGATGGGCGCGATGGGGCTGCCGGCGTTGGCCATCCGCCAGCAGATGGTTTCGGCCATCGATGTGATCGTGCAGGTGCAGCGCATGCGCGATGGCAAGCGCCGGGTCACCCAGGTCACCGAAGTGGTGGGCCTGGAAGGCGACGTGGTGGTGCTGCAGGATCTGTTCCGCTTTGATTATGATGGCGAAAACCGCGACGGCACACTGCGCGGCCAGTTCGTGCCCACCGGCGTGCGCCCTGCCTTCCTGCCGCGGGTGAAATATTTCGGCCTTGATACGCTTTATGCCAGCGTGGCCGGGGTGAGCGGCTGAGATGGCGGCCGGGCTTGCACCCCAATTCGCACTGGCGCTGCCCTGGCTGTCGGGCCGGCGCCGGCTGGCGCAGCGGCTGGCCGAAATCCGCCCGCCCGATGCCGCCCCGCTGGCCGTGGCCGGGCCGGCGCGGGATCATGCCGGCTTCACCCGCCTGCTCGATCCGCTGCTGGGGCTGGACCGTGGCAGCTGCGTGGATGATGGCATCGCGCTGCTGCCGGCGCTGCTGATGGCGGGGGCGGCTGGCGTGGCCACGGCGGCGCTGGCCGGGCCGCTGCTGGCGCTGCCGCTGCCGGTCGTGCTGCTGGGTGCGCTGGCCGCTGCCTTTGCCGCGGCCCGGCTGTGGATCAGCCAGCGCCGCCGAGCCGGCCTGCTGCGCATCGAAATCCAGTTCGCGCTGGCGCTGGGCGTGATCATCCGCTGCGTGCGCGCCGGCTTGCCGGTGGTGGAGGCGATGCGCGCGGTGGCCGCCGAACTGCCTGCCCCCACCGGCAATGAATTCCGCCGCTGTGTCGACCAGGTGCAATTGGGCATGGATTTCGACGAGGCGCTGGAGGCGCTGGCCGGCCGCTGCCCGCTGGCGGACTATCGTTTCTTTGCCGTCAGTGTCGCGCTGCAGCGCCAGACCGGCGGCAACCTCGCTGAAACGCTGGACAATCTGGCCGAAACCGTGCGCCGCCGCCGCGCCCTGCGCGATCGCGCGCACGCGCTGACCGCCGAAGCCAAGGCCACGGTGGTGGTGCTGGCGCTGCTGCCGCTGGGCGTGGCGGCGCTGCTGCTGTTCGTGTCGCCCGATTACATCATCACCATGGTCACCACCACGGCCGGGCGCAATCTGCTGGGCATCGCGCTGGTGGCGCAGGGCATCGGCCTGTTCCTGGTGCGGCTGATCGCGCGGCGGGCCGTGCCATGATGGCGCTGTGGCTGGTGATCGCGGCGCTGTTGCTGGGCGGGGCGGGCCTGGCGTGGCGCGATGCGCGGGCGAAGTCGCAGCGGCTGCGCGGCCGGCTGGCCGAACTGGGCCCGGCCGAAGCCACCGGCCCGCCCCGCCCCGGCCCGCTGCGCCGGCTGGGCGAAAGCCTGGCCGACACGCCGCTGTTCGGGAGCCAGGAGGTGGGCCTGCTGCGCCAGAATCTCTATGCCGCCGGCTTTGATCGGGCCGATGCCGTGGCCTGGTATATCGGCTTCAAGATCGTGCTGGCTGGCCTGTTGCTGCTGCTGGCGCTGCTGTGGGTGAACATGGCCTCGCCCGATGCCAGCATCGCCGCCCTGGCCCTGATCGGCGCGGCGCTGGCCGGGCTGAAGGGGCCCGACAGCGCGCTGGCCAGCCGCGCCAGCACCCGCCGCGAAGCCATTGATCGCGGACTGCCCGATGCGCTGGATCTGATGGTGGTGTGCGCCGAAGCCGGCATCGGGCTGGAACAGGCGCTGGAACGGGTGGCAAGCGAGTTGCGCCCGGTGCACCCGGCGCTGGCCGCCGAACTGCGCATCACCGTTTCGGAAATGCGGCTGCTGCCCGATCGCATGCAGGGCCTGGCCAACATGGCCGATCGCGTGCGGCTGGATTCAGTGCGCGGCATCGCCACCACCCTGGCGCAAACCCTGCGCTATGGCACGCCGCTGGCCCGGGCGCTGCGCACCATGACAGCGGATTTCCGCCAGGCCCGGCAATCGCGCATGGAGGCCGCCGCCGCCCGCCTGCCGGTGCTGATGACCTTGCCGATGATCCTGTTCATCCTGCCGGCCACCGCGCTGGTGGTGGCCGGGCCGGCCTTCCTGCAATTGATCGATGCGCTTGGAAAGATTGGCCAATGATGCTGCTGCGCGCCGTGCTGGCGGCCCTGTTGCTGGCCACCCCCGCCACCGCCCGATCGCCGGCGCCGGCCGATCCGGCCGCGATGAACCGGCTGTTGGCCCGCGCCGCCAGCCGTGCCGGGCAATGGCCGGCCGCGGCCCGGTTGTGGCGCGCGGTCACGCTGGCCAGCCCCGGTGATGCGGCGGCCTGGGCCGGGCTGGGCGGCGCCCTCATGGCCGAAGGCGAGGCCGAAGCTGCCGCCGCCGCGCTGGATCGGGCGGTGGCGCTGGGCGCCGGCGATGCCGATCTGTGGTGGCAGCGGGGCCGCGCCGCGCTGGCGCTGCAGGAAAGCGCCATGGCCTATTTCGCCTTTGCCGCGCTGGCGGCGGCCGCACCGTCCGATCCGCGTGGCTGGATCGGGCTGGGCATCGCCCATGATCGCGCCGGCAACCGCACCGCCGCGCGTGCCAGTTGGGCCCGGGCGCTGGCGCTTGATCCCCTGAACGCAGCCGCCCGCCACAATCTGGCGGCCACCGCGCCATGATGCGCGCATCCGCCCTGCGCCGGCGGCAGCGCGGCACCAGTGCCCTTGAAACCGCCATGTGCCTGCCGGTGCTGATCCTGGTGATCGGCATGGCGGCCGATACCGCTTGGCTGGGCCTGACCCGCCACCAGATTGATCATGCCGTGCGGCTGGCCTCGCGCTATGGCATCACCGGCCAGGCCGAATCGGTGCCCAGCGGTTCGGCGATGGTGCCGCTCTGCCCCGGCACCGCCACCGCCGCCTCGCCGCGCATCGATCGCATCCGGGCGATCATCGCGGCCGATACCAGCCGGCTGTTCCGCCCCTCCAGCCTGTGCCTGGGGCTGGCCAGCTATGCCGGCTATCAGGGCGTGGGCCGGCCCGAACCGATTGCCGACATCAACGGCAACGGCCGCCACGATGCCGGCGAAGCCTTCACCGATATCAACGGCAATGGCCGCTGGGATCCCGATCAGGCCGTGGCGGGCGCCGGCGGCGGCGATCAGGTGGCGATCTACACGCTGCGCTTCACCGCGCATCCGCTGGTGGGCGTCACGCCGGGCATGCCGGCCAATATCCCGATCGAAGGCCGGGTGGTGGTGCGCAATGAACCGTTCTAGAGCACTTCCCGACCAATCTGAATCAGCGTCATCGCCGTTCCGGCGACCCCTGCGGGGCGGGCGGACTTTGGCCTGTGGCGGCGTCGCTCGTCGGTTACGATGCCTTGGGCATCGCGCCCTCCTCGCTCCTTGCCACAAACCAAATTCCACGTCGTGCCGCCAATCCAGATTGATCGGAAAATGCTCCAGGCGCTGGCAAGGCGGCGGCAGCGGGCTGGAATTCGCGCTGGCGCTGCCGGTGCTGCTGGGCTTCGTGCTGGCCGGGCTGGATATCGCCAATCTTGTCTCCCAGGTGCAGCGCGCCAATGCGGCAGCGGCGGCGGCGGCCGATCTGGCCACCCAGATCGATGGCTTCATCCCCGAAACCCGGCTTGACCGGATCAGCACCGGACGCGAACTGGCGGTGCTGGCGCTGGCCGCCACCGAAGCGGCGCGGCCGCAAAATCTGCTCACCGATGGCACGTTGATCGTCACCAGCGTGGGCAACACCGGATCGGGCCCGGCCATCGCCTGGCAGCAACGCTGGGGCCGGGCCGATCTGGCCAGCACGCTGGGCACCGGCTTTGGCGGCCTCAACATCCAGAGCGGCGAGGGCGTGGTGATCGCCGAGGTGGCCATGAAGGTGCGGCCGTGGCGGCTGACCGGCCATCTGCTGGGCCTGCCCGACGAACTGGTGCTGCGCCGCACCGCCATGCGCCGGCCCCGGCTTTCGGTGCCGCTGATCCTGTCGCCGCGATGATCCGCCGCCTGCTGCCCTTCCGCCGCCGGCGCGGCACCATGGCGCTGGCCAGCGCGCTCAGCCTGGTGCCGCTGGCCATGCTGGCCGGCATCGCCATCGATTTCGGCCGGCTGTGGGTGGCGCAGGACCGGCTGGCGCAGGCGGTGGACGCCGCCGCGCTGGCCGGTGCCCGCCGGCTCAGTGTCACCGATCCCACGCCCGAGGCACAGCAATTCTTCAATGCCAATCTGGGCAACGGCGGCGATATCATGGTTGACCGGTTCAGCGTCGTCACCGCCAGCGACAACCGCACCCTCACCGTCACCGCCACCGGGCGGATGCGCACCAGCTTCATCGCGCTGGCCGGGGAAAGCTGGCGCTTCCTGCCGGTGCGCGCCGAAGCCCGGGCCCGGCGCACCACCATGGGCATGGAACTGGCGCTGGTGCTGGATGTGACCGGATCGATGAGCGGCACGCCGATGACCCAGATGCGGCTGGCGGCGACCGATCTGGTCAACATCCTGTTCGGCAACCGTGCCAGCCTCGATACGCTCTATGTGGCGGTGGTGCCCTACAGCAGCGCGGTCAACTTCGGGCCCGGCCGCACCGATTGGCTGGCCGGCGGCGCGGCGGCGGTGAGCGGTTTTGCCCCGTTCCGGTGGCGCGGCTGCGTGGAGGCGCGGGCCAATGGCGATGATCAGAACGACAACCCGCCTTCGGTCTCGCCGTTCCGGCCTTTCCTCAATCCCAGCACCCGCGCCCAGACGGCGGCGCAGGCCTTTGGCTGGAACGCGGCGCGCAACGGCCCGGTGTTTGGTGACAATGACTGGGGCACCACGCCCACCATCACCAGCAATGAAACGCCCGATCTTGACGAGCATGACAGCCAGGACCCGGCGCAGATGTGGACCAATGGCAACAACCGCCGCGGCCCCAACGTGGGGTGTGGGCAGCCGGTGGCCGGGCTCAACAACGACCGGGCTGCCATCGTCAACATCATCAGCCGGCTGCAGCCTACATCACGTGGCGGCACGATGGGCAATCTGGGCCTGCAGGCCGGCTGGATGGTGCTGTCACCACGCTGGCGCGGCCTTTGGGGCACATCGGCCTGGGGCACGGTGACCCCGCCGGGCCTGCCGCTCAACTATCCCGGCCCGCGCGATTTCATGGTGAAGGCCATCGTGATGATGACCGACGGCAACAACGCCTGGCATGATTACGCGCGCCCGCCGGTCTCGGATTACACCGGCTATCGCCGGGCCGGTGATGGCATGCTGGGGGTGACGACGATGAGCGCGGCGGTGAGCCGGATCGACATGCGGATGACCAGCCTGTGCAACAACATCAAGAGCCGGGGCATCACCATCTACACCATCACCCTGGGCACCACCCCGGCCACCCAGGCGCTGTATCGCGGCTGCGCCACCAGCCCGTCGCATTATTTCCACGCCCCCAGCGCCAGCCAGTTGCGCGGCACCTTCCAGGAAATCGGCAGCCAATTGTCCAACCTGCGGCTGGAACGCTGAGCGGCCTTGCCGGGCCGGTCCATCGGTCCTAGGGCCAGCGGCCATGGACGCAACAAACTGGCAGGCGCGCGCCGCTGCGGTGCTGCGCGAACCGCTGCTGCATTTCCTGCTGGCCGGCGCGCTGGTGTTTGCCGTGATGGCCGGCCGCGATGCGCCCGACGAGGCGGTGATCCGCATCGATCCCGCCGCCGTCGCCACCCACCACCGCCGCAGCACCGGCCGCGATCCCAGCGCGTCCGAGCTGAAGGCGCTGATCGCCGATCAATTGCGCACCGAAATCTATTCTCGCGATGCCGTGGCGCTGGGGCTTGACCGGGAGGATGACGGCGTGAAGCAGCGGCTGCGCGCCAAGCTGCTGGCGATCATCGCCGCGCCCGCCGAAGCGCAACAACCCAGCGATGCGCAATTGCAGGCGCTCCTCGCCGCCGATCCGGCACGCTATGCCGGGCCCACCCGCTATTGGCTGGAACAGCGCTTCATCGGGGACGACACGGCCGCCACCCGCGCCGCCGCGCCCGCCCTGGCCGCTGCGCTGGCGCGGGGGGAGCGCCCGGCCCTGCCGGCGCTGCCGCTGCCCGACCAGGTGAGCGGCGTGGCGGCAGATGCGCTGGCGGCGCAGTTCGGCACGCCCTTCGCCGCTGCCCTGGCCGGCCTGCCCGACGGGCGCTGGGCCGGGCCGGTGGCATCGGGCCTGGGCCTGCATCTGGTGCGGATCACGCGGCGGCAGGCAGCGCCGCCGCCCACGCTGGCCGCAGTGCGCGGACAGTTGGAGGCGGATTGGCGCCGCGCCGCCGTGGCCCGGGCCGTGGCCGCCGATTGGCGCCAGCGGCTGGCCGCCCACCGCGTGGTGATCGCGCCCGCGCCATGATGCGCCGGCTCTGCCTTTTGGCCGCGCTGCTGTTGGCAGTGCCGGCGGCGGCGGACGAACTGCGCCCCTTCTATCTGGATATGCAGGAACAGCGGCCGGGGGAATGGCAGATATTGTGGAAATGGCCGCTGGCCGATGCCGGCGCGGCGCGGCCGCAACTGCCGCCCCAGTGCCGGCTGGCCATGCTGCCGCCGCGCCGTGTGGTCGGCGCCCTGCTCGCCACCGGGCAGGCGCGGTGCAGCCGGCCGCTGGCGGGCAGCCTGGTGGGGGTGGCGGGCCTCGCCCCTGGTGGCCCTGATGGCCTGATCCGCATCGCGACGCTGGGTCAGCCGGTGCAATCAGCCCAGCTGCGCCCCGATGCGCCGCTGCTGCGGGTCGCGGCCCGGCCTGGCCGCTGGCAGGTGGCGGGCAGCTATTTCGGCATCGGTGTCGATCATATCCTGGGCGGCATCGATCATCTGTTGTTCGTGGTGGCACTGGTGCTGCTGCTGCGCCGGCCCTGGCCGGTGGTGGCCGCCGCCACCGCTTTCACCCTGGCCCATTCGCTCACGCTGGCCGGCACCACACTGGGCCTGGTGGGCCTGCCGCAGGCACCGGTGGAGGTGGTGATCGCGCTCTCCATCCTGTTCCTGGCGGTGGAGATCGTGAAGGCGACGCCCGGCCAGCCCCGCCTGTCGGAGCGGCGGCCGGGGCTGGTGGCCTTTCTGTTCGGGCTGCTGCACGGCTTCGGCTTTGCCGGCGCCCTGCGCGAGGTGGGCCTGCCCGACGGCGAGGTGCCGCTGGCGCTGCTGGCCTTCAACCTGGGGGTGGAGGCCGGGCAACTGCTGATCATCGCCGCCGCCGCCGGCCTGCTGGCGCTGCTGCGCCGCGCCGCCCCGGCCACGCTGCGCCCCGCCATGCTGGCCAGCGCCTATGCCATCGGCATCACCGCCGCCTATTGGGTGTTTGACCGTGTTTAACGCAGCTTGGCCAGCCCCCAGGCAAACACCTTGCGGGTGTTGTCCTCCTCCAGCTTGAACTGTTCGGCCGGCGACAGGCCGCTCACCTGCGGCAGCACCGTTTGGCGCTGTTTCACCATCGCCAGCCATTTGTCCACGCGCGGCCGGCGATCGGCGAACGGCGCGTGATAGCCGGGGGTGAGCACCGGCACCTTCAGCGGATCGCGGGTGATCAGTTCGGTGGTGGGGAACATCGCCGGGTTGGCCTTTTTCATGATGCCGAACAATTTGGCCTGATCGGTCATGCCGGTGTCAAACAACACCTCCGACAGCAGGAAGCCGTCGGCATGGGGCGCCACCCCCATGTCCTTAAGCGAACAGGCCTTCACCCACGGGCTCAGCGCCGTCACCGTCTCCTCCGGCGTCTCCATGAAGCTCATGTTGTTGCCGGGATCGATCAGGCTGCCCAGCCATTCGCTGTCGATCCGCTTCAACAGCGCGACATGCTCAAGCAGGGTGCGGTCCTTGTGGTTTTCCAGCGCGATGGCCACCTTGTATTTCGCGGCAATCGGCTCGCAGCGTTCGATGATGGCATTGGCTTCGGCCAGCCAGCGGTACCAGTCCTCCAGGCTCCTGAACGTCTCATAGCGCCGGCCGGTGCCGCCTTCGGGCGGGCGGGAGACGGCGCGCACACATTTGGCGCCTAGCGCGGCGGCATTGGCCAGGCTGGCCTCGAACGGGCCATAATCGCCGTCGCGCCGGCTGGGCAGGGCGGCCTGGCCCTCATAATACATGCCCAGTTCGTCCAGCCGGGCGCGGAAGCGCGGCACATGCGCCTTGCCCACCGCGATCTGCACGCCGCCGCCGCCCAGGCTGCGCACATAGTCCAGAAAGGCCACCGGATCATCGCGCAGCCCCTTGGCCACGCCGTCCAGCCCGCGCAGGTGCGCCGAAAGCCCGGTGCCGGCGATGCCCAGCGGGGACTTCGGCGGCAGCGCGCCCTGGTCCTGCGCGATGGCCAGGCTGGGGAAGCCGGCAAACAGGGTGGCGCCAAGGCCGGCCAGCCCGAACTGACGGCGGCTGATCTGCATCGGCATTCCCCCCTGTGTGGCCGGCCCCGGCCCTGATCAGAACTTGGTGCGCAGGGTCAATTCCAGCGTGCGCCCGAACGGCGAGTGGGCGGCGTTGAAGAAGCCCTGGGTGCCATCATAGAAAGGCGGCCAGCGGTTGAAGATGTTGGAACCGCGCAGCTGGATCTGGCTACCGCCCAGCACCTTGGGCAGATTATATTGCACCGTCAGGTCAAACGTCTCCCAGCTCTTCACATTGGGGAAAGGCGTGCCGGTGGTGATGTTGGTGAAGCCGCCAACATAGGTCATGAAGCCCGAGATGGTGAGATTGTCGAGGTTCCAGCTCAGCTGGCCACGGCCGCGCCACTTGATGGCGCTCTGCTGGCCAATGATGTCCTGGAAGCCGGTGCCGGGCGCCAGTTCCTGCCGGAAGCCCAGCTGGCGGTTGGCGTTCACCGCCAGGGTGAAATTGCCGATGCTGGTGGGCACCTTGTAGTTCAGATCGATATCAAGCCCGTCGATGATGCGCTGGCCAACGTTGATGGCAAAGGACTGGAAGATGGCATCGATGCGGGCCGGCACCGGGCTCTGCGGCGGCGCCGCGGCAATCGCGGCGGCAACCTGCGCCGCGGTCGGGTTGCGGATCACCGCAAAGCTGAAGAACGGGTTGTTGAAGGCGTCGGCCTGGGTCGGCTTGTAGACCAGATTCTTGTAGGTGACGTTGTAGTAGGTCACGCTCAGCTTCAGGTTGGGGATGAAGGTCGGCGTGAAATCGGCCCCGAGCGAATAGGTCCTGGCCTCTTCCGGGGTCAGCGCCGGGTTGCCGCCGCCCTGGTTGTAGATGTTCACGTTGTTGCCGAAGCCGGCGATGTTGAGACCGATCTGCGGCACCCCGAAGATCGAGGTGATCAGGCCCATGTTGGGCGCGACAAAGCTGGTGCTCCACGAACCACGCAGCGACAGGTCCTTGGCCGGCGCCCAGACCAGGCCAACCTTGGGATTGAAGGTGCCGCCCAGCTGCTGATAATGGTCATAGCGGGCCGACAGCGACAGTTCGAGGCGCTGGAAGCCGGCCGTGGCATTCTGCGCGCTGAAGAAGGGCAGGTTCACTTCGGCAAAGGCCGCCGCCACGAAGCGCGAGAGATTGTCATCACGCACCAGCAGCTGGGTGGGCCCCGGCACGCCGCCGATCTGCAGCTGCTGGGTCTGCTCGTCGCGGAATTCGGTGCCCACCGCCATGCGGGCATCGCCGCCGCCCAGCGCGAACAGCGGGCCATCGGCCTTCACCATCAGCTGGCGCAGATATTGCGAGCTGTCGTTGATCTGGGTGAAGCCGTTGTTGATCTGCGACAGCACGCCCGCGTTGTTCTGCGCCGCCTGGCCAAAGGGGTTGAAGGCGGTGGTGAGCGTGGTGCCGTTGGCCAGATTCTGCGCCGCGATCAGATCGATTTCGGGCTGGCTGTTGAAATCATTGGTCTTGGAATAATGGGTCATCACGTTGAGCAGCCAGCCGCTGCCCAGCTTGACATCGGCGCCCAGCGTGATGCCCATCACTTCGGATTTCTGGGTGTTCACGGGGTTGGGGAACAGGCCCTCGCCGTTGCGCACCACGCTCACCGTCTGGCCCGGCGCCAGCGTCACGCCCGGCGGCAGCACCAGATAGGGGTTGTTGGCCGGCACGGTGAGGTTGAGGTTGCGCGGGTTGGCGACGCGGCTGGTTTCCAGATTGGAATAATTGGCCTCACCCCACAGGGTCACCGTCTCGTTCAGTTCCTGGCGCAGCGTGGCCAGCACCGAATAGCGGGTCGATTCCGGCACCACTTCCTGGGCCAGCTGGTTTTCGCAGCGGTTGCGGTTGGCACTGCCGGTGGCAAAGCTGGGATAGGCATAGACGGTGCTGCCGATCGTCACGTTGGGCAGCGAGCAGGTGGTGGTGCGCTGGTCACGCCCGCCGCGGAAGCGCTGATCGGCGCGGATGAAGGGGATTTCCTCGTTGGTCGGCGATTTGTTGGCGCTGTATTCGCCAACGATCATCACATTGCCGGTGTCCCACTTCTTGCCCCAGCCCAGCGCCAGGTTGCGCTTTTCATAGCTGTGGTCGGGCGCAAAGCCATAGGTGGCCTGGGCTTCGAACCCGTCCATGTCGCGGCGATAGACAAAGTTGGCGACGCCGGCGACGGCATCCGAACCATAGACGGCCGACGAGCCATCGGCGACGATTTCCACCCGGCCGATGGCCAGCACCGGCACGATGCCGGGATCGGGCAGCACCGCCTCGCCGCCCACCGCGGCCATGCGGTGGCCGTTGAACAGGGCCAGCGTGGCAAAGATGCCGATATTGTGGATGTTGGGCAGGAAGCCGCCGGTGCGGAAACGGCCGGTGGTGGCGACTTCGTGATTGGTGCCGAAGTTGCCGAGCTGCGGCACCAGGCTGAGCAGTTCCGACATGTTGGCCGGCGCGTTGACCTTGACGAATTCCTGATCGACGCTGACCAGCGGCGACCCGATCGGGGCCACGCCGCGGATGCTGGTGCCGGTGACCACGATTTCCTCGCCGGCCTCGGTGTCCTCGGCGCTGGCTTCGCTGGCCGGGGCGGGCGCAGGCTGGGCCGATTGCGCGCTGGCGGCACTGGCCAGCGCCAGCGCCAGGGCGGCGGGCGCGGCGTGCCACAGCGGGCGGCGGAACATGTCGAACTGGATGCGCATCTGGTCTCACTCCCCCAAGGCGTTGCTGCCAGACGGATCGGGCGGAGCGGAGCATTGGGACCGTGGCCACATTGCCGTTGACCGGCAGCGCGCGCGTTCAAACCCTCGCCCCATCCGCTGCGGGCGGCCATGCTGCATGGCATGGCCTGTCGCCGAGCCGGCTGGCCCCAGCGCCTTCTCCCCGGCCGCTGGTGCGGTGCTCGTTGTAGACTGTATACAGATGCTGTCAACGCGATTGTTGCGGCGTCATGGCCGCAGTGCGGGCGGCACGGCGGCTTTCATGGCGCGGTGATGCCAAAAATCAACAGTCGGGCAGGCTGATCCCCGGTGGCGCCGGCCCGCCGCTGGCCCAATCCAGCAATTCCACCATGTGGACGATATGCAGTTGATCGCTGGCGAGATGGCCGATGCAGCCGATGTTGCTGCTGGCCACCAATGTCGCCCCGGTGCCGGCGAGCGCCCCGGCCAGCGCCGCCTGCTTGCGCGCCTTCAGCGTGGCGCTCATTTCGGGTTGCAATATGGCATAGCTGCCGGCCGAACCGCAGCACAGATGCGCCTCGGCCGGCAGGCGCACAGCAAAGCCGGCAGCGGCCAGCAGCGCCTGCGGCGTGGTCTTCACCTGCTGGCCATGTTGCAACGAGCAGGCGCTGTGCCAGGCCAGCGGCGTGCCGGGCCGGCGCACGCTGGGCAGCGGCGGCAGCCGGGCAAGATATTCGCTGATGTCCACCGCCTTGGCCGCCACCGCCCGCGCCCGCGCCGCCATCGCCGGATCATCGCCAAACAGCGCCGGATAATCCTTGATCACCGTGCCGCAGCCCGATGCGGTGATGATGATGGCTTCGGCGTCGGCTTCGGTTTCCCAGGCGGCGATGTTGGCGGCGGCATGGGCGCGCGCCGCGGCCTCGTGGCCCAGATGATGATCCAGCGCGCCGCAGCAGGCAGACTGGCGGGTGATCGCCACCGCCACGCCATGCCGGGCAAGCAGGCGCAGCGCCGCATCATCAATGGCCGGGCGCAGCACCGGCTGCACACAGCCCAGATGAAGGATCACCCGGCGCTGTGGCACAGACGCTGGCTGGGCGACCGCCACCGCCTGCCGCCGTTCGGCCAGGCCCGGTGCCGGCACAACGGCCGGCACCTGCGCCAGCATCGCCTGCAGCCGGGCCGGCAGGCAGGCCGCGAACGGCCGCGCCAGCCGGCCCAGCCGCAGCGCCAGCCGGAACAGCGCCCGGCTGGTGAGCAGGCGCGGCAGCAGGGCGCGCAGCAGCCGGTCGGGCCAGGGGCGGCGGTGGGTGGCGGCGATGTGGGCGCGCGCGGCATCCACCAGATGCATATAATCCACCCCCGATGGGCAGGTGGTGGTGCACGACAGGCACGACAGGCAGCGATCGATATGGTGGACGGCGCGCGGGGATGGCGGCTGATCGGGATTGGCCAGCATGTCCTTCATCAGCCAGATGCGGCCGCGCGGGCTGTCCAGCTCGTCGCCGGTGACGACATAGGTGGGGCAGGTGGCGGTGCAGAAGCCGCAGTGCACGCATTTGCGGATGCGCTCGCGCGCGGCCGGCACATCGATCGCGTTCATCCCTCCACCTCCGCCGCCAGCACGCCATCGGGATCCATCAGCGCCTTGATCCGCCGCGACAGCGCCGCCACCGCCGGATCGGCCGGGCTGTGCGCCGGCACCGCCGATGCCACCCCGGCCGGCAGCCGCAGCCGCCGGGCATGGCCTTCGCGCCCCGCCGCCTGCGCCACGGCGGCCGGCGCATCCCAATCGGCCAGCGCCGCCGGCAGGATCAGCCACGCCAGCGCGCCGCCCCAATCCAGCCGCAGTTCGGCGCCCGCCGGCAGCAGCGCCGCCAGCGCCGGCACCGCCGCGGCCGGCAGCGGACAGCGCCAGATGAGGCGATCGGCCGGCACATCGGCCAGCCCGGCCAGCGCCGCCCAGCGCGCCACGCTGGCCGGCCCGTCGCACCACTGCCCGCCGGGCAGCCGGGCAGCCAGCGCCGCCATCAGCGCCGGCAGCGCCGCGGCCGTCGCCTCGATGCGCAGCAGCACCTGGCCATCGGCCCAGGCCGCGCCGGTGATGCCGCCATCCACCATCAGCGCATCGGCCATCAGCCGCAGCGCGCGCGGCGCATCATCGGCGGGCAGCGCCCAGGTGGCGCTGGCCGGCGGCAGGGGGGCCAGCCGCACCGTCAGGCTGGTGAGCACAGCAAGGCTGCCGCGCGAACCGGTGAGCAGGCGCGGCAGATCAAAGCCGGTGACATTCTTGAGCACCCGGCCACCAGCGCGAAACGCCTCCCCGGCGCCGGTGATGCCCTCCACTTCCAGCACATGATCGCGCGCCGCCCCGGCAAACGGCCGGCGCGGGCCCGAAAGCCCGCAGGCCACCGCCCCGCCCAAGGTGCCGCCGCCCCGGCCCCAGAGGGCATCGGGATCGGGCGGTTCAAAGGCCAGGCACTGGCCGGCCCCGGCCAGCAGCGGCCGGATCGCCGCCATCGGCGTGGCGGCCGGCGCGGTGAGCATGAGTTCGGCCGGATCATGCTGGATCGACCCACCCAGGCCGGCCAGGCTGATGCAGGCGTCGGCGGCAGCCGGGGCAAAGCCCGGGCGGCTGCCGCTGCCGGCCACGGCCAGCCGCTGCTGATCACCGCGCGCCGCCTGGATGATCGCGGACAGTTCGGCCGGCGTGTCGGGCGTGTGGACAATCATCAGAAGCGCGGCAGATGGGCGTGCGGCAGCCGGCCGCCGTGCACATGCATGGCGTTCATCTCGGCACAGCGCGACAGGGTTGGAAACAGCTTGCCGGGATTGAGCAGGCCCTTGGCATCAAAGGCGCATTTCAGCCGGCTCTGGACGTCGAGATCGGTGGCGGAAAACTGGTGGGGCATCAGATCGCGCTTTTCCACGCCCACGCCATGCTCCCCGGTGAGCACCCCGCCGGCGTCCACGCAGGCCTTCAGTATCTCGGCCCCGGCCTGTTCGGCAGCCTCCGTCTGGCCCGGCCGGCTGGCATCATACATCACCAGCGGGTGGAGATTGCCGTCACCGGCATGGAAGACATTGGCCACCGCCAGGCCATGGCGGGCGACGATGGCGGAAATTTCGGTCAGCACCTGGCCCAGCGCCCGGCGCGGGATGGTGCCATCGACGCAATAATAGTCCGACGCGATGCGCCCCACCGCCGGAAAGGCGGCCTTGCGCCCGGCCCAGAACAACAGGCGTTCGGCCTCGTCGCGGCTTTCCTTCAGATGGGTGCAGCCATGGCCCAGGGCGATGGCGCTGATCTGGGCCAGCTGGTCTTCCACCTGCGCGGGGGTGCCATCGGCCTCGGCAATCATCAGCGCCGCGACATCGGTGGGATAGCCGGCGTGCACGAAATCCTCCGCCGCCCGGATGGCCGGCGCGTCCATCATCTCGAGGCCGGCCGGGATGATGCCGGCGGCGATGATGGCGGCCACGCAATCGCCGGCGGCGGCCACGCTGGGAAAGCCCATCAGCAGCGCCCGCGCCGTGGCCGGTTTGGGCAGGATGCGCACCGTCGCCTCGGTCACCACGCCCAGCAGGCCTTCCGATCCGCAGACCAGGCCCAGCAGATCCAGCCCCGGCTGCTCCATGCCGGCCCCGCCCAGCCGCAGCACCGTGCCATCGATCAGCACCAGCTCCACGCCCAGCAGATTGGGGCTGGTGGTGCCATATTTCAGGCAATGCACGCCGCCGGCATTTTCCGCGACATTGCCGCCGATCGAACAGGCGATCTGGCTGGAGGGATCGGGCGCATAATAAAACCCGCGATGTGCCACCGCCTGGGACACCGCCAGATTGGTGACGCCGGGCTGCACCACGGCGATGCGCTGATCATAATCGACATCGAGAATGCGGTTGAAGCGGCTCATGCCCAGCACGATGCCATCGGCCAGCGGCAGCGCCCCGCCCGAAAGCGACGTGCCCGAACCGCGCGCCACCACCTTCACGCCGCGCTGATGGCACCAGGCCAGCACCCGCGCCACCTGATCGGTGGTGCGCGGCAGCACCACGGCCAGCGGGCTTTGGGCATACATCGTCAGGCCGTCGCTGCCATAGGGGGACAGGCCGGCGGCATCGGCGATCACGCCATCGGGCACGATGTCGGCCAGCGCCGCGGCAATGGCGGCCTGGTCCGCCAGGATCGCGGCATCGGGGGCGGGCATCTTCATGGGGCTGATCCTGAGGCCGGTTTGACAGGCGGAAACTGTCGTCTATATACAGTTTCCGCGCCAGGCAAGGAGGGGAGCTTGTGACCAACAGCAGCGCACCGGCCGGCAGGCGCCTGCGTTCGCAGGACTGGTTCGCCAATCCCGACCGGCCCGACATGGTGGCGGTCTATCTCGAACGCTTCATGAATTACGGCCTCACCCCGGCCGAACTGCGCGCGGGCCGGCCGATCATCGGCATCGCCCAATCGGGCAGCGACCTCAACCCGTGCAACCGCGTGCATCTGCAACTGGCGGCCCGCGTGAAAGAGGGCATCCGCGATGCCGGCGGCATTCCCATGGAATTCCCGCTCCACCCGATCTTTGAAAACTGCCGCCGGCCCACCGCCGCGCTGGATCGCAACCTCGCCTATCTGGGGCTGGTGGAGATATTGAACGGCTACCCACTCGATGGCGTTGTGCTGACGACCGGCTGTGACAAGACCACGCCCAGCGGCATCATGGCGGCGGCCACCATGGACGTGCCGGCGATCGTGCTGTCGGGCGGGCCGATGCTGGATGGCTGGCACGAAGGCAAGCGCGTGGGTTCGGGCGCCGTGATCTGGGCCAGCCGCAAGCGCCTGGCCGCCGGCGAGATCGACGAGGAGGGCTTCATCGCCGCCGCCGCCGCTTCGGCCACCTCGGTCGGTCATTGCAACACCATGGGCACCGCCTCCACCATGAACGCCATCGCCGAGGCGCTGGGCCTGTCCCTGCCCGGCTGCGCGGCCATCCCGGCGGCCTGGCGCGAACGCGGCCAATATGCCTACCTGACCGGACGCCGCATCGTCGAGATGGTGCACGACGATTTGCGCCCCAGCCGCATCCTCAGCCGCGAGGCCTTTCTGGATGCGATCACCCTCACCGCGGCCATCGGCGGTTCCACCAATGCCCAGCCGCACATCACCGCCATGGCCCGCCACGCCGGGCAGGCCATCACGGTGGACGACTGGCAGCAGCGGGTGGCGGTGCCGCTGATCCTCAACATGGCGCCGGCCGGCACCCACCTGGGCGAAGGCTTTGCCCGCGCCGGCGGCGTGCCGGCCGTGCTGAAACAATTGGCTGAGGCCGGCCTGATCCACCCCAACCGGCTGACCGTGACCGGGCAGACCCTGGCCGAGAATATCGCCGATGCGCCCGATGCCGATGGTGACGTGATCCGCACCGTCGCCGCGCCGCTGCGGCCCAATGCCGGGCTGATGCCGCTTTCGGGCAATCTGTTTGATTTCGCCATCCTGAAGGCCAGCGTGATCAGCGACGATTTCCGCGCCCGCTATCTGGCCGGTGGCGTCTATCAGGGGCGTGCCATCGTGTTTGATGGCGGCGATGATTATCACCACCGCATCAACGATCCGGCGCTGAACATCGATGAGGACTGTATCCTGGTGATGCGCGGCGCCGGGCCGGTGGGCTGGCCGGGCAGCGCCGAGGTGGTCAACATGCAGCCGCCCGATGCGCTGATCCGGCGTGGCATCACCAGCCTGCCCACCATCGGCGATGGCCGCCAGTCCGGCACGTCCGACAGCCCGTCGATCGTGCATTGCAGCCCCGAAGCCGCGGCCGGCGGTGGCCTCGCGTGGCTGCGCACCGGAGACATCATCCGCATCGATCTCAACACCGGCCGCTGCGATGCGCTGGTGGACGCGGCCGAGATCGCCCGCCGCCAGGCCGAATCGCCGCCGCCGGTGCCCGCCAGCCAGACGCCGTGGGAAGAACTCTACCGCGCCCATGTCGGCAGCCTCGAAGGCGGCGCCGTGCTGGAGTTCGCGGTGGACTATCAACGCGTGGGCCAGCGCCTGCCCCGCCACAACCATTGATGGCTTTGGCATTGATCATGCCCCGCGCCCTGTTGGCGGCCGTGCCGCCCGGCTTGCATGGCGGGCCCTGCCGACTATATGCTGGCAAAATTGCCGGGTGGTCCGCCGCTGGTGCCGGAGCGTCCGGGCATGGAGGAAGTGCGCCCCGTGGCCATCGCCGAACCGATCGACCAGACCGAGACCCCGTCAACCCTGCGCAACCATATCGCGCGGGCGCTGCGCCAGCAGATCCTGGCCGGCCGCTACAAGCCGGGGGACCGGCTGAACGAAAGCCAGATCGCCCGCGAGTTCAACACCAGCCGCATCCCGGTGCGCGAGGCGCTGTCGCACCTGCAGGAACAGGGGCTGGTGATGAACCTGGAACGGCGCGGCATGTTCGTCATGCAGCTTTCGGAAACCGAGGTGCAGCAGATCAATTCGCTGCGCATCGTGCTGGAGGCCGAGGCGATGAAGCTGGCCCGCGCGCACATGACGCCCGACATCCGCGCCCAGTTGGAGGCGCTGGTCGACCAGATGGAGCATTGGGAAGGCCCGCTGGCCGAAGCCGCCGATCTCGATCGCCGGTTCCACCAATTGATCTGGCGCACTGCCGGCAATCCCTGGCTGGAGCGCATGCTGGATCAGCTGACCATCGCGCTGTTTGCCCACAAGACGCTGGAGCATGTCAGCCGCGAGATGCGGCAGTGGCGGCTCAACCATCACCGCGAACTGCTCGACGTGGTGACCGGCGGCAGCGCCGATCCCCGCCTCGCCCTGCTCACCCATCTGCGCATGGCCTATTCGCAGCCCGAACGTTTCTCCAGCCTGGCGCTGGCCGACGGTTGATCGCCGGTCCGGTGGCCGGGGCTGGCCCGCCAACCGGAAAGGATTGCCCATGAAATTGCTGCGTTACGGCCCGCGCGGCGCCGAACGGCCCGCCCTGCTCGATGCCGAAGGCCGCATCCGCTGCCTGGCCGGCCACCTGGCCGACATTGATGGCCCGCTGCTTGCCCGCTGGTCAGACGTGCTGGCCGGCATCGACATCGCCGGCCTGCCGCTGGTGCCCGCCGGCGTGCGCATCGCCGAGCCGGTGGCCGGGGTGGGCAAATTTGTCTGCATCGGCCTCAACTACAGCGATCATGCCGCCGAAGCCGGCATGGCGGTGCCCAGCGAACCGATCATCTTCATGAAGGCCACGTCCAGCATCATCGGCCCCAATGATGATGTGCTGCTGCCGCCCGCCTCGGTGAAGAGCGATTGGGAGGTGGAGCTTGGCCTCGTCATCGGCCGCACCGCCCGTTATGTCAGCAAGGATGATGCGATGGACCATGTCGCCGGCCTCGTGCTGGTCAATGATCTGTCGGAACGCGAATATCAGCTGGAACGCGGCGGCCAGTGGGACAAGGGCAAGGGCTGTGACACGTTCGGCCCGTTCGGCCCCTGGCTGGTGACGCTCGACGAAGTGGCCGACGTCAACAATCTCGATCTCTGGCTCGATCTCAACGGGGAGCGGGTGCAGACCGGCAACACCGACAAGCTGATCTTCGATCTGCCCACCATCGTCTCCTATGTCAGCCAGTTCATGAGCCTGCATCCGGGGGACATCATCTCCACCGGCACGCCGCCCGGCGTCGGCATGGGCATGAAGCCGCCGCGCTTCCTGGCCGAAGGCGACGTGATGGAACTGGGCATCAGCGGGCTGGGCCGCCAGCGGCAGGTGGTGAAACGCTGGCCGGGGTGAGGCGCTTTCGAAACAGGGGCTTCGTCATGCTGAACTTGTTTCGGCATCCATGGGGGGCCGACCTCGCACGGCGCGCCTGTTGGGGCATTGGCGCCATGGATGCTGAAACAAGTTCAGCATGACGGATATGTGAAGGGGGAGCGCGCCTAAGCCCGCCCTACAGGCTCATCCCGCCATCGATCACGATGTTGCTGCCGCTCATGAAGCCGGCCTCGTCACCGGCCAGCAGCACGGCCACCGCGGCGATCTCCGCCGGCGTGCCGATGCGGCCCATCGGCTGGCGCGCCACGAAGGCGGCGCGGGCGGCGGCGGCATCGCCGGTCGCGGCCAGCCGCTCCGCCAGGCTGGGGCTGTCCACCGTGCCGGGGCTGATGGCGTTGCAGCGGATGCCATCGGCGATGAAATCGCGCGCCACCGCCATGGTCAGCCCGATCACCGCCGCCTTGGTGGTGGCATAGGCGCAGCGGTTGGGCGCGGCCGCCACGCTGGAGACAACCGAGGCGATATTGATGATGCTGCCGCGCCGCCGCGCCTGCATCGCCGGCAGAAAGGCACGGATGGCGGTCGCCATCGCCAGCACGTTCAACTGCCAGCTGCGGTTGAGATCCTGGGTGGTGGCCTCCAGGATGGTGCCGCTGGCCACCCAGCCGGCGCAATTGACCAGCACATCGACCGCGCTGTGCGCCACGGCGGCATTGTTCACCGCGGCTTCGTCGGTCACATCCAGCACCCGTGTTTGTGCCGCCGTGCCGGCGAAGGCCGCCGCCAGCCGGTCTTCATTGATGTCGCTGGCCACCACGGCGGCGCCTTCGGCCAGAAAGGCGGTGGCGATGGCATGGCCGATCCCCTGCGCCGCCCCGGTGATGAAGGCGGTGCGCCCCGCCAGCCGCGTGCCCATCATGCTGCCTCAGGCCGGATAGAGGCCGGCGGCGCCATCGATGCGCACCACCTGGCCGGAAACAAAGCGGCTGTCGGGCCCGGCCAGAAAGGCGACCACGCCGGCGATTTCCTCGGGCGTGGCGTACCGGTCAAGGCTGGGGCCGTCGCCCATCATCGCCGGATCGGTGGGCCGGGTGGCGAGGAAGCGCGCGCTCATCGCCGGGCCGGGCGACACCACGTTCACCCGAACGCCGTGCGGGCGCATCTCCAGGGCGAGGCAGCGGGTGTAATGCACGATCGCGGCCTTCATGCAGCCATAGACCACCTCGCTGGTGACGGCGCGGTGGCCGTTCAACGAGCCGAAATTGATCACGCTGCCCGATTGCCGGGCCGCCATGCCGGGCAGCACGGCGCGGCACACCAGCATGGTGCCGATGAAATTGCGGTTGATGATGGCCTGGGTGTCGGCCAGGCTGATGTCAAGCCCGCCGTTGGGATCGGGCTTGCCACCGGCCGCGCCGATATCGCCGCCGGCACAATTGATCAGGATCGAAACCGGGCCCAGCGCCTGTTCGGTGGCGGCCACCATCGCGGCCACCTGCGCTTCATCGGCGATGTCGCCCAGCACGGCGGTGGTGCGCACCCCGCACTGCGCGGCCAGCCGCTCGGCCAGCCCGGTCAGGCTTTTTTCCTCGCCAAACTGGGCCGGGGCGGTCTCGGAAATATCGTGCACGGCCACATCGGCGCCCAGATCGGCCAGCCGGCTGGCAATCGCCCGCCCCAGGCCGCGCCCCGATCCGGTGATCAGCGCCACCGATCCGGCCAGGCTGGCGCCGGTCACGCGCGCCCATTCGTTCATGCCACTCTCCCCCTTTGCGGCTGGTCAGGGCCGCAACAGTGCCAAAGATGAACCGCCACGGCTGCATTGACAAGCAAAAATCGTATTCAGTATACAGGTTTTGCGGAGCAGCCGCGGGGGGATGAGCAGATGACAGGTTGGCAGCGATGACCCCGTCCCGCGTGCGCCATGGCGTGGTGGCCATGGCCCTCACGCTCGCCATCCTTGCCTATGTGCAGCGCGTGGCGATCAGCCAGGCCGCCGGCCCGATCTCGGCCGATCTTGGCCTGTCGAAAACCGAAATGGGGTTGGTGTTCGGCGCCTTCGGCCTTTCCTATGCGCTGTTCGAAATCCCGATGGGGCTGGTGGGTGACCGGCTGGGGGTGAAGAAAATCCTCTCCCGCCTGGTGCTGGCCTGGTCCTTCTTCACCGCGCTCACCGGGGCGGCGTGGAATCTCGCCTCGATGTGGGTGATCCGCTTCCTGTTTGGCGCCGGTGAGGCTGGCTGTTTCCCCAATCTCACCCGCATGCTCAGCCAGTGGCTGCCGCGCGGGGAGCGGGTGAAGGCGCAGGCGCTGATGTGGGCCGCCACCCGCTGGGGCGGGGCGGCCACACCGCCGCTGGTGCTGCTGGCGATCAACACGGTGGGCTGGCGCTGGGCCTTCGTGCTGTTCGGCCTGTTGGGCGCCGGCTGGGTGGCGTGGTTCTCGCGCGCGTTCCACGAACGCCCGGCCGATCATCCGGGGGTGAACGATGCCGAACGCGATCTGCTGGCGCAGTCGCAGGCGCTGGTGGCGCACGCGCCGGAAAGCTGGCTGAAGCTGCTGCTGCGGCCCCAGGCGCTGCTGCTCTGCCTGCAATATTTCTGCTGGTCTTACGTGTGGTATTTCTTCGTGACCTGGCTGCCCACCTTCCTGGGCGAGGTGCACGGCCAATCGGCCGCCGGCATGGCCGGGCTTTCGGTGCTGCCGCTGCTGATGGGCGGGCTGGGCTCGCTCACCGCCGGGCTGCTGCCGCTGTGGGTGCCGCGCCGGTTGGTGGCGATCACCAGTTTCACCGCGGTGGCGGTACTGATGGCGCTGGTGCCGCAGGCCGGCAACGCCTGGGTGGCGATCGGCCTGCTCGCCGCCGCCGCCTTCATGGGCGACATGCTGGTGCCGATCAGCTGGAACCAGTGTGTGGAACTGGGCCAGGGCTATACCGCCACCATGGGCGCGGCGATGAACATGTTTGCCAATTTTTCCGGCTTTCTGGCCCCGGTGGTGGGCGGCATGCTGCTGGAATCCAGCGGCAACGACTGGACCCCGATGTTGTGGCTGATGGCCGGCGTGGCCGGGCTGGGTGGCCTCAGCTGGATCGTGATGGGCGCGGCGGCCACGGCCCCGGCAGAAGGATAGGGACATGCAGGTTTCACTCGCCGGCCGCACGGCCGTGATCATTGGCGCCAGCGGCGGGCTGGGCGAAGCGATGGCGCAGGCGCTGGGCGCGGCCGGGGCCAGGCTGGCACTGGTCGGCCGCCGGCGGGACAAGCTGGACGCGCAGGTGGCCGCGCTGGCCGCCAGCGGGGTGGAGGCCGCCGCCTTCACCGCCGAAATGACCGATGAAGCCAGCGTGGCCGCGCTGGTGGCGGCGGTGAACGGCTGGTCGGCCAATCCGCAGATATTGATCAATTCGGCCGGCACCAACATCCGCAAGAATCTGGTGGAATTCAGCCTGGCCGAATTCCGCAGCGTGATCGATTCCAGCCTGATTTCCACCTTTCTGGCCTGCCACGCCTTTGTGCCCGGCATGATGGGTTCGGGCTATGGCCGCATCATCAACCTGGCCTCGATCATGGCGCATATCTCGCTGCCGGGGCGCACCGCCTATTCCTCGGCCAAGGCCAGCCTGCTCGGCCTCACCAAGGCGCTGGCGCTGGAACTGGCCGGTGAGGGCATCACCGTGAACGCCATCAGCCCCGGCCCGTTCGGCACCGAGCTGAACCGCGCGGTGATGGACAATCCCGAAGCCAACGCCGCCTTCCTCGCCAGCCTGCCGGTGGGCCGCTGGGGCCGGGTGGAGGAGATTGGCGCGCTGGTCACCTATCTCTGCTCCGATCTCGCCGGATTCGTGACCGGCACCGATATCCTGATCGACGGCGGCTGGACGGCGCGGTGATGCGGCGGCCCGCCCCTGCCGCCGCTCTTGCCATCGCACTGGCGGCCGGGCTGCTGCTGGCGCAGGCCCCCGCGCCGGCGGGCTTTGGCGGCGGGCGCGAGTTGCAGCGCCTCACCGGCCAGCGGTTCGAGGAGAATTGTTCGGGCTGCCACGGCGCACCGGGCACCGCCGGCCGCGCGCCCAATCTGTTCGATGCCCGCCTGCTGGCCCAGCGCAGCGACGAGGACTTGTTCCGCACCATCAAGGCCGGCATCAGCGGTGCCGAAATGCCGGCCTTTGGCGAGGTGCTGCCCGATGCCCAGATCTGGCAATTGATCGCCTGGCTGCGGCTGGAGGCGGACAATGCCCAGCCCCGCCCGCAATTTGTCGCCGATCCCGATGGCGCCGAAATCGCCTCGGAAGCGCAGAAATTCCGCATCCGCGTGGTGGCGCGCGGGCTGGAAACGCCGTGGGGCATCGCCGCCTTGCCCGATGGCCGCCTGCTGGTGACCGAGCGCCCCGGCCGGCTGCGCCTCATCACCGCCGATGGCCGCATGACGACGGTGGCCGGCACGCCCGCCGTGTGGGAACGGCAGGATGCGGGGCTGATGGACGTGGCGATCGATCCGGATTTCGCCCGCACCGGCTGGGTCTATCTCAGCCTGGTGGAACTGCTGCCCGGCTATCAACTGCCGCCGCCGCCGGTGCTGAAACCCGGCGAGCGCCCGCCCAACCACCCATCGATGACCGTGATCGTGCGCGGCCGCATCAACCCCGCCGGCCAGTGGGTGGACCAGCAGATCCTCTATCGCGCGCCGCTTGATCGCTACACGCCCAGCGGCGTCCATTATGGCAGCCGGCTGGCCTTTGACCGCCAGGGCCGCCTGCTGTTCAGCATCGGCGAGCGCGGCGACATGAAGAACGCGCAAGACCTTTCCACCCCGCTCGGCAAGCTGCACCGCATCAACCGCGATGGCAGCATCCCGGCCGGCAATCCCTTTGCCGGCAAGCCGGGCGCGCTGCCCTCCATCCTCAGCTATGGCCACCGCAACCCGCAGGGGCTGGCCTTTGATGCGCAAGGGCAATTGTGGGAGGCCGAACATGGCCCCAGCGGCGGTGACGAGATCAACCTGATCACGCCGGGCGGCAATTATGGCTGGGGCGTGGTGTCGATGGGCATCCAGCCCGGCATCAACGCCCGCGAGGCCCCCGGCATGATCGCGCCGGCCGCCTATTACACGCCCACCATCGCGCCGTCGGGCATCATGGTCTACCGGGGCAGCCGCTATCCGGGCTGGGCCGGCAACCTGTTTGTCGCCGCGCTGTCGGGCCAGCAGCTGCGCCGGCTGGTGATCGATGGCAGCCGCATCACCCACCAGGAGGTGCTGTTCAAGGCCTATGGCCGGGTGCGCGCCGTCACCACCGATCGCGACGGGCATATCCTGGCGCTGGTGCAGCAGCCCACCGGCCAGGGCACCGGCCAGCCCTTGTCGGCCTCCACGCCCGGCCTGGTGATCAAGCTGGAACCCCTGCCATGATGCGCGCTACGCTGATCGCCATGAGCCTGATCGCCGCCCCAACCCTTGCCGCCACCGCCAGCATCGCCCCCTTTGGCACCAACGCCAAGGGCGAGGTGGTGGAGGCCATCACGCTCACCACCCCGTCCGGGCTGAAGGCGGTGATCCTCACCCGTGGCGGCGCGCTGGCCGAATTGTGGGTGCCCGATCGCGCCGGCCGGCTGGCCAATATCGTCCTCACTCGCCCGGATTTCGCCGCCTGGGATCGCGGCGGCTCGTTCAACACGCTGGTCGGCCGCTTTGCCAACCGCATCGCCGGCGGCGGCTTCACGCTGGATGGCCAGCGCTTCACCCTGCCGGCCAATCCCGAAACCGGCGTCACCATCCACGGCGGCGCCGGCGGCTGGGGCACCAAGCTGTGGACACCGCGCCTGATCCGCTCGGGCAGCAGCGCCGGGGTGGAACTCAGCCTCACCAGCCCGGATGGGGACAATGGCTTTCCCGGCGCCGTCAGCGTCACGGCCACCTATACACTGTCAGACAAGGGGGAGCTGCGGCTGGATTGGCGGGCCACAACCACACGGCCCACCCACATCAATGTCACCAACCACAGCTATTTCAACCTGGCCGGGGAAGGCAGCGTGGACGGCCACCGCCTGCGCCTGTTTGCCAGCCGCTACACCCCGCTGAACGAACGCGCCATCCCGACCGGCGCCATCGAACCGGTGGCCGGCACGCCGTTTGATTTCACCACCGAACCCGCCATCGGCCCGGCGCTGCGCAGCGCCCATCCGCAGATCGTGCAAGCCAGGGGCATTGATCATAATCTGCTGATCGATGGCCCGGCCGGCAGCCTGCGCCCGGCGGCCGAGCTGAGCGATCCCGTCTCTGGCCGGCGCCTGCTGCTGTCCACCACCGAACCGGGCGTGCAGGTCTATACCGCCAACAATTTCAACGGCACCCAGCCCGCCGGCAACGGCCGCCTGCTGCGCCAGGGCGATGGCATCGCGCTGGAAACCCAGCATGTGCCCGATACGCCCAACCAGCCGGCCTTCCCCTCCACCCGGCTTGATCCGGGGCAGGTCTTCACCTCCACCACCGTCTTTGCCTTTGGAGTGCGCCCATGAGCATCGCCGCGCTGGCGCTGGCGCTGGCCGCAGCCCCGGCCGCCGAGCTGAAGATCATCAGCATCGATGTCGATGGCGGGGCCGCCACCCTCTATGTCACGCCCAAGGGCAAATCGCTGCTGATCGACACCGGCTGGCCCAGCGGGCGCGGCGGGCCACGGCCGGCTCCGGGCGAACCGCCGCGCCCGCCGGCCCCCACCAGTGCCGAGCGCATCGCCGCCGCCGCCAAGGCCGCCGGCCTCACCCGCATCGATCATCTGCTGATCAGCCATTATCACATCGATCATATCGGCGGCCTCAATGATCTGGTGAAGCTGATCCCCATCGGCCAGCTGATCGATCATGGCCCCAACCGCGAGTTCATCACACCCGATCTGCCCAAGGAAAAAATCCCGATCTCCCCGGAAACCATCTACCCGCTCTATGCGCAGGCCAAGCAGGGCCTGAAATACCGGGTGATGGCCGCCGGTGAGCGCATGATGATCGACGGGCTGGAACTGATCGCGGTGCACAGCGACGGGCAATTCGCGCCCAAACCGCTGCCCGGCAGCGGCGCCCCCGGCCAGGCCTGCGCCGGGCCGACCGACATGGACGACAATGGCGGCGAGGAAAATCCCCGCTCGCTGGGGCTGTTGCTGCGCTGGGGCGAGGCCCGCATCCTCAGCCTGGGCGATGCCACCTGGGCGCTGGAGCACAAGCTGGTCTGCCCGGTGAACCGCGTGGGCACGGTTGATCTGATGTTTGCCAACAATCACGGGGCCGGCGTGTCAAACCCGCCGGCGCTGGTGGAAAGCATCCGGCCGCGGCTGGTGGTGGTCAACAACGGGCCGACCAAGGGCGGCGACGGCGCGGTGCTGCAACGCTTCCTCGCCCTGCCCGGCACTGCCATGTTCCAGCTGCACGCCGCCACCCGCAGCCCGGAGGCCAACACCATCCCCGAACGCATCGTCAACATCGACCGGTTTGACAATTACAACCTGGCGATCAGCGTGACGCGCAGCGCCTGTTTCACCTTCACCAACCAGCGCAGCGGCCATCCCGAGCGCCATTGCCGCTGACCGGCCCGACGGAGACCGCCATGCTGACACGCCGGGAAACCCTGGCCGCCGCCGCCCTGCTGCCGGCCGGTGTGGCCGCTGCTCCGGCCGCCGCCGCAAGCGCGCGCATCATCGCCAGCGAGCATTGGGCGTCCAAACCGGCGGCGGGCGGCGGCACGGTCAATCTCTATCTCTACCGCAAGCGGCTGGCCGGGGCGCGCGCGCCGCAGCCGGTGCTGTTCCTCGTCCACGGCTCCAGCTTCTCGGGGCGCGGCGGCTATGATCTTCAGGTGCCGGGCCAAGATTATTCGATGATGGACTGGTTCGCCCGGCGCGGCTTCGATGTGTGGACGATGGACCATGAAGGCTATGGCCGCTCCACCCGCACCGGCGGCTTTTCCGACATTGCCTCGGGCGCCGATGATCTGGCCGCCGGCTTCGCGCTGGTGGAGCGCGAGACCGGGGTGGCTGCGCCCATGGTCTATGGCCAGTCATCGGGTGCCCTGCGCGCCGGGCTGCTGTGCATGCGCCAGCCGGGGCGGATATCGCGGCTGATCCTCGATGGCTTCAGCCACACCGGCGATGGCGCGCCGGAAATCTTGCGCCGCCGGGCCAATGCCGCCGCGCTGGCCGCCACGCCGTTCCGCACCGCCACCGAAGCCACCTATGTGGGCATTTTCAGCCGCGATGATGCCTCCACCTTCGATCCGGCGGTGCCCGCCGCCCTGGCCCGTTACGAACTGGCGCTGGGCAACCGCATCCCCAACGGCACCTATCTCGACATGGCGACCAAGCTGCCGATGGTCGATCCGGCGAAGCTGGCCATGCCGGTGCTGATGACGCGCGCCATCCACGACGGCAACGCCACCGAGGCGGACCTGCTGGACTTCTTCGCCCGCCTGCCCTCGCCCGACCGGCAGTTTGCCATCCTGGACGGGGTAGCCCATATCGCGGTGCTGGGCCGCAACCGCCACCGCGTGCTGCACGCCATGCACGCCTTCCTCACCCTGCCGCCGCTGGCGGCCTGACCGGTCAGCGCATCGCCCCGGTGATGGCGGCGATCATCCAGTCCACCGCGCGCGCCGTGTCGGCCGGGGCCGGGGTGTTGTAAAGCTCGATCGAATAAACACCGCGATAGCCGGTCGCCTCGGCCTCCCGCACCAGCCGGGGCACGTCGAAACTGGTGTGCGCATACGTGTCGGGATCAAAGGCCTGGCCCTTCGCCGAAACAATATGGGCCACCGCCATCGCCGCCTGCATCGCCTGATAACGGTCAGCCTGGCCATCACCACTGGCCGGGGCCCAGGCCCCCCAATCGGGTTCGGCCTTCAGGAAGCGGTGGTTCACCGCCCGCACCAGATCGATCATGGTGGCGATGTTGGCGGTGGCGCCGCCATGATTTTCCAGCAGCACCACCACGCCCAGCCGCTGGCCATGATCGGCCAGCGCGCGCAGCACGCTGATGGCGGCATCACGGTTGATCGCGGCGGTGCGGCTGCGGTTCACATTGAAGCGCATCGAGGTGCAGCCCAGCACCCGCGCCTTGTCCAACCACACCCGGCCTTCGGCCACCGCCTGCGCCCGGTCATCGGCGTCGGCGGCGTCCAGCGGCGGCATGTCCTCCACCTCCACGCTCACCACCTGCACGCCGGCGGCATCGGCGGCGGCGCGGATCGCCCGGCATTCGGCAAAGCTGTGGCCTTCGGGGCCGAACTGCTGATCCCACAGCTCGATCCGGCTGATGCCAAAACGCTGCCTGGCATAGGCCGGCAGCGTGCGGTGGGACAGGCGCGGCAGCGCGGTGGCGACGCTGAACCGCCCGTCATACTGGGCGCGGAAGGTGGAACTGCTCAGCGCCAGCCGCGCCAGCCGATCGGGCGGCACCGCGGCACGGCCGGCCGCGCTGGCCAGCAGCGCCGCCCCGGCGGCCTTCAGCACATCACGCCTGCGCATGCGCGCCTCCTGCATCACAAGCGGCGCCCGGCCATACCGCAATGGCCGGGCACCGCCCTGGGCTGCCAGCTCAGAAACGCGAGCGGAAGCCAACCGTGAAATAGCGGCCGATGATGTCGTGGCCGTTGGTGGTGGCCAGGAACAGGCCGGGCACCGACGACGAACCACCGGTGTTGCCGTGCACCGCCGGAGCGGTGTTGAACAGGTTCTGGATGTTGAGGAACACCTGGTTGGTGCCGCCAAACGCCTTGACGTCATACGACAGGGTGATGTCGGTATAGGTGCGCGCCGGCACCGGCGGTTCGGCCCACACCTGCACCGGATCGGCATCGCGGCGGCTCTGGTTCACATAACGCTGCAACCAGTCAAAGCGGAACGGCCCGCGGCTGTATTGCGCGTTGAGCGTGGCGCGCAGGCTGGGCAGGCCAGCCGCCCCGGCCGCATCGAGCACGGTGGTGCCCGGCAGGGTCTGGGTGGTCTGGCGCATCGTGTAGGTGACCAGGCCGCGCAGGTTGATCCGGCCTTCGCCCACGCGGAAGTTGTAGTTCACTTCCGTGTCGATGCCTTCGCTCAGGAAGGCCGCGATATTTTCCGGCTGGGCAAAGATGCGGGTGGGGAAGTTGGCCGGCGAGGTGTTGGTGGGGCCCAGCGGCCGCTGATACAGGGCGCACAGCGGCGAGGTGCCGTTGCTCTCCACGCACAGCCGGGCCACGGTGGCGTTGTTGCCCGTCACGTTGGCGATCGCGTTGTCGATCTTGATCCGGTAATAATCGATCGACAGCGAGAAGTTGGGCAGGAAGCTGGGCGTGAGCACGATGCCGCCGGTGAGCGTGTTGGCCACTTCCGGCACCAGATTGGGGTTGGCGCGGGTTTCCACCGGTGCCACGCCGTTCACGCCGGTCAACAGATCGGTGATGCCCGACGGGTTGACCACCACGGCGCCGAACAACTGCGTCACGCTGGGCGCCAGAATGTCGCGCGAGCGTGTGGCACGCAGGCGGATGTCGCGGGTGACCCGCCAATCGAGACCGGCCTTCCAGGTCCACACCACGCCCGACACCGAATAATCGGTGTAGCGCGCCGCGCCGTTGATGTTCAGCGATTCGGCGATGGCCGAATCCTTCAGCAACGGAATGTCGGTTTCAATCGCCACTTCCTTCACCGACACGGACTGGCGCGACAGGCGGGCGACGACGTTGTTCACCCAGCGCGCCTGCGTGGTGCTGCAATTCAATGGCCGCGTGGAGCCGGGGAAATTGGGCAGGGTGGAGCAATCGACCAGATCGGTGGGCTGGAAATCCGAATTCACCCTGACCGAGGCTTCGCGCATTTCGCCGCTGACGGCCAACTGCACCGGGCCGGCCCAGGTGCTGAACGGCGAACCGGCAAAGCTGGCGTTCACCGCCTTCAGCTCGGTGTAGCGGGTGAACTGGGTTTGCAGCAGCACATAATCCAGCGCCTCGCGGCTTTCGGAGGTGGGGCCGAAAACGTTGATCGGGACGCAGCCCGGATAGGCGGTGGGGTTGGTGAGGGTGACACGGCAGACGATCTGGCCGTTGGCCGGGTTGACGACCGCATCCAGCGCCGCGGCCGCCTTGGCGCCATCCATGTTGGCGTTGTTGCGGGTGTTCTGCTTTTCCTTGCTGATCTGGCCGGCCACCGCCCAGTTCCAGTCAGAGCCGAACAGCCCCACCTTGCCATCAAAGCCGGCGGCGATGTTGAGCGTGTCGAGGAAGCTTTCGGGCTGGCGCGGCGTCGCCTGTTCCAGCATCTTGCCATAGAGGAAGCTGCGCACCCCGGCGGTGGCCAGCGTCTGCTGGATGGCCGGGCTGAGGAAGGCGTTGGTGGCGCTGATCGTGTAGTTGCGGAACTCGTTGACCTCGTGGTTGTTCTGGTTGTTGGTCTTCACATAGGTCGCCTGCGCCCACATGTTCACATTGTCGGCCAGCTCGTAATCGGCGCGGCCGAAAATCTGCGTGTTGACCAGCTTGGTCTTCAGCGAGGCGAACTTGTGGAAGCCGCCCTCGCCGCCGCTCTGGATGGTGCTGGCGCCCGTGGCCGCGCCGTTGACGAACGGGGTGAGCACGCCGTTCTGGCTGAAATTGAAATTCTGCAGCGGGTTGGCCGGCTGGCCGGGGCTGCTGGCCAGGATCTTGCCGCCGAACGAGGTGTTGCTGATGCGGGTGTTGATGATCGAGCGGAACGGGTTGGCCACCGTGCCCGCGCCTTGCGTCGAATAAACGTCACGGCCCCACGGGCGCACCAGCTTCGACATGATGCCCGGATCGTTGAAATGCTCCACCGATCCCATCAGGTGCAGGCGGCCAAAGGTCTTGCCGCCGGCCACGCCATAACGCTGGACGAAATTGTCACCATAGGTGGAAAGCCCGGCCTGGGCGTTGAGCTTCAGGCCTTCGAACTTCTTGTCGACGATGAAGTTGACCACGCCGGCGACAGCGTCGGAACCATAGACGGCCGAGGCGCCGCCGGTGACGATGTCAACCCGGCTGATCAGCATCTGCGGGATCTGGTCGATATTGTTCACCGGCAGGCGCTGGCCGTTGAACAGCACCAGCGTGCGGTCCGCCCCGATCGAGCGCAGGTTGAGCGCGTTGGCACCCGAGTTGCCGCCGGAGTTGCCGGGGTTGCGCTGCTGCGCCGGCAGACCGGCGAACACCGGCAGCTTGTAGAGCGCATCAGCCAGGATGGTCGGCGTCGTCTGGAGCAGATCGGTGGTGGCAACTGTGGTCAGCGGGGTCGGGCTCACTGTGCCGCTGTTGAGCAGGCGCGAGCCGGTGACCACCATTTCCTCGGCCACCTCTTCCGCCGCTTCGGCCTGCACCCCGCCGGCTGCTTGCGCCGTCTGCGCCAGCGCGGCCGGCGCCATCGCCATCAGGCTGCCGCCCGCCAACAGATAACCGATCGATTGACCCTTCATCGTCTTAGTCCCCCAAGGCTGAAAACGGCTTTCTGCCGTAATCGTTTGCAGTTGCTTTTCCACCTGTTTCCGGGCTTCTGCGGCCCGGTTCGCAAATGGTTCGTTCCATGGCAATTTTCGCGCATGACAGTGCCGTCACCGCCTGTTCGCAAGGGGATACTGCCCATGGTCGCGCCGAAACGCAAGAACCGAAAGCGCCCGCTGTCATCTGTTCGTCATCGTTGCAAACGGGCAACAGCCCCGGCCTCTGGCTGAAAACACAACGCAGACATGAAAACGAAATCATGCTAGGCACGGCCGCAACGGACGAAAGGGGGAGGAATGATGGACACGCATGCGGTTGCCGGCCGGCTGGAACGGCGCACCCTGTTGCAGGCGCTGGCCGCCACGCTGCTGTGGCCCGCCGCTGCCGGGGCACGGCCGGTGCCCAGCCCCGATCCCGATGCGCCGCAGGCCCCGGCGGTGCGCATCGACAATGGCCTGGTTTCGGCCATCCTGTTCCTGCCCGATGCCGCCACCGGCTATTATCGCGGCACCCGTTTCGATTGGTCAGGCGCGGTGGCCGATTTGCGCGCCGGCGGCCACAGCTATTTCGGCCGCTGGTTCCCGGCCTATGATCCCAAGAAGCACGACGCCATTCCCGGCCCGGTGCAGGATTATGTCACCGGCCAGGGCTTCGAGGCGGCGCCGGTGGGCGGCCGTTTCGTCAAGATCGGCGTGGGCGTGCTGAAAAAGCCGGCCGAGCCGATCCGCGGCTTTCCCACGCTGGAGATCCTTGATGGCGGCCGCTGGACCACGCGCGTGCGCCGCAACGCGGTGGAGTTCCTCCACGTCGTCGATGATCCCGAATCGGGCTATGGCTACCGCTACCGCAAGACCGTCTCATTGCCGCCGGGCCGCCAGCAACTGGTGCTCAGCCACCGCATCGAGGCCACCGGCCGCCACGCCATCGACACCGAGATGTATGACCATAATTTCTTCGTGCTCGATGGCCAGCCCAGCGGCCCCGATGTGGAGGTGCGCTTCCCCTGGGCGGCCGAGGCCTTCAACATCCGCGGGGACACCATAGCGGTTGCGGGCAACAAGTTGAATTACAAGGGCCCGATCGAACGGCCGGTGCGCATGCAGCTGAAGGGCTTTGGCCCCACCCCGGCCGATTACGACATCAGGGTGGAAAACCGCCGCACCGGCGCCGGCGTGCGCGTCGCCGCCGACCGGCCGCTGTCCGACTTCGTGTTCTGGACCTCGCCGCGCACCACCTGCCCGGAGGCCTATATCCATGTCCACGCCGATCCCGGCAAGGCGATGGACTGGCGCATCACCTATGATTTCTATTCGCTGCCCGCTGCCGAACGCCTCACGGCCTGAAGGGACCGCCCATGCGCCGCCGCATCGCCGCCACCGCCGTCATCGCCGCCCTGGCCGCCACCACCGCCACCGCGCAACCGGCCCCGCCGCCGGCCGCGCCGCCCGAGCGCCAGGACGCGCTTGATCCCACCCCAGTCGACCCCGCCACCGATCCCGATGCCCGGCTGTTCCTGGGCGATTGGCGCGATGCCAAGCCGCGCTTCGGCTTCGGCGGCCTCACCCTCCACGATATCCTGACGCCGCTGGGCAGCGCCGATCCGTTGCGCCCGGCCGCGCGCGGCGCCGTGCTGAAAGACATCACCACCCTCAGCCGCGCCACGCTGGCGGCGGGCCGCAGCGCCGCCGGCCGGCTGCCGGCCGGGCAGCGCGCCATCTTCTACACCACCGAGGGCAGCGGCAGCCTGATCGTCAACGGCCGCAGCCACGACCTGCGCGATGGGGTCGGCTTCGTGCTCACCCCGGATTTCGATTATCGCATCACCGCCAGCGCGCCGCTGGCCTTTTACGTGCGCGCCGAACCGCTGCCGGCCGGCACCGCGCCGGCCAGCGATGTCAGCATCGTCAGCCGGTGGGACAATGATCGCCGCATCGGCGCCCATTGGCTGCACATCTGCAACGGCGGCCCGCCGGGGATGACCCTGTGCACCATGGCGCCCCACACGATGCCGCAGCCGCACAGCCACAATTTCGAGGAGGTGTGGCTGGCGGTGAAGGGCAATTCGGTGCTGATGCTGGGCAAGCAGTTGCTGCCGATGCGCCCCGGCCAAGCCTACAAGATCCCGCCCAATGGCCTGGCGGCCCATTCCAATCTCAACCTGAATGATGAACCGATCCAGATGATCTACATGGGGCCGGCGGTGCGCGGGCCCCGCCAGCCGCTGCCCGATTATGCCCAGTTGCAGAACACGCCGATCGATCCCGCCAACAGCCCCGATATCGATCTGTTCGGCCAGCATTGGCGCGATGCCTGGCCGCGCATCGCCCATGGCAATCTCTATCTGCGCGATCTGCTCACCCCGCTGGCCGGCGGCGATCCGGTGCGCCCGGCCCGCACCGGCGCGGTGCTGAGCGGGGCCGCCGGCATCGCCCATGCCCTGCTGGAGCCCGGCGCCACCGCCCACCGGGTGGCCGGCGAGGCGGCCGACGCCGCCCAGCATCTGCTGATCACCGCCGGCACCGCGCTATTGCAGATCGGCGGCACCACCCGCACGCTCGGCCCCGGCAGCACCGTCACCCTGCCGCCCGGCCAAGATTTCCGCCTCACCGCCACCGGCAGCGCCTGGCTCTCCGGCTATCTCATCGCCGAGCGCCCGGATGCGGCGCCAGCGGCCGCCGCGCCCACCCGCCCGGCCGGCGTGGAGGACTGGCACAACCAGGTCCGCCCGCTTGCCCTGCAAGACAGCCGGCTGCGCATCGATCAGGTCACGCTGGCGCCGATGGCGATGTCCCGCCCGCACAGCGAGGTGCCCGGCAGCGAGACCATCTGGATCGCGCTGGACGATGTGACGATGCTGATCGGCAAGCAGTTGCGCAGCGTGAAGGCCGGCACGGCCTGGAAAGTGCCGGCCACCGGCATCACCGCCCATGCCAACATCAATCTTTCGGCCCGGCCGGTGCAGTTGCTGCGGATCAGCGCCGGGCCGTAAGCTCAATTGCCCAGCTTGAAGGCCACCAGCGCCGCGCCCTTCGGCCCCTTGCTGTCGCGTGCGCCGCTGGCGGCGATCACCACATATTGCTGGCCGCCGGCCATGTAGGTGGCCGGGCTTGCCACCCCGGCATAGGGCAGGCTGGCCGCCCACAATTGCTTGCCGGTGGCGGCATCAAAGGCGCGGAACTGCCGGTCATAGATGGTGGCGCCGATGAACAACAGGCCGCTGGCCGTCACCACTGGCGCGCCATAGCTTTCGCTGCCGGTGTCGGCCATGCCCTTGGCGGCCAGTTCGGGATAATGGCCAAAGGGGATGTGCCAGCGATATTTGCCGCTGTTCATGTCGATGGCGCTCAGCGTGCCCCACGGCGGCTTGGTGGCCGGATAGCCATCGGGATCGCGGAACTTGTTGTAGCCGGAGAAATTATATTTCGACCGGCCCGGCCCCGGCCGGTTCTGATCGATGATCGAGGTGAACCAGGCGATGCGCTCGCTGTTGGCATAGAGCACGCCCTTGGGATCGGCCGCCATGCCGCCCCATTCCACCCCGCCGGAAAAGCCCGGGATCACGATCGTGTCCTTGCCCTTGGCGATGGGGGTGAACACCGGGCCATATTTCATCGTCGCCAGCCGGGCGCGGGCGGCGGCATTGGCTTCGGGCGTGCGGTTGGTCAGGCTGTCGGGCCCGATCTCGTGCAGGCCCAGCGGGGCCGGCGCCACCGGGATCGGCTGGGTGGGCGATGCCACCTCGCCCTCCACATCCGATGCCGGCTGCGGCACCTCCTTGATGTCAAACAGCGGTTTGCCGGTGGCCCGTTCAAACAGATAGATGAACCCGGCCTTGTTGGTGACCGCCACCGCCTTCACCGGCTTGCCGCCGCGCTTCACCGTCATCAGGATCGGCTGGGCGGAAAAATCCGCATCCCACATGTCGTGGTGCACGGTCTGGAAATGCCACAGCAATTTGCCGGTGCTGGCATCGATGGCCACCAGGCTGTTGCCATAAAGATTGTTGCCCAGCCGTTCCCCGCCCCAGAAATCATCGGCCGGCGATCCCAGCGCGGCATAGAGCACGCCGGCTTCGGCATCGACGATGGTGCCCTGCCAGGCGTTCACCCCGCCGGCGGTTTTCCACGCCTCGGCCGGCCAGGTCTCATGGCCCGGCTCGCCGGGGTGCGGGATGGCGTGGAAGGTCCACAGCAATTTGCCGGTGCGCACATCCCAGCCGCGCAGATCGCCCGGCGCCGATGGCGAGGTTTCCGGCACGCCGCCGGCGGTGATGAACACATCCTTGTAGAGGCTGACCGGGGAGCCCTGGTTGATCAGATTCTTCAGCGGATCATCGCCGCGCAGTTGCAGGCGCAGATCGATCTTGCCGCCGGTGCCGAAACTGTCGATCAACTGGCCGGTATCGGCGTTGACGGCATAGACAAAGGCGCCGCCCGGCACCAGCAGCCGGCGATCATCGCCCGATTGCCACCAGGTGAGGCCGCGGCCCCGGCCGCCGCCGGCGCCCGGAAAGCCGGTGGCCCATTTCTGCGCGCCGGTGGCGGCATCCAGCGCGATCACCTTGCCATCGGTGGTGGTGGCATACAGCGTGCCGGCGATGATGATCGGCTGCACCTGCAGGCCGCCGGCCGGCATGTCCAGCCGCCAGGCCTGCACCAGCTTGCCAACATTCTTCTTCGTGATCTGCTGGAGGGCCGAATAGCGGGTGCCGCCGGCATCGCCGCCATAAACCGGATAATCCGCGCCCGCCCCGGCGGCCAGCGCCACGCCGTGCCACAGCAGCGCCGCGCCGGCCAGCAGGGCGATCATCGGCCGGTTGTGGATGCGCTGTGCTGCTGTCATGCTCGGTCTCCTGCCCCCTGCCGCCGTTCCGGCCCTGCCCGTGGCCCCACCACTAGCCACATGATAACGATTTCATAAAGACGCAAAATGCACGCAACGGCAAGGACGTTTCAGCGCAGGGCGGCAATCGCCGCCACCGCCTCGGCGGCGCGCGCGCCCACCTCGGCCGGCGCCATGCCGGGGCGGTAGAGATCGCCGCCCAGGCCAAAACCGCGGGCGCCGGCGGCCCACCACTCAGCCATGTGCGCCGGGCCCACCCCGCCCACCGGCAGCACGGCGGTGCCGGCCGGCAGCACCGCGCCCAGCGCCTTCAAATGGGCCGGCCCATAGCTGGCGGCGGGAAACAGTTTCAGCACCGGCGCGCCGGCGGCCAGCGCGGCAAAGGCCTCGGTGGCGGTGGCCACGCCGGGCAGCGGCACCGCCCCCAGCGCCAGCGCCCGGCCGATCACGCCGGCATCCATGTTGGGCGAGACGATGATGCGCCCGCCGGCGGCCACCACCGCCTCCACCTCGGCCACGCGGGTGACGGTGCCGGCGCCGATCACCAACTGATCACCGCGCGTCGCCAGCCGGGCAATGCTCTCAAGTGGTTGCGGCGAGTTCAGCGGCACCTCGACAATGCGGATGCCGGCGGCAAACAGCGCATCGGCGATGGCCGCCACCTCGTCGGGCCGCACGCCGCGCAGGATCGCCACCAACGGCATTTCGGCAAAGGCATCGGCAAAGCTCAGCATGGGAACAGTTCCCGATAGAGGGCGGCAAGGCCGGCCAGCACGGCGGCTTCGCCATCATGGGCGGTGGTGGCGTGGCCGTGGGCGGCCAGCGCCCGTTCATAGCGCGCGCACAACGCCGGATCGCCGATCAGGGCGATGTCGGCACCGGGCGCCACCCCCAGCAGGCCGGGTGTGGCCGCAACCTCGGCGCCGATCAACAGGCCGGAAAGATAGGATTCGGCCGATTGCGCCGGCAGATCGCCGCCCACCACGCGCGACCGGGCGGTGAACAGCCGGGCGGCCAGCGCGCCGCCATCGCCGGCCGCCGCCAGGCCGGCCGCAAACGCCGATTCGCTCTCCACCGCATCCGCCACCCGCAGCGCGCTGTGGGTGCGCAGCACGGCAAACAATTCGCCGGTCATGGCGGTGACGAAGCGTTCGATGCGATTGTCCACCAGCCGCACCCATTTGGCGTGGGTGCCGGGGTGGCACACAAGGTGGCTGCCGCGCTGGCGGGCGGGATCGGCCATCGCCCAGCCGAAAATCTGCACCTCCTCGCCGCGCATCACATCAGGGCCGCCATCGCCGGGCCGCTGGGCGCGCAGGCCGGGCACGATCCACACCGGCGGCCCCGGCTGATCGATGCGGCACAGCGCGCCGGCCAGATCGGCAAGGCTGGCCGGGCAATCCAGATAGGGCACCGCCTGCCAGCCCAGGGTGGAGCCGATCATGCCGCAGAGCAGCGCCGGCAGCCCTTCAGCCGCCAGCGCCGGGCGCACCTCCTCGGCAAAGCGGCGCGCCGCCTCACCGGGGGCGAGGCCGGCCACCCCCAGCGCAAAATCCCGCCGCAACAACGAACGGCCGGTGGCATCGGCAACATGGGCGCGCAAATTGGTGGTGCCCCAATCCAGGGCCAGGAAATGGTCGGGCATCAGGCAGGCTCCATGGCACGCATTTTCATCTTTCCAGCCGCCGGCTCTTTATGCAAAGGTTTACATGGAAACCGCAAGATGGCCACCCAAACCCTGCCGGAGAGACCATGCTGAAGATCTTCAACGAATTCGAACGCCGGCCCGATCTGCTCGCCCGCTTCGATGCGCTGCTGCCCACCTATTCCATCTCCTGCGTGTTTGCCGACGTGATGTACCGGCAGAACGTGATGCATTCCTCGATCAAGCCGGCCTTCCGCGCCAAGGTGACCGGCCAGGCCATCACCGTCCAGCTTTCCGGCGGCGATCTGGTTGATCCGCTGCGCGCGCTGGAAATGGGCCAGCCCGGCGACGTGATCTGCGTGGATGCCGGCGGCGACACCGAGGTTTCGGTGTGCGGGGGCCTGATGGGCGGCCTGGCCAAGAACCGCGGCATCCGCGGCATGATCGTGGACGGCGCCGGCCGCGACATCGACGAGCTGGAGGATATCAACTGGCCGATCTGGACCCGCGCCATCACCGCGCGCGGCACCCACACGATGTTTTCCGGCCGCAAGGAAGAGCTTTCGATCAACGTGCCGATCAGCTGCGGCGGCGTGGTGGTGCGCCCCGGTGATTTCATCGTGGCCGACACGATCGGCGTGTGCGTGATCCCGCTCGAACGCGCCGATGAGTTCCTTACCCTCGCCGCCGAACAGGCCGCGCGGGAGGCCAACACCCGCGAATGGGTGGCGCGCGGCAAGACGGTGGAAGATCTGCTGGCCGAATTCGGCCGCATCTGATGAAAACCGCCCGCCTGAAACGCATCCAGACGGCGGCGCTGCTGCTGCTCGTGCTGTCGGGCCTGATCAACTATCTGGATCGCAGCACGCTTTCCATCGCCAACAGCGCGGTGAGCAAGGACATGGGGCTGAGCGCGTCGGAGATGGGCCTGCTGCTCTCGGCCTTCTCGCTGCCCTATGCCTTCGCGCAATTGCCGATGGGCGCGCTGCTCGATCGGCTGGGGGCGCGGGTCACGCTGGGCTTCGGCATGTTGCTCTGGTCGGTGGCGCAACTGGCCGGCGGGCTGGTGCGCACGGTCAACCAGTTCTTCATCGCCCGGCTGTTCCTGGGCGTGGGGGAGGCGCCGCAATTCCCGGCCGGGGCCAAGGTGTTCAGCGAATGGTTCGCGCTGAAGGAGCGCGGCCGCCCCACCGGCATCTTCGTGGCCTCCACCACGATCGCCCCGGCGCTGGCGCCGCCGCTGCTCACCGCGCTGATGTTCGGCTTTGGCTGGCGCGGCATGTTCATCATCATGGGCGTGGTGGGCATCGTCATCGCGCTGGCCTGGGTGATGATCTACCGCGATCGCCGCGACGTGGCGCTCACGCCGGCGGAAATCGCCTATCTGGACGATGGCCAGCCGCCCGATGACCGGGGGATGACCGGCGCGGAATGGCGCGGCCTGTTCCGCCAGCGCACCACCTGGGGCCTGATCTTCGGCTTCATGGGTGTCATCTACATGGTCTGGCTCTATCTCACCTGGCTGCCGGCCTATCTGGAAAAGGAGCGCGGGCTGCCGCTGGCCACCGCCGGCTGGGTGATGACCATCCCCTATCTGGCCGGCACCTTCGGCCAGCTTTCCAGCGGGGTGCTGGCCGATTGGCTGCTGGCCCGCGGCCTGCAACCGATCAACAGCCGCCGCCTGCCGATCTGCATCGGGCTGGTGTTTGCCGCGCTGTTCACCGTGCCGGCGGCCTACACCCCGTCCCTCACCCTCGCCATCGCCTGCATTTCGGGCGCGATGTATTTCATCAACCTGGCCAGCGGCAGCAGCTGGGCGCTGGTCAGCGTGGCGGCTCCGCGCCGGCTGGTCGCCTCGCTGGGGTCCCTGCAGAATTTCGGCGGCTATCTGGGCGGCTCGCTCGCCCCGGTGATCACCGGGGTGATCGTCGATCGCACCGGCAGCTTTGTCTATGCGCTGGTGATCGCCGCCGTGGTGGCGCTGGCCGGTGCCGTGTCCTACCTGCTGCTGGTGCGTCAGCCCATCGCCGACACGCCGGCCTGAACCCCAGAAGCACGTCGCCCCGGATGGCGCATCCGGGGCGACCGCGTTTGCCGGATCAACGGCCCCGGCGAGGGGCCGCCGGCCTCACTGCTTCTTGAACACCTCGATATTGTCCAGCTTCCCGGCCGGCAGCTCGCTCACCGTGGCGATGGTCAATTCGCTGCCATCGGCCGAAAGCGACCAGCGCTCGGTGGCGGTCACCGGCACATTGCCCGGCATCCCGCCATAGGGCTGCACCGTCGTCACCGTCAGCGTTTCGCCGGCCATGGCCGCGGTCACCGTCATGGTGGCCATCATCGTGTCGGTGCGGGCGGTGCGCGGCTTGCCGTCGGGCACCAGGGTGCGCAGATTGTGCACCGGGTCGCTCACCTGCACGCCGGCGGCGCCCTGCTGCACCCGCATCACGTAAATCTGGTTCTGGCCGCCGCCCTGCCCCGGCGTCACCCGGGTCAGCCAATAATTGGGATAGGGCACCGGCTTGCTGCGCGCCGCATCGCGCACCCAGGTGCCGGAAAAATCGGCGGCCATCGCCGAAGCCGGGATCAGCGCCGCGATCAGCGCCATGGTCAATTTGCGCATGAAAGCCTCCCTCAGTTTTGGGTGCCGTGGATCTTCACGCCCAGCTTGCCGGCGATGGACCGGATGTTGCGCTGGGCCTGCTGATATTCGTCGTTGGTGGTGAGGAACTCCACCAGCATGTAGGGATTGCGCTTCAGCCGGCTCAGCCGCGCCAGAAACAGCTCATAATCCATGTTGCCGGTGCCGTTCATCGTCCAGTTCATGCCGGGCAGCATGTCGTTCCAGGCAAAATCCTTGGCGTGGACATAGACGATCTGGTCCTCCAGCAGGTCGAAGGTCAAGTCCAGCATCTCGCTCATGCGGAAAGCGACATTGGGGAACACCATGTTGGTGATGTCCAGCCCCACGGTGATGCGCTCATCGCCCACATCCTCGCGCAGCCGCTTGTGCGCCCACGGGTTGTTCACGCTTTCGGTGTTCACCGCCTCGATGGCGATCGAAACCTTGCTGCCCGCCGTGTCCTTGCAGATGCGCTTCAGCGCGCCCACCGTGCGCATCCAGGCCTCGCGGCTCCAGTTCTGCGGGTGGGCCCAGTTGCGGTTGGGCCACATGCTGCCGGCGTGGGTCAGCACCAGTTCGCAGCCCATTTCCTCGGCAGCATGGATGGCGGTGATGATGTGGCGCTGCCAGCGATCGGCACCGGGATCGGGCGCGATGATGTTGCCGGCGCAATGGATGCCATAAAAATGGATGTCGTTGGCCACCAGCGCGGCCTTGATCTCGCGCACCTCGCTGTCGGGCCGCTTGCGCTCCAGCCAGGCGTTGGAGGGCGCCTCGCAGGCGCTCCAGCCGCCATCGCGCATGCCCTTGAACAGCGCGTTGTAATCCGTGCCTTCCGCCCCCATCAGGCGCGGGTTGGATTGGCTGCTCAGCCGGATGGTGCGCGGGCCTGCGGTGAGGTTGCGCTTGTAATCGGCCGGCGGGCTCCATTGATACAGGAAATCCTGGCCCCACACATCGGCAAGGCCGGGGCCGCCATGGCCCTTCGGGGTGGCGGGCGCGGCGGCCGCCGCCGCGCCGGGCAGGGCAATGCCGCTGCCGGCCGCCGCGCCGGCGATGGCGCCGGCGGCAAACAGGCTGCGTCGATCAATTCCGGTCATGCCGTCCTCCCCTTCTCGTGCCGGCCGCGCCTGTGCCCGCGCGGCATATTGATCCCGGCTGGTGATGGCGCCGGCGGCGGTTCAGCCGGCCTGCGCCAGATAGGTGATGATTTCCTCGTACTTGGCTTCGTCCACGATGGCGCCGCGCGCGATCATCTGGTCCACCAGCTCGCGCCAGGCCGGCGCATCGCGCTTCAGGCCCAGCACGATGTCGGGCTGGTGGCAGTTGCTGCAAAATTGCACGATGCTGGCCTTGCCCGGCCGGTCGGGCAGGGCGGCGATGGCTTCGGGTGTCGCCATCGTCTGTTCCTGCGCTGCCACACCGGCCGCACCGGCCAGCGCCAGCAGCGCGCCCAGCACCAGCGCCCGGCCGAAGATCATGCTCATGGCCGGCCGCCCTTGCGGGGCGGCACCAAGGGCTCGCCGGGCACCGTGGCGGCCTTCACCGCCTCGGCAAAGGCCGGGTCCACCGGCTGCGGCGGCCGCTGCGGGGTGCCGGCCGGCGGCCGCGGGAAGGTGGAGAAATAGAACCAGGTCTGGCGTTCGTTCGAATGGTTGATGGCGGCGTGCACGGTGCGGCCGTTGGGCGGCACCACAAAGCCCTGATCCTGTTTCCACCAGCGGATTTCGCTGCCCACCTGCAACAGCGCCGGCGCCGCGGTCAGCTTCACCCACGCCTCCTCGGTGCCCGGCACATGGGCATGGGCGCCGGCGATGGTCATCGGCGCCATGCTCACCAGCAGGAACCGCTCACCCACATCGCGGAACGGCGCCTTGGACAGGTTCACCCAGTGCGCGCCCTGCTCCACATAGAGCAGCTTGGCCGTGTCGCGCACGATGATCGCCGGGCTGGGCGTGGCACCGGCTTGGGGCGGCCCGGCCAAAATGGTCAGTTTCAGCGGGCCGTCGCTGGCGGCGCTGATGCGGTGGGCGGTGCCGGCCGGCACCAGAAAGGCAAAGCCGGGGCGCAGCGGCCAACGCTGGCTGCCATCCTCCAGCATGCCCTGCCCGGATTTGACATAGGCAATCAGTTGCTCGGCCGGCTGCATCGCGCTGGTCGCCTCGCCGGCCTCCAGGCTGGCGGCGAC
>JAIXUQ010000083.1 GCA_027483465.1 Sphingomonadales bacterium
AAGAAAGGCTCATCGGCGGCCAGATATTCGGCGCCCTCGATCTCCTGGCCCAGCCGGTGCTGGTGGAATTCGGTGAGCAGGCGCGGCACGGTTTCACCGCCGCGCATTTCCAGCTGGTAAAGCGCCTGCACGGCGGCAAGACGGGCCGCAGAGCGGGCTCGATAATCAGGGGAGATGGTCACGGCCGCGCCTTACGCCGATTCCGACCGGCGGGGCAAGTGCGCCGGCAGGGGCGCGGGCAGGGGCGGGTGCAGGGGCGGGGGCGTTGCACACAGGCGCCGCACAGGCCATCCCGCACTTGTGCACAGGGCTGCCCACAGCGATTTGCCGGCCCCGGCATGGCGCTGCTTGAGCCTGGGGCCGGCATGGGCGACAAGGCGGCATGGCCAGCCTTCCCCCCCCGCTTCCCCCCCCGCAAATCCCCACCCTGCGCGTGGTTGATCCGGCCCAGCCGCTGGCCGGCCTGCCGCAGAATCTGGAGGCCGAGGCCGCGCTGCTGGGCGCGCTGATGATCGACAACCGGCTGGTGGAGGATGTGGTGAGCCGGCTGAAGCCGGACCATTTCGCTGATCCGCTGCACGGCCGGGTGTTTTCGGCCATCCTCACCCTGTCGGCGCGCGGCATGGCGGCCACGCCGGTCACGCTGAAGCCGCTGTTCGATGCCGATCCGGCCATGCAGGAACTGGGCGGGCCGGGCTATCTGGCCACGCTCACCCAGAACGGCGCGGCGCTGCTGGCGGCGCGTGATTTCGCCAACCAGATCTATGATCTGGCGTTGCTGCGCGAGCTGATCCGGGTGGGCCGCGAGATGGTGACCGAGGCCAGCGACACCAGCCGCGACATCGAGCCGATCCGCCAGATCGAGGCGGCCGAAATGGCGCTCTACAAGGTGGCCGAGGCCGGCGAGGTGCAGGGCGCGGTGAAGAGCTTCCGCGAGGCGGCGATGGAAGCGGTGAAGATGGCCGACCGCGCCAAGCGATCGGGCGGGCATCTGTCGGGCTACACCACCGGGCTCACCGGCCTCAACGAGAAGATGGGCGGCCTGCACAGATCGGACCTGGTGATCCTGGCCGGGCGCCCGGCCATGGGCAAGACCAGCCTTGCCACCAACATCGCCTTTTCCTGTGCCCAGCGCTATGCCGCCGATCTGGCGCGCGGCACCGATCCGGACAAGTCGAGCGGCGCGCCGGTGGCCTTCTTCAGCCTGGAAATGTCGGCCGATCAGCTCGCCACCCGCATCCTGGCCGAACAATCCGAGGTGAACGGCGAGGCGCTGCGCATGGGCAAGATCAGCGACGATGAATTCGCCCGCCTGGCCCGCGCCTCCACCGAATTGACCAGCCTGCCGCTGTGGGTGGACGACACGCCCGGCCTGTCGATCGCGGCGCTGCGCACCCGGGCGCGGCGGCTCAAGCGCCAGCACGGCATCGGCCTGATCGTGATCGACTATCTCCAGCTGCTCACCGGATCGAAATCCAGCGGCAGCGACAACCGCGTGCAGGAAATTTCCGAGATCACCCGCGGCCTCAAGACGCTGGCCAAGGAGCTGAACGTGCCGGTGCTGGCGTTGTCGCAGCTCAGCCGCGCGGTGGAAAACCGCGAGGACAAGCGGCCGCAGCTGGCCGACCTGCGCGAGAGCGGCACCATCGAGCAGGATGCCGACATCGTGCTGTTCGTCTATCGCGAGGAATATTATCACGGCCTGAAACAGCCGGATCCCGAAGAGGTGGAGAAGCACGCCAAGTGGCGGGAAAAGGCCGAAAAAATCTTTGGCCTGGCCGAAGTGATCGTGGCCAAGCAGCGCCATGGCGCCACCGGCACGGTGCCGCTCACCTTCATCAAGCAATTCACCAAGTTCGCCGACCGCGCCGAGGCCGATTATCCCGGCTATTGACGGCAAAACCCCGTCATTTCGCCACTATCGGCCGCCCCCGCCGCGGCGCATCGCTTGGTCGCACCAGCTGCCGCTGGCGCCGGTTGCCGGCCGGTGGCAGTGTGATGGGCAGATCAGGGGAAACAGGGGTCTGATGATCAGTTCGTTCGAGGGTCCGACACGCCGCGAGATCTTGCGCGCGATCGGCATGATGGCCGGCACCGCGGTGCTCTATCAGGCCATGGAAGTGCTGGGCCATGCCAAGGAAACCCAGTTCACCGGCCCGCCCAACCTGCAGGGCGCGCGGCCGGGCACCAGGGTGGTGGTGCTGGGCGCCGGGCTGGCGGGCATGCTGGCCGCCTATGAACTGGGCAAGGCCGGCTATGAGGTGCAGATCCTCGAATACAACAACCGGCCGGGCGGGCGGAACTGGTCGCTTTATGGCGGGGACACCTACACCGAACTGGGCGGGGCCACGCAGAAGGTGGGCTTTGCGCCGGGCAATTATCTCAACCCCGGCCCGTGGCGCATCCCCTACCACCACCGCGCCCTGCTGCATTATTGCAAGGCCTTTGGCGTGGCGCTGGAGCCCTTCATCCAGATGAACCAGCAGGCGCTGCTGCACTCGTCCCGCGCCTTTGGCGGCAAGCCGATGCGCTATCGCGAGTTGCACGCCGACTGGGATGGCAATGTGGCCGAGCTGCTGGCCAAGGCGATCGACAATCGCGGGCTGGATTCGGCGATGACGAAGGAAGACGCCGACCGGCTGCGCCTGGCGCTGCGCGAATGGGGCGCGCTGGATCAGAATTTCAAATACACCAAGAGCTATCGCTCGTCGCGCCGGCGCGGCTTTGAGCGGCCGCAGGGCGGTGGCGTGCTGGGTGAGCCGATCCCGTCGGAACCGCACGCCTTCAAGGACATCCTTGACAGCGGCATCTGGCGCGTCGTGTCCCAGCACATGAGCATCGATCACCAGCATGCCATGTTCCAGCCGGTGGGCGGCATGGGCATGATCGGCCGCGGCTTTGCCAGGCAGGTGGAAGGCAAGATCACGTATAACCAGAAGGTGACGGCGATCAGGCAGCAGGGCGGCAAGGTGACGGTGACCCACAGCGACACCGGCACCGGCGCCACCGCCACCACGGTGGCAGATTATTGCGTCTGCACCATCCCGCTTTCGGTGCTCAGCCAGATCGATGTCGATTGCAACCCGGCCATGGATGCCGCCATCCGCGCGGTGCCCTATTCCAATTCGGTCAAGGTCGGCCTCGAATTCAAGCGGCGCTTCTGGGAAGAGGATGAGGCCATTTATGGCGGCATCAGCTTCACCGATCAGGAAATCGCCATGATCTCCTATCCGTCGGGCAAGCTGCACAGCGATGGCCCGGCGGTGGTGCTGGGGGCCTATACCTTTGGGCCGGCCAGCTACAAATTTGCCGGCATGACCCCGGAGGAGCGGATCCAGCGCGCGCTGGCGCAGGGCAGCGTGTTCCACCCCGGCCGCTACCAGGAAGAGTTCATCGGCGGCGCCGCCGTGGCATGGAGCCGCAGCCCGTTCACCCTGGGCTGCTGCGCCATGTGGAACGAGGAAACCCGCAAGCAACATTATCAGACGCTGGTTGCCGTCGATAACCGGCTGGTGCTGGCCGGCGAGCATGCGTCCTATGTCGGCTGCTGGATGGAAGGGGCGATCCTGTCGTCGCTCGATGCCGTCACCCGCCTGCACAAGCGCGCGCTGGAGGCCTGATCATGCGTTTCACCCTGTTTGTTGCCGCTGCCCTGCTGGCCGGCCCGGCGCTGGCGCAAAAGCCCGCCAAGGCCCCGCCGCCGCCGCACCCGGGCGCCGAAGTCTATCAGAATGTCTGCCAGGCCTGCCACATGGCCAATGCGGGTGGCGGCGAAGGCGCCGGCCGCATACCGGCGCTGGCGAAAAACGGCGCGCTGGAAGCCTCTGGCTATCCGATCATGGTGGTCACGGGTGGCAAGGGCGCCATGCCCTGGTTCCGCGGCCAGCTGAGCGATCAGCAGATCGCCGATGTGATCAACTATGTCCGCAGCAATTTCGGCAACAAGTACAAAGACAAGGTGACACCGGCGATGATCGCCGAACAGGGCCTGCCGGCGCCGCGCGGCGGCATGGAGCGCTAACTCACACGGAGAAGCTGGAACCGCAGCCGCAGCCCGATGCGGCATTGGGGTTGCGCACCTCGAAGGCGGCGGCGCCGATCTTCTCGACATAATCAACTTCGGCGCCGGCCACGAAGGGCAGGCTGTCAGGATCGATCAGCATGGTGACGCCGTCGGTCTCCACCGCCACGTCCTCGGCGGCCGGTGCCGCCTCCAGCCCGAAGCGATATTGAAAGCCGGCACAGCCGCCGCCGTCCACAGCCAGGCGCAGCATCAGGCCGGGCTTGCCCTGGCGGGCGGCGATGGCGGCAACACGGGCGGCGGCAGCCGGGGTTAGGCGGGGGGGCGTATCCATGGCCCCAATCTAGTGCGGGGGGCCAGTGCTTGCAACCGGCGGTGCGGTTCAGCGGCCGGCGCGCACGGTCCAGCGGCGGCCGCCGGCCATCACCTCGTCGCTGTCCACCAGCGGGCCGAAGGGTTCATCATTGGCGATGTTGAGCGGCGCGATCACCTGGCGGCGTTCACGCGCCAGGCCCTTGAGGCCAAAGCTGGCCAGTTCGATGAAGGGCTGCGGATCAATCGGCCGGCCATCAAGCCGGATTTCGAAATGGAGATGGGTGCCGGTGGAGCGGCCGGTCGAACCCATGCCGCCGATCACCTGGCCCTGGCGCACCACATCGCCTTCCTTCACGTGGAAGCGGGTCATGTGGCCATAGCGGGTTTCCATGCCATTGCCGTGATCGACCACCACCACCTTGCCATAGCCGGCCCACCAGCCGGCGCGCACCACCACGCCATCGGCGGCGGCATGGATGGCATCGCCGGTGCCACCCAGCAGATCGACACCGGCATGGAAGGCGCTGCCACCGTGGAACGGATCGGAACGATAGCCGAAATCCGATGACGGGCGATAATTAATGACCGGCATGAAGGCCGGGATGCGGGCGAAGGTGGCCGCCACCTTGGCCAGCCGCGCCGAATTGGCCTGAAGATCGCGCACCTGGGGATCATTGGCGGCGATGAATGGCCCGCCCTTGGCCTGAATGCCCGGGCTGCCGAGGAAGCGCGCCGGATCAAGGCCAAGCCGTTCCAGCACGGCTTCGGCGCGGGCTTCGCCGGCCGGGGCGGCGCCGATCAGCGCGGCAACCGACTGGCCGGCGCGCGGCAGCATGCGGGCCAGAGCGGCGGGATCAGTCTGTTCATTGGCCAGTGCGGCCAGAAATTCGCGGCGGGCGGTCGCCATCACATTGACCGGATTGGTGGCGCTGTCGTCGGCGGCCATGCTGTCAACCGCAGCGAGCACCGCTGGCGCTGCAACCGTCTGCGCCGTGGCCGGCAGGCCAAGCGTGGCAATTGCCAGAGCCGCAAGCCCTGCCTTTGCCAAGATGCCCCCATGCCAAGCCATGTGATCTGCGCCCCTCTTTGCAGGGTGGCAGGGCCACCCCGATCACCCTGTTTGCCGGGCGACGAGCGTCATCAAGCAGTGCGATCAGCGCCCGACAACGGGGCATTCGCCCCCCAGCGGCCAAGCGTTTGTCGCTGGCGGTGAACTGTGAAAAAATCGTCCCGGCGGGGGTGCAACCACGGCGCAGCCGGCGGCGTATCTTCGTATAGGGCGTCCCGGTTCCAGGGATGACTGGATGGGTCGTGGTCAATCGGGCCCGCCTGGGGGCTGGCGCCGAATCGGTGGGCAGCGCAGGCACGGGCCCGCGCGCCCGCCTTGAGGCGGCACCAGCCCCGTTAGGCTGTTCAGGCCAGCGCGCGGGCGGCGGCCAGCACCTCTTCGGCATGGCCGGGCACCTTCACCTTGGGCCAGGCCTGTGCCACCACGCCATCGCGGCCGATCAGGAAGGTGGCGCGTTCGATCCCCATGTATTTCTTGCCGTACATGGATTTTTCCACCCACACGCCAAAGGCCTCGGTCACGGCGCCCTCATCGCTGCCCAGCAGCACGGTCAGGCCGTGCTTGGCGCGGAACTTGGCATGGCTGGCCACGCTGTCACGCGAGATGCCGATCACCACCGTGTCGGCCGCATCAAAATCGGCCTTCAACGCCGAAAAAGCCTTGCCCTCATTGGTGCAGCCGGGCGTGTCGTCCTTGGGATAGAAATAGACCACCAGTTTCTTGCCGGCGAAATCGCTGCTGGCAATCGCGCCGGTGTCACCGGGCAGGGCAAAGGCGGGGGCGGGGCTGCCGGCCTGGGGCATGCTCATCGTGGCTCTCCTTGGCTGAATTGCTCCGCCCATGCCATGCGCACCTGCTCTCTGGCGAGGCCGAGCGCATGGGTGAAGGCGGCGAAATTTGCCGCACCCAGGGCGCCGGCCAGAATCGCCGCCACCGGTTCGGGCAAGGTTTCCGGCACCCGCGCCCCGGCAAACAACAGCCGCAGCCAGATCAGGGTGCGCGCCAGCAGATCATGCGCGGCCGGCAATCCGGACGGCAACTGGCCATCGGCCACCAGTGCGGCCAGCGCCACCGGCAGTTCGGGATCAAGCCCGGCACCGCTGGCCAGCTGGCGGAAATGCACGATGAATTCCAGATCAACCAGGCCGCCGGCCGCCAGCTTCACGTCAAACCGGCCCTGCGGTTTCTTGGCGGCGGCCATTTCGGCCCGCATCGCCACCACGGCGGCGCGCAGGGTCACCTCATCGCGCGGGCGGGCCAGCACATCAGCGATCAGCGCACGGGCCGCAGCGGCCGGCCCGGCCACCACGCGGGCGCGGGTGAGGGCCATGTGCTCCCAGCTTTCCGCCTCCTCCCGCTGATAACGGGCAAAGCTGGCCAGCGACAGCGCCAGATTGCCCTTTGCCCCCCACGGCCGCAGCCGCGTGTCCACCTCATAAAGCGCGCCGGCGGCAGTGGGGACCGACAGGGCGGTGACCATGCGGGCGGCCAGCCGGTTGAAATAATGGCTCGCGGTGAGCGGCCTGGGGCCGTCTGACAGGGTTTCGTGGCTGCCGGTGAACAGGAACACCAGGTCAAGATCGCTGGCGTGGGTCATCGCCCGGCCACCATGCCGGCCCAGCGCCAGCACCACCAGTTCGCCGCCGGGAACATGGCCGTGCTGGCGGGCAAATTCGGCGGCCACCACCGGCAGCAGCACGGTGATGGCGGCATCGGCCAGATCCGCCAGGCTGCGCCCCACCGCCAGCGCATCGGCATGGCCTTCGATCAACTGGGCGCCCAATTGGAACCGGCGCTCCGCCGTCCAGCGCCGCACCCGGTCAAGCTGCTCCTCCAGCCCGTCGGCGGTGCGGGTGAGGCTGGCCAGTTCGGCGGCCAGCGCCGCGGCATCGGGCAGCGGCGCAAAGGCATCGGGCGACAGCATGACATCAAACAGCGCCGGATCGCGCGCCAGCGCGCTGGCCAGCACCGGGGTGATGCCGATCAGCCGGCCGAGCAACGTGACCAGCCGCGGGTTGGCGCGCAGCAGCGCCATGAACTGGGCGCCGGCCGGCAGGCCCGACAGCAGGCCATCCAGCCGCGTGGCGGCCTCGCGCGGATCAGCGGCGGCCGCCAGCCCGGCGATCAGCGCGGGCAGCAGATGCTCGAAATCGGCGCGGGCCATGTCGCTGCGCAGCGCGCGATAGCGGCCCTGCCGCCATTGGCTGATCAACGGCGGCAGCAGCCTGGCCAGCGCCGGGTGATTGGCCTTCAGCCACGCTTGGGGATCGGCCGGCACCACGGTGGCTTCCGGCGCGGCGGCGCGGATCAGCCCGTCATAGGCCTGGGCCACCGGCTGGGTGATGCGGCCCAACTGGGCGATCAGCGCGGCGCCATCCTTCAGGCCGCACAGCCGGGCGACGGCGTGGCGATCGGCGGCCAGGCGCGGGATGGCATGGGTCTGCTCGTCACGGCGCATCTGCAGGCGATGTTCGATGGTGCGCAGGCTGCGATAGGCATCGGCCAGCCGCGCCGCCTCCTCAGGCGGCACATGGCCGGCGGTGGCCAGCGCCGCCAGCCCATCCAGCGTGGCCGGGCAGCGCAGTTCGGGCGCCCGCCCGCCCCAGATCAGCTGGTTGATCTGGGCGAAAAACTCCACCTCGCGGATGCCGCCGCGCCCGCGCTTCACATCGAAACCGGGGCCGATGGCCTGCCCGCCATCGAAATGATCGCGGATGCGCAAGGAGACTGACTGGATATCGCGCACCGCCGTGTAATCCAGGCTGCGCCGCCACACGAAGGGCCGGATCTGCGCCAGAAAGGCCTGGCCCAGCGCCATGTCTCCGCCCACGGCCCGGGCGCGGATGAAGGCCACCCGTTCCCAGGTGAGGGCTTCGGACTGGTAATAATGCTCGGCCGCCGCCACGCTGATCGACATCGGTGTGATCTCCGACGCGGGGCGCAGCCTGAGATCGATGCGGGCAACATAGCCATCGGGCGTGAGATCATTGAGGATCGCCACCGCCCGCCGGGCGATGCGCACGGCGGCCTCGCCCGGGTCTTCCCGGCCCCGGCAGGGGATGAGATCGGGATCGTGGATGAAGATGAGATCGGCATCGCTGCTGTAATTCAGTTCGCGGCTGCCAAGCTTGCCCAGCGCCAGCGCCACCAGGCCGCGGTTGCCGGCGTCCCGCTCGGCCAGCGCGGCGGCGATGGCGGCATCGATGGCACGATCGGTGAAATCGGAAAGCGCCAGCGTGACCTGCTCCAGCCCCCACAGGCCGGCCAGATCGGCCAGCGCGGTGACCAGCGCGATATCGCGGCGGGCGGCGCGCAGGCGCGGCATGATCGGCCGTTCGGCATCACCGGCCAGCGCCATGGCGGCGGCCAGCGCCGCTGCCGGCCCCTGTTCGGCCAGCAGCGCCAGGCTGGCGGCGCGGCCGCGCATCAGCCCTTTCAGGAACGGTGCCTCGGCCCAGGCGGTGGCGGCGGCCGTGGCCAGCGCCGGATCGCAACCGGCCGGCAGCAGAGCGGCCAGATCGGGCGGCACGGCACGTTCGGGCAGGGTGAAGCGCATGGCGGCCCGATCAGGCGCCGGGGGTGGGCCCCAGCGCCTCGGCTTCATCGGCCGCGGCCCGGGCGCGGCGGCGTTCGGTGAACCAGATGCCGATGATGGAGATTTCGTAGAGCAGCACCAGCGGCACGGCGAGGGCCACCTGGCTCCACAGATCGGGCGGGGTGAGCACGGCGGCCACCACAAAGGCCGCGACGATGGCATAGCGGCGGCCGGCGATCAGATTGGCGCGGGTGATGATGCCGGCGCGTTCCAGCAGCATCAGCAGGACCGGCAACAGGAAGGCGACGCCAAAGGCCAGGATCAGGCTGGTGACCAGATCAAGATATTCGCCCATCGACGGCAGCGCCTCGCGGGTCACGCCATCACTGCCGCCCAGCGACTGGAAGGCCAGGAAAAAGCGGAAGGCCGCCGGCATCACGCCATAATAGGCCAGCGCCGCACCGGCGGTGAACAGGATGGGGGTGGCCAGCAGGAAGGGCAGCAGCGCCTTCTGCTCGCGCTTGTAGAGGCCGGGCGCCACGAACCGCCACAATTCGTTGGCGATGAAGGGAAAGGCCATGCAGAAACCGGCAAAGGCCGCCACCCGGATCTCGGTGAAGAAGGCCTCATAGAGCTTGGTGTAGATCAGCCGGGCCCCGGTGCCCGAGGCATCGACCAACGGTTGCACCAGGAAATCAAAGATCGGCCCGGCCTGGGAAAAGGCGATGCCAAAGGCAACAGCGAAATAGACGACCGAGCGGATCAGGCGGCCGCGCAGTTCGATCAGATGATCGAGCAGCGGTGCCTTGCTGGCATCGATGTCGGCGCGGTCGGCCTCGATGTTCATGCCCGCTCTCCACCGCTGGCCGGCGTGGCGGCTGCGGGCTGGGCCGGCGCGGCTTCAGGCACCGGGGCTGCCGCCTCAGGCGCGGCCGGCAGCAGCGGATTGGGCGGCATTGGATCAGGCGGCAGCGGATCGGCCCAGGGATCGGCCGCCGGCACCGGCCCGGCCAGATCGGGCAGCGCGTGGTTGGGCAGGCTGTTTTCCGGCAGGGCGCTGGCCTTCATGATCGCCTCGTTCTGGGCGGCCCACAATTTCTGCATCTCTTCCAGTTCGGCCTCGCGCATCATCGCATCGAAACCGGTGCGCAGATGGCGGGTCATGGCGCGGGCCTTGCCCACATATTGGCCCACCCAGCGCAGGGCGCGCGGCAGATCCTTCGGCCCGATGACCAGCAGGGCCACCAGCGCGATCACGGCCAGTTCGGAAGAATCAATGCCAAACATCGTGTGATCCCGGGGCCGGGAGCGGCCGCTGCGGCGGCCTTAACGGCGGCTGTCTTCGGGCACCGGATTGGCCGGCGCGGGCGGCGCCGCTGTCACCTGCGGGGGCGGCGGGGCGGGCGTGTCGCCTTCGTTCAGCCCCTTCTTGAAGCTGTTGATCCCCTTGGCGAAATCGCCCATCAGCTCGGAAATCTTGCCGCGGCCAAACAGCAGCATGACCACCAGGATGACCAGCAGCCAATGGGTGAGGCTGAGCGAACCCATGTCGTCCATTCCTTGATTGCGACGTGTTAATCGGGTCTTCTTACGCCCTTGGGGCGGCAATGGCCAGTGGCCGCATCGCCACCGGGCTCACAGGCGGATCAGGCGGCGGCCAAAGCTGGCGCCGCTGAACAGGCCGGCAAAGGCTGCCGGCAGCTGTTCGATGCCATCAAAGATTTCCTCGCGATACTTGACCTGGCCGGCCTTGATCAGCCCGGCCAGTTCGGCCTGCGCTGCGGGGAACTGCGGCAGATCATCAAACACCACCAGCCCTTCCATGCGCAGCCGCTTGCCGATGAATTCGCGGGTGTTGTGGATGCCCGGCGCCTGTTGCGGGGTGAGGTTATAGTCCGCCACCTGCCCCGAAATCACGATCCGCCCCTGCATCCGCATCACCGGCAGCGCGCGGTCCACACTGGCATTGCCGACATTGTCGAACAGCACATCCCAGCCATCCGTGCTGGCGGCAGCAAATTGCGCGTCGAAATCCGCCGCCTTGTAATCCAGCGCCGCATCAAAGCCGCAGTCCTCCACCAGCCAGCGGCACTTCTCCGCCCCGCCGGCGATGCCGACCACCTTTGCTGCACCCCACAGCTTCGCCAACTGCCCGGCGGTTGCGCCCACCGGCCCGGCCGCGCTGGTCACCAGCACCCGCTCCCCGGCCTTGAGCTGCGCCACCCGCTTCAGGCCGAACCAGGCCGTCATCCCCGGCACGCCCAATATCCCGTTCCACAGGCTCAGCGGCACGCCCAGATCGGGCACCTTGGCCAGATAGCCGCGCCCGTTCGAGACCATGTGGGTGGCCCAGCCGGTGCCCATCACCAGTTCACCGGCGGCAAAGCGCGGGTGGCGGCTCTCGATCACCTCCCCCACCGCAAAGCCATCCACCAGCTGCCCCGGCTGCAACGGCGGCGCATAGGAGGCGCCGGGCGACAGGCGCGAGCGCGTGCCCGGATCACAGCTGATGAAGCGGTTGGCGATCAAGAGCTGCCCCTCGGCCAGTTCGGGAATCGGCAGTTCCTCCAGCCGGAAATCATCAGGGCCTGGCGCCCCCACGATGTGCCGCGCCAACACGATGCGTTTCATTGTTCCCGCCGTCATGCCACTCTCATCCCCATCAACAGGAGCCCATCATGGACCAACGCATCAGCATCGTCACCCTCGGAACCGACGATCTCCCCCGCGCCGTCGCCTTCTGGGAAGCCATGGGCTGGCCGCGCAAGGCCCGCAAGTTCGAGGCCATCGCCATGTTCCAGTGCGGCGGCATGGCCTTCGCCATCTACCCGTTCGACAAGCTGGCCGAGGATTGCGGCATAAAAGACCGCGGCCCCGGCTTCGGCGGCTTCACCCTCGCCCACAATGTCGGCAGCAAGGCCGAAGTGGACGAACTCCTCGCCCGCGCCGTCGCCAACGGCGCCACCCTGCAGAAACCCGCCCACGACGCCTTCTGGGGCGGCTACTCCGGCTATTTCTGCGATCCCGACGGCCATCCCTGGGAGGTGGCCTACAACCCGTTCATGCTGCCGGGGCCGGATGGGGCGGTGACGTTGGGGGATTGAAGGCCGTTAGCCGAGCTGTGCGACAGCGTTGGCAATCAGGCTAACGGCTTCGGCCGCAGTGTTGGAAGCCGTGTCGACAACCAAGTCGGCATCGGGCCATGGTTCATAGGCCAGTGCCAGCACATCGGCCCATGTTGGTAGGGCATGGCCGGCGATATCGGCGCCACGCTGTTCCAGCCGGCGGCGATGCGCGGCGGGATCGCTGCAGATGATTTCAACCGCCAGGATGGCCGCATGACGACCGGCGGCGGCCCAGCCGGCGCGGCTGGCGGCAACCGGGTTCACGCAGTCGGCTACCACGCCTAAGCCCAGTGCCAGATTGGCGCTTGCCACGGCATAGGCGATGCCATAGCCCGCCGCGCCAACATCAACGCCGGGTCGGTGGCGTAGGAGGGCTTGCTCGATCTCATCAACCCGCACGTAAACAAGGGCCAGTTTCCGGGCCAACATCTTGGCGATCGTGGATTTTCCGCTGCCTGGCAGTCCGCCCAGCACGATGAGCGTGGGCCGTGTCGGCATCAGCCCGCCGCCGTCAACTGTCCCGCAAGCAGGTCCAGCGCCGCCACGGCAAACGCCACCATGTTCGCCTGTCGGTCGCTTGATCCCGTCGCAATGGTGCGCGCCACTTGTATAGGCCCGCTCACCGCCACCACGTCGTGCCCGGCGGCGTGGCCATAGGGGTTGCCATTGGGCCCAGCCGCGCCGGTTTCGCCGATGCCCCAGGTGACGCTGTGCTGCTTGCGGATGGTTTCGGCCATCAGGAGCGCGAAGGGTTCGGTGGCAGACATGAAGCCGCGCACATCCTCCCGCCGCAGGCCGAGCAGGCGGTGGCGGGCGCGGGGGGTGTAGACGACGGCGCCGCCGAGATAGAAGGCCGACGCCCCCGGCACGCCGAGCAGCGCGGCCGAGATCAGCCCGCCGGCGGCGGATTCCGCCACGGCGACGGTTTCGCCGCGGGCTTTCAGTTGCGCGCCCACGCGGGCGGCGGTGGTGAAGAGTTGGTCCATGGTCATGGGCCCAGATTCGGCGCTTGCGGGCATGAAGGCAAGGCCAGCTTTACGGCAGCCGGTGCGCCAACCGGGCCATCAGGTCCATGCGTTCATGCAGGATCGCCAGGATCAGAGTCGGCCCATCCGCTTGCGGCAGGGCGAAGATGAGGTGTTGGCGGCAGCGCGCGATGCGCAGATCGGTGTGCAGGCGGGGCATTGCGCGGTGGCGGTGCGGATGATCGGCAAGCGCCTGCATTGCTGCCTTGAGATCAGCAGCGAAGCGGCGGGCTTGATTGTCACCCCATTGATTCAGCGTGAAGCGGAGAATGTCATCGAGGTCGGCCGCCGCTGCCGTCGTAAGCTGCCAGCCGGTCACGGTCGATCGAGCGCTTGGGCAACGATCTCGTCAAATGTGGCGGTGGAAATCGCGCCGGCCATGGCAGCCTCAATACGCTGATCGATCAGCGCCTTCAGTTCGGCCAAGGCCGATTCGTCATCGCCCCGGTCAGGGAACAGCCGCTCCAGCGCATATTGGCGGATGCTCTTGCCTTCCAGCGCGGCCATCGCCTTCAGGCTGTTGTGCTGCTGTTCGCTGAGATCGATGCTGAGGCGGCCCATGCAACCCGTCTGCCAGATTGCCCGCGTTTGTGCAAATGTGGGTTTGTGCGCCCATCAATGAAAATCCCGGCTTTTGGGGATGATGCGCACGTCGCGGGGGTGGCGGCCGCGGGGTGGGGTTTTGGGTGGCGGTGGCTTGCGGCCGGCTGGCCCGTGCACCAGATCCTCGCTGGCGCGGGCCAGCGGCGTGGTGCCGTCTGCCACGTCTGACAGGCGGTCGAGAACGGCGGTCAGATCGGTGATGCGGGTGGCCATCAGGTGCATCACGCCTTCGGGGCTGCGCTGCACCTCGCCGTCCACCTGCATCAGCCGGCTGGCCATGATGGCGCGGCGATAGGTTTCGAACAGGCGTGCCCACACCACCACGTTCACCACACCGGTTTCATCCTCCAGCGTGATGAAGATGGCGTTGCCGCCGCCCGGCCGCTGACGCACCAGCACCACGCCGGCCACGGTCACGCGGCGACCGTTCTTCGCGGCGGCAAATTGCGCGGCGGTGAGGGCGCCGGGCAGATAGTGCCTGAGCAGCGCCAGCGGATGGGCGCGCAAGCTGAGGCGCAGCACCTGGTAATCGGCGGCCACCTCTTCGCCGGGCGCCATCAGCGGCAGGTCGCTGGCCGGCTCGGCGCCCAGTTCGCTGGCATCGGCGGCGGCAAACAGCGGCAGGCTGGCGGTGGGGGTGCGCAGCGCCTGCCAGCCGGCCTCGCGCCGGTTGAGATCAAGGCTGGCGCAGGCATCGGCATCGGCCAGCAGCTTGAGCGCGCGCGGCGGCAGGCCGGCGCGGGCCAGATCCTCCAGGCTGCGGATGGGCCGGGCGGCGGCGATCAGCCCGGCCCAGTCTTCGCGGAAACCGGTGATCTGGCGCAAGCCAAGGCGCTGGGCGAGGGCCGGCGCCTCCCCCTCCAGCGTGCAATCCCAGCCGCTGAAATTCACATCCACCGCCCGCACATCCACGCCATGTTCGCGGGCATCGCGCACGATCTGGGCGGGGGCATAAAAGCCCATCGGCTGGGCGTTGAGCAGGGCGGCGGCGAACACCGCCGGGTATCGGCATTTCAGATAGGCCGAAACCCACACCAGCCGGGCAAAGGCGATGGCGTGGCTTTCGGGAAAGCCATAACTGCCAAAGCCCTTGATCTGGTTGAAACAGCGTTCGGCGAAATCGCGTTCATAGCCGCGCGCCACCATGCCTTCGATCAGTTTGGTCTCGAAATACTCCATCCCGCCATTGTGGCGGAAGGTGGCCATGGCGCGGCGCAGGCGGTTGGCTTCGGCCGGGGTGAAGCTGGCGGCGGTGATCGCCAGCTTCATCGCCTGTTCCTGGAACAACGGCACGCCCAGCGTCTTGCCCAGCACTTGCCTAAGCTCATCCGGATCGTGCGGCGGCTTCGGGCTGGGGAAGCTCACCGCCTCCCGCCCCTGCCGGCGCCTGAGATAGGGGTGCACCATGTCGCCCTGGATCGGCCCGGGGCGGACGATGGCGACCTGGATGACGAGATCGTAGAATTCGGCCGGTTTCAGGCGCGGCAGCATGTTCATCTGCGCCCGGCTTTCCACCTGGAACACGCCGATGGAATCGCCCCGCTGCAGCATGCGATACACGTCGGCTGCTTCACCCGGCACATTGTCCAACGTGTACTGCCGGCCGATGTGGGTTTCGATGAATTCGAAGGCGCGGCGGATGCAGCTGAGCATGCCCAGGGCCAGCACATCCACCTTCATCAGGCCCAGCGCGTCGATATCGTCCTTGTCCCACTCGATGAAGGTGCGATCGGGCATGGCGGCGTTGTGGATCGGCACCAGTTCATCCAGCCGCGTGCGGGTGAGCACGAAGCCGCCGACATGCTGGGACAGGTGGCGAGGGCTTCCCATGATCTCGCCCACCAATTTGCCCAGCCGGGCGATTTCGGGGCTGTCGGGATCAAGGCCGCTTTCGGCAAAGCGCTCGCGCTCCATCTGGCTGGCATAACTGCCCCAGACGGTGCTGGAGAGGCGGTTGGTCATGTCCTCGCTCATGCCCAGCACCTTGCCCACCTCGCGCACGGCGCTGCGCGGCCGGTAATGGATCACGGTGCCGGCGATGCCGGCGCGTTCCCGGCCATAACGCTGGTAAATCCACTGCATCACCTCCTCACGCCGCTCATGCTCGAAATCGACATCGATGTCGGGCGGTTCCTTGCGTTCTTCGGAAATGAAACGGGAAAACAGCAGGTTGTGCTCGGCCGGATCAACGGCGGTGATGCCCAGCACATAGCAGACGGCGCTGTTGGCGGCGCTGCCGCGGCCCTGGCACAGGATGCCGCGTTCGCGCGCGAAGGCGACGATATCATGCACGGTGAGGAAATAGGGGGCATAGCCGGCACGGGCGATGATGCGGAATTCCTCGGCCAGCAGCGCCATCAATTTGGGCGGCGCGCCATCGGGCCAGCGTTCGCGCGCCCTGGTGAGGGTGAGGGTTTCCAGCCAGCCTTGCGGGCTGTGGCCCGGCGGCACCGGTTCGTCGGGATATTCATAGCGCAGTTGATCGAGGCTGAAATCGATGCGGGCCAGCAGGCGCGCCGGTTCGGCCAGCGCCGCCGGCCAGTCGCGGAACAGGCGGGCCATGGCCGTGGCGGATTTCAGATGGCGCTCGGCATTGGCAGCGAGGCGGGTGCCGGCGGCGGCCAGGGTGACGCCTTCCCGGATGCAGGTGATGACATCATGCAGCGGGCGCTGCGCCGGCGTGGCATAGAGCGGCGCATTCACGGCCAGCAGCGGCACACCGGCCGCCGCCGCCATGCCGGCCAGCGCCGCCGTGCGCCGCCGATCCGGCCCGTTGTGCCACATGGTGGCGCCCTGCCACACCCGGCCGGGGCAGGCGCGCGCCAGTTCGGCCAACCGGCTGCGCTGCCCGGTTGCGGGCGGCATGGCGATCAGCAGCAGGCCCTGATGATGATCGAACAGATCAGCCAAGTGCAGGATGCAATCGCCCTTGGCCGCCCGCCGGTTGCCGGTGGTGAGCAGGCGGGTGAGCCAGCCCCAGCCGGTGCGGGTGGCGGGATAGGCGATCACATCGGGCGTGGCATCGGCAAACACCAGCCGGGCGCCCACCGCCAGCCGGAATGGCGGCGGTTCGTGCCCGACCTCACGCGCGGCTTCGGCCAGATCGCGCAGCGCCACATGGGCGCGCACCACGCCGGCAACCGTGTTCCGATCGGCAATGCCGATGCCGGCATGGCCCAGCGCCACCGCCGTTTCCACCATGGCGGCCGGGCTGGAGGCACCGGCCAGAAAGGAAAAATGCGTGGCCGCCGCCAGTTCGGCAAAGCCATGCGGCATCATGCAAACAGGCCGTGGACATACCAGCGCGGATGGGCGGCCTCGCTGCCCTGCTGGCCATGGCGCAGCAGCCAAAAGCGGCGGCCGCTTTCATCCTCCACCCGCCAATAATCGCGGGTGAGGCCGGCGCCATCCTTGCGGCGCCACCATTCGGCGGCGATGCGCTCCGGCCCTTCGTGGGCGGCCACGACATGGCGGCGGCCGCGCCAGCGGAAGGCGCGCGGCGGGCCATCGGGCACTTCGGCGATCACGTCGATCGGCTGGGGCGGATCAAACAGGCGCAGCGGGCGGGCCGGCGGCTCCCCCGGTTCCGGGGTGGGCCAGTGATCGCGGCCGCCATCAAAGGGCAGATCGAAACTGGCCTGTTCGGGAATATGGGTATCGGCGCGGGCCAGGCGGCGGATGCGGCCCCGGCCCAGCCGGGCCGTGAGCCGATCAACCAGTGCGGTGAGCTGGGTTTCGGCCAGCGCGCCGCCATCCAGGCCCAGTTGCGCTTCATCAAGCGGGGCGGTGACCGGCACGGCCAGGCGCATCTGATCATAGCCAAAGCCGGGATCGAGCGGATCATTCAGGGCGGCGATGCGTTCATCAAACAGGCGCAGCAGCACCGGCACATCGCGCTGCGGCGCGGCGGTTTCCACCGCCACTTCGGCCACATGGCCATCGGCGCGATACAGCGCCAGGCAGAAACGCCGCCCGCCCAGGCCTTGGGCCGTCAGCTTCACGCGCACGGCCAGCAGCAGTTTTTCCAGCCCGACGCGCACGGCGGCATGATCGGCCACCGGCTGGGCAAAGCGGCGCTGGGCCATCACCGGGGCGGCCGGCAGCAGCGGATCAAGCGGCTGCGGCGCCTGTTCCAGCAACTGATCTAGCCGGGCCAGCAGCGCCTCGCCAAAACGGGCGGCGATGGCGGCGCGCGGCAGGCGGGCCACATCGCCCACGCGCTGCAGGCCGGCACGGCGCAGCGCGATCTGTTCGGCATCCACCATGGTGAGCGCCGCCACCGGCAGATCGCGGACATGATCACCGCCAAAGCGCGCCAGCGCCATGGCGGCGGCCGGCGTTGCGGCCAGCGCCGGCTGGGCGCTGAAGCCCAGCCGCGCCAGCCGGGTGACGGCATCGGCCACCAGGCTGGCCTCACCGCCAAACAGATGGGCACAGCCGGTGATATCAATCAGCAGGCCGTGCGGCGGGCAGGCCCGCACCAGCGGAGACCAGCGCGTCGCGCCGCGCGCCAGCCATTCCAGGCAGGCCTGATCGGCCTCCGGATCAAAGGCCTGCGCGGCGAGATCAGGCACCCGCGCGCGGGCATCGGCCAGCGCCAGGCCGGGCTCCAGCCCTTCGGCCAACGCGGCGGCATTGGCGGCGCGGATGATCTGGCGGCCACGGTCACTGGCCACCAGCACCAGCGGGCGCGTGGCCTCAGGCGGCGATGGGCCCAGCCGTTCGCTGGCCAGCAGCGGCAAGGCCAGCGCCAGGATGCGCCGCGCCATGCTGGCCGGCGCGGCGGGCAAAGGCCGCCCCGATGGGGACAAGCTGGCCGGCGCTTTGGCCGGCCGCGACAAAGCGGCGTCGGTCACGGTTCCACTCCAGCAGGTTGGTGATGTCACTGGGCCCACCCCGTTGCCGGGTGAGGCTGAGGGCGAGGCGCGGCAGGCCGGGCGCGCCGCCGGCAAGATGGCGGGTGGCCGCCGCTACGGCCTGCCAGCGGGTGAGCGCAGCGCTGGGCCGCGGGCTGCCCTGGCGCAGCAGCAGGGTGAACAGGCCATTGGCCGCCGCCGCCAGTTGCAGGCGCCGCGTGACGGTGAGATCGATGGCGCGGGCATCGCCATGGCTTTCCAGCACGATGGCAGCCAGCGCCGGGCAGCGCTGGGCCTCGGCCGCGGCGCGCAGCATCGGCAGCACCCCGCCGGCCGCCACCAGCCACAATTGCCCCGGATCGCCGCCCAGTTCGGCAATGCCCAGGCCATAGAGCCGGCCATCCTCCCCCCGCCCCCCCGTGTGCCCATCGCTGATCCACAGGATCGGGCCGGGGCGGCGGCTGGCCAGCGCCAGCATCAGGGCAAAGCCGGGCGCGGCCGGGCCATAAATCTCGTGGCAACCGGCCAGCAGCAGGCCGCCGGCCAGCGCCGCATCCAGCCGCCCGCCATCCAGCGGCAGCCGCCCGCTGACCGGCATCGGCGGCGGCAACGGCTGTTGGGCAACAGGCGGAAAGGCGGCAATGCTGGACAGGGTTCGACTCGCGGCGGTAAATGTTCTTTCTTTGTTCCAATTTCGGCCGCGCCGCCGGCAGAGTCAAGCCAGAGGGCACCGGCCTGCGTCAACCAGCCCGGAACGGTAGCAGCGCCTCCAGCGCTGCATCGGGCGTGCCGCGCTGCCGGGCGCGAAAGGCGTGTTCGACGATCATCGCCTGCTGCTCGATGCCATAATGGTGAAACGGCTTGCCGGGCACCAGCGCATAGCGGTAGCGCGCCAGCGGCGGCCGCCGCAGCGCCAGATGGCCACCGTGCTGATATTGCCAGACATGCACCAGCTCGTGGATGAAATGCGCCTGGTAGGCCGGCGGCGCAGCGGCATAATCGGCGGACCAGTTGGGGCCATTGGGGTGGCACCAGATCCGGCCATCGGGGGCCATCGTCACCCACCAGGGGTGCAGCGTCCAATATTTCGCCCGGCACAGCCGCACCGGGGCGGGATCGAGCGCGGCGCCGAACATGGCCGCGGCCAGCGCGATTTCGCCCGCCGTCAACGCCCGCTGCTCAACCACGGCGGGCCGCAAAGAAATCCTTCAGCAGGGCGGCGCATTCGGCCTCCGCCACGCCGGCGATCACCTCGGGCCGGTGATGGGCCTGGGGGTGGCTGAACACGCGGGCGCCCTGCTCCACCCCGCCCGATTTGGGATCGGCCGCGCCATAGACCAGCCGCTCCAGCCGCGCCGCCGCGATGGCCGCCGCGCACATGGCGCAGGGTTCCAGCGTGACGGTGAGGGTGCAGCCGGTCAGCCGCTGGCTGCCCAGCGCGGCGCAGGCGGCGCGGATGGCCAACAGCTCGGCATGGGCGGTGGGATCGGCCTGTTCGCGGGTGCGGTTGCCGGCGCTGGCGATGATGTGGCCGGCGGCATCGCTGATCACCGCGCCCACCGGCACCTCCCCGCGCGCGGCGGCGGCGCGGGCTTCATCCAGCGCCCGGGCCATTGCTTTGGAGGGGGGAAAGGCCATGGCAAAACTCTAGCGACAAGCGCCGCTGCGGCCTAGTCTGTGCGGCATGAGCGAGACCATCCACCCCGTCACCCCGGCCGCGCTGGCCATCACCCGCACCACCGCCGCACAATATCAGGCGGCCCATGCCCGCAGCCTCGATGATCCCGATGGCTTCTGGCGTGACCAGATCGGCCGGCTAGACTGGTATCGGGCACCGACGGTGATGGGCAATTGGTCGTGGGACCCGGTGGACATCAAATGGTTTGAAGATGGCGTGATCAACGCCAGCTGGAACTGCCTTGACCGTTGGGCCGCAGCCGATCCCACCCGCACCGCGATCCTGTGGGAGGCCGACGACCCCAAGGCGCCCACCCGCCGGCTGAGCTATGCCGAGTTGCAGGGTGAGGTGGCGCGCATGGCCAATGCGCTGGTGGCGCTGGGCGTGGACAAGGGTGACCGGGTCACCATCTATATGCCGATGATCCCGGAAGCGGCGATGGCCATGCTGGCCTGCGCCCGCATCGGGGCGGTGCATTCGGTGGTGTTTGGCGGCTTTTCGGCCGAGAGTCTGGCCGGCCGCATCGAGGATGCACAGAGCAAATTCATCATCACCGCCGATGAAGGCCGGCGCGGCGGCAAGCCCATCCCGCTGAAAGCCATCGCCGATGAGGCCTGCGACATTGTTGAACGCCGGGGGGCGGAAGCCGCCGGCGTGAATGTGGAGGCGATGCTGGTGGTGCGCCACACCGGCGGCGCGGTGAGCATGGTGGAGGACCGCGACCATTGGTGGCACGAGATCCGCGACGAGGTGCCGGCCACCTGCACGCCCGAGCCGATGGACGCGGAAGCGCCCCTGTTCATCCTCTACACCAGCGGTTCGACCGGCAAGCCCAAGGGCGTGCTGCACAGCACCGCCGGCTATCTGCTGTGGGCCAATCTGACGTTTGAAACCGTGTTCGATTATCGGGCCGGGGAGATTTTCTGGTGCACCGCCGATGTCGGCTGGGTCACCGGCCATTCCTATATCGTCTATGGCCCGCTTTCGGCCGGGGCGACCGTGCTGATGTTTGAAGGCGTGCCAAGCTGGCCAGCCAACGACCGTTTCTGGCAGGTGATCGAGAAGCACCGGGTCAACATCTTCTACACCGCGCCCACCGCGCTGCGCGCCATCATGCGCGATGGCGATGAGCCGGTGAACCGCCATGACCTGTCAAGCTTGCGCCTGCTCGGCACGGTGGGCGAGCCGATCAACCCCGAAGCCTGGAACTGGTATCACCGCGTGGTTGGCAAGGGGCAGTTGCCGATCGTTGACACCTGGTGGCAGACCGAAACCGGCGGCGCGCTGATCACGCCACTGCCCGGCGCCACGCCGTTGAAGGCCGGCAGCGCCAGTTGGCCCTTTTTTGGCATTGAGCCGGCGCTGGTGGAGGCCGATGGCCGCCTCATCCCGTGGACGCCGGGCCAGGAGATCAGCGGCAATCTGGTGCTGCTGCGCAGCTGGCCGGGGCAGGCGCGCACGGTGTTTGGCGATCATGAACGCTTCACCCAGACCTATTTCACCGCCTATCGTGGCCGCTATTTCACCGGGGACGGTGCGCGGCGCGATGCCGACGGTTATTGGTGGATCACCGGCCGCGTGGATGATGTGATCAACGTCTCGGGCCACCGCATGGGCACGGCCGAGGTCGAATCGGCGCTGGTTGCCCACGCCGATGTGGCCGAAGCCGCCGTGGTCGGCTTCCCGCACGACATCAAGGGCCAGGGCATTTATGCCTA
>JAIXUQ010000099.1 GCA_027483465.1 Sphingomonadales bacterium
CAAGCGGCCAACCGGGCTGGGGGTTAACCCCCAGCCCGGTTGCCATCACGCCCGCACACGGGCATCAACAGGGCCGCCGGCTCTACTCTTAACTGGAGGAGCTTCGGGGCTCAGACCACGATCAGTGTGATGTATGGCGTGCCCCGCAAGAAGGGTCGGGCGCCCTCCATCGACAGCTGGCGCGCGATCAGCAGCGAGCATAGGCTAGGCGGACCACACATCTTCATCAACGGCGGCCCGGGCATCGTCGATGCCAAGGGCAAGAAGCTCTATCCGGCGGCGAAGTCCAATGGCGTCACCGATCTCTGGATGAAGCCGGACGAAGGTAAGCTCGGCTTCAGTATGGAGTTCGGCAACGACCCGCGCTTCCTGCCCGCGCTTTACAAGATCGGCCTCAATCTTGTCGCTAGAAACTACTGCGCCGCGGCCGCCGCTCTTCCCGACTACGACCATATTCGCGCCTTCGTGGGCCAGGACAAATCCGCGCCAGCGCTCACAGCCGTGCTGGCGACGGAAGTCATTCCGCGCGCGGTGACGCATGCGTCCGGACCAATCATGAAGCCGGGGCGACCCTATCCCATGTTCCAGGTCACGATATTGGGTGTCACCCTGATCATCGACCTGGCGCCGGATCAGCCGGGGCTTCGCGATATGCGCGGCGCGGCGACAATCATGGGCGAGAGACTGTATGTCTTTCCGACCAAGCGCGCGGCCTGATCGGAATGCCGTGATCAAGTCGGCGAGGCGAGCGCGCTTTGCCGAAGTGCGGCGGTCATCCGCCCCTGGGCAGTTTGTGGATGGACGGCGGTGATGATCGCCTCGATCACAGGCGATTCCAGCTCCGCGCGTCTCCAGTCGAGATGGACAGGCGCGTCATAGGCGAGCTCAAGCGGTTCAGGGGGCACAGACAGGACAATTGTCCATCTTCATCTATGTCGTGGCAGCGGCGCCGGATCGGTCGCGGCGCGACGACCGCGATCTGGGTCTTGCGCGCGAGCGTTTCGCGCGGCGATCACCCGTCAGAAACAGCGGCGCGACGTTGTCCGTGTAGCGCTCGGACTATATGATCGCGATCGCAAATGGCGATCACGAGAGACAATCACTTCGTTCCGCAATGGCATCAAAGGGGCTTCCTCGAACCCGGTCGCTCGACCTTGGCCTATCTCGACCTGGCGCCGCCCACCGAGCGTCTCGCCGACGGGCGCGTCATCCAAAAACGATCGCTGTTCTATGCGCCGACGAAGCGCTGCTTCTTCCAGACCGACTTATACTCGACCTTCTTTCTAACCGAGGTGAATGACGAGATCGAGCGGAAGCTCTTCGGCGATATCGACACGCGAGGATCGCAGGCGGTCAGGGCCTTCGCGGGAACTGACATCGCCGCTTGGCACGAGCATTTCGGTACATTCTTCGAATATATCGACATCCAGAAGCTGCGAACGCCGAAGGGCCTAGCGTGGTTATGCGTGCCGACTTCATGCGCGACGTCCTGATGTGGCCCCGGGATGCACAAGAGGCCCGGATGCGTGAGAACTTTCCCGATCTGGATGAGGCCGGCATCGCGGAAATATGGTCCGAGCTGGAACGGCTGAAAGAAGAGGATCCGCTGACGGCACTGCAGGACGGCATCTTCGACGGCGGCAAGGTAGGCGGCCAGATGCGCCTGATGCAGTTGGGTCCAAATTTCGAGATGGCCATGTATCTCGCGCAGGCGACCGGCGCCTCGATCGTGACCGACAGCGCATTCCGCTGGCGAGAAATCATACGCGCGGCGCGGCCCAAGTCGGGAGCGCGGCCGGCTAGCTTTAGGCGGCTTGCAGGCAACTTTGCTGATGCCGCCTTCCTGTTTCCTGACAATCCCGATCGCATCATCCATTTGGCACGCGAGGGCGCACTCGCCGGCTATCCGGCGCTGTTCGCCGAGATATTCCATTATCTAGCTGGTGCAGAGAAACGAGGCCTCCGGCTCAATTTTGAGGCGGGGCTTGCAGCCCGGTTTGCCCGCACTCATGCGGTGGCTCAGAAAGCGCTTCGCAAGCGCGCAGAGCCCGGCAATGTAGGTAGGATCTCCTGCGTCTTCGCGCCAACCGGTATTCAGGACAATACGATCAATCGCCTACTGCTCATGTCTAGTTCCGAGCACCACCTGCCGATGGTGCCTATGGCCTTCTACATCCAGCGCATGAGCGGGGAGCGTTGATAGCCTGCTTCCCAGTGCCGGTGCGAACACACGGATGAACGCAGCTGGCAGGGATGCAATCTGAACGTAAGCGCTGTTTTGACCCCATCTTGCTGACGGCGGTTTGAGCCGCGAGTCCTGCTGGCCCGGTTTGCTGGCGGTGCTGATGCTATGAGGATGTCATGTGACGATGCTAGCGCGATCCATGATGTGGATGCGCGGATCGAGGTGTTCACGGCGAAGGCGCGGCGGCGTGTCTGGTCGGATGAGGACAAGGCGCGGATCGTTGCCGAGAGTTATGCCGATGGTGGCGGCACGGTCTGCGATGTGGCGCGCCGGAACGGCATTTGTCCGAGCCAGCTGTTCACCTGGCGGCGCCAGTTGCGCACGCCGGTGGCGCTGGTCGACCCGCCACTGTTCGTGCCGGCCGTGGTCGAGGCACCGGCCGCCGTCGCGGCGCCGTCTGACCGTTCGCACCAGTCTGGCCGTCGTGCACGCCGGTCACGACGGACGGCATCTGCCGCGCCGATCGAGGTCAGCATGGACGGCATCTCGGTGCGCATCGGCCGTGGCGCCGATGCCGCGCTGATCACGGCGGTTCTGGACGCGCTGAAGGGCCGCCGATGACGAGCCTGGGCCCGACCGGCGCCACGCGGGTGCTGGTGGCAACGCGGCCAGTGGATTTCCGCAAGGGGATGGACGGGCTGGCGGCGCTGGTCACCGCCGAGCTTGGCGGCCAACCCTACTCCGGCGTCGTGTATGTGTTCCGCGCGAAGAAGGCTGATCGGATCAAGCTGGTCTGGTGGGACGGCACCGGCCTGTGCCTGATGGCCAAGCGCCTGGAGAACGGCCGGTTCAGTTGGCCCGGCGTGCACGACGGGGTAATGCGGCTGACCGCTGCCCAGCTTGGCGCCCTGCTGGAGGGACTCGATTGGCGGCGTGTGCACCAGGCGCGTCGCACCAAGGTGCCGCACTCTGCGGGATAACCCGTTGATCCTGCGTTACATTGACTCAGTCGATCAGGTCCCACTCGACGCGCGTGTGCGCGCGTGATTCCTTCTGCTCATCGTGCTGACCGCGACCGACCTTCCCGACGATCCCGAGGTGCTTCGCGCCCTGCTCGTCGCGGCCAGGGCCGAAGCGGCGCAACTTGCTGAGCGCACGGCGCAGCTGACCGCCGAAGTCGAGCGCAAGACGATCGTTACCACAGAGGCTGAGGCGGAGATCGCCCGGCTGAACGCCATCATCGCCGCGTTCATGCGCCACCGGTTCGGCCCCCGCTCGGAGAAGCTGGGCGACGACCAGTTCGAGCTGGTGCTGGAAGACATGGGCATTGCACTGGGGCGGGTGAAGGCCAAGCTGGATGCCGCCAGCACGCCCAAGGAGCGCGCCGAACGGGAACGCCGGACCAACCGGGGCAGCCTGCCGGCCTATGCGGGCGCTTACTCGACATTGACCGAGTATCTGCGGCTGAGCCGGCCGGACGTGCCGCGGCAGTTTGAACGGCGCTTTGAGACGTTGCCGGGAGAGCAGGCGCAAGCTGACTTTGCCGAGTTCCAGGTGGCCGCAGCGTCTATCGTTGTACGCTAGCTGAGCTGGTCGAGGCCCTGGCCAAGGCTGAACGGGAAGGACGCCTTGCTGAAAAGATCCGGTTCCACACCCGCGCATCGCTGCTGATCGTCGATGAAATCGGCTACCTGCCCATCACCAGCGGCGGCGCGAACCTGTTCTTCCAGTTGGTCAACGCCCGCTACGAAAAGGGTGCCATGATCCTGACCTCCAATCGCGGCTTTGCCGAATGGGGCGAGGTCTTTGGCGATCCTGTCGTCGCCACGGCGCTGCTGGACCGCCTGCTGCATCACGCCGTCGTCGTCCAGATCGAAGGGGCCAGCTATCGCTTGCGCCATCATGCCGATCTGATCCCCGAACACACGCGCTCACACGCCAGCATCAACCCACCGCCCCCACCAGCGCGGCGCGGCCGGCCACCCAAAAATGGAGGCGCCTATGCCATGACCAACTGACCGCAAAATCCGTAAAGTGGGGAATTTTGCGCCAGCACCTTTGGGGAAATTTGATCCAGCCTTTACAGCAAAGCAGCGCAGCCGCGGCGCTCGCTGACGCCGAACTGGTTCTGCACCCAATGAACGATCTCTCGACGCCGCCCAGGCGCTAAACTTTTTTTGCCAGAACCTCCTGGAGCATGGCTTTGTCGAGGCTGAGGTCCGCCACAAGCCGCTTGAGCTTCTGGTTCTCCTCCTCGAGCTGGCGCATCTTGCGCAGCTCGGACGGCCCAAGGCCCCCATACAGCTGCTTCCAGCGGTAATAGGTCGCCTCGGATATCCCCATCTTCCGGCACACCTCAGCCACCGGCGTGCCAACCTCCGCCTGGCGAAGGGCAAACGCGATCTGCTCGCCTGTGAACTTCGACTTCTTCATCAGCAAAACCCTCCGCTCAAAGCAGCTTCGATTTTGCCAGATTCCTCTCATTCAAACCGGATACATTTTGCGGGACAGGGTCAACGGGCAGTGAGGGTATAGCTTACAAAAATGAGCGCAGCCGGCGCAAATGCCGCCGGTGCAAGGCGGGCGCAAACAGGTGGTCATAAGCAGCGCAGGCAATATGCCTGATCCCTGGCAAACCCACGATCCGTGCCAACCATCGATAACGCGGCATCCGGGACCACAACGCCAGAAAGGCAGGCACACCGGATATCAGCATGCCTTCGTGCTGCACGTATAGTCGGCGTGCCGCCGTATCCGCATCCAGTCCCCACCGGGACAGCGCATCCGTGTTCAGGTCATCGAACCGGATCGGCAGCCCTGCGTTTTCGGCGGCACGCACATAATGTCCAACCTCGGCGGCGCACACTGAGCATTGCGCATTGTACAGGACTGACATCTCGGGTTCTTTGGCCATCCCGTTCGCATAGTGCCAAACCACAATCTCTCCATGGCGCACCTCGCCGCACGACAAACGGCTTGCCGCTTCCGGGCCGGTACATTCGCAATCGGTCAACCACCCGAGAGCAGCTGCCGGGCCCAACCATAATCCTGTTTGCCGGCAGGTGAACGCTTGACCTGTGGCACCCAAAGCACGGCCTTGGGCAGCTTGTAGCCTGCGAGGCGTGGCCGCAAATGGGCCCGCAGTTCGTCATCAGATGGGCGGGTCTGGTCTTCGCGCGCCGAGACAATTGCGACCACGCGCTGGCCCCAGCGGGCATCGTCCTGGCCAACCACCACCGAATCCAGCACCGCCGGATGGCTGCGCAGGGCCTCTTCCACCTCTTCGGGGAAGATCTTTTCCCCGCCGCTGTTGATGCAGGTAGAGCCGCGGCCGAACACGGTGATCCAGCCGTCTGCGTCAAGCCGGGCGGTGTCGCCGCTCACGGCCCACAATCGGCCATTGATGGGGCGAAACACCTCGGCGGTTTTGGCCGGATCGCCATAATAGCCCACCGGCGTGTTGCCGCAGCGCGCCACCAGCCCGATCTCGCCCACCTCGCCAAAACGGTCACCCACCACCACCTGCTGGCTCTCGCTGGCCTGAAGCCGCATCAGCCCCTCACTGCTGGGCGCCGCCGTGCCGGCAATGCCGGTTTCCGAGGATCCCATCCCGTCGGTGATGGAGGCACCGGACAGCAGGCGCTGCAGATCCGCCTTCACATGACCGGAAAAAACCGCGCCGCCCGAGCCGAAGCTCACCACCGCTGACAGGTCCCAGCGGCCGGGATTGCTGGCCAGGGAATCGCGCATCGGTATCGCCATGGCATCGCCAACCACCTGGACGATGTTCGCCTTGAGCAGCGCCGCCGTTTCCCAAACCGTCGCCGGATCAAAGGCCGGGCTTTCATCGAGCGCCACGGTCACGCCGTTGAGCAGGGCCGACCACACCGTCCACAAGGCGGCCGCATGCATCAGCGGCGCCACCGGGAAGATGCGCAAGGGATAGGCATTGGCCGCCCGGCTGGCGATATCGGCCGGCTGCTGCGCCGGGCCAAGCGGGTTGAAGAACCCGCCGCCGCCGGCGCAGGCGAAGAAGAATGCACGATGGGGCCACATCACGCCCTTGGGCATGCCGGTGGTGCCGCCGGTATAGGTAAGCAGTATGTCGGCCTCGTCGCGCGGCCAGGTGGTGCGGCCCGCGGGCGCGCCCTGGAGCGCCGACCAGGGCAGCGACTGCCCGGCGGCCACGCCGGACCCATCGGGCACGGCGACGGCAAGGCGCAACCCCGACAGGCGGGCTTGCAACCGCGCCATCAGGTCTGTCCAACGGGCACCGTGGATCACGGCCGCAGCGCCGGCATTGTCGAACAGATAGGCCAACTCGTCTTCGCCATAACGGTAATTGACGTTGAACGGGATGGCGCCAAGCTTGATGGCGGCGATGAAAGCCTCCAGATGCTCGACCTGGTTGTGGAGAAACAGGCCAACCCGATCGCCACGGCCCACGCCGTGCGCCTCAAGCCCGGCGGCGATGCGGGTGGTGCGGGCATCGAGTTCGGAAAAGCCGATCTGTTGGGACCGGGTGACGAGGGCAATCCGATCGGGAACGGCCGCGGCAACGGTTTCGAACAAATCGGCAAGATGGAACTGGCTTGCCATCCCACACCCTCCCCTGCTTCAGAGATTGCGCCTTGATGCGCTTCTTTTTTTACGCATACTAATATCTATATGGGTTTTAAGCAAACATATGCGTTTTCATTGACCGGGTCACCTGCATGATTCGCTGGCCGGCATCAGCGCGCGCGCAACAGGTCTGCCGCCTTTTCCCCAATCATGATCGCCGCTGCATTGGTGTTGCCCGACACCAAACGGGGCATGACCGATGCATCGGCCACGCGCAGACCGGTAACCCCGCGCACCCGCAGCTGGGGATCAAGCACGGCGGTGTCGTCGATCCCCATCCGGCAAGTGCCAACCGGGTGATAGCCGGTGTTGCCATAACGCCTGGCATGATCCAGCAGCGCGGCATCGCTGGCGCATTGATCCCCGGGCCATTGTTCCACAGCGCCGAGGGCGGCGAGCGGCGCTGTGGCGGCCAGGGCGCGGGCCAAGCGCATGGCCTGCACCGAAAGACGGCAGTCATGCTCTGCGGTGAGATAATTGTGGACGATGTGGGGCACGGCTTCGGGATCGGCGCTGGCCAGCCGGACATGGCCGCGGGATTCGGGGCGCAGCACACAGGGTGCCAGCGTGAGCCCGGGCCAGGGCGACAGGCTGACGTCGCCGCCATCGGCCGCCGCCCCCAAATCACCGGAAACCGGCAGGCAATGGAATTGCAGGTCTGGCCGATCCAGCACCGGATCCGATTTCACGAAGGCGCCGGTCTGGGCGGCGGGGATGGTCATGGCGCCGCGGCGGCGCACCAGATAGTTGATCATGTTGCGAACCAGGCCAAAACCCGACAGCTCGCGGTTGAAGCTGAAGGCATTGTCGCGCAGCCGCCAGCACATCGTCAGGATGAAATGATCCTGCAGGTTGGCGCCAACCTCGGGGCTGTCGTGCACGGGCACGATGCCCTTCGCCGCCAGATCGGCAGCAGGCCCGATGCCCGACAGCATCAACAGCTTCGGGCTGTGGTAGGCACCGGCCGCCAGGATCACCTCCCGCGCGGCCGACACGGTCTGGTTGCCGCCGGGCCCGGCCACTTCCACACCAACGGCTCGCCGGCCCTCGAGGACCACGCGGCGAGCAAGATGGCCGGTGAGGACGGTGAGATTCGGGCGCTTGAGCACCGGCCGCAGATAGGCATCCGCCGCAGAGCAGCGCCGGCCATCGTGAATGGTGGTTTGATAATAGAAGACGCCGTGCTGATCCGCCCCATTATAGTCTGCCGTGGCCGGGACCCCAAGTTCGGCAAAACCGGCGAGCACGGCATCATTGGTCGGATCGCGGTGGACCACTTCCTCCACCCGCAGCGGGCCAGACCCGCCGCGCAGATCGGAACCGCCCCCGGCAAAATGCTCGGCCCGGCGGAACAGCGGGGCGACATCAGCCCAGCCCCAGCCGATGGCGCCCAGATTGCTCCAGCTGTCATAATCCTCGGCCTGGCCGCGGACATAGATCAGGCCGTTGATGTTGGAAGAACCGCCAAGGCCGCGCCCGCGCGGCACGAGCATGGTGCGCCCCCCCAGGCCCGGTTCAGGCGCGCTGTGATAATGCCAGCTGTGGCCGAACTGCTTGACCGTGCGGCCATAACCGGCGGGCATCGACACCAGGAAGTCGCGCCCGTTGCCGCCAGCCTCGATCAGGATGACGGAAACCGCCGGGTCCTCCGACAGCCGGGCGGCCAGCACGCAGCCCGCCGACCCTCCACCCACGATCACATAATCGGCCTTCATGCCATCCTCCAGCCCCGGTCGGCACCGGGCACAAAATGAACAAAACACGCCAAGGGGAAATCAGGACCATGTCCCACGCACGGAAACGCACGATGATGCTGGCGATCGCGATGCTGGCGCTGCCCACGCTGGCGCAACCGGCGGCCCAGACGCCGCCCGTCCCGGCCGCCAAGCCGGCCACCGCTGCCACGCGGGCGGCCCTGGCCGCGCGCACGGCCAGCTTGCCGCCGGAGGATGAGCAGGATTTCGAGTTTGCCCGGCGTGGCTTCATTGCCACCTGGCCGGAGGCCATCATCCGGCAGGCCAATGGCCAACCCAGTTTTGATCTTGCCGGCAATGATTTCATCGACGGGCCGGCGCCCGACACGGTGAACCCGGCGCTGTGGCGACAGAACCGCGTGCTGCGCAACGAGGGCCTGTTCCGGATCGCGCCCGGCCTCTACCAGGTGCGCAATTTCGACAACAGCAACGTGACGTTCGTGGAAACGCCGAATGGCTGGATCGTGATCGATCCGCTGACGGTCAGCGAGGTGGCCGCAGCAGCGCTTGATCTTCTGAAGAAGCATGTTGCCAACAAGCCGGTGCTGGCCGTGCTCTACACCCACAGCCACAGCGACCATTTCGCCGGAGTTGGCGGCGTGATCAGCCCGGCCGAGCTGGCGTCTGGCAAGGTGCAAGTGATCGCGCCCAAGGGCTTCATGGACGAGGTGGTGAGCGAATGGATGATTGCCGGCACCGCCATGGGTCGGCGCGCCTTTTATCAGTTCGGCTATTTCCTGCCTCGGGGGCCGCAGGCGCATGTTGGCATGGGCATGGGCACGGCGATCGCGGCCGGCAAACAGCTTCTGGTGCCACCAACGCTGGAGATCGAGCGCACCGGCCAGAGCGTCACCATCGATGGCGTTGAACTGGTGTTCCAGATGACGCCGGGGACGGAGGCCCCAGCCGAATTCAACGTCTGGCTGCCGGCGCTCAAGGCGATGGTCAACTCGGAAACCGCGACGGGCACGCTGCACAATGTCCAGACCTTGCGCGGCGCCAAGGTGCGCGATGCCAAGGCCTGGTCCGAATATCTGACCGAGGCCGTGCGGATGTGGGGCGACAAGGTGGAAGTGCTGGTCACCTCGCACCACTGGCCGCGCTTCGGCAATGGGGTGATCCGCGAGCATCTCGGACGGCAGCGTGATGCCTACAAGTTCATCCACGACCAGTCGGTGCGACTGATGAACATGGGCGAAACTCCGGACGAGATTGCCGAACAATTGCAGCTGCCGGCGCCGCTGCGGAGCGATTGGGCCCTGCGCGGCTTCTATGGCACGGTCAGCCACAACGCCAAGGCTGTCTATGACCGTTACATGGGCTGGTATGATGGCGTTCCGGCCAATCTGAACCGCCACCCGCCGGTGGAACGGGCCAAGCGGCTGGTGCAGGCCATGGGCGGGCCGGCGCGGCTGCTGCGGGAAGCAAAGCGGGCGTTTGCCGCCGGCGATTATCGCTGGTCGGCAGAACTGGCGCACAATGGCGTGTTTGCCAATTCCAAGGACATGGCCGCGCGCGCGGTGCTGGCCGACAGTTATGAGCAGCTCGGCTATCAGGCGGAGAGCGCGGTGTGGCGCAACATCTATCTCACCGGGGCCCGCGAGCTGCGCCAGGGCCATCCGGACACGGTGCGCGAAACCGGGCCGAACTTCCTGACCCTCGCGACCCCCTTGCACAATTTCATGGATCTGGTGGCGACCACGCTGGTGCCGGACCGGGCCGGCACAGCGACCCTGGCCTTCAATCTCGTCGACAGTGGTACCGGTGACCGCGTGGCGGTGCGGCTGGCCAACCAGGTGCTGGTGACCGAACCGGGCCAGACCCATGCCGATGCCCCGACGCTGACGGCGCCCAAGCCGATGATCCTGGGCATATTGTTCGGCGCCCTGCCGCTGGACGCCGCGCTCAAGAGTGGCAGGGCGCAACTGGCCGGTGATGGCAGCCAGATCAGCCAGCTCGTGCCGATGCTGAGCCGGCCAAGCCTTGATTTCAACATTGTGGAGCCCTGAGCGGCGCCGAGGGCGGTGGCCGGGCGGCGCGATCACAGCCCGGCCAGTTGCCGCACCGCCGCACGGGCTCCGCGCAGCGCCCCTTCGATATAGCCAACGCCGCCGGCATCGCCGATCAGCTGGACCTTGAAGCCGGCAGCCGCCAGCGCATCGGCCAGCGTGCTGTCTCCGGTGGCGCCGCGGGCGACGATCACCTGATCAGCCGGCACGACCCGCAGCTGGTCCTTCACCTGAAAGCGGACCGCATCGGGGGTGATGGCAATATCCGTCACACCCTTGCACAAGGTGACGCCGTGGTGGGCCAGTTCGGGCACGATGCGCATGCGCCTGACCACCGTGAGGCCGCGGCCCAGCACCGGCGCTTCATCCACAACCGTCACGGTGCGGCCGCGTTCGGCCAGGAACTCCGCCAGTTCGAGGCCGACAAGCTCGCCACCAATCACGACAATGCGCTGGCCAAGTGGCATCCACGCCCGACTGGCCAATCGCGCTCGCGCCGGATCGGTGCTGAGCCCGGTTGCAGCACCGGCGCGGGTGAGCAGCCGCGTCACCAACCCGGTCTTGCGGGCAATGTCCTCGCTGCGTTCACCGAGCAGCAGCCCACGAAGATCGTCGCCGGACAGGACATGGGGCATATCACTGCCGGGCAGATCCGGCATCGGGCGGCGTGCGCCGGTCGCGACGATCACGGCATCGGGTTTCAACTCCGACAGCAGGGCCGGCGTGGCCTCCACACCCAGACGGACATCGATTCGCGCTTCGGCAACCCGTGCCTGCAGCCAGTCGAGCAGGCGGCCGTTGGGTTCATAGGCGAGCGCGGCAAAGCGCAAGGTGCCGCCCATCAGGCGGCTGCGTTCCAGGAGGGTGACGCGATGTCCCTGCCCGGCGAGCAGGCGAGCTGCCTCCATGCCGCCGGGCCCAGCACCAACCACCACGACATGGCGGCGGTCCGGGTTGGCTGGCAGGTCGCCCTCGTGCTCGAACGCCAGATCGGTGTTGACGGCGCAGCGGACGTGGCTGCCGGCATAGATGGCGCTGACGCAGGTGTAGCAATAGATGCAAGGCCGGATGCGCGCGGCATCACCACGGCAGACCTTGGCGGGCAGCGCCGGATCCGCCAGCAGCTTGCGGCCCATGGCGATGAAATCCGCCTGGCCGGACTGCAGCGCGCGCTCGGCGGAGTCCAGCTCGATGCGGCCGGCGGCCAGCACGGGAATATTGATCGCAGCGCGAATGGCGGCGGTGGCCGGCAGGTTGAAGTCCTCGATGTGCGGGATGTTGGACTCGCTGTGCAGCTCGCCCTTGCCGGTTTCGTGATAGGCCGAAACCGAAATGGCATCGGCACCGGCGGCCTGGGCCTGGCCGGCGGCAATGATGGCATCCTCAAGCGTGATGCCGCCGTCCTTGCCGACCTCGCGCGAATCGAGCTTCACGATGATCGGGAAATCGGGGCCGACACGGCGGCGTACTTCGGCCACAACCTCGCGCAGGATGCGCAGGCGGTTGTCGATGCTGCCACCATAGTCATCGGTGCGCGTGTTGGTCTTTGGCGAGATGAAGGACGACAGGAGATAGCCATGACCGGCATGGACCTCCACCGCGTCAAAGCCGGCCCGGCGTGCCCGGTCAGCCGCGTCGCCAAACTGGCCGACCACCTGCGCGATATCCGCGGGTGTCAGCAATTTCAGTTGCGGCGGCTTCATGCCCGCAAAGGCCTTCATCTCTTCCGGCAGGAAGCTCGACAGGAAATTGCCGGCGGGTGGCGGTGGCACCGATGGGGCCCACAGAGGATGATCCCAGCGGCTGGAATAGCCAGCGACCAGGCCGCCGTGATGCAGCTGGGCCGCGATGCGGGCACCATGGGCATGCACCCGTTCGCACAGATGTGTGAGGCCGGGCAGGAAGCGATCATCGGAAATGGCCGTCTGCCGCCAGGTTACAGCGCCCACCGGCCAGGCCACGCCAGACACACCGCAAATGATAAGGCCAACACCGCCGGCAGCCTGCGCCTCATGATAGGCGATCAGCTGTTCGCCGGCGGTGCCGTCCTCCTCAGCGAGGCTCACCCCCATGGCCGCAACCACCATGCGGTTGCGCAAGGTCAGGCGGCCAATCTGGCCCGGGCTGGCAAGATGCGTGTGGCTGGCTGTCATGGCTGCATCACCGGATAATCCGTGTATCCCCGATCCTCGCCCACATAGAAACCGCGCCGGTCGGGCCGGGCAAGCGGCGCTCTCGCCGCCAGCCGGGCGGGCAGATCGGGATTTGCGATGAAAGCCCGGCCAAAGCTGACCGCGTCGGCGCGGCCCGAGGCGATCGCCGCAGCCGCGCTGGACCGGTCGAGATTGTTGTTGGCAATAAGGGGCCGGCGGCCGTGCCGCCGCAGCCAGGCCAGTATGTCGAAGCCGGGCAAGGCCATGTCGACCACATGCACATAGGCGAGGCCCAGTTGCTCGACGCCGTGCAGGAACGGCGCGAAATTGGCTTCGGGATCGTCGGCTGCCATGCCGTTGTAGGGGTTGCCGGGTGAAATCCGCACCCCCACCCGGCCCGGCCCGACGGCGTCGGCCATGGCCGCCAGCACCTCCAGCGGGAACCGCGCGCGCCGTTCGGGTGATCCGCCATAATCATCATCACGGCGGTTGCTGGCCGGATTGAGGAACTGGTTGATGAGATAGCCGCTGGCCGCGTGGAGTTCCACGCCGTCAATCCCGGCCGCCCGGGCGCGGCGCGCGGCCTCGGCATATTCTGCCACGATGCCCGGCAATTCGCTGGCGGCAAGCGCGCGCGGCATGGCGCAAGGCTGCGGCGTTCCATCGGGGCCGGGCACCAGATCAGGGCAGGCCAGCGCACTGGGGGCCACCACATCTGCCGCATAGCCGCGATTGGCCGGCACCACGACGCGCCCGCAATGCATCAGCTGCATGACAATGCGCCCGCCCGCGGCGTGGACCGCATCGGCCACCAGCGCCCAGCCGGCCTGCTGGGCTTCGTTCCAGATGCCGGGCGTGCGCCAATAGCCCTTGCCCTCGGCGGTGGGCTGCACGCCTTCGGTCACGATCAGGCCAGCACTGGCGCGCTGGGCATAGTGCAAGGCCACGAGATCGCCGGGCACATCGCCGGGCCCCGCGCGACCACGGGTCATTGGGGCCATGACGATCCGGTTGGCCAGCGCCAAATCGCCAAGCCGCACCGGCGCGAACAGCGCCGATGCGGCCGGGTCTTCCGTGCCTGTTGTGGCGAACGCGGCGTCAACAGGCGTCATGGCAGCCGATCAGAAGGCGATATCGAGGGTCATGCCATAGGTGCGCGGATCGCCGAAGATCACCGAGCCAAACCCGAGCTGGCCAAAGTCGATGCCGCGGTTGACATAGGCCTGGTTGGTCAGGTTCTTGCCCCAGAAAGTCAGGGCAGCATTCTTCACCGGACCAACCTTCAGGCCTTCGAAGCGCAGCTGGGCATCGAGCAGGCTGCGGGCATTGCCGCGGATCTGATCGGCAAAGGGCGTGTTGAGCGGATTGCCGAAATATTCCTGGCTGGAGACATAGGACCAGCCGACACGGCCCACCATGCGGACATCATCCTTCAACCGCACGCGCACGTTGCCTGAAAGATTTCCCGTCCATGCCGGCGCGTTGCCCGGCGTTGCCACCGAGGCAATGTTCACGATAGCACCGGTGCTGCTGGTACCCGGGAAATTCTTCACCCTGGGCACCACATGGCCAACGCCGCCATCGATCGAGAACATGCTGCTGATCCGCAGTTGGCCCTCGATTTCGAACCCGGTGTATTCGATCTTGCCGGCGTTCACGACCTGGGTGCCAAAGCTGCCACCACCCGTGATCGGGATCGGCACCGTGGCCTGCAGGTTGGAATAATTGTTGCGGAACACGGCAGCATTGATGCGCAGCCGGTCAAACAGCTCCAGCTTGGTCCCCAGTTCGTAAGACCAGATCTTCTCTTCCTCGAAGGGGATCAGGCCGATGTTGTTGGCGACGCTGGTGGACTGGCGCAGGTTGAAGCCGCCGGAGCGATAGCCCTTCGCCACCCGTGCGTAGAAATTGACATCATCGGTGGCGCGATAATCAACCGTCAGGTGCCCGGTCGGAGCCGAGAAGCTGACGTTGCGCTGGTTCAGCGCCACATCGGCGCCGGCAAAGGGCGTCGCACCGTTCTGGAAGCGATCAACCCACTTGCGGTCCCACGTGTAGCGCATGCCCAGTGTCACGCCGAGCTTGCTGTCCAGCGACTCCGGCCGATAGCTGGCTTGACCATAAACGGCGACCGAACGGCCGCCGGCGCGATAACCCAGCGTGGAGCTCTGGACGACGGCGCGGAAGCGCGCCGGATTGCCGGCCTGCAACAGCGGCGCAAGAGCGCCAAAGTTGGTGCTGCTGAACACCGCCTGATTGGTATCGAGCACGAACGCAAAGTCCTGCGGATTCCGCTCGTAGCCGCGCTCGCTGTAATAGAATGCGCCCAGCACCCACTGGAACGGCCCGTCACCAGCCGAGATCAATTCGAGTTCCTGGCTGAACTGGGTCTGACGACGATCGTTGCTGGCCTGGAACAGCGGCTGGGTCGTGGTGGGCACCGCCTGCGAGGCGAGGAAGGCGGCCGTGCCGGCTGGCTGGAACAGCGCCAGCGTGGATTGCGGCAGACCGTTCAGCGTGGTGGCCTGGGTGAAGGCGGGGCCACGGATGGTGCCAAGGCCATCCAGATCGCTGCCTTCGATCACGTTGCGCCACTTGCGCCAGCTGGTGCTGCTGCGGATGGTCACTGCCTCGCCGCTGTATTCGACGCGGGTCAGATTGCCCCAGATGGTGTCGGTCGACGGACGCGCCTGGTCGAGGCACATGCTGGACAGACGCCGGGTCGTGACAGATGCCAACGGCGCGCCGCACTGGGGCTGAAGCGCGGTCGCGGCCGCCAGGTAGCCCGCCACGTTTGCCGGCTGCACCCGCGGCACCTGCACGCCATCAATCACGGCATTGGGACGGAAGACGCCATCGCCAACACCCGTCAACTGGTTGGCCATCGGCACGCCCTTGGTGCGGGTCCAGTCAAAGGTGTTGCTGACCTTCAGATTGTCGGTGACATCCCACACCGCCGCGACGCGCGCCGTGTCCGTCTTGAAGCCGCCGGGATCCTGCGAACTGTCAGGCTGCAGGATATTGTCGACAACGCCGTCGCGGCGGCGATGCAGATACGACGCCGACAGCCGCAGCGCATCGCCGATGCGTCCGCTGTTGATCGAGGCGCGAACCATACGCTGGTCATAATTGCCGAGGCCGCCGCGCAGGGCAAAACCGAATTCCTCCGCCGGCGCCTTGGTGATGAAGTTGACAGCCCCGCCCGTCGTGTTGCGGCCGAACAGCGTGCCCTGCGGGCCGCGGAGCACTTCCACGCGCTCGATGTCGGCCACTTCGAAGGTGGAGGCCGACGAGCGGCCGAGATAGACGCCGTCCAGATACATACCGATCGGCGAGTCAAAGCCCATGCTCTCGTCGGCATTGGTCGGAATGCCGCGGATCGTCACCACGGCTGCCGCGGCGTTGGTGGTACCACCATTGACGGCAATATTGGGGGCGATAGCCGAAAGGTCTCGGGCCTCGGTGATCTGCCGGACGTCAAGCTGTTCAGACGTGATGGCGGAAATGGAAATCGGAACCCGCTGCAGGCTCTGGCTGCGGCGCTCGGCCGTCACCACGATTTCCGGAATACCATCATTCGTGTCTGCGGCGGCCTGCTGCTGCGCAAGCGCGCCGCCGGACGTTCCGGCCAGCAACGCGGCCATGACGATGCGCGTGATCATCCCTTCATCCTCCCCTTTGCTCTGCCGAATCCGCGCCCAATTGATCGCCGGGTCTTCGCTTCGGTTGCACAATGAATGACGGAAAGCGCAATGTCGGTCAAACGGTTTTACGCGTTAAATGCCCCAATCGCGATATGCGCTTCATTTTGCGTAACAGTATATGCGGAGTGTTGCGCTTTTACGCCACTTTTCCCCAGGGGTCGCGCTGGGTGCCGCGCGTGGTCACCACGCCATTGACCCGAGCATGGAATTCGCCCGCCCGCGCACGCGGATTGAAGAACTGGCGATACCAGATGCGCACCTTGCCGAAGGGGCCATCGCCGGGTACGGCCAGCGGCTGCAGGCACGGCCGCTTGTGGGCCCAGATCTCGAAATCCTGGGCAAAGGCCAGCCGCCCGGCTTCCTCATACCCACGCGCGGCGGCGACATCGGCCTCACCCGGCTCTGCCGCAGCCACCTTCACGGCAAGGCCGTACCAAACCTTCACCAACCCATCGTCCACCGGCGTATGGGTGATCAGCATGAGGCTGGGATATTCACCAACCATGGTGGATTGCAGGATGCCGGGGCCGGTGTACCAGGTGTCGTTGGTCATCGGCTCGGCACCGCTGCCGGCCAGCGTCTTGTGGCCAGCTGTCAGGATCTGGCGCACGACATGGCCGTCAAACACATTGTCGAACAGCACCAGGTCGATCGATCCATGGACGGGCTCGAGATGGCCCTTGTCACAGATATTGTCGATGATCTCCTGCGGGTGACAGGCAAGTTCACCCAGACAGGCCACGTTCCAGTTCACCCAATGCGCGGCACCAGCATGATCGAAGGCCGGCAGCTCGTAATCCGGCTCACCACCCTCGGTATCGTGCCACACCCAGAGGCAACCGGCGCGTTCGATCACGCTCCAGCTCTTGAGGCAGGCCGCCTTGGGAATGGGTGCCGGCGAATAGGGGATTTCATTGCAGCGGCCATCAGGCCCGAACCGCCACGCATGATAGGGGCAGCGGATATTGTCCCCTTCCACATGCTTGCCGTCGGTCACCACATAGGAGGTGGTGTTGCGGGCGAGATGCGTGCCCATGTGGGGGCAATAGGCCTCCACCAGGAACACGCGGCCAGACTGGCCACGATACAGCACCATGTCCTGACCGAAATAGCGCACCGCCAGCGGGGTGGTGGTCGCATCGGCTGACGTGCCGATCATGAACCAGCCGCGCGGGTAGGTGAACTCCCCCAGGCCATAGTCCGCCGTCGTTGCCATGATACCGTCCTCCCTTGGCCGGGACGATATCAATAGCGTAGATCGATAGCAATAGGTTTGACTGATAAGGAGGCAGATAGCCGATTTACGCTGCTATATGCGTAAAATCATGGCTTATACGTTACGCATCATCGCCGGCGTCCGCGGCGGGCGCGCTTGCCGCCGTGATGCGCACGACCCGGGGGTCATATTTGAACGTCTTGACCGCGATTGAGGTTTCCACGTGGTGCACGCCCGGCAACGCCAGGATGCGGTCCGACGTTTCCAGCACCAGATTTTCAAGCTCGGCGAACAGGCAGATCGCCAGGATGTTGAACTGCCCCATGGTGACCATGACGGCATTGACCTGCGGCACCTCGGCGATGGCCTGCGCCACCGCACGAACATCATCCACCTGGGCCTGGACACCGATGAAAGCCAGCCGCGCGGCGCGGTTGATGCCAAAGCCGGTGATGGCGGTGAAGGCGATCAACCGCTCCTCCTGCAGCCGCTTGATGCGGCCGCGCACCGTGCCTTCGGTCACACCAAGGTCAGCGGCGATGCGCCGGTTCGACACGCGGGCATCCTTGGCCAGCACATCGATCAGCTGGCGATCGAGATCATCAAGCTGGGGCAGGCTCATGATGCTGCGCGATCCTCGATGGGGGCCACGTCGAACTTGTATTTGATGACGTCGACCGCAATGGCCGGCAGGATCGAACGGATGCCGCGCACCTGGCCGAACTTGTTGAACAACAGGGTTGGCAGCTCGTCGAAATCGTGGAGCACGACCAGGAGGTCGATGTCATAGCGGCCCGTCACCACATGGGCGGCAAACACCTCGGGGAACTGGGCCAGCTCGGCCGCGACATCGGAGGCCGGGCGCCCTTCCACCTCGACCGCCACCTGCATCAGCACATTGTAACCATGCGCCGAAAAATCCGACACGGCGACAACGCGCAGCTGATTGGCGTCTTCCATGCGGCGGATCCGGGTTGAAACGGTGGTTGCCGTCAGCCCGAGCGTGTCCGCAATCTGCTGGTTTGATGCGCGACCATTGTTGCGCAACTGCTCAACGATGGCGCGGTCGATGTCGTCAAGCACGAATTCCTGTCCCATAATCGGCATTACGCCAGCCACCCCACGGCATGGCAAGTGGTTTTGACAGCGAGGGCGGGCGCGATGCTGCTTGACCGGCCCGCCAGCGCGTTTACGCATATAGTGGCAATTATGCCTGATAAAGCGCAATTATTCGCATGACCTTATTGTAAATTCTACGCATATATAAGCCGTCGCACAACGAACCCTGGGCAGGAGCCACGATATGAACCGGCTTGAAGGCAAGGTGGCATTGGTAACCGGCGCGTCGCGCGGCATCGGGGCCGCCATTGTTGCCCGGTTCCTGGCCGAAGGGGCACGGGTGATGGCAACAGACGTGCTGCCAGCACCGCCGGACCGGGATGGCGACAGAGCCGATTTTGCCACGCTCGATGTGACGGATGCCGCCCAATGGGCCGCCGCAGTCGCCGCGACCGAGCAGCGTTTTGGCCGGCTCGACTGCCTCGTCAACAACGCCGGGATCATCCGCTTCAGCCGTTTTGATGACCTGGACGAGGCCATGATGCGCCAGATCATCGATGTGAACCTGATCGGCACCATGCTGGGCTGCCACGCCGCGATACCGGCGCTGGAACGGGCCGGCGGCGGCAGCATTATCAACATGAGCAGCGCCGATGGCATCTCGGGCGCCAATTCGCTGACCGCCTATTGCGCCTCCAAATTCGGCGTGCGTGGTTTCACCAAGGCCCTGGCGCTGGAACTGGGGCCCCGCCGCATCCGGGTGAACAGCATCCACCCCGGCGGCATCCTCACCGAAATGGCCAACCCGACCAACATCCCGCGGCACTTGTACGACCGGGGCTACTGGATTTACCCCGCCCAGCGATCAGGCGATCCGGCGGACGTGGCCGCGGCTGCGGCCTATCTGGCATCAGATGATGCCGCCTATTGCATCGGCACGGAGCTTTCGGTCGATGGCGGGCTCAACGCCGGCCATTATTACATGACCATGCCGGGCGCGCCCCGAAACCCCACCGCCTGAGGGTCAGTCGCGCATCTGGGCGCCGCCATTGACGTGCCACACCTGCCCGTTGACCCATTCGCCATCAGCGGACGCCAGGAAAGCAACCGCTGCCGCAATGTCATCCGCCTTGCCCAGCCGCGTGTGCGGCAGCGCCTTGAGGGCGCGGGCCGTATACTCCTCGGTCAGATGCTGAGTGACAGCCTCGGTCAATACCACGCCGGGGCAAATGACATTGGCCCTGATGCCCTTGCGGCCCCATTTGCTGGCGATGTGGCGGGCGAGCGCATGGATGGCATTCTTGGTCATCGGATAGGCCACCTGCCAGGGCGCACCACCTGAGGCGGCACCAGACGAGGTGAAGATCATCGCACCGCCGCCGCCGGCCAGCATCACTGGCAGCGCCGCCTGCGTCGCCAGGAAATGGCTCTTGGTGTTGATGGCAAAGCTGCGTTCCAGCACCTCGACCGGGCAATCAAGGGCATCGACATCGCCCTGGGTGCCGCCGGCGAGGTTGGAGTGATAGATGTGCAGGCCGCCGAACTGGCTAACAGCCGCCTCGACGATGGCTGTCTGGGAGGCCGCATCAGTGCCATCAAGCCGGACCGCAATGGCCCGACCGCCATCGGCATTGATGGCGGCAGCCACCGCCTCCCCTTCATCCACCAGCAAGTCACCAATCACCACGGCGGCGCCCTCCGCCGCCAGGCGGCGCGCTGTGGCCGCGCCAATGCCGCGCGCACCACCGGCCACGATGGCCACCTTGTCTGCCAGACCACGCATCACATCATCTCCCCGCAGGCCAGATCGGCCATCACATCACGGCGCGCAGCAAATAGGGAATGCCGGCCACGCCCAGCAGCCCGGCCTGGCCCCAGCGCGCCAGGGTGGGTGACTGGTGATTCCACAGTCCCAGCGAGCCAAAAGCACCAGTGGCCCCGGCGCCATCGATCCAGATGCCGGTCAGCCCGGCAAAGCCCAGCAGCCCCAGCACGCGCATGGCAAGGCCAGGGCGGTCCTTGGCCACCGGATTGCGCAGGCCGGCGAGACCGGAAAGCCCGATCAGACCGATCAGACCGACAAAGGGCGCGAATGTGTCGAGCATCAGAGCGTTGGCCTTCGTTGTGCCCAGGGTTGGGCGGTTTCCAATTGCATGGCGAGCTGCAGCAGGCCCGCCTCGTCACCATAGCGGCCGGTGAACATCACACCGATCGGCAAGCCGTCGCGGCTGCTGCCCAGCGGCACCGACATGGCGGGCTGGCCGGTGAGATTGGCGATCTGGGCAAAGGGCGTGAAGGCCGCCGCCCGCTGCCCCCAGGTCGGGAAATCGCAGTCTGGCGACAGGCTGATCTGGCCCAGCGGCAGTGGCGGCGCCGCCAGCGTGGGCGACAGGATCATGTCGTGGCTGGTCAGGAACTGCGCCATCGTCAGGGCGGCCGCCTGCAGCGTGTTGTTTGCCCGAGCGAGATCACGGCCGGTGACGCTGCGGCCATAGGCGAGGAAGGCCAATGTGATCGGTTCCAGAACGTCAGGACCGGGCGTGATGTTCAGCAGTTTGGCCCTGTCCTCGATGTCGGCGGCGACCGCTGAGGCGATGATGGCAAAGCTGGCCATGCCAATGGCGGCCGGGTCAATGGCGGGCGCCGCAATCTCGACATGGTGGCCAAGCTGTTCGCACAGCCGGGCCGCCGCCTCGGCAGCAGCAACGCATTGCGGGTCAACCGGGCTGCCGCTGAATGGCCGGGTCATCAGGGCCAATCGCAGGGCACGCGGCTTGCGCCGGGCCGCTGCCAGAAAGCCGCCGGGCGGAGGCGGCGGAGCGCCGTAACGGCTGCCCGGCTCGATCCCGGCCGTCACATCCAGCATGGCGGCCGAGTCGCGCACGGAGCGGCTGATCACGTGATGCGCTGAAAGCCCGCCCCAGCCCTCGCTGCGCGGCGGGCCCATCGGCACGCGCCCCCGGCTGGGCTTGAGGCCGAACAGGCCGCAGCAGGAGGCCGGCAGCCGGATGGAGCCGCCGCCATCGGTCGCATGGGCCATGGGCACGATGCCGGCCGCCACCGCCACCGCTGCACCGCCCGAAGAGCCGCCGGCGATGCGATCGGGCGCCCAGGGGTTGCGGGTGGCGCCGGTCAGCCGGTTTTCAGTGGTGCCGGTCAAGCCGAACTCGGGCGAGGTAGTCTTGCCGAAGATCACCAACCCGGCCCGCTGGTGGCGCAGCACCAGTTCCGATGAAGCGCTGGCCCGATACCCCTTGAACAGGCGGCTGCCGCCCTCGGTCAGTTCGCCGGCGATATGGGTGTTCAGGTCCTTCAGCAGGAACGGCACCCCGCCAAAGGGGCCAGCGGCCGGCTGCCCCGACAATTGGCGGGCGGCCTGTTCGTACAGGCGCTGGGCCATGAAGGAAAAGCGTGGATCGAGCGCCTCGGCCCGCGCGATCGCGGTCGTCAGCAGTTCGCGCGCCGACAGCTTGCGGGCGCGCACCAGGGCCGCCAGCGCCAGCGCATCGTGCTGCTGCAGGTCATCGCCGGGCAGCGATGTGCCGCTACCCAGCGCCGGCGCCGCCGCCAGCGCGGCGAGCCCGGACAGAACCGCGCGGCGGCTGGCGTCGATCATTCGGCCGCCATCGCGGCCGGACCGGCGCCGGGCGTGACATAGAATTTGGCATACCATTGGCGGAACTGGGCAATGGGGCCGTCGCCGGCGCACACCAGCGGCTTTTCGAGATAGCGTTGCCGGTCCCAGACCACCTTGTCCTGATCAAACTGCTTGCAGATATCTTTGATGATGGCGCGCGCCGCGCCCGCGCGTGGGCCGGCGGCCTGTGCCTTGGGCTGGGTGAAGCAGAAGCGCGCCACACAATGATCCTTGTCCACTGGCGTGATGCAGGCGATCAGCAGCGTCTCGGAAATGCCGGTGAAGCGGGTATAGCTCTGGCCCGGGCCGATGTTCTTGTAGGCAATCTCGCCGTTCACCTCGCCCTGGGGCGTGCCAAGTCGCACGAAGAGCCGGGCCGAGCGCCAGAAATGATCCCAGGAAAACTCGTACTCGGGCACATTGGCGGCGCCGTGGATATATTTGAAGTGGGCCGCATCCACGCCGTTCTCGGCCATGTTCTGCAGGTTGCCCCAGACATTCCACTCGAACACGTCATAGTCGGTCCACGCCGGGTCGGTGGCTTCCGGAACATGCTCAACTTCCCACAGCGGCGCGATACCTTCCGGGTGATACCAGAACCAGATCCAGCGGTTGGCCTCGGTCACCGGCCATTGGGTCGGGCACGGGCGCTTCACCTGCGGCGGAATGGTGCGGGAATAGGGGATATGCTCCACCACACCCTCACCATTATACTGCCAGGCGTGGAACGGGCATTCGATGTTGTTGCCGTTGACCTTGCCGCCATGGCCCATATGGGCCCCAAGGTGGCGGCAATAGGCGTCCAGCATGCGCACCTGGCCATCCTCGCCGCGCCAGATCACCAGGTCGGTGCCGAAATAGCGCAGGGGCCGCACCTCGCCGATGGCCAGTTCGGCCGACAGCAGCGCCGGGTACCAGCCAAAGGGATAAGGCATGTCGAGGTTGCGTTCGGCCGCACTGGGGCGGCCTTTCACCTCGGCCGTGCGCCAGGCCAGCAACTCTTCCCGGCTCATGCGTTCCAGCACCTGCCACACCGCCACGGGCGGTGTGCGGGCATCGGTGGTTTCAGTGGTCATGCTCACAACTTTCAGGTCAGGTTGAAGACACGGCGCGCATTGTCGCGCAGGAACTTGGGCCACACCTCGGGCTTGAACGGCACCTTGGGCATGTCGGCAAAGATGCGGTCCAGCGACAGGCCCATCGGGAAGTAGCCGGCGTAGATGATCTTGTCGGCGCCGCGGGTGTTGGCGTAATCGATGATCGCCTTGGGATAATGGCGCGGCGCGAAGGCGCTGGTGGAATAATAGAGGTTGGGCCATTTCAACATCAATTTGACGGCCAGCGCCTCCCATGGCTCTGCGCCATGGCGCATCACGATCTTCAGATCCGGGAAGAACCAGCACACCTCGTCGAGATACTCGACCTTCTGGGTGTCCATCGGAATCCGGGGGCCGGGCACGCCGACATTCAGGCAGACCGGCAGGCCGAGTTCGCTGGCGACCGTGTAGAGCGGGAACATATATTTGTGATTGATCGGCACCTGCGGGCAGGTGCCGGCCGGAAACACGCTGATGGCCGACAGGCCCACCTCGGCGTGGATGCGGCGGATGCGGGCCACTTCGGCCATGCCATCGTTGGGATTGCAGGGCAGGTCAAAGAAGAACCGGTCGGGGAATTCGGCCTTGGCGCGCCGCGAGGTTTCATTGTCGTTCCAGCCGACCAGCGCCTTCTCGATCCCGAACCGGTCCATCTGCGCCACCGTCCAGGCAACAAAATCACCCGGGTTGCCGGTCTGGGGCACGTCCTTGAACATATACTGCGCCGGCATCGAGAACTGCTTCAGCGTCTCCTCGTCCTTGATCATCGGCCGGAACGCGGCAAACCAGTCGGACCGGTCTTCGGCTTCGGGAATGCCCAGCATGCAATCGATGATGCCAAGGCCGGTCGGGATAGGGTTCGTGGGTTCAGTCATGATCAGGGGGTTCCGTTTGCGGCGACCAGCGCCGGCCAGCGGGTGCGCAACTGCACCTTGTCAATCTTGCCCACGGCATTGCGGGGCAAGGGTTCGGGGGAGAAGATCACCTGGCCCGGCGCCTTGTAGCGCGCCAGCGCATCGGCAACCCGGGCAATGACGGTGCCAGCATCAAGCCCGTCGGCCACGACCATGGCGACCAGCAATTCGCCCAGCCGTTCATCCGGTATGCCGAACGCAGCGCATTCCGACACCTCGGGCATCTCGTTGATGACCCGTTCCACCTCGGCGCAATAGATGTTCTCGCCGCCGGAGATCACCATGTCCTTCTTGCGATCGACGATGAAGACATAGTCCTCCTCGTCGATCAGGCCGATGTCACCGGTCTTCAGCCAGCCGTCCGGCGACAGCACCGCCGCGGTTTCTTCGGGCCGGCCATGATAGCCCTGCATGACCATATCACCGCGCACGACGATCTCGCCGGCCTGGCCGCGCGGCAGCGGTTGGCCGTCCTCGCCCATAATGCGCATCTCGACCAGCGGCAGCACCCGGCCGGCCGATGCCCGCTTGCGGATGAAATCCTCGCCAATCGCCATCGAGAGGCTGCCGGATGTTTCCGTCATGCCATAGCCGGTGCCCATCACGGCATGCGGGCAGGCCTGACGGATGGCTTCGAGGAGATTGATCGGCAGCGCCTGGCCGCCGCTCGACACGCTGCGCAGCGAGGAGAGGTCGGCGTCGGCCACCCGGGCGCGGTTGAGCACGTCCCACAACATGGTGGGCACGGCGGTGAACTGGGTGACCTTTTCCGACTCGATGAGGCGCAGCGCGTCTTCCGGATCCCAACGGCGCATGATCACCAGCTTGGAACCGGAGAACATCGGCGAGAGGAAGGCCGCACCCAGGCCCGAAATATGGAACAGCGGGAACACCACCAGCACCGCCGCCTGCGGCATGGCCGCGATGATCTGTTCCGGCGTGATGCCAAGCTGGGCGGCCTTGTCGTGCAGGATCATCAGGCCCGACAGCTGCATGGCCATGATGCCGGTGATCAGGTTGCGGTGGCTGAGCACGGCCCCCTTGGACCGGCCGGTGGTACCGGAGGTGAACAGGATTACGGCCGGATCGTCGGCGCGGCAAGGCACCGGGGGCGGCAAGGCCTGGGCGGCCGGCGGCGGAAACTCACCGGCCAGCAGCAGGCGCCCGGCATGGCCGGCCGCCCGGAGCAGATCCGCCCGCTCATCATCCGCGATTACCAGGGCAGGTGACACCTCGGCCACGGCGGCGGCATGTTCGGCCGGCGATCCGCGGCTGTTGGCCAGGGCCGGCACGCCGCCGGCGCGCCACACGGCGAGGCAGGCGATCACCCACTCGGCCCGGTTTCGCATCGAGATCACCACCCGGTCGCCCGGCGCGATCCCCAGCAGCGGCACCAGCGCATCGCGACGGGCAAACACGTCGGCATAGCTGTAGCGCCGGTCGCCTTCGACGATGAAGATGGCATCGCCATGCCGGCGCGCCGCCTCGATCAGCAGGTTCAGATCCGGCGGCAGCGCGGTGAAATGCTTGCGGCCATCCTGTTCGGCCATGGCAAAGGGCTGCCCTGGCGCCGTCAGGCGCTGCAGGATGGGATCGACGTGGGGCTGGCCGGTCATCAATACACCGCCGCCGGGTTTTTCGGGCGGGGGTCGCCCAGCATGGCCCGGTAGGACGGACGGTCATGCCCGCGATCCTGCACACCCAGCGTCGCGGCGATCTCGGCCCCCACCAGGGTCTGCCCTGACAACTCATCGCGCTGCGGCGAGGCATCGATGGCGTGGATGATGTGGGCGGTGAACTCCGGGTTCTCGGCACTGGCGATGAAGTCGCGATATTGCTCGGGATTGGTCTGGCTGGCGATCAGCGAGCGTTCGGTGACCAACGGCCCCATCCAGATCGACACGGCAATCACCCCGGTGCCGCGCAGATCATGCTCCATGTCATGCGCCAGCTTGTCGACCCCGGCCTTCTGGGCGCCATACGCCGGGCCGTGCATGTAGCAGGACCCGCCGAACGACGAGCCGAAGGCAATCACGCCCCGGCCGGCCGGCACCATCATCTGCGCCGCGTGCCAGGACGCGACATAGGCCGAACGCAAGCCGACATCGAGGATGCGGACGGCGTCCAGTTCCTTCTCCCAGAATGGCTTTTTCTCGATGAGCTGGTGGTGGATGTAGGTCGCGTTGTTGACCAGCACATCCAGCCGGCCCGATTCGTCGGCAATGCGCGCAAACAGCGCCGCGATCTGCGCATCATCGCCATGATCGCACATCACCGGAATGCCGCGGCCACCCGCCGCTGTCACGGCAGCCGCCGTTTCGGCCACGGTGCCGGGCAGGATGGTGCCATCCCAGCCACGGGCATCACCGGGGGACACGGTGCGGCCGGTGACATAGACCGTGTAGCCCAGCTCACCAAAGCCGCGGGCAATGCCGGCGCCGGCACCACGACTGGCGCCGGTGACCAGCGCCACCCGTTCATGATTGGGCATAAACCCTCCCCACTCGCAACGCATATCGCGCTTTTTTTGGATTATTGACCACGTAACGCGAAATTGAAAGCCCCTTTTCGTTACGCATTATGCGATTTGTCCGCCCCGCTGGCGTTGATATGCGCAGCCATGCCCGATCGGCTCAGTCGAAATTGGCCTGCCCACCATCCAGCGGTATCGTCGCGCCGGTGAGATAGGCCATGGCCGGATCGCACATAGCCACCACGGCAGCGCCGATATCCTGCTCGATATGGCCAACCCGGCCCAGCGGGATGGTCTTGAAGAACTCGGCAGCTTCGGCCGGGTGGTTGGCAATCCACCATTTCATGCCGGGCGATTCGGCGTGAGGCGCAATGGTCAACACCCGGATGCCATCGCGGCCCCATTCGGCGGCAGCGGCCCGGGTCAACGCGCGCGTCGCCTGTTTGACCGCCCCATAGGCACCATAGCCCGCCATGTCCCACCGGATCCCGGCCGACGATGCCAGATTGAACATCACACCGCCGCCACGCGCTGCCATGATCGGCTGGGCAAGGCGCATCAGCCTGAAGCTGGCCATTGGCCCGGAGGTGAAGCCGGCCAGGAACTGCTCGTCGCTCACTTCCAGCAAGCGCCCGAGCGGCGCCTGCTGCGCGTTGTTGACCAGGATGTCGAGACCGCCAAACCTGGCGACGGTGGCATCAATGAGCCCAGCCAAGGCCGCGGCATCGTTCACGTCGGCCACGTGCGTGGCACAGACTCCACCGCGCGCTTCGATCAAGCCTGCTGTCTTCTCCAGCTTGGCAAGCGTGCGCCCGGCCAGCATGACAACAGCACCCGCGCTTGCCATGGCCAGCGCTATCCCCTGCCCCACGCCCTGGCCGGCGCCGGTGATCAGGGCAATCTTGCCCGCCAGATTGGTCATCTCCATACCCCCATCCACGATTCACGTAATTTTTTCTGCATTTCTCTACGCATAATGTTGACATATTGCCATATTCGGCCAAGGATTGCGATGAATAATGCTGGGACGAGCGAGATTCCCGCAGCAAAGGGGAGAGCCATGGCAAACGCGGCACAAGCCGGCGACCTTTCCGGCAGGGTGGCCCTGATCACGGGCGGCACCGATGGGATCGGATTGGCAACCGCCTTGTTGCTGGCCCGGCGCGGCGCCCATGTGGCGGTGTGCGGGCGCAATGCCGAAAGACTGGCCAGCGCAGGCGCCGCGCTGGCCGCCGCCGGTAGCGGGGAGACCATGGCGCTCGACGTTGGCGATGCGGTCGCGCTGGAAGCCTGGATCAGTGATGTGGCGACCCGCCATGGCCGTCTCGACATGATGGTCAACAATGCCATGTCGGTTCACTACGCCCCGATCACCCGGCTGACGCTGGACCATTGGCGCAAGGATTTCCTGGTGAATGCCGATGCCGTGTTCGTTGGCACCCGCGCCGCGCTCAAGATCATGCTGAAGGCCGGCCGTGGCAGCATTGTCAACGTGGCCTCGACCTGCGGGATCAAGGCCGCGCCGATGATGTCGAGCTATTCAGCCTCGAAAGCAGCGCTGATCCAGTTTTCGGCGGTTGCCGCCATGGAGGCCGCCGCCAGCGGCGTCAGGGTCAACGCCGTGGTGCCCGGTCAGGTGCAGACGGCCGGCAACGAGGATTTCGCCGCACGCGCACCCGACGTCGCCCGCCGCACCGCTGAGGCCATCCCGATGCAGCGCGGCGGCCAGCCGGACGAGATCGCCGAAGTGATCGCCTTCCTGCTGTCGGACGCGGCAAGCTATGTCACCGGCGTGGCACTGCCCGTCGATGGCGGCAAGGCCGCCCAACTCTACCTGCCGTCATGAGCCAGGCCTGGGACAAGAGCGTCGACGTGCTGGTCGTGGGCTCCGGTGCCGGTGGCATGATGGCGGCCCTGGTGGCCAGCCACGCCGGCTCCGACGCGCTGGTGATCGAAAAGACCGCCCAGTGGGGCGGCACGTCGGCCACCTCTGGCGCCGGCATCTGGATCCCGGCGAGCGACCAGGCCCGGGCCGCCGGTTTCGAGGACAGCACCGAAGACGCGTTTCGCTATGTCCGCGCCCTGTCGGCCGACAATGTGCCGGATGCCAACATCCGGGCCTTTGTCGAGAATGCGGCGCCGATGCTGCGCTGGCTGACGGCCAACACCGACATCAACTACCAGTCCTTCCCCTATCCCGATTATCACGCCGAGAATCCCGGCGGCAGCCCGACAGGCTATCGCACGCATATGCCACTGCCTATGGATGGCCGGCAGTTGGGCCGCGACGTGGAAACCCTGCGCTTCGCCTCGCCGGCCGCCAGCCTGTTCGGTTATCTGAACTGGCATTTCGACGAGACCTATATCCTGCTGTTCCGCGCGCCGCGCTGGTGGCTGCACCTGGCCAAATCCTTGGCGCGGTATTGGTTGGATCTGCCGTTCCGCCTGAAATCCCGCAAGGATCGCCGGCTCACCCTGGGCAATGCGCTGGCGGGTGGGCTGCGGCTGGCGCTCAATCGGCGCGGGGTGCCGCTGTGGCTCAACAGCCCGATGCGCGAACTTGTGCGCGAGAATGGCCGCATTGTCGGCGCCGTGATCGAACAGGGCGGCAAGCAAATTCGGGTGGAGGCGCGCAGGGGCGTCGTGCTGGCGGCCGGCGGCTTTGACAAGAACCAGGCTATGCGTGATGCGCACAGCCCGCTGTACGGCAAGGCGCTGCTGTCGGGCGGGGTGGAGGGCAACACCGGCGATGCCATCCGCGTCGGCACGGCTGTTGGCGCGGCCACCATGAACCTGCAATCGGCCTGGGCCGCGCCCGTGTTCCACGTGCCTGGCGAGGATCGCGGCCGGCTGTGCACCATCGAACGGGCCCTGCCCGGCTGCCTGATGGTGAACCAGCGCGGCGAGCGTTACCTGAACGAGGCCGCCTCCTATCATGTTGTCGGGCAGCAGATGGCCCGCCGCCAGCGCGAGCACGGCGACGCCAGCCCCAGCTGGTTCATCTTCGACAACCGCTACCGCCACCGCTATCCGGTCGGGCCGCTCTATCCGCTGCTGCCCAAGTGGCTGCACCGCAAGGCCGTGCGCGACATGGTGCACAGCGCGCCGACCATCGCGGCGCTGGCGCGGCGGATTGGTGTGCCGGCCGAAACCCTGGACGCCAGCATTGCCCGCTTCAACGCCGGCGCGACCAAGGGCGAAGACCCGGATTTCCAGCGCGGCCAGGCCGCCTATGATAAGCTGTATGGTGATGCCCGCGTGGCGCCCAACCCGTGCCTGGCGCCGCTGGAAGCCGGCCCGTTTCATGCGGTGCCGATCTATCCCGGCGATATCGGCACCAATGGCGGCCTCCTCACCGATGGCAAGGCCCGGGTGCTCGACGAGCAGGGAGCGGCAATCCCCGGCCTGTACGCCGTTGGCAACAACGCCGCTTCGGCCATGGGCGAAAGCTACCCCGGCGCCGGCGTCACCATCGGCCCGGCCCTGACCTTTGCCTATCTGGCCGCCCGCGACATGACCGGCGCCAACGGCTGACGCCGGATCAATCAGCCCTGACCTTTACTTTCGGCGCGGCCTGGCCGCGCCGCATGGCGTTGAGGAAACCGTCCAGCGGGGCCGGTTCGGCCACCGGCCCGCCATGATCGCCGCTGCGGGCCCAATACTCGGCAAAGCTGGGAAACAGCTTGTGGAAATTGCCCTCGGCCCACGGCGTGCCCGGCCAGCGCATCTTGTTGTCACCAACGGGCGGCTTGTTGAGATCGGTGGCATACCAATAGAGCGGCAGGCGGCGGGCGAAGTACCAGCGCCCGTCCTGGCGGACATAGTCATCGGCATACATCATCTGCATGATCACCCATTCATCGCCGGTCTCATGCTCATTCTTGGAATAGACGATGCCGTGGGCGTGATCGGGATCATCAAACTCGATGACATGGCCGCCGATATGGTGCGACGTGCCGGTGAACGGCGAGCGCAGCGTGGCATCCATATAGGCCCGCAAGGCCAGACGCCCGCTGCCGGCCTTGCCCACCTTCACATCCTCGGGAAACAGCGTGACCATGGCATCCATGTCCCGCATGTCGAGCGCCAGCGCATATTTGGCCGGCAGTTGGCGGATGGCATCAAGGGATTCCAACCGATCGATGCGGGCGGCAAGCGTGTCGGACATGTTCGCTCCTCAAGGCAGACCAGCAGGCGATGGCAACGACAGGGCAGGCCACCGAACACGGGCCACGTTGCGCATCTACAGGTCACATCAATTACGCCATCACAATATCATTTGCACCTAATGTCGTATACGCGTAATTTTGTATGCTATTCATTACGCATATATGCGTCGCTCGAGCGGTGCAGGCCACAGGAGAAGAGCATGCGTTTTGACGGCAAACGGGCGCTGATCACCGGGGCCGGGGGCGGCATTGGCCGCGCCACGGCGATGCTGTTTGCTGCCGAAGGGGCTGATCTGGTGCTGGCCGACATCAACGCATCAGCGCTGGCCGAAACCGCGGCCCTGCTGCCACGGCCCGTCACCACCTGCCACCATGATGCGGGCAGCATCCCGTCGTGCGAGGCACTGGTCGCAGCGCTCGATGGCCGGCTCGACATCTTGCTCAACATCGCGGGCATCCTGAAATGGGGGCCGACGGCGGATTTCAGCGCCAAGGACTTTGCCGCCGTGATGGCGGTGAACGCCACCGGCACCTATGCCCTGTGCCGGGCGGCGTTGCCATTGCTGGTCGCCAGCCGGGGCTGCATCGTCAACACCGCCTCCACCGCGGCCCTGCAGGGCATCGCCTACACGGTGGCTTATGCCGCCTCGAAACATGCGGTGGCCGCGATCACCAAGAGCCTCGCCATCGAATATGCCGCTGCCGGCGTGCGCATCAACGCGGTCTGCCCCGGCCATGTCGATACCGGCATGGGACGCCAGGCACCGCCCGCCGGCGTGACCGACTGGTCGCTGGTGATGCGCAACGCGCCCAAGCTGCCAGACGGGACATTGCCGCCGGCCGATGTGGCAGATGCGATTGCCTATCTGGCCAGCCCCGCGGCGGCACGGATGACCGGCAGCCTGCTGGTCATCGATGGCGGCCAGCTGGCCGGCTAGGCCCCGGTAAACAGGGCGCGCGCAGCTTCGCTGCCGTCAAGCAACCGGTTGTCACGCCGCACCACTTCCCAGCCGCTGTTTCCGCGACGCAATTGCCAGCGATTGGCGGCAATGCGGGCCACGGCCACGCCTTCGGGGCGCTGTTCGAACAGCACGCTGTGGCCAACAGCGGTGGCACCATCGCCCTCCAGCGTGATCGCCACCGGGCCGAGCAAGTGGGCACAGCCTGCCGCCATCAACGCCTGGTGGACCGACCCGGTAATGAACCCGGCAATGGCGGCGCGGCCAACGGCTTCGTGCATGCCGCCCACGGCATAGCGGCCGTCCTCGGCCCACAGGCCGGAAACCGCATCGGCATCCCCGGCATCGGCCAGCGGACCATAGCGGGCGATGAGCGTGCGGATGGCCTCCAGATCCTCCAGCCGTTGCAGCCGGGCCGCCAGCGTCACCTCAGCCATGGCCTGCGGCATGGCGCGCGGCCGCTGCCCCGGCCTGCCGGCCAAAGAAGGTGCAGTCCGCAAGGCTGAGGCCAGAGGCATAGCCATGGCCCCAGGCCGGCAGGCCCGACGTGCAGCGTCCGGCGGCATAGAGCCCGCGCACCGGCGCGCCACCCCGGTCAAGCACGGCGCCATCGGTGTTGGTCGCCAGCCCGCCCAGCGTGAAGAAGCTGAAATAACTGGTCTGGAAATTCAGCTCCAGGGCAACGAACGGCCCCTGGTCCAGGGGAACCAGCATCGGCGGGCGCTTGTCGAACAGCGGGTCGTGCCCATCGGCTGCGTGGCGATTGTAGACGGCCATGGTCGCGCTCAACGTGCCGGCCGCCATGCCCAGTTCGGCTTCCACCTCGTCCCAGCTGTCACCGGTGCCGGCGATCGTCATGCGGGCAAAATCCGGCGGTTGCTGGAACCGGGCATTGTCGAGCAGCAGATAGACCCGGCCGCCGGGCTGATCGACGGCCGTGCGGCTCACCCGGCCGTGATAGCAATCCTCGTTGATGAAGCGCTGGCCGGCCACGTTGACGAACACGCCCTGGGCATGGCTTTCCGGGATGGTCCATGGGCAGGTGGTGAAGAACTGCTCCATATGGATGGCGTCGCCGCCGGCGCCCATCCCCATCAGGATGCCGGCGCCATCGTCCTTGTCGCCAATGGGATCATTGATCCGGAACGTGTCGGGGCAATAACGGCGGCGCATGTCCTCATTCATCACGAAGCCGCCGCTCGCCAGCACCACGCCGCCCAGGGCACGCACATGGAACAATTGGTTGTCCATGCGCACCACGAGGCCCACAATGGCCGCACCATCGGCCACCAGCGACACCACGCGGGCATTGCAGCGCACATCCACGCCGACAGCGCGCACGCGCGCTTCCAGCCGGTCCATCAAGGTGCGGCCGCCGCCCCAGCCCATGTGCTGCACGACATGGCCGCGCGGCGCGGGGCGGGCCTGGTCCACATAGGGCGCCGCTGCCTCGCTGCCGGACCAGATGAGGGTGGAATCGTCGGTGGGTTCGATATGCTTGCCGGGCAGATAATTGCCGCGATAGGGCACGCCCTGCGCCTGCAGCCACGCAAAATGCGCCACGGCCTCGCGGGCATAGAGGTCACACTTGGCGACATCGACACAAGGGCCGCCAGCCGCTTTCAGATAAGCGGCGAAATCGGCGACATCATCGTCAAAGCCCGCCGCCCTTTGCACCGGCGAGCCGCCGCCGACATAGATTTCTCCGCCTGACAGGCCCGATGCGCCGCCGCTGCCGGCATTGCGCTCGAACAGCATGACATTGGCCCCGGCTTCGCGCGCCGCCAGTGCCGCACAGGCGCCGGCGGCACCAAAGCCGACGACGGCGACATCGCAGGCCAGATCCCACTGCGGGACTTCGGCCAGCGGCAACGGCCTGTGCAGCGAGACGCCGGTCATGCCATTCCTTTCGCCTTCACCATGTCGAGCGCGACATCGACGATCATGTCTTCCTGCCCGCCCACCATCTTGCGCCGTCCCAGTTCCACGAGGATGGCGCGCGTATCCAGATTGAAATCGGCGGCTGCCTTCTCGGCATGGCGCAGGAAGCTGGAATAGACCCCGGCATAGCCCAGGCTCAGGGTTTCCCGGTCAACCCGCACCGGTCGGTCCTGCAGCGGGCGCACCAGGTCTTCGGCGGCGTCCATCAGCTTCATCACGTCGCAACCATGGTTCCAACCCTTGCGGTCGGCGGCGGCGATGAACACCTCCAGCGGCGCATTGCCGGCGCCAGCCCCCATGCCGGCCAGGCTGGCATCGATGCGCACCGCGCCATATTGCGCGGCGACGATCGAATTGGCTACGCCAAGGCCCAGATTGTGGTGAGCGTGCATGCCGCGTTCCGTCTCCGGCTTCAGCACCCGGTCATAGGCCTCGAGCCGTTCGCGCACGCCATCCATGTCAAGCGCGCCGCCGCTGTCGGTCACATAGACACACTGGGCACCATAGCGTTCCATCAGCGCCGCCTGCGCCGCCAGTGCCTCGGCCGGGATCATGTGGCTCATCATCAGGAAGCCGGCAACATCCATGCCAAGGTCGCGCGCGATGCCGATATGCTGTTTTGAGACATCCGCCTCGGTGCAGTGTGTCGCCACCCTGACCGATCGCACGCCCAGCGCATGGGCACGGCGCAACTCGTCCACGGTGCCAACGCCAGGCAGGATCAGCGTGGTCAGCACCGCTTGCTGCAGCACCTCGGCCACCGCCTCCAGCCATTCCCAATCGGTGTGGGCACCAAAGCCATAGTTGAAGCTGGCACCCGACAGGCCGTCGCCGTGCGCCACCTCGATGGCACTCACGCCGGCTTCGTCCAGCGCGCGGGCGATGGCACGCACATGATCGGTACCGTACATGTGGCGGATAGCGTGCATGCCATCGCGCAGCGTCACATCCTGGATATAGAGCCGATCGCCCCGTTCGACAGCGAAGGTCATGCCGCAATCCTCTGCGCGATCAGTTCACCGGTGGCCTTGGCGGCCGCCGTCATGATGTCGAGATTGCCGGAGTAGCTGGGCAGGTAATCACCGGCGCCTTCCACCTCCAGCAGGATCATCGTCTTGATGCCAGCAAACTCGCCCATGCCGGGGATCTTCAGTCGGTTGTTGTCGCCAAAGCGTTCGAACTGCACCTGCTGTTTCAGCCGGTACCCCGGCACATAGGCCTGCACCCTTGCCACCATGGCCTCGACGCTGGCACGGATCGTTTCCTCGTCTGCGCCTTCAGACAAGGTGAAGACCGTGTCGCGCATGATCATCGGCGGTTCGGCGGGGTTGAGGATGATGATGGCCTTGCCCCGTGTGGCACCGCCCACCGCCTCGATCGCGCGGGCCGTGGTGCGGGTGAACTCGTCGATGTTGGCGCGCGTGCCGGGCCCGGCCGAACGCGACGACACGGAGGCGACAATCTCGGCATAATGCACCTTCGCCACCTGGCTGACCGCTGCCACCATCGGGATCGTGGCCTGTCCGCCGCAGGTAACCATGTTGACATTGGGCGCATCGAGATGGGCCTCCATGTTCACCGGCGGCACAGTGAACGGGCCGATGGCGGCCGGCGTCAGGTCAACCACGCGGATCCCGTCGGCCCGCAGCGCGGCATCATGCAACTTGTGGGCATAGGCGCTGGTCGCGTCGAAGGCGATGCGGATATCGCCATAACAATCCAGCCGCTTCAGACCCTCGATCCCCTCGTGCGTGGTCGCGATGCCACGGGCGCGGGCCATGGCCAGCCCCTCGCTGTCCGGATCGATGCCCACCACCGCCGCCAATTCCATGTTCTGCGGATATTTCAGCATCTTCATCATCAGATCGGTGCCGATGTTGCCCGAACCGATGATCGCGACCTTCACGGGTGTCATGTCATGTCCTCAAAGAAATCGGGCGGTGCAGCCGCCAATGCCGGCCAAGTGCATTTCGAACACATCACCGGCCACGGCCGGCGCCAACGGCACCATCGATCCCGACAGGATGATGTCGCCGGCATCCAGCGTGACGCCATATTGGCCCAGCGTGTTGGCAAGCCAGGCGACGGCCTGGGCCGGATTGCCCTGCACGGCCGCACCCACCCCTTCGGACAACGGGGCGCCATTCTTGGTCACCGTCACCCGCAAGGCCGGCAGATCATGGGCGCGCGGATCGGCGCGCGCGGCACCCAGCACGAACACGCCGCAACTGGCATTGTCGGCCACGGTATCGACAATGCCGATCTTCCAGTCGGTGATGCGGCTGTCGACGATTTCAAAACAAGGGGCGATCGCGGCGGTAGCGGCAATCACCTGTTCAGCCGTCACGCCCGGCCCGCGCAACGGTTCCGCCAGGATGAAGGCGATCTCGGCTTCGGCCCGCGGCTGGATAAGGCGATGCGCGGCGACGTCGATGTCGCCTTCCACGAGCATGGCATCGGTCAGGAAACCGAAATCCGGCTGGTGCACGCCCAGCATGTCCTGAACCGCCTTGCTGGTCACGCCGATCTTCTTGCCCACGACCCGTTCGCCATCGGCAAGACGGCGCGAGAGGAAATCCAGGCTGATGGCATAGGCATCATCAATGGAGAGCGAGGGGTCCTGTGCGATCAGCGGTGCCACGGTGTGGCGACCACGCAGGGCCCGGTACAATTGCTCTCCGTGCCGGGCGGCAATGACCTCGCGGCTCACAAATAGCCTCCGTCCTGGTAGATCAGCGGTTCAACGGTGTCGCTGACCCGGGCCCGGATCACCCGCGCAATCACGATGCTGTGCGTGCCATAGGCCAGCATTGCATCGATAACGCATTCCAGATTGGCCTGGGCGTCGGCCAGCGCCGGCAAGCCATTGTCCGCTGGCTGCCAGTTGCCCACCTGAAACCGTTCGGCGCGCGGCATGCCGCCGCCAAAGGCCATCGACACGTTCTTGTGGTGGCGGGCCAGCAGGTTCACCGAAAGCGGGGCCGTGGGCACCAACGAGGCATGCAGACTGGTCATGCGGTTGACGCAGACGAGCACCGCCGGTGGATCGGCGGTGAGCGATGTGATCGACGTTGCCGCCATGCCAACCGGCCCATCATCCCCCCTGGCGACCACGATCGAAACCGAGGCCGCCAACCGCCGCATGGCCGCCTTGAACAGGTCTGGCAGGTCGGCAGCGACGAGGGGATAACCTTCAGCCATTCAGGAAGCCGATGGCATGGGTGTTGAACTCGGCCGCCCGCTCCACCTGCACCCAATGCCCGGTCCGGGTGAAGGTCATGGTGCGCACATCCGGGCAGTGATCAAGGAACAGCCTGGCATGGCTTTCCGGGCAGAATTCATCGTTCAGGCCCCACATGACCAGCATGGGGCAGGTGATTCCGGCAAGGCGCAGGCCCAGGTTGGGCGTCCGCATCCGCACCAGCACATCCTTGGGCTGGGTGCGTGCCACCGCAAACCGCTCCTCCACCAGCCAATCCGGAATCTGTGCCACGAAATCGGGATGCACCAGGTTGCAGACCAGCCGGCGCTGCTCGGCAAGGTTGAAATCCGGCCCGCCAAAGTTGGAGACCATCTTGGCAATTCCCGGCATGGTGAAATAGCTGGCCTGCTCCGCCACGCAGCCCGGCGCCATCAACACCAATCGATCGGTGCCAGCCGGATTGTCCAGCGTAAGCTGCAGCGCAATGCCGCCCCCCAGCGAATTGCCGACAAACGAGGCCTTGCCGATCCCATGCAGGTCAAGCGCCTCGCGCACCGTGTCGGTAAACAATTGCAGCGTGTAGTCGATGCCCTCAGGCTTTGACGACGCGCCATAGCCGATGAGATCGGGCAGGATCACCCGCCAGCCAGCCTCCACAAAGGCCGCGATGTTCTGCCGGAAGTTGGACGCGCCCGAAGCGCCGGGCCCGCTGCCGTGCAGGAACACCAGCGGCGGGCCATCCCCGGCCTCGGCGATGTGGATATCGTGGCCACCGGTCACGCGGTGGGTGCGCGAACGCAATGCAGCCATGACCGCCCCCGCCTCAGAGGAAAGTGAAGGCGGGCGCTTCGCCCAGCAGCGTGCCGACAACATCACCGGTGCGATTGGCCGGATCGTTGGCAACATGCGCCCGCGCGGCATTGAGATCCAGCCAGGGCTGGATGATCTCGCTGCTGGTGTAGATGGCGCGACCACCCAGCAACTGCATCACATCATCCACCAGATCAACGATCCGGCGCACCACCATGGAGGATTGGTAGGTGTACATGGCGCGCTTCTGCATCGGGATCGCCTCGCCGCGCTCGGCAATGGCCATCAGATCCTCAAAGCTCAGCCGAAGGGTGGTTTCCATCTCGTCCACCTGCGCAATGGCCTTGGCCAAGGCTGCGTGAAGGATCGGGTCCGCCTTTGACGCCTTGCCGGTGTTGGTCGAAATGCGCGACTGCATGATCGCCATGGCCGCGTTGATGGCCGCCCGCGCGCCGCCAAAGGCCGCGGTAGACACCGAGCGGACGAACACCTGTGCCCACGGCAAGCGATAGAGCGGCCCGTCATTTTCGGCCTGACCGGGGTTCTGGCACAGGAAGCCGTCCACCGCCCGGTGAGTGCGATATTCGGGCACGAACACATCATCGACGATGATGTCATGGCTGCCTGTGCCCTGCAGGCCGAACACGTGCCAGGCATCACGATCGATGGTGTAATCACTGCGCGGCAGCAGGAAAGTGCGCATGTCGGGCGCCCCGCCGGGCGTGTCCGAAGGCACCAGCGCGCCCAGCAGCACCCAGCCGCAATGCACGGAACCGGTCGAGAAGCCCCAATGGCCCGAGAGCCGGAAGCCACCGTCCACCCGGGTCACCTTGCCCACTGGCTGATAGGTCGACGACACCAGCATGCCCGGGTTGCCACCCCACACCTCGGCCTGGGCATGATCATGGAACAGCGCCAACTCATAGGGATGGCAGCCAACCACGCCATACATCCAGCCGGTGGACATGCAGCCTTCGGCCAGCGCCTTCTGCACTTCGAAGAACACGTTGGGGTGCATTTCATACCCGCCCCAGCGCCGCGGCTGCAGGATACGGAAGAAGCCGGAGTCCTGCATTTCGGCAATGGTTTCGGCCGGGATGTCGCGCGCGGCAATGCAGGCACGCGCCCGCGCCTTCAGCACCGGGATCATCGCCCGCGCGCGCGCCACCAACTCGTCGGCGCTGGGCAAGCCGGCATCGGCATCATGGGCAAAGGCTGTCGCCATCCTGCTTCTCCTCCCCGGGGCAGGTCGACTCATCCGGCCATGCCCATTGTTCGTAAAAAAATATGGCTCACTCTACGCAAATCGTCAATTGAATAGCGCCGGACTATCGGATACTGTTCATTCAACGCCCCAAAAGCGCGTGATTCAGCAATCGTCCAGATTGCCGCATCACCCAGCGGGGCACCGGCCGGCGCAAAGATGACGGCCACACGAGGGGGAGGCAGGTGGCAGTTTCCGGGCATTATGGCCTGCAAGGCAAGGTGGCGCTGGTGACAGGCGGCACGCGCGGCCTTGGCCGGCACATCGCGCAGGGCCTGGCCGGCCAGGGCTGCCGGGTGGCGGTGTGCTCGCGCACGCCGGCGGCGGATCCCCTGCCCGGCATCGATGCCCATGTCCTCGATATCCGGGATGCCGAACAGGCCCAGGCCCTGGTGGCCTCTGTTGCGGCCAGCCATGGCGGCATCGACATTCTGGTCAACAATGCCGGCGGCTCGCCGGCGGTGCCGGCGCAAGCGGCCAGCCCGCGGCTGGTTGACGCCTTGCTGAAGCTCAATCTGGTGGCCCCGTTCACGCTGGCACAGGCCGTGTATCCGCACATGGCGGCCCGCGGTGGCGGCAGCATCATCAACATCGCCAGCGTCTCAGGCGCGCGGCCATCGCCGGGAACGGCCATCTACGGCGCGGCCAAGGCGGGGCTGATGAACCTCACACAGAGCCTGGCCCAGGAATGGGGCCGCGATGGCATCCGGGTGAACGCGATCATCGCCGGCCTGATGGCCACCGAAACGGCCGAGCACACCTATGGCGATGCCGCGGCCCAGGCCGCGGTGGGCCGTTCGATGCCGTTGGGCCGCATGGGCACCGGCGATGATCTGGCCGGTGCCGTGTGCTGGCTGTGCAGCGACGATGCCGCCTGGGTCAGTGGCGCGCGCCTGCAGGTCGATGGCGGCGGCGAGCGCCCCTATTTCCTCGAACTGGTGAAAGGAAGCTGAGCGATGGCGATCAAGGCGCTTGGCTATGTTGTGATCGGCACCCAGAAGCTGGCGGCGTGGCGACAGTTTCTTGTCGACGTGGTGGGCATCATGCCGGCCGGCGCCGCGCCCGGCGGTGCCGAACTCTACCGCCTCGATGACCGGCCCTTCCGCTTCTGGGTGGAACCGTTTGATGGCGAGCGGCTGCTGGCTGCGGCCTATGAGATCAGTGACGCCGCCGCATTCGAAGCGCTGGCCGGGCGCCTGGCCGCTGCCGGCCGGCCCGTTGAGCGCGGCAGCGCCGAACTGGCGGCCGCGCGCGGCGTCGATGCCGTTTTGCGCACCAGCGATCCGGCCGGAAACGGGCTGGAATTCTATTGTGGCGACCGGCGCGACAGCGTCCCCTTCGTTTCGCCCCAGGGGGTCGAGGGCTTTGTGACCGGGGTGCTGGGCATGGGCCATGCCGTGGTTGCCGCGCCCGATCTGGCCGCGTCGCACCGTTTCTATCGCGATGTCGTCGGCTTTCACGACACCGACGTGCCGCGCTTCTACTTTGGCGGCGGCCCGCCCGATGATCCGGGCATGGGCTTTGTTTTCATGCACGCCGACAATGGGCGGCATCACAGCATCGCCTTTGGCGAAAGCCCGGTGCCGCCATCGGGCTGCATTCACCTGATGCTCGAGATGACCAGCCTGGTTGACGTGGGCCGGTGCCATGACCGCATGCGCCTCGCTGGCGTGCCCGAAAGCGCGACGCTGGGCGGCCATGTCAACGACGAGATGACCAGCTTCTACATGCAGACCCCGTCGGGCTTTGATCTCGAGATCGGGTGCAATGGGTTGGTGATCGACCCAGCCAGCTGGCAGGCCACGGCCCACACCCGCATCAGCGAGTGGGGCCATGTCTGGGCCTGGCAGGTGGCCATGGCCAAGGCCGCCGCCCAGGCGGAGGCCGCCGAATGACGGCCATGCTCGACAAGCGCCTGTCCGCTGCCGAAATCGTCAGCCGCCTTCAGGACGGCATGACCATCGGCATTGGCGGCTGGGGGCCGCGCCGCAAGCCAATGGCCCTGGTGCGGGAAATCCTGCGCTCAGGCCTGAAGGACCTGACCATCGTCTCTTACGGCGGCGCCGATGTCGGCATGCTCTGTGCTGCCGGCCGGGTGAAGAAGCTCGTTTTTGCCTTTGTCTCGCTGGATGCCATTCCGCTCGAAGCCTGGTTCCGCAAGGTGCGGGAAGCCGGCGCCATCGAGGTGATGGAGCTGGACGAGGGCATGCTGCAATGGGGCCTGAAGGCGGCCGCCTTCCGCCTGCCGTTCCTGCCAACCCGTGTCGGCCTGGGCACCGATGTCGTGCCGCTGGCCGGGCTGAAGACCGTGCAATCGCCCTATGCCGACGGCGAGGTGCTGGTGGCCATGCCGGCGCTGCGCCTTGATGCGGCCCTGCTCCACGTCAATCGCTGCGATTGGCGCGGCAATGTGCAGTTGCTCGGGCCCGACCTTTACTACGACGAGTGGTTCGCTCGCGCGGCCGATGCCACCTATGTCTCGACCGAGGTGCTGGTCGACCGGATGGAAGATCATTTCCCCGGCGATGCCGCCGCCAACCTGTTCGAACGCAGCTTCGTGCAGGGCGTTGCGCATCTGCCTGGCGGCGCACATCCGTCCAGCCTGCCGCCCCTGCACGGGCCCGACATGGCCTGGTTCAAGGCCTATTCCGACGCCGCCCGTGACCCTGGCGACTGGGCCGCCGTGGCCGAGCGGTTCGTGGGCGCAACAGAAGCCGATTACATGGCCGGCATCGGCGGCCCGGAGGCGGTGGCGGCAGTGCCACTGGCGATCTACTGATGATCACCCTTGCCGAACTGTGCATCCACGCCTGTGCCGAGGCCTTCCGCACCGACCGGGAAATCATTGCAACCGGTATTGGCCCGGTGCCGCGACTTGGGGCCGGGCTTGCCAAGCTGACCCATTCGCCCGGCCTGATGATGACCGATGGCGAGGCCTATCTGGTGGAACAGCCGGTGCCATTGGGCCCGCGCAGCACCGCCCCCAAGGCGGCCGGCCATCTCCCCTTCTCGCGCTTTTTCGATGCAGCGGTCTGGTCGGGCCGGCGGCATGCCATCGTTACGCCAACCCAGATCGACCGTTTTGGCCAAACCAACCTGTCGTGCCTGGGCGGCGATCATGCCCGCCCGCGCACACAGATGCTGGGCGTGCGCGGATTTCCGGGCAATTCCATCCATCACCGCAATTCGCTGTTCGTGCCGGCCCATGGCACCCGCACCTTCGTGGCGGGCGAAGTCGATATGGTGTCGAGCGCTGGCTACAACCCGGCCCGGCGCCTGCCCGGCGGCCATTATGGCGACATCGACCTGCACCGCATCATCACCAACCTGTGCGTGATGGACTTCGGTGGACCGGATCATGCGGTGCGCCTGGTATCGCTGCATCCCGGTGTCAGCGTGGATGACGTGCAGGCCGCCACCGGCTTCCCGGTGCTGGTCGAAGGGCAGGTGCCGGAAACCGCCCTGCCCGACGCCGATGCGCTGGCCATCATCCAATCGCTGGATCCCCACAATTTCAGGGGCAGCGTCATCCAGGGCAATCCGCCGGTGGGGAGAGAAGCATGAGCGATGAGATTGTCGCGCGCCAACCGCAGGCGCCGGTCTATGAAACTGACGAGCCGATCACCTACCGGGCCGATGGGCCGGTGGCCTGGGTGATGATGAACCGGCCCCAGTTCCACAATGTCCAGAACTCGCAGATGACCTATGCGCTGGATGCGGCCTTCGCCCGCGCCATGGCGGACGATGCCATCAAGGTCATCGTGCTGGGCGGCGAAGGCAAGCATTTCTCCGCGGGGCATGACATCGGCACACCGGGGCGGGACCATCTTGTGCCGTTCGATCGGGCCTTCCTGTTTGGCGATCACAGCACGCGTCCCGGCGCCGAGCTGCTCTATACGCGCGAGCAGGAAGTCTATCTGGGCATGTGCCGGCGCTGGCGGGAAATGGCCAAGCCGACCATTGCCATGGTGCAGGGCGCCTGCATCGCCGGCGGCCTGATGCTGGCCTGGGTGTGCGACCTGATCGTCGCATCCGAAGATGCCTTTTTCCAAGATCCCGTCGTGCGCATGGGCATCCCCGGTGTCGAGTATTTCGCCCATGGTTTCGAGCTGCCGCCGCGCATCGCCAAGGGCTTCCTGATGCTGGGTGAGCGCATGCCGGCCGCGCGCACCTACCAGTTCGGCATGATCAACGAGATGGTGCCGCGCGATCAACTGCAGGCCAAGGTGGCGGCCATGGCACACGAGATTGCCAGCCGTCCCCGGCTGGGCAACTGGCTCACCAAGCAGGCCCTCAATCACGTGGAAGACCTGCGCGGCAAGCGCACCGCGATGGATGCCGTGTTCCACATGCACCATTTTGCCCATGCCCAGAACGATCTGGTCACCGGGCACAGCCTGGGCGGGCTGGACGGCGCCGCCATGGCCAAGGCCAACAAGCGCCAGGCCGGCGAAGGCTGACGGGCAAGCGCGATGGCTGATCCGCTGACAACGCCGCTGACGCGCCTGCTCGGGTGCCGCCTGCCTGTCGTGCAAACGGCGATGGGCTGGGTGGCAACGCCGGCGCTGGTGGCCGCCAGCAGCAATGCTGGCGCGTTCGGCTTTCTGGCCGCAGCCGTCATGCAGCCCGATGAACTGGAACGCGCCATTGCAACCTTGCGTCAGCTGACACCGCACCGGTTCGGCGTGAATTTCCATGCCTTCCAGCCAGGGGCCGAGCGGATTGTCGACATCATCCTGGCCAATCGTGACCGGGTGGCCGCCGTCAGCTTCGGGCGCGGCCCTGATGCCCGCATGATCGCCCGTTTTCGCGCTGCCGACATCATTTGCATGCCAACGGTCGGGGCAGCCAAGCATGCCGAAAAGATGGTCAAGCTCGGCTGCGAGGCCATCACGATACAAGGCGGCGAAGGTGGCGGCCACACCGGGTCGGTTCCCACCACCATCCTGTTGCCGCAGGTGCTGGCCCGCGTGAACGTGCCGGTGGTGGCAGCCGGGGGTTTTGCCGACGGCGCCGGGTTGGCCGCCGCGTTGGCGTGGGGCGCATCCGGCATCGCCATGGGCACCCGCTTTCTGATGACGGCAGACAGCCCGGTCCCTGCTGCACCCAAGACCGCCTATTGCAAGGCGGGCACCGACGACATCATCGTTACCCGCAAGGTCGATGGCGTACCGCAGCGCCTGATCCGCAATGCGGCCCTGGCCCGCATCGAACGCGCCGGGCCGCTGGCCACGTGGCTGAGGGCACTGGATGCCGGCCTCGCCATGAAGTCTGCAACCGGGATGGGCTGGAGCGACGTGCTGCGCACCGCCCGCGGGATGACCAGCCATGGCGAGATGAGCCTGGCGCAGGCCCTGATGGCCGCGGCCGCCCCGATACTGATCCAGCGCGCCGTGGTACAAGGCGATGCCGAAGCCGGGCTGATGGCGACGGGCATGGTTGCGGGCCGGCTGACCGACCTGCCCAGCTGTGCCGATCTTCTTGCCGGCATCGAACGCGATGCCCGCACCCGCATTGCGGCCCTGTGCCGGGAGGCCTGAACCATGCCCATCACCGTGTCCGTGAACGAGCGCATCGCCGAGATCATATTCGATGTGCCACCGGTCAACGCCTTCGACAGCACGACGTGGAACAGCATCCCGGCGTTGATCAGCGAAGCCGCCCGCCGGGAGGATGTGCACTGCATCCTTATCCGGGCCGAAGGGCGCGGCTTTTGCGGCGGTGTCGACATCAAGGAAATGCAGAAACACCCCGAGCGGATCACGCTGCTCAACCGCGGCAACTACCTTACGTTCAAGGCCATCCGTGATGCCGAGGTGCCGGTGGTCGTTGCCCCGCACGGTTTCATCATCGGGGGCGGCATCGGCATCTGCGGGGCGGCTGACACCATCATCGCCGCCGAGGATGCCTGGTTCTCGCTGCCCGAGGTTGACCGCGGGGCCATGGGCGGCGCCAGCCACTTGTCGCGCATGCTGCCCTTGCACAAGGTGCGGGCTGCCTTCTTCACCGGCGGCCAGATCCCGGCCAGTGAAGCCTGGCGGTTGGGCGCAGTGGAGAAACTTGTTCCGAAAGATCAACTCGCCGCCGAGGCCCGCGCCTTTTGCGCCGTGATCGCGGCCAAGTCGCGCAAGGCGCTGGTGATCGCCAAGGAAGCCCTGAATGGCCTTGAGCCGCGCGATGTCGACCATGGCTATCGCTGGGAACAGGGCTTCACACTGGAAATGTACATGCACGCAGATTCGCAGAAGGCCCGCGATGCCTTTGTGGAAACCGGCAAGGCGGCGGAATTCTGATGCAGCTCCAATACACCGAACGCCAGCAGGCCTTTCGCGCCGAGGTGCGCGCCTGGATGGCCGCGCATGTGCCCAAAACGCCGCTGGTCACCCTGGAATGCCGCGAAGGCTTTGATCAGCATGTCGCCTGGGAACGCACCTTGGCCAGTGGCAACTGGGGCATGGTCACCTGGCCCGAGGACTATGGAGGCCGCGGCCTCGACCTTATCGAATGGCTGATCTTTGAAGAGGAATATTTCCGGGCCGGCGCGCCGCTGCGCGCCAACCAGAACGGCATCTTCCTGCTCGGCCCCACCATCATGGAATTTGGCACGGCCGAGCAGAAGGCGCGCTTCCTCACCTCCATGGCGCGTGGCGAGGTGATCTGGGCCCAGGCCTGGTCCGAGCCTGGCGCCGGTTCGGACATGGCGGCGATCAAGACCAAAGCCATTCGCGACGGCGACCATTATGTCATCACCGGGCAAAAGACCTGGTCCAGCCGGGCCAGCTTTGCCGATTGGGGCTTTGGTCTGTTCCGCACCGACCCTGACAGCAAGCGCCACCGGGGCCTCAGCTTCATCCTGTTCGATCTGAACAGCCCGGGCATCACCCGCCGGCCCATCCGCCAGCTCCACGGCCATCCCGGTTTTGCCGAACTGTTCTTCGACGAGGTGCGGGTACCGGTGGAAAACTGCATCGCCGGCGAAGGCAAGGGCTGGGACGTGGCGATGGCGACTGCAGGCTTCGAGAGGGGCCTGATGCTGCGTTCACCGGGGCGGTTCCAGGCCACAGCCCGGAGACTGGTCGAACTGTATCGCCGGCATGCGCACAACGCTGCACCAGCCGCCCGCGAGGCCGTGTTGCAGGCGTGGATGGGCACACAGGCCTATGCCTACAACACCTATTCGGTGGCAGCGCGCATCATGGCCGGTGGCCGCATCGGTGCCGAAGCCAGCCTCAACAAGATCTTCTGGTCCGAGCTGGATCGCGCCATGCACAGGACAGCCATGCAGTTGCTGGGGGCAGCGGCGGAGCTGAAGCAGTTCGGCGATGGCACCGCCAATGACTGGCTGGATGGCTATATCTTCTCGCTGTCAGGGCCGATCTATGCCGGTTCCAACGAGGTGCAGCGCAACATCACGGCAGAGCGCCTGCTGGGCCTGCCACGCTTGGGAGCCGGCTGATGACGATGCTGATGGACCCGGCCCCGTCCGCCGATGCGCTGGCGCTGGCTACGAGCGTGCGGGAGTATCTTGCCGAAACCCATGGGCCGGAGGTGCTGCGCCGGCTTGATGCCGCCTCCGGCCGTGATCCGGCGATCTGGCAAGGGCTGGTTGCCATGGGTCTGCCCGGCCTTATGGTGCCAGAAGATGCAGGCGGCATGGGCCTTGGGCTTGAGGAAGCTGCCCTGATCGCCGCCGAATGCGGGCGGGTCTGCCTCGCCGAGCCCCTGGTGGACACCGCCTTCATCGCGGTGCCGTGGCTGCTGGCCCATGGGGACACCGCCCTGCTGGCCGATATCGCGGCCGGCAACCGCACGATTCCCCTGCCCCACGCGATCAATCCATGGGTGGACGGCGGCGAGGGCCTCCACAGCGTCGATCCGCTGCGGCGACTTGGAACCGCGCCGTCTGATCCCCCGACCGATCCCCATCTGCTGAACCTGGGTGCCCTGATGACAGCGGCCCAACTGGTCGGCCTGGCCGAAGCCATGCAGGATCAGGCCGTGGCCTACGCCAAGCTGCGCGAACAATTCGGCCAACCGATCGGTGCCTTTCAGGCGATCAAGCATCAGCTGGCCAGTTGCACGGTTGCCATCGAATTCGCCAAACCGGTGGTCTGGCAGGCCGCCGCCGCTCTCGCCGCGGGCCGCAGCAGCGCAGCGATCCATGTCAGCCATGCCAAGGTCGCAGCCAGCGACGCCGCGTGGGCGATGGCCGAAACAGCCATCCAGGTGCACGGTGCCATGGGCTACACCTACGAGGTTGACCTGCATTTCTGGATGAAGCGCACCTGGGCCCTGTGCGGGGCCTGGGGCAGCCGCGCCTTTCACCTCGCCCGGCTGGACGACGCCATCATCGGCGGCGCGCATCCTATCGGCCCCGAACACACATTCGCCTGAGGTTCCCCATGCCCGAAGCCTATATCATCGACGCGGTGCGCAGCCCGATTGGCCGCAAGAAGGGCAGCCTTGCGCATCTGCATCCGGCCGACCTGGCCGCCCACCCGATTGCCGCCCTTATGGCCCGCACCGGCATCGATCCGGGCGCGGTGGAGGATGTGGTGTGGGGCTGCTGCGACACCATCGGCCCGCAGGCGGGCGATATCGCCCGCACGGCCTGGCTGGTCGCTGGTCTGCCCACCCATGTGCCGGGCACTACGGTTGACCGCCAGTGCGGCTCCAGCCAGCAGGCCGTGCATTTTGCCGCGCAAGGGGTGATGTCGGGCACGCAGGATCTGGTGGTGGCCGGCGGATCGCAGGCGATGAACGCCATCCCGATTTCCGCTGCGATGCTGGCGGGCAGCCCCTATGGCTTTGACAATCCGTTCAACACCTCGCCTGGCTGGATCGCCCGTTATGGCCCCGGCCTGCTGAACCAGATCCGCTCGGCCGAAATGATCGCGGAAAAATGGGGTCTGACCCGGGAAGCCATGGAGGCCTTTGCCTGCGCCAGCCATGCCCGCGCCGATCAGGCCACGCGCGAAGGCTGGTTCGCCGGTGAGATCGCGCCGCTGGAAGGGCTTTCCCATGATGAAACCATCCGGGCCGGCACCACGGCGGAAGGGCTGGCCGGCCTGCGCCCGGTAGAAGACGGCGGCCGCATCACGGCGGGCGTTGCCAGCCAGAATTGCGACGGGGCGGCATCGCTGCTGATCGCGTCGGCCCAGGCGGTGAAGGATCATGGTCTCAACCCCCGCGCCCGCATCCACCACATGAGCGTGCGGGCCGATGATCCGGTCTGGATGCTGACCGCCCCGATTGCCGCCACCAGGCATGCGTTGGCCAAGACCGGGCTGACCGTGGCCGACATCGACCTGTTCGAATGCAACGAGGCCTTTGCCAGCGTGCCCATGGCCTGGATGCAGGCACTCGATATCCCGCACGACAAGGTCAATGTCTGCGGCGGCGCCATTGCGCTTGGCCACCCCTTGGGCGGCACCGGCGCACGGCTGATGACAACGCTGCTGAACGCACTGGAACGCACCGGTGGCCGTTATGGTCTCCAGACCATGTGCGAAGGCGGCGGCCAGGCCAATGTCACCATCATCGAGCGGCTGTGAGGACGCCATGACCGCAGTACTTTGCACAGGCCGCACCGTCATCATCACCGGCGCCGCGCGCGGGCTGGGCCGCGCCTATGCGCTGGCGTTTGCCGCCGAAGGCGCCAACGTGGTGGTCAACGACATCGGCACCTCGCTGAACGGCGAAGGCCGCGACACCAGCGCGGCTGATGCCGTGGTGGCCGAAATCTTGGCCAGCGGTGGCCAGGCCATTGCAAACCACGAAGACATCACCGACTGGGACGCCGCCAAACGCATCGTCGATGCGGCGGTGGCGGCCTTTGGCGATCTGCACGTGGTGGTCAACAACGCCGGGATCGTGCGGGACCGCATGTTCGTTTCGGCCACGCTGGAGGAATGGGACGCGACCATGCATGTCCACCTGCGCGGGCATTTCTGCCTGTCGCGCCACGCGGTGGATTATTGGCGCAGCCGGCAGAAGGCCGGCCATGCCGTGGACGCCCGGATCATCAACACCTCGTCGGGCGCCGGCCTGCAAGGCTCCATTGCGCAGGCGGCCTATTCCACCGCCAAGGGCGGGATTGCCGCCCTCACCCTGGTGCAGGCGGCCGAACTCGCCCGTTATGGCATCACCGCCAACGCGCTGGCGCCATCGGCAAGGACCCGCATGACCGAACAGGCCTTTGCCGAGAAGATGGCCACCGAGGGCCAGAGCTTTGACGTGATGGACCCGGCCAACATCGCGCCAACCGTCGTCTGGCTGGGCTCCGCCCATTCGGCGCACGTCACCGGCTGCGTCTTCGAACTCGAGGGCGGCAAGATCATGATCGAGGACGGCTGGCGGGAAGGCCCGGTTGTCGACAAGGGCGCACGCTGGGCGCCGGCTGAGGTGGGCGAGGCTGTCGCCACCTTGCTGGCCAGCCGCGTGCCGCCCCGCAAGGTATGGGGGACGGCCTGATGGAATTCGCATTCACCGCCGAACAGCAGATGATCGGCGAAACCGCACGCAGCTGGTTTGCGCAAGCGGCGACATCGGCCCGCACCCGGGCGGCCATGGCCGGCGATGGCATGGATGCAGCGCTCTGGTCTGGCTTCTGCCGCGAGCTTGGCCTATCGGGCGTGGCCTTGCCGGAGCATCGCAGCGGTGCCGGGCTGGGCCTGGTGGAACTGGCGATCATTGCCGAAGCCGCCGGCGCACAGGTGGCCGCCATGCCGCTGCTGGGCCATGCCGTGGTGGCCCGCGCCATTGCGGCAGGCGGCAGCGACGCCCAGCAGGCCCATTGGTTACCGCGCCTGATCGGCGGGGAAACCCTGGCCGCGGCCGCGCTGGATGCCGAGGTCACGGCTGATGACGACGCCCTTACCGGCAGCGCCCGCCTGGTACCGCATGGCGGCAATGCCGGCCTGTTCCTGGTCAGCCGAACCAACCAGGCCTGGTTGGTACCCGCCGGCGCTGGCGTGACGGCCCACACGCCGGTCACCATGGACCAGACCCGCCCCCTTGCCACCATCACGCTGAACGCCGCGGCTGCCGAGCCGTTGGCCGACAGTGCAGCCGCACTGGCCACCGCCCAGACGACGGGTTGGGTGGTGCTGGCGGCCGAGGGCCTTGGGGTCGCTCAGGCGGCGCTTGATCGCACCGTGGCCTATGCCAAGGACCGCGTGCAGTTCGGACGCGCCATCGGCTCCTTCCAGGCCTACAAGCATCGTCTGGCCGACATGATGATCGCCATCGAACAGGCGCGCTCGGCCGTCTATTGGGCGGCCTGCGCCATGGACGAGGGCAGTGACGAGGCCGTGCTGGCTCTGCATGCCGCCAAGAGCTTTGCCGCCGACACCGCCTTCAAATGTGCCGCCGACATGATCCAGCTGCATGGCGGCATTGGTTTTACCTGGGAACATGATGCGCATCTGTTCTTCAAGCGGGCGCGATCATTGCAGACCATGATGGGCAGCGGCGCCTGGCACCGCGAACAGGTGGCCCGCATGGTGCTGGGAGATGTGGCATGAAATTGGGATTCTCCGCCGCCGACGAGGCCTTTCGCGCCGAATGCGCCGACTGGCTGCAAGGTCAGATGGCCGGCGAATTTGCCGACATCAAGGGCATCACCAAGCTGACCGCCAAGCCGGAACGCCGGCGCGAATGGGAACAGCAACTGGCCGAACATGGCTGGGCCTGCATCGGCTGGCCAAAGGCCTGGGGTGGACGTGACGCCACGCTCGCCCAGCAAGTGATCTTTGCCGAAGAATATGCCCGCGCTGACGTGCCCGGCCGGGTCAACCATATCGGCGTTGAGCTGGCCGGCCCCACTATCCTGGCGTTTGGCAGTGACGAGCAGAAGCAACGTTTCCTGCCTGGCATTGCCGCGGGCAAGACCATCTGGTGCCAGGGCTTCTCCGAGCCCAACGCCGGCTCGGACCTTGCCAGCGTGCGCACCCGTGCCCGCCTGGACGGCGAGGAATGGGTGGTCAATGGCCAGAAGATCTGGACCAGTCTCGCCCATATCTCGGACTGGATCTTCGTCGTGACCCGCAGCGAGGAGGGCTCGGCTGGGCCGAAGGGCTTGACCTTCCTGATGATGAACCTGCACCAGCCAGGCATCGAGGTGCGGCCCATCCGCCAGATCAACGGCGACGCCGAATTCAACGAAACCTTCTTCACCGATGCGCGCTGCCCGGCTGACAGCCTCATCGGCGCGGTTGGCGATGGCTGGCGCATTGCCATGGGCCTGCTCGCCTTTGAACGGGGCGTGTCCACGCTGGGCCAGCAGATGGGGTTCCGCAATGAACTCGATGGCATCATCGCCGCCGCCAAGGCCAATGGTGCCGCGCAAGACCCCCTGATCCGCCAACGCATCGCCCAGGCCGAAATCGGCCTCAGGCTGATGCGTTATGGTGCGCTGCGCATGCTCTCGCAAACCGATCATTCGGCCATCGGCGGCGCGGCCCTCACCTACAAGATCCAGTGGGCCAGCTGGCGTCGCAGCCTCGGCGAACTGGCCATGGACGTGCTGGGTCAGGCCGGCGAGGTCAGCGCCCACGCCGATTATGAGTGGGACATGCTGCCCAACCTGTTCCTCTATTCACGGGCCGACACCATCTATGGTGGCACCAACCAGATCCAGCGCAACCTGATTGCCGAACGCGGGCTGGGCATGCCGCGCGAACCGCGGGGCCAGGCATGAACGCGCCAGCCTATCCTCCACCCCGCGGCCTGCTGGCAGGCAAGACCGTAGTGGTCACCGCCGCCGCCGGCACCGGCATCGGTTATGCCGTCGCTCGCCGCGCAGCGGAGGAAGGTGCCCGCCTGCTGATCAGCGACATTCACGAGCGTCGCCTCGGCGAAGCCGCCGAGCGCCTTGCTGCCGAAACGGGCCACACGCCGCTCACCTGCCTGTGCGATGTCACGGTGGAAGAGCAGGTGCAGTCCCTACACGCCGCCGCGCTGGCGGGCCTTGGCCATGTCGACGTGCTGATCAACAACGCCGGCCTGGGCGGTGAGGTGCCGGTGGTAGACATGACCGATGCGCAGTGGAGCCGGGTGCTGGACGTGACGCTGACCAGCGTGTTCCGCATGACCCGCGCCTTCCTGCCCGCCATGCAGGCGCGCGGGTCGGGCGTCATCGTCAACAACGCCTCGGTGCTAGGCTGGCGCGCGCAAAAGGGCCAGGCCCATTATGCCGCCGCCAAGGCCGGCGTGATGGCCTTCACCCGGTGTTCCGCGCTGGAGGCGGCCGATCATGGCGTGCGCATCAATGCCGTGGCGCCCTCCATTGCCATGCACCCGTTTCTGGCCAAGGTGACCAGCGACGAACTGCTTGGCCAATTGGCCGCTCGCGAAGCCTTCGGCCGCCCCGCCGAGGTGTGGGAGGTGGCGAACGTGATGATCTTCCTGGCCAGCGATCTTGCTTCCTATCTGACCGGCGAGGTCATCTCGGTATCGAGCCAGCGGGCATGAGCGAGGCCGCGCCTGCCCGGGTGTTTACCACACCCGCCGCTTTGCTGGAGGCCGTTGGCACCCAGCTTGGCCCCACCGGGTGGCTACTGGTCGATCAGCCCATGGTCGATGGCTTTGCCACCGTAACGCGCGACCATCAGTGGATCCATGTCGACCCGGTCCGCGCTGCCGAAGGCCCCTTTGGCGGCACCATCGCCCATGGCTATCTCACGCTCAGCCTGGTCAACGCGCTGCTGCCCGAACTGCTCGATGTGCAGGGCTTTGCGCATGCCGTGAATGTGGGTGCTGACCGGCTGCGTTTCCTGAACCCGGTGCGCGTGGGCAAGCGCATCCGCGCCCGCGGCGAGATCATCGCCGCCAGCCCGGAAAAGGGCGGCATCCAGTCGGTCGTGCGGGTGACGGTGGAGATCGAGGATGCCGACCGGCCCGCCTGCGTCGTGGACACCATCAGCCGCTATTTCCCGGCCGATTGAACCATGCTGCAGCCCCTGCCCCCGACAATTCCCCACGCTGTCGCTGCCGCCGCCGCACGGTGGGGCGAGGCGCCAGCCATCATCGACGCTGGCGAGACCTGGAGCTTTGCCGCGCTTTGGCGGCAATGCCGCGCTGGCGCAGCCGCCATGCTGGCCGCCGGCATCGGCGCTGGCGACCGGGTTGCGATCTGGGCGCCCAACCGGCGCGAATGGATCGTGGCGGCGGTGGCGGCCATGGCGGTGGGCGCGGCCATCGTGCCGCTCAACACGCGGCTGAAGGGCCATGAAGCGGGCGAGATCCTGCGGCGCACCTCGGCCCGTATACTGGTGACAGTCGGCAACTTCCTGGGCACGGATTATCCGGCCTTGCTGGCCGAAGAAGCTCTGCCAGCACTGAACCGCACGATCTGCATTGATCGCGAATGGGAAGCCTTCATCAGCAGCGGCAATCACATTCCGGGAGCCGCCGTCGACGCGGCGATGGCCGGCATCGGGCCTAACACGATTTCCGACATCATGTTCACCAGCGGCACCACCGGCAGCCCCAAGGGCGTGCTGATGACCCATGGCCGCATCATTCCGCAGTTCGGCACCTGGATCGAAAACACCGGACTTGCCACCGGTGAACGCTATCTGATCGTCAATCCCTTCTTCCACAGCTTTGGCATGAAAGCCGGTTGGGTGGCCTGCATCCTGGCTGGCGCCGTGATCGTGCCGATGCCGGTCTTCGATGTCGATGCCGTGATCGCCGCCATCGAACAGCATCGCATCAGCTTCCTGCCCGGCCCGCCCACCATCTTCCAAGCCCTGCTCGCGGCACGCGAGAACAGGCCGTTCGATGCCTCTTCGCTGCGCGGCGGCACAACGGGTGCCGCCGTGGTGCCGCCCGTGCTCATCGAGCGCATACGCGCCGAATTGGGCATGCCCGACATCATCACCGCCTATGGCATGACCGAATGCACCAACATCACCGGCTGCCGCCGCGGCGACCCGGCGGAAATGATCGCCAACACCTGTGGCGTGGCGGTGGCAGGCAATGAATTGCGCATTGTCGATGACGAAGGCCTGCCGTTGCCCGTGGGTGAAGCTGGCGAAATCTGGGTGCGCGGCCCGGGCGTCATGCTGGGCTATCTGGACGACCCGGCTGCCACGGCCGAAGCACTTGATGCCGATGGCTGGCTGCACACCGGCGACGTCGGCCGCCTCGATGACGCCGGCTATCTGGCGATCACCGATCGCAAGAAGGACATGTTCATCACCGGCGGCTTCAACGTCTATCCGGCCGAAGTGGAAAAGCTGCTGCTGCGGCATCCGGGGGTCGCACAGGTGGCCGTGATCGGCGTGGCAGACGAGCGCATGGGCGAAGTGGGCGCCGCCTTTGTGGTGCTGCGCGCCGGCAGCGCGGCCACCGCCGAAGACTTGGCCCAATGGTGCCGGGCGGAGATGGCCAACTACAAGGTGCCACGGCGGATCAGTCTGGTCAGCGCCCTGCCGGTCAACGCCGCCGGCAAGGTGCTGAAAGACGAACTGCGCCGCCTCGCCGGCTGATCACTGCACCCAGTTCATTGCACGGTAGCGCCGCCATCCACCACCAGCGGATGCCCAGTGATAAAGCTGGCAGCGTCCGAGCACAGGAACAGCACGGCTGCCGCAACTTCTTCGGCGCGGCCCATGCGGCCCATCGGCGTCATGCCATCCACGATCTTGCGCATCGCCGGATCGGCCGTCAGCGGGGCGGTCATCGGGGTTTCGATGACGCCCGGGCACACCGCATTGACCCTGATGCCCGCCTTCGCCCATCGCAGCGCGCCATGGCGCGTCAGGCCCACCACGCCATGCTTGGTGGCGACATAGGCCGGCTGCGCCGCATTGCCGGTCAAACCGTTGATCGACGATGTGTTGACGATGGCGCCGCCGCCGGACTTCAGCATGACCTCGGCCTCTTCGCGCATGCACAGCATCACTCCGGTCAGGTTGATACCAAGGCTGCGATCCCACACGGCGTCATCATATTCACTGGCGGCCAGATTGGTGATGCCAGCATTGTTATGGGCAAAGTCCAGCCGCCCCCAGGCATCCACCGCCCGCGCCACCATGGCCTTCACCTCGGCTGCATCGGCGACATTGCAATGCTGGTACACGGCCTCCCCACCGGCGGCCGCGATCATCGCCACCGTCTCCTCGCCGCCGGCATCATTGACATCCGACACCAGAACCCGCGCGCCACAGGCGGCAAACGCGATTGCCGTTGCCCGGCCAATGCCGCCACTCGCCCCGGTCACCAGGGCCACCCTGCTGGAAAAATCGTAAAGCATGCCCCTAGCTTAACGCGTATCTGAAGCAGATCAAGATCATATCATTGCATTATCGATCATTAGGAAAACTTACCTTAATGCGTAAAAATATGTGATCTATTTTACGCGTTGCGGCAACTGCGCGCCTTGCCATCGGGCAGTGCCGCCAGCCTCCAATGCCGCAAGGCCGGCGTGGCCCAGCCTGAGCGCATGGGCCTCGCGGTTGACCGTATCCGCCGCAGAAAAGCCCCGACCATCACCAACGTGTTTGCTCATCGCCAACTCAAGACAGTTTCGGCGACATGATGAGCCGAAGCATGGCGGATCAAATGCGATCTTTGCGTTTCAGGCAAACGGGAATGAACGTTTAAACCCGCCAACGAGGGAAAGGACCAGCAACCGTGGGCCAGGTGCAGATCGTATGCGCTCGACATGAGCAATCTGACAATCGACTTGCCCGGTTCAACCTCGCTCGACCTCGCGGAATTGGTCACGGAGGCCCATCAAACTCCTTAAATGGCTCGGCACAATCTTCCAACTCGGGCGTCGATAAACCGGCAATCGGTGTGTAGGGACCAACACCGTCCGGGGCCGAATGCCCCGGGGTCTGCTGCCTTCAAGCCAGTATCATTGGTCCTCGTTTCGAGTGGGCTGACGCCAAGAAGCTGATGCTCTAACGGCGTCTGCGAAAGCCTTGGCCGCAAACTCGTCAAACTCCGGATGCGATTGCCGATATGTCGAAACCGCGAACGGCAGATTCTCCTTGATCACCGCCATCACTGCATCGCCGAGATCGGAGCGAAACACCCGGTCATCGCGCAGAGCCGTCAAGACAAAGGCGACCTTGTCGTCCTCGTCCCGCTCGCCCAACTCGACCGCCAGCGGATACAACGGGCCCAGCTGCATCGGCTTTTCCACAGCGCGAACCAGCGCCTCCAACATCACGAAGAAGGTCGAGGAGCGCATGAAGCCCTCCTCATTTTCAATCTCTTTTCGATATGTCCCGATCTTCGCCCGCGCGCTCTCGATCTCTGCCTGGGCGGCATCGATGCGCATCTCTTCATTGGAGATCAGCCGCTCGCGATTGGATATGAAATCGCTCGAACGCTTGAGATTCTGCGACACATACTGTGGAGGACGACCACGCGGCCTAACCACCTTGTCGAACGGCGACCTTTCGTCGATCGGCCGGTGAAGCCACGATGCAAACCGATCTGGATCAAGCCGACCAGCTGTAACCAACTCGATCAAAGCCTTGAGCCGATCGTCCATCTCGGACGCCCGCATCTGCGAGCGAATGAACGCATAAACTTCCTTCGCCGAAGCCCCCGGGATGTCGCTCGGATCGTTGAGAAGAATGGTGGCCAGCAAGGTCCTTGCGCGGTCGTCCAGACCTATCGGCCAGTCGATTTCATCATCACGCATGGGAAACACCTCCAGGCAAAAGGCGGGCAACCCCGCCCGCACTCATCGCGCAATTCACAAACGTTTTTCGCCAGCAACACGGGCCTGAAACGGGCGTCCTCGCCGGCGCGCAACGAGGAAAATTTGAAGGCACCACCGCCAGTGCGCATGACAAAAAATGCGGCTCGCTGTGCAAGCCCATCAACGGTCTTGGATTTTTTTCGGGCATAAATGTGAAGTGCCATATCCCGGATTTTCTGAAAAGTGGGCACTTCACATTTATTTCAGGCTCTCCTTGGAAGAAAAATCCACCAACCGCATACACATTTACCCCTCAAAAAAATCATCAAAAAAAGGCGCAATACCGCAAATATGCATTTGCTGCAATTTTTTCCACGGGTAAAAATTGCTTAACTGCGCCTAGAATGGCACAACATGCTCCAACGCCCAGCGGTACATCATCAAGTCGCTGGTCCTCCAACCTGCATTCAGGTTTCCGGAAGGCTGCTCGCAACGAAGGCTGCACAACCGCAACCAACCCACCATGGGTGTGGCAGCTTTTGCGCTGCTGACCCGCCACGCCACGTCATTCGTCACAACAAAAATCAGCAAGCTGCACGAGCATCAGCTCAATGCCCGGCGGGCAGTAGCTGGCCGATTTTCACGCAAGCAAGGGCAATGCGTTGAGGTCCGCACGCACCTGGCGCCAGCCTGGCATTTGACGGTCCAAGACGCCAACGAACGTCGGGTCATGTTTCGCGGAAATGAAATGCGCAAGTTCATGCAGGATGACATAATCAAGGGCCTGCACAGGCTTCTTGGCAAGGTCCAGGTTGAGCCAGATCAACACTTTCTCGGGATTGCAACTGCCCCACTTGGTTCGCATCTGGCGAACACCCCAGCGCGGCACCGTGATGCCAATCCGCTCCGACCATTTCGCCATCCGCGGCTCGGCCTTCTGCTTCAATTCATGTCGATACCAAGCATCTAGCCACCGCGCCTTCTGGTCCACCGTCGCGGCAGCAGGCACCACCATCAGCAGGCGATCGGACGAACTCCGCTCAATCTGGCAGCGGCCTGATTCAACGGTTCGGATGTGGAGACGCAGCGGCCTTCCAAACACATAATGGGTCTCACCCGAAACAAAATCTCGCCGGGTTTGCCGTGCCTGTCCCTGAAACTCGCGCTGCTTCCTTTTGATCCAGCCGAGGCGTGTCACCACCGCCACCCGTATGGCATCCTCACTGACCGCAGGGGGCGCCGCAACCCGCACGCGGCCGGCCGGCGGATAAACCCCGATGTGCAAATTCCTGATGGGTTTGCGCACCAGTTCGACGAACAGGCCGGCAATCTCGAGAACGTCAGAACTCATCATGGGTCCGGATGATCTCAATGATGGCATCCACCGCATCGTCGCTTTGCAGCACGTCCTGCAGGCGCCGTCGGATCATCTTCTCTTTCATTCGATTGCCACGCCAACCCACCTGGGCTGCGCCCCGGATCGCGTCGTCCACCGCGCTGGTCAGGGCTTCGTCCCGGCCAAGATTGTCATACAGCGCCTTGCGACCAGGCGTGTTCATCGTTGCCGGATATTCGCCGCCATGACCGGCCTTGAGAGCCCTCACCAGCTCGGCAATCTTCTCAAGATACTCGGCATAGGCAATCGCATCGTCCTTGCGCTTTTTGACCAGGTCGGTGAGCAATTCCGACATGCGTTCGTAGAATTTCGGGTTCACCGGCGTCTCATCAATGATCAGCCGGCGCACGTTGTTCTCGATCGCCTCAGCCACATTCTCCGGCTTGGATTTCACTGGATCGGGCAGCCCTTCCCCAACATCAGCGCCCTTGCTCGCCACCAGATCAATCAGGCTGATATCGTCCAGATGCGAAATGATCTCGGACTCGTCGGCCTTGATGTAGGTATCGATCAAGTGCCGCATCGCCGGCTCAAACTGCTTCATGTCGACAGCATCGCCGCTGTGCAGGCGAACGGCATCCCGCAGCGCGATGGCATGCTCAACCTCACTGCGATATTGGGCCAGCTGCAGATCGTTCACACCCGACGCGGCCGGGTCCTCGGCAACGCCGGCAAAGGCCCGGGCATAGGCTCCGGCAAGCTTGTACAACGCCTGCCGTCGGCGCGCCTTTTCGTCAGACTGCGGGTCATTTTCCCAACCGGCGGGGCTTGAGAAATAGGCCAGGATCTCATCATCACCCTTTGGCTGTTCAACCGGATCAAGCAGGCCAAACCACGCATCGCGCGCGGTCATCAGATCAAGGCCGGCCTTCTCAGCGCGCGAGGTGATCAGCCCCTTCACATCGGCTGCATCAAACCCATCAAACGCGCCCGAGGTGTAATCGTCCACCGCCGTTTCGATGTTCTTGAACAGGTCCTTGTAGTCGACGACATAGCCGTAATCCTTGTCGTCGCCGTCCAGCCTGTTCACCCGGCAGATCGCCTGGAACAGGCCATGGTCGCGCATCTGCTTGTCGATATAGATGTAGGTGGCTGTCGGCGCATCGAACCCGGTCAACAGCCGGCTCACCACGATCAGCAGCTTCATCTGCGCCGGCTCTTTCCGGAACTTGGTCAGCGCCTCCTTCTCATATGCCTCCTCGTCCGTGCCCAGACTGGTCATCAGCTGATCATAGACCTTGTGGACATATTGCTTCTCGGTCTCGCCCATCCCGGCTTCCTCGCCGGTCAGCTCCGATGCACTGCGCGTGTAAGACGTCACGATGGCGCATTTGCCGGCGAGGTCAGAACCGGAACCGCGGAAAATCTCGAACAGCCGGCACGCTTCCGGGATGGAGCCGGCCACCAGCATGGCGTTGCCGCGGCCGGCCTTCAGGCGCGGCTTCAACTCCATGTCCATGATGATGTCGTTGGCGATCTGCTGCAGCCGGTCCTTGGAGGACAACACCCGCTGTAACGTGCCCCAGCGCGCCTTCAGCGTGGCCTTGGCCACCGGGGTCAGACCCTTGGTCTTGGCCTCGAACCACTCATCGATTTTCTTCGGCGAAGCCACGCGCTGGTCGATGTCCCGCGCCTCATAGCGAAGGTCGAGCACCACGCCGTCTTCCACCGCCTCGTTGAAGCGGTATGGCGTGCCGATATAGGGCCCGAACACCTCCAGCGAGGTCTGCTTGTCCGTGCGCAGCAATGGCGTGCCTGTGAAGCCATAGAACAGCGCATCCGGCAGGATCATCCGCATCGCCTTGGCCAGCTTGCCGGATTGGGTGCGGTGCGCTTCGTCGATGAAGACGAAGAACTCGCCCACCGGTGCGCCGATGTTGCTGCGCTGGATGTCGGCGATCATCGCGCCCAGCTCATCCTCTTCCCGCCGGCCAAACTTGTGCACCAGCGATGCCACCACCCGGTCCTTCGGGTCGGCCAGTGCTGCCAGCAGATCGGCGCCAGACTTGGCCCGGCGCACCTTGTCGCCGGTGTTGCCGAACACGCTCTCGATCTGCTCGTCCAGTTCCTTGCGGTCGGTCACCACCAGGATGCGAGCATCGGGCCGATGTTCGCGGATCCAGCGCGCCAGCATCACCATGATCAGGCTTTTGCCCGATCCCTGCGTCTGCCAGATGATGCCGCCCTGGCGGGCCTGAACGGCCGCCTGCGCGGCCTTCACGGCGAAATACTGGTTGGGGCGGGCCAGCTTCTTGATGCCGGCATCAAAAAGCGTGAAATCGTGGATCAGCTCCAGGAAGCGCGTCGGGCTGAGCATCTGGCCCACGTCGCGATCGAGCGGGTTCTTGATCGCGCAGTCTTCCTTCCACGCCAGCCAGAAGGGTTGCGGCGTCATGATCGGGGCATAGCGCAGGCCCTGCACATCGTTGCCGGCCAATGTGATCTGCATTGTGGTGAAGAAGTGCCGGATGAACTCCGGCCGCTGGTTGTCCAGCGTCTGGCGGATGCCCTCACCCACCTCCACCGTGGCCTTCTTCAGCTCGATCACCCCCAGCGCGATGCCATTCACATACAGCACCAGGTCGGGCCGCTTGTTGTAGGCCTTGGGGTTCTTGGCGCTGATCGCCACCTCTTCGGCCACGCCCAGATCGTTGGCGGCAGGATCGCCCCAATCAACAAAGCGCACCGTCACCGGCGCCTCACCGGGGCCGGGCACCACCTGCACGCCATACCGCAGCATGTCATAAGTGGCGCGGTTGGCTTCATACAGCTTCAGCCCATCCATGCGGGCGGCACGCTGCAATTCGGCAATCGCCTTGCTCACCACCTCGGGCGCATGGCCGCGCGACATCAGCCACGGGCGCAGCAGCTCAGGCTCGATATTGGCGTTGCCCTCACGCTGGTGCCAATCGCCCAGATAGCGCCAGCCCAGGCCGCCGGGCATGCCCGATGTGCCGCCGCACAGCAGGGCAATCAAACGGTTCTGCGTGGCGCGTTCCGGATCGCCGATGGCCATGGATGCTCCCTGTTGTGCCGCGCCCCAGTCAGACCAGCCTGACTCGCCCTGTCAAAAGATTCTGCATCATCCCCTCCTTGATCGCCCGCGCCTTGGCGAGGCGGGCTTCGAGGGTTTGGATTTCGGCGTCCATATCAGACAGGACGGCGGCAATGGCATGTTGTTCCTTTAGCGATGGAAACGGCAATACAGCGTCACGAACTTGACGAAGGCTTATCTGCGGGTACGCCTGACCAGTTACAATCGAATTGAAATATTTCACATATTTCTGCTGCGAGAGCTGATGAAACACATATTCACCGTTCGAGCTTTCGGACGAAACCCTTATCCTTGCGATATGCTGGTTGATATTACCGAATCCGAATTCGGCTGGGAGTCGGACTACTCGGCCAACATTTCCAGTAATTGTTACAAGAACGTCTCCTGATCTAACCTCGCTCCTATTCAACATCTTATGGGCATCCTCGCAGATAAACATTGACTGCGATAAATCTAAACCCAGAGGGCCGACGCACTCACTCCTTAAAAACAAAACCCCGTGCCTCTGCCATTCAAACCCGTACGTCGTAGGAGTCGCGCCCTTGGTAATAAACGCGGAGACGCTGCCGAGCGACTTATACTCCCACTCCCCCGAAAAGCCCGGGAGGCGGCGGCGGGCGGTGAGGAGGTCTTGCATCGCGCCCTGCTTGATCAGGCGCTTCTTGGCGATCAGCCGCTCCAACCCCGCCACCACCCCATCCGCATCCGACAGCGCGGCGACCACTCGCTCTTGTTCACTGCAGTCTATTGGGAACATGATTTCCATGTCCGCAATCATCTCTCGGCGAACGGAGTCGACAGACGATTTAGCTGTCATGGCCATGATACGGTCATAAAAAAAATAGCTAAAGTAGTAGAAGAAATACCGACCGCTGACCCCTTCCGAAAAACTGTGCATCAGATAAACGCGCTGATGGAAGTCAAATTTCCCATTAATGTAGTGAAAAATCTTACCCGTTCCGACGCCGTCGCCAGCCGTCAGGACGCCTTCGCCATCGAACCCTATCGAGTTGATGCGTTCCACGGTTTGGGAACGGACGAAGAACGGATAAAGGCCGCTGTCCACGCGATCCTTAGTATCCTTATCGCCAGTCGTGATCCGCGCGACGGCCTTTATAAACTTTCGGTCCCACCCTGCTGGGATTGTCGGCACGGTCATCCCGCGACTCCCATCGCCGCCAGATGCCCGACCACCCGCGCCTCCAGCCCAGCCAATTCATCGACGATCTGCGGCAAGGTCTTACCATAGCGCTCCGTCAGCACCCGCACGCGCGCTGTCAGCGCCTCGGTTCGCGCCTCCACCTCGGAATCGATCGCAGACGTGATGTCGGCCAGCCACTTGTCCTCCACCACCAGGGTGCGGATCTCGGCCTCGGTCAACCTGGGATAGCGTTTCAGCACTGCCTCGGTCAGATCGGTATCAGCCTCCTTGGCGGCCTTCTTCGCCGCCGCCTCGTCGGCAACCAGCTTGGCGGCCTGCCTCAACAGCTTCCTCTCATCTGCATCGGCATCGCCCGACTTATCCCGCGCCTTCACCGATGCGGCGGTCAGCTTGCCGGTGTCAGACAGGGCGGATTCAAGCAGGCCACCCTCCCCGCCATACTCTTCCACCAGTTCGTCGATCTCGCGGCCCAAGTCCTCGGCGCGGACAGTAGCAGCATCCAGCTTGGCCTGCAGCTCGGGAAAGAGGCGGGCAATCACCAGCGCCGGCGGGATGACATCGGCGACCAGCCGGGCCTTGCCCACCACCAGATCGCCCTCTTCCAACCATTTCACCTTGCCATCGCTGCCGGTTTCCTTGCGCGCCTCCCGCAATTCCCGCGCCGCCAGCCAGCCATCGCCGGCGATGATGAACACATCATCCTGCATGGTGTCGGCCCAGTAGGACATGAGCCGCTGATAGGCCTCATATTTGTCGATCAGCGGCGCGGCCTCGAACCGGGCCAGCATGTCTTCGGCGATGCTGTGGATCAGGTCTTTCGGATGATCGCCCTGCTGGATACCCTCAAGGGCCGGCCTGTTGGCGGCAATCCAGCCGTCCAGGATTGCCGTCACCTGCGCGCGGAAGGCGGCGAAATCCGGGTGGTTGCGGATGGTCGCCCGCACCTGATCCGGCGCCACCAGCGGATCGGCATAGCCGGCGCGGGCATTGGGCCCGAACAGCGTGGCCCGCAACGTGGGCATCACCGCCCAGAAATCGCCCAGGGCATCCACATCCCGTTCTGGCACGCCGCCATGCAGATGGGCACTGATGTCCTGCAGGTCCTCAGGCTCCGACCCGTCAATGTAGCGCGGGATATTGAGGTTGAAATCATTGCGCACGATCTCGGCAAAGGGGACAAGGCGGGAATAGCCGGGGATCGCCTCTGCCTTGGTGAAGGCATCGATGATCTTGTGGATGTCCCGCTCCCGCAGGCGGTTCTTGTTGCCATCCTTCACAAAACCCTTGGAGGCATCGATCATGAACACCGGCCGGTTGGCAGTGGCCTCCGACTTGTCGAGCACGATGATGGAGGCCGGGATGCCGGTGCCATAAAACAGGTTGGCCGGCAGACCGATGATGCCCTTGATATAGCCGCGCTTGAGGATGCGTTCGCGCAGGCGCGCCTCGGCATTGCCGCGAAACAGCACGCCGTGCGGCAGGATGACGGCGCCGGAACCGGTGGCCTTCATCGACGCAAGGATATGCAGCAAAAAGGCGAAATCGCCGTTCTTGGCCGGCGGCTCGCCATCATCGAAGCGGCCGTATTTGGTTTCTTCGGTCAGGCCGGCGGCCCAGGCCTTCGCGGAGAACGGCGGGTTGGCGACAACGAAATCGAAGGTTTGCAACGTGTAGGGATCGGCCAGAAACTGCGGTTCGGCAATCACGTCGCCCTGGGCGATCTCGGCCGTCTCGCGGTTGTGCATGATCATGTTCATGCGGGCGAGACCGCGGGTGGCGATGTCCATCTCCTGCCCGAAGATGCTGATCGGGATGGGCGCCGCCTCCGCCGCCTTCAGCAACAGAGAGCCTGAGCCGCAGGCCGGATCATAGACCGACTGCCGGGGGCTGGTGGCGCGACTGACGCCGGCCACAGCGGCAACAACGCGAGACACCTCGGCGGGCGTGTAGAATTGCCCCTTGGACTTGCCGGATTCCGTCGCAAAATTGCGCATCAGATATTCATAGGCATCGCCCAGAATGTCATCGCCATCGGCACGGTTGTTGGCGAAGTTCAGTTCCTCCCGGCTGAAGATGTTGATCAGCGCAGTGAGCGTGTTGACCATCTTCGTCCCGCGACCGAACTTCTCGGCATCGTTGAAGAAGGCGCGGTCGATGACCCCGCTGAGATCATTGGCCTCGGCGATGGCGGAAATGATCGTGTCCATGCCCTCACCGATGTTGGCTTTGCCGCGCAACGCCCGCATATCGGAGAAAGACGCACCCTGCGGCACCTCGATCAGCGCATCGGGCTGCCCGGCCCGATCCGACACATATTTCACGAACAGCAGGGTGAGGATGTAATCCTTGTAGAGCGAGGCATCCATGCCGCCCCGCAGCTGGTCACAGCTTTCCCAGAGAGACCGGTAAATGTCGCTCTTCTTGATGGCCATCAGGCACCCCTTGGATTGTTTCATATGCCCGCCGGAAGGCTGGCCGGGCCGTGATCAGGCCGCTTTCATGATAGCTATGGAAGCTGTGCCCGCTGCATTCAACCGGGAATTCCCGGCAGCCAACGTTTGCGATGAAAACCGTGAGGGAACGGTGCGCGGCATGCCTAAACGGCATGAAGGCAAGGCGTTTAGAGGGAAAGGGAAGATCGGTTGAGCCAAGTAAAAAGAGAAAAAGAGTCTCTTCAAGCTTGAATGGCCAGGCGGGTGGCAAGCTCAATGGTCCCGTAATTCAATCGAACAGGAATAAGATGATGTTACCAACCTGCACGGCGGCCCAACTGCCGGCCACGGATACGCTCGCGCCAAGCTGCGTTCACCGGATGCAGTTCAACGCCAGCTGCCGGCCCAGCCCGTCAGCCGCTGCTATGGTCGACGGAAATGCCGGCATGAGGTGCGCATTGTGATGGAGCATCTCCCCAACCAAGCCATCGGGAGCCGGGTCGACGTGTCGAGCTGGACTATCAAGAATCCGGACGGGCAGACGCCACAACTCTCGTTCGACATCCTGAAGCGACGACGGGGCGACAGGGAGCACAGCGCGCTCACTTATGCCCGGGCCAAGCTGCGCTGCTGGGACCGCTCGCTGGATCAAGCCACGCCGCACATTGATGTGGTCGTCAGCCAAGTGATCCTCCCGCCCGATGCTGGCGATCAGTTCATGAACCCCCACGCAATGTGGAGCACGGTTGATCAAGAGACCGACTGGGAGGGCGAGCCTCACTTGCTGACCGGACCCACCATCTGGTTTCCTCGCCCGGGATGCCAGCATTGGGCGCTTCGGCAAGTTTCAGCCTTTGCTCAGATCGAACTGGCAGATCGGTATGGCGTCGGTGTTCATCTTGTTGCTCATGCGCCGGCGCGAATGGCGAAGCGGGCGGATTTCCATGTTCATCTGCTTTGTACTGCGCGAGAGGTAACGGGTGCAGGGCTGGGCGCGTTCGTTCGGGAACTCCTGCACGACGGCTGCCAGCTGCGCTGCAAGGAAGCGTGGGACAAATGGATGGCAGCATCCACCCAGCGCTGACGGAAACAACAAAGTCTGCCGCCCGGCACGCGGGCGGCAGCAATTTCCATCCCCACCCGCCGCTGATAATTCAAAATCGCACCCATATGAGGTCGGGATCATAGCAAAAAAATTCATTCGTCAGCCATAAAGTTACACATTCGTTACCCTTGGCCTGTAGAATCTTTGACAAACCCTCAGAGGGCATCATTTAAGTGGCCACTCATAATATATTTTCTGGATCTTATGAAATTATCGAGAAGATAATGATCGTCTCATATGCTGTTGAAATGAAAGTGAGCCGGATTTTTTATGTTTTTGAGTGGTCGATCTTGGGGCTTGTGAAAACTGAAAGATATTCGATCGGCGTGGGGGCGCCATCGACTCCAGAGAGGAAGCCCCATGGCAGATAGAAGACATAAGCCAAGCTATCCGACAAAGGCTGCTGTTCAGCGTTCGATAGAGGCCGCAAGAGCTGCAGGCATTGAACCGACTGGAATCGAGTTGTCCCCCAACGGAACGATCCGGATAATGTCATCAGACGATGCGAGGCGCCAAGATCTTTTCTCGACACTGGAACATCTCCTGTGAAGCCGACATCATTGCAGGGCCTGCATTTCGTTTGCTCACGCAACCGAGCAAACAAGGCGTGCTGGTATGTATATGCGTGGCGTGGTGGGCCACTGATCATGAAGGCCGCTGGCGCTGTAAAGCCTGGCCTTACAGCTGAAGCGCTGTCAGCGTTTCAGGAGGCCATGGCAAATCGGTCGACGGCAAAGGCAAACACGATTGCAGGCCTTGCCACGACATGGCGGGCAAGCGCTGCGTGGAAGAGCATGGCTGAAAGCACACGAACCCAATGGAGCTATGTGCTTGATGAAATTGTCAAAAAATGGGGGCAAATCCCACTCTCAATTTTCGACGATCGGAGGATCCGGGCCAAGATCATTGCGTGGCGCGACGATGCTGCCGATACACCCCGCAAGGCGGATTACAGGGTTCAGGTCCTTTCCGCTCTATTGAGCTATGGCCGGAACCTTGGATTGCTGACATATAATTTCGGCGAGGGTATCCCTGGTATCTACAAGGGGGGCCAACGGGCAGAGATCATTTGGACCTTGAACGAGGTAACCATCTGGCAAAATGCGCCTGTGCCCGTCCGCGATGCAGCAAACCTTGCCAGACTGACGGGGCTTCGCCGAAGCGACTTAATTGCGATTCCGTTCGAAGCGGTCGGGACACATTCGATCGTCTGGCGGACATCAAAGAGCGGCAAGCGTGCGGTCGTCCAGATCCCGATACTGCCCAGGCTGAGGGAACTGATTGAAGATCTCAAGCAGCGCAACCGGGTGGATGGGGCAACGACGCTTCTGGTGAACAGCCATGGCCAGCCTTGGACTGCAAACGGCCTGACAAGCAGCTTTACAGATGCCCGCGAAGCCCTGGGATTGCCACCGAAACGCTTGCATGATTTCCGAGGAACCTTCGCCACCGAGCTTTGCCGTGCGGGCCTCACCAATCAGGAAATCGCCCGCATAATGGGGTGGACCGAAGCTCAGGTTGATGCGCTTCGTCGGCTTTATGTTGACGAGGAGGCGGTGGTGATGGCAATCGGCCAACGCATCGCGGCGCAGGCTGCTGTAAAAAGCAGTGTAAAATCGTGAAGCCAAGTCGGCCTAAGTGCTTGATTTGCGGGTATGATGTAATGGTAGCCTGTCAGCTTCCCAAGCTGAACGCGCGGGTTCGATTCCCGCTACCCGCTCCAGCCGGCCGCTCAGCGCGTCAGCGCATAGTAGAGCACGTAGAACCAGCCGAACAGGCCGTGGATGATGGCCCACAGCAGCGATTGGTGCAGGCTCCAGCTGATGGTGATGGCCAGCGCCGAGCCGAAGCCGATGCCGGTTTTCACCACCTCGCCGCTGCGCAGCCGCTGTTCCGCCATGGCCCTGATCCTCCGCTGTGTTATTCAAATCATACGGAAGCTGGCCGGTGCAATCAAGCCGCTGCCAATCGCGCCCGCGCGGCATTGAGGCGGCGGGCGCCTTCGTCAAGCACGGCATCGGACTTGGCAAAGCACAGGCGGATGAAGCGGGTTTCGATGCCGTCGGGCTGGAAGGCGCTCAGGGGAATGGCGGCAACCCCATCGTCGGGGCGGGCGACGGCGGCTTCGCAGAATGTACGATCCCCCATTGCGATGCCGGAGGCGGCGAGATCGGCCATGATGAAATAGCTGCCC
>JAIXUQ010000097.1 GCA_027483465.1 Sphingomonadales bacterium
GCCTTCACATCGTGGGCGAACATTTCGTGCGAGTGCGCCACTGCCTGCTGGCGCTGGGGGCGATGGCGGCGCTGCGGGAGGTGAAGAGCCATCCGCAGGCGCTGGGCCAGGTGCGCCGCCACCTGCGCGAATGGGGCATCGCGCCGGTGCAATATTTCGACACCGCCGCTGCTGCCGCCGCCGTGGCCGGCGAAGGCGATGTGGCGATGGGCGCCATCGCCAGCCGGCTGGCGGCCGAGCTTTATGGCCTCAACATCCTGGCCGAAGGCGTGGAGGACGCCGATCACAACACCACCCGCTTCGTGGTGCTGGCGCGCGAAGCCGCGGTGCCGCCGCCCGGCGTGCCGGCGATGACCAGTTTCAATTTCGAGGTGCGATCGGTGCCGGCGGCGCTGTTCAAGGCGCTGGGCGGCTTTGCCACCAACGGCATCAACATGACCAAGCTGGAATCCTACCTGCGCGACGGCAAGTTCGCCCAGGCCGAATTCTATGCCGAAATCGAAGGCAGCCCGGCCGATCCGCCGGTGGCCCGCGCGCTGGAGGAACTGGCCTTCTTCACCAACTGGGTGAAGATCATCGGCACCTACCCCCGCGCGCGCGACCGGGCGGCGTGAGGGGGTTTCATTGACTTTTCGGCCGCAACAGCGTAGCCAGTGGCAACAGTGTTGACGCCGCCCGGGAGATTGATGGTGCGTGGTCCCTACGATCTGTACTGAACCGGCGCTGCCGATCCGGCCCGCCTGACCATGCGCCAGTTCCAGCCGCGCACATCCCACCATGTATCCCGATATCGCAGCCTGGCCCCGTGGTGGCCCAGGCTGCTCCTGTATCTGGCGCTGCTGGTGCTGGTGGCGGCCTGGGTGGTGGTGCTCCGGGGTGACGGCCCGCCGCAACTGTTTGGCTCCGCCCTCACCGCCACGGTGGCGGCGGCCTCGCTCATCTACAGCCTGGGGCGCGGGCAGGATGCCGCCCGCGATCAATACACGCTCACGCTGATCTCGCGGCGCTTTGATGATGGCGGCTATGCGGCCAACATGCGGGTGGCCAATGAATTGCGGCTGGCCGGCCAACTCACCCCCGATACCGGCCTGACGGTGCTGCTTGCCACCTTCTGGACCGATCCGCACGACGAGAAGAAGGTGATCCGCGCCTCCCACGCCGTCATCCCCATCCTGAATTACTGGGAGCATGTCTGCACCGCCTATGTGGACGACCGCATCAACCGGCGCATCTTCGAGGATCTGGTGCAGGATCTGATCCGCGAACTGGTTGCCCGCTTTGCCCGCATCATCGGTGACATGCGCGCCGAGGACCCGGCCAACATGGAGCATCTGTGCGCCGTGTGGTTCGCGCTGGCCACCGCGGCGGAGCAGCGCGCGCTGGCCGGGCGGCTGGGCCCGGTGCCGGCGCGGCTGTGCGCCCATGATCAATGGCAATGGCGGCAACTGGCCGCCGGCTGAGCCCGCTTCAGGCCGGCACGCGCAGCAGGCGGACCAGCGCCTTGCCGAACCGGCGTTCGACCAGGGGTTCGAACGGGGTGTCGAGCGTTTCGCCGGCGGCGGTTTCCACGCTGATCAGCGCGCCCGGTGCCAGCCAGCCGCGCGCCGCCAGCTGGACCAGCGCCGGGCCGGCCAGGCCCTGGCCATAGGGCGGATCGAGGAAAACCAGATCATGGCCGCGCGGCGCCGGGCCGAGCGCGCTGACCGGGCTGTGCCGCACGTCGCCGGCCGCGCCCAGCGTGGCGAGATTGGCGCGGATGGCCTTCACCGCGGCGCCATCGGCATCAACGAAACAGGCGCTGCCGGCCCCGCGTGACAGCGCCTCCAGCCCCATGGCGCCGCTGCCGGCAAACAGATCGAGCACGGCCAGCCCGTCGAAACTGCCCAGCCGGCTGGCCAGCATGGAGAAAATGGCCTCCCGCGCCCGGTCACTGGTGGGGCGGGTGGCGTCTCCCGGCGGGGCGGCGATGGCCCGGCCGCGCCAGCGCCCGGCGATGATGCGCATCAGCCGGGGCCCGGCTTCGTGGGCTTCAGCATCGCCTTCAGCCGGGCCAGATCGGCATCGGGGATTTCATCGGCCATGCGCGGCGGCAGATCATCCAGCCCGATCGGGCCATAGGCCACCCGGATCAGCCGGTTCACCTGCAGCCCGATATGCTCCAGGATGCGGCGCACCTCGCGGTTCTTGCCTTCGCGGATGGTGACGATCAGCCAGACATTATGGCCCATGCGCCGTTCGACATCGGCCAACACCGGGCCATAATGGATGCCATCGATGCTGATGCCATCGGCCAGGCTTTCCAGCGCCTTCTGGCTCACCTCGCCAAAGGCGCGCACGCGATAGACGCGCGGCACGTTCGATGACGGCAGTTCCAGCGCGCGCTTCAACTCGCCATCGGTGGTGAGCAGCAACAGGCCTTCGGTGTTCATGTCGAGCCGGCCCACCGGCACCACGCGCGGCAGGCCGGGCGGCAGGATGTCCATGATGGTGGGGCGGCCGGCCGGATCGCGCGCGGCGGTGAGGAAGCCGGCCGGCTTGTGGAAGCGGTAGAGCTTGGCCGGGGCGATGCCGGCCACCGGCTCGCCATCCACCGTCACGCCCTTCAGGCTGGCGATGTTCAGCGCCGGGGAGGTGAGCTTCTCGCCATCGATGGCGATGCGGCCTTCGGCGATCATGCGCTCGATATCACGGCGGGAGCCGACCCCGGCGCGGGCCAGCGCCTTGGCGATGCGCTGCGGCGCGATTTCGGTGGCGCGCACCGGCGGCGGCGGGCGCTTCACGCGGGCCGGCTGGGCGATCTCGTTGCCCGGCTTGCCCGGCCCCTTGTTGCGGCGCTCGGCCGCCGGCCGCGCCGGGCGGGCAAGGTCCACCCCCGGCGCCTCCGGCCCCTTGTGGCGGCGCTCCCTGGCCGGCCGGGCGGGCTGGTCGAGATCAAGGCCGGGTTTGCCTGGCCCCTTGTGGCGGCGCTCACCGGCTGGCCGTTCGGGCCGGGCGAAGGCGGCGGGGCGGGTGCCGGCTGGTTTTCCGGGTGGCTTGCCGGGTGGTTTTCGGGGTGGGCGCATGGCCGATGCTCATGCGGCCAGCGCTGCTGATTGTCAAAAAAAGAAGGGCCGGCGTGGCGGCCGGCCCTTCCCATGGCTTGTGCTGATCAGCCGATCAGAACTTGACCGAAACGCCGCCATAGAAGAAGCGGCCGGTGTTGGTGTAGATCGCCGAACCGGCGCCGTCACCCAGCACCAGATCGAGCGGCGGCAGCTGATCGAAGATATTGTCCACGCCGGCATAGAGCGAGATGTCCTTGTAGACCTTGGCGGTGAAACGGACATCCGAATAGGTGATCGCCGGATAATAGACCTGCGGGAACTGATCGAGATTTTCCGGCAGACGGCCCTGCTCGACATTCTGGGCGCGCCAGGTGCCGATGGTCTGCTTGCTCAGATAGCGGAAGCTGTAGAGCAGATCGAAGCCCTTGTAGCCAACGGTGATGTTGGCCTGGCCGTTCCAGTCCGGGTTGCCCAGGGTGGAGCGTTCGCGGGTCAGGCGGTTGGGCTCGGTGATCGAGGTGAAGATGTTGCGCTGGCCCAGCCACGACAGGGTGGCGCGCACGTTCAGGCGCCAGTCCTCGCCAAACTTGTGGGTGTAGCTGGCATCAAGATCGATGCCGCTCGTCACCTGGCGGGCATAGTTGAACGGGCCGGTGATGAACGACTGGCCGGTGGTGGCGAAGTTCACCGTCTGGCCATCGTGCGACACGTTGGACTGGCCGCGGAAGGTGCCGTTGGGGTTGCGGAACACGGCGGCGCAGAAGCCGTTGTTGATGCCGCCCGGATCGTCATAGCACTGGTTGATGACGGTTTGCGCCGCCACCGTGTTGATCGCATCGCTCAGCGAGATGCGATACCAGTCCAGCGTCATGGTGAAGCCCGGCAGGAACGAGGGTTCGAACACCGCGCCCAGCGTGACCGAGTCCGACTTTTCGGCGAACAGGAACGGGTTGCCGCCGCTCAGGCCCGAAATGCCCGAAGCCGGGATGTTGCGGAACGGCAGGGTGACCCCGTTGAAGGTCTGGGTGGTCGGCACCCCGGCGGCGGCGCAGTTGGCGACGCGGTTGGGGTTGGCGTTGATGTTCTGCTGGCCGCAGGGATCAACCAGGCCGTTCAGGAAGGTCTGCGACTGGGCCGAGAACAGATCGTTCGGCGTGGGCGCGCGGGTGGCGCGGCCATAGTTGGCCCGCAGGCGCAGATCGTTGAACGGCCGCCACATGGCGCCGGCGTTGTAGGACCACACGGTGCCGGTGTTGCCCACGCTGTAGTTGGAGACGCGGGTGGCCGCTTCGATGGTGAACTCCTTGAAGAACGGCATGTCCTTCAAGAGCGGGATGCGGATTTCGGCGAAGGCTTCGTAGATGTCCTGCTTGGGCGGGGTGAAGTCCGCGATCGTGTTCAGGAAGGTCTGCGCCGGCGGGGTCTTGGTCACCGCGTCAAACGCCGAGAAGCTGCGCTCCTGCCGCCATTCGCCGCCCAGCGAGAAGGCCACCGGGCCGCCGGGCAGTTCGAACAGCTTGCCCAGATCGCCGGCCACGTTCGCGATCACGTTGAACTGTTCCGACCATTGGCGGCGGCTGGAAACATGCTCGATATAGGCCAGCGCCGCGGCCGAGGGCGCACCCAGGCCGAACAGGTTGAGCGGGCGGCAGGCCGGATCGTCGTTGGCCGTGTTGGTGTCGGCATTGATGGCGCAGACGATCGGGCTGCTGGCGTTGGCGGGATCCTGGCGCACCGCGTTCACCGCGTTGGTGAAGCGCTGCAGATGCACGTTGCCGCGGGTTTCGTAATAGGTTTCGGCGCGGCCATAGTTGAAGGCGACGTTGTAGTTCCAGGTATCGAGGAAATTGCCGCGCGCGCCGACGACGATGCGATAGACTTCGCGGCTGTGGTTTTCACCGCGGCCACCGAAATCGATGTTGAAGCGCGTGGTCTGGAAGGTGGTCGCCCCCGGCGCCAGGCTGGTGACCAGCAGATCGCGGGCCTGGGCGGTGAGGAACGGGTTGTTGATCGAGAAGTTCGGGTTCAGCGCGCCTGACGAGAAGGTCGGCTGGCCTTCCTGCAGCGATTCGGTGCGCACGAACTTGGCTTCGAAATAGGGCCGGAACGCGTCGGCCACGTCATAATGGCCGATCATGTTGGCGGCATAGCGCGTGTTGCCGATCTGCATCAGGCCGGTTTCGCGCAGGGTGGAGCCAAGGCCACCGATGCCGTTGTTGGAGTTGAACGGCCGGAAATCGGTGCTCACCACGTTGCGCACCAGCGTGCCGTCCGGCTGGAACATGAAGACATTGCCGAACTGCGAGGTGCCCTGGAACACGCCCGAGCAGTTGAGCGTGGCGCGGGCGCCCGGCGTGGTGGGGCAGGTGGAGGCATAGGCGCCGCCGGTGGAGATCAGCAGGTTCTTCACGCCGGTAAAGAACTGGTTGTCGATGATCCCGTCACCCGCGGCCGGTTCGCCGGTGGTGTCGTCCACCAGGTTGAACTGCGGGCGGCCGGTCACGGCGCCGGTGTATTCGCGGTCGGCAAAGAACAGCGGGTCGCTCTTGTTGTATTCCAGAGACACCGCGATGTTGCCGCGGCCGCCGCCGAAATTGGTGCCGGCGGTGAGCGTGACGATATACTGGTTGGAATCCCCGCGCGACGAGGTGCCCGCCTGCGCCCGGCCCATCAGGCCCTGGAAATCCTGCTTCATCACGAAGTTGACGACGCCGGCGACGGCATCGGAACCATAGATGGAGGAGTTGCCGCCGGTGACGATGTCCACCCGCTCGATGAGGTCAACCGGGATGGTCGAGACGTCGACGGTGTTGGCGCCTGGCTGCGAGGTGACATGGCGCAGGCCGTTCTGCAGCACCAGCGTGCGGGCGGTGCCCTGGCCACGCAGATCGAGGATGGAGATGCCGGCGGTGCCGATGAAGCGGCCGCTGTTCTGGCTGGTGAAGGTGGGGCGGAACTGCGGCAGCAGCGCCAGCCGGTCACCCACGTTGACCTGGCCGTTCTGCAGCAACTCGGCCGCGCTCAGCGAGGTGACGGGAACGGTGGATTCGATGTTGAGGCGCGCGATGCGCGAGCCGGTGACCACCATGGTCTCGATAGCGGCTTCCTCTTCGGCAGCGCCGCCGGCAGCGGTGGTGGTCTGATCTTCGCCGGCAAACGCCGGAGACGTGAGAATCGCCAGGGCAGACGCCCCGGCCAGGATGTGTGAACGCATGAGAGCCCCCTCATTTGCGGTTGTTGCCCCCCCTTGGCCAATCCGGCGGCCAAGGGAAAGGGGCAGTTTGCCGCTCATGACAATCCCGAGACAATGCGGCGGCACCTGTTGCGCAAATGCATCACGTCGGCATCAGGCCCCGCCACGATCCATATTGCCCCCCGCCCGCCCATGCGCTAACCCGCACCCAGTGCCCCTGTGGTGAAATTGGTAGACGCGTCCGACTCAAAATCGGATGGAGCAATCCGTGCTGGTTCGAGTCCGGCCAGGGGCACCA
>JAIXUQ010000008.1 GCA_027483465.1 Sphingomonadales bacterium
GGCACCATCCGCACCGTGGTGACAACGCCGCTGGTGGAGCGGCTCGCCGCCCTGCACGATGGTGTGATCGCGGTGATCCGCGATCATGGCGTGGCCGAGGCGGCGGTGGAGGAGGTGTTTGTCAACGTCAACCCGCAGTCCACGCTGAAACTGGGCCAGGCGCGCGGGGTGGTGCTGCTGGCCGCCGGGCGGGCTGGCCTGCCGGTGGCGGAATATGCCACAAGGCTGGTGAAGAAGGCGCTCACGGGCGTGGGCGGGGCCAGCAAGGATCAGGTGCAGGCGATGGTGGAACGGTTGCTGCCGGGGGTGAGCGTGACGGGCGCCGATGCCGCCGATGCGCTGGCGGTGGCCATTGCCCATGCCCACCTGGGCGCCAGCCGCGCCAAGGGGCTGGCATGATCGCCCGTCTGAAAGGCCTGGTCGACAGCGTGTCAGCCGATGCGCTGGTGATCGATGTGGGCGGTGTTGGCTATCTGGTGCAGGCCTCCACCCGCACGCTTTCTGGCCTGGCGGTGGGGCAGCCGGTGGCGCTGCACATCGAAACCCAGGTGCGCGAGGAATCGATCACCCTGTTCGGCTGCACCAGCGAGGCCGAACTGGCCATTTTCCGCGCGCTGGTGACGGTGCAGGGCGTGGGCGGCCGGGTGGCGCTCAACATCCTGTCCGTGCTCACCCCCGATCAGATCGCCCATGCCGTGGCGGTGGGCGATGCCGCGAGCCTGGCCCGCGCCAACGGTGTGGGCGCCAAGCTGGCCGCCCGCATCGCCAACGAGTTGAAGGGCAAGCTGGGCGCCGTGGCCTTCACCCCGGCCGGCAGCGCCACCCCGCGTGCCGGGGTGGGTGGGGGCGTGGCCGATGATGCGGTGGCCGCGCTGGCGGCGCTGGGCTTCCGCCCGCTGGACGCCAGCCGCGCAGTGTCCGAAGCACTGGCCGAAGCCGGCGCGGGCGCTGCGCTGAATGACGTGGTGCGGCTGGCCCTCAAGAAGAGTGCGCGGGCATGAGCGCCGATCTTTCCCCCCAGCGCCGGCCCGATGATATCGATGCCGCGCTGCGCCCCAAGGGGCTGGACGAATTTGTTGGCCAGGCGGCCTTGCGCGAAAATCTGGCGGTGTTCATCGCGGCCGCCCGGGCCCGCGGCGAGGCCATGGACCATGTGCTGTTCCACGGCCCGCCCGGCCTGGGCAAGACCACGCTGGCCCAGATCGTCGCCCGCGAACTGGGCGTGGGCTTTCGCGCCACATCGGGGCCGGTGATTGCCAAGGCCGGCGATCTGGCCGCCATCCTCACCAACCTCGATGCCCATGATGTGCTGTTCATCGACGAGATTCACCGGCTCGCCCCGGCGGTGGAGGAAATCCTCTACCCGGCGATGGAGGACCGGGTGCTGGATATCATGATCGGCGAAGGCCCGTCCGCGCGCAGCGTGCGCATCGATCTGCCGGCCTTCACCTTGGTGGGCGCCACCACCCGTGCCGGCCTGCTCTCCACCCCGCTGCGCGATCGCTTCGGCATTCCGCTGCGCCTCAATTTCTACACGGTGGACGAACTCGAACGGGTCGTCACCCGCGCCGCCGTGCTGTTGGGGCTGGGCCTCACCCCGGATGGCGCGCGCGAGATTGCCGCCCGCGCCCGCGGCACCCCGCGCATCGCCGGCCGGCTGCTGCGGCGCGTGCGCGATTTCGCGGCCGCCGCTGGCCGGGCGACCGTGGACCGCGCCGCCGCCGATGCCGCTCTGAACCGGCTGGAGGTGGATGCGCTTGGCCTTGATGCCATGGATCGCCGCTATCTGATGATGATCGCCGATCTGTATCGTGGTGGCCCGGTGGGCATCGAAACCCTGGCCGCCGGCCTGTCGGAGGCGCGTGACACGCTGGAGGATGTGGTGGAGCCCTATCTGATCCAGCAGGGCCTGATCGCCCGCACCGCGCGCGGCCGCATGCTGAACGGCCCGGCCTGGAAGCATCTGGGGCTGGTGCCGCCGGCCGAACAGACCATCCTGCCACTGCTGGACGAGGATTGAGATGCTGCCCATTGACACCGTGCGCGCTGCCTTTCCGGCGCTGGCCCTGGCCGACAATGGCGTGCCCCGCCATTATTTCGATGCGCCCGCCGGCAGCCAGGTGGCCGGCCGCGTGGTGCAAGCCATGAGCGACGTGATGATCGGCGCCTGTGCCAATGATGGCGGCCTGTTCCGCACCAGCCAGGCCACCGGCGCCATTGTCGATCATGCGCTTGCTGCGGCCGCCGCCTTCTTCAACTGCGAAGATGATGAAGTGGTGTTCGGGCTCAACACCACCAGCCTGTTTTTCCAGATGGCGCCGCTGATCGCGCATGATTGGCGGCCGGGTGACAATATCCTCCTCACCCGCATGGATCATGATGCCAATGTCTCGCCCTGGATGCAGGCCGCCCAGGCGCGCGGGGTGGAGGTGCGCTTTCTGGAGTGGGACCGGGAGAGCTTTGCCCTGCGCCTTGAAACGCTGCCCGATCTGATCGATGCCCGCACCCGTGCGGTGGCGGTTGGCCATGCCAGCAACATGCTGGGCACCATCAACGATGTCACCGCCGTGTGCGCGGCTGCCCGTGCGGTGGGCGCCATCAGCATTGTTGATGCCGTGCAATCGGCGCCGCACCTGCTGATCGATGTGGCCGCGATCGGCTGCGATCTGCTTGCGGCTTCGGCCTATAAATTCTTCGGGCCGCATGCGGCGATCATGTTTGTGGCCAGGGCCCTGCAGGCGCGTATCCCGCCGCTGAAGGTGCGCCCGTCGGTGGATGCCATGCCCACCCGCCTGTCACCCGGCACCCCCAGCTTCGAAGCGATGGCCGGCACCGCCGCCGCGATCGCGCATCTGGCCTGGCTGGGGGAGGCCGCCGGCACCGCCGGCGCCGATCAGCCGCTGCGCACCCGGCTGGCCGCCGGCCTGGCCGCGGCCCAGGCGCATGAGCTTGATCTGGCCCGCCAGTTCCTGGCCGGGCTGGGCAGCCTGCCGGGCGTGACCCTCCATGGCATCGCCAATCCCAACCGGCTGCACGAGCGGGTGGCGACCTTCACCTTTGAAATTGCCGGGCACAGCGCCGACGCCATCGCCGCCCAATTGGCGGCACGCAACATGTTCGTGTGGAACGGATATTATTACGCGTGGGAACCCGCCGGCGTGCTCGGCCTGAGGGAGCGTGGCGCGGTCAGGGTGGGCTTCACCCATTACAACAGCGCGGCTGAAGTGGCGGCGCTGATCACCGCCCTGGCCGCCATCACGGGAAACTGAACATTTTGGCGCTGGATTTTGGCCTTGGCCCTTGGCAAAGCCTGCGGCCATGACCAGCACCGCACGCACCCTCTATCAAAAAATCTGGGACGATCATGTCGTCAGTACGCTGGAAGACGGCACTGCGCTGATCTTCATCGATCGCCATCTGATCCACGAGGTGACCACCCCGCAGGCGTTCGAGGCGCTGCGCCTGGCTGGCCGCAAGCTGCGCCGGCCCGATCTCACCTTGGCCGTGCCCGATCACAATGTGCCCACCACTGATCGCCGGCTGCCGATCACCGATCCCATGTCGAAGGCGCAACTGGATGCGCTGGTGCGGAATTGTGCCGATTTCGGCGTCGAGCTTTACAGCATCGATGCCCCCGAACAGGGCATCGTGCATGTGATCGGGCCCGAACAGGGCTTCACCCTGCCCGGCGTCACCATGGTCTGCGGCGACAGCCACACCGCCACCCACGGGGCGTTTGGCGCCCTCGCCTTCGGCATCGGCACGTCGGAAGTGGAGCATGTGTTTGCCACGCAAACCCTGCTGCTGCGCCAATCGAAATCCATGGAGGTGCGCGTCACCGGCAGCCTGGGCTTTTCGGTGAGTGCCAAGGATGTGGCGCTGGCGGTGTGTGGCCGGCTGGGTTCGGGCGGCGGTGCCGGCTATGTGATTGAATATACAGGCCCGGTGATCGAGGCCCTTTCAATGGAAGGGCGCATGACCCTGTGCAACATGGCCATCGAAGCCGGTGCCCGCGCCGGCCTGGTGGCGCCCGACCAGCAGACGTTTGATTATGTGAAGGGCCGCCCGCGTGCGCCCACGGGCGCCGCCTGGGATCAGGCGCTGGCTTGGTGGCAGACGCTGAAGACCGATCCCGGCGCTGCCTATGACGCGGTGATCGAGATTGACGGCAGCGCCATCGCCCCGCTCGTCACCTGGGGCACCAGCCCCGAAGACGTGGTGCCGATCACCGGCGCGGTGCCCGATCCGATGAGCTTTGCTGATCCCGCCAAGCAGGCCGCCGCCGCCAAGAGCCTGGATTATATGGGCCTGGTGCCCGGCACCCGCATGGAAGACGTGGTGGTGGAGAATATCTTCATCGGCAGTTGCACCAACAGCCGTATCGAGGATCTGCGGGTTGCCGCCCGCGTGGTGGAGGGCCGCCGCATTGCCGGCAATGTGCGTCAGGCGCTGGTGGTGCCGGGCTCCGGCCTGGTCAAGCGGCAGGCCGAGGCCGAGGGGCTGGACCGCATCTTCACTGCCGCCGGTTTTGAATGGCGCGAACCGGGCTGTTCGATGTGCCTGGGCATGAACCCCGATCAGGTGCCAGCCGGCGAACGCTGCGCCAGCACCTCAAACCGCAACTTCGTCGGCCGCCAGGGCCCGGGGTCACGCACCCATCTCCTCTCCCCGGCGATGGCCGCTGCCGCCGCCGTCACCGGCCGGCTCACCGACGTGCGCAGCCTGATGGGTTGATGCGGCCGCGCCAGCGGCATCGTTGCTAACGCTTTCGAAATGATTCTTTGCCATAGGTTGGCACGCGAGGAATTTGGAAAGCGTGATGGGGGCCTGGTTCCACCACATTGCCGGTGTGCGCGGTGGCCAGGCGCCTTCCGCTTGCCTGCCTCTGCGTTCGCTCGCCTTGCTGGCGTTGTGCTGCCTGCTGGCCGCCTCCGCCCGCCCGGTACAGGCTGCCACCCATTCGCTGCAATTTCAGCTGCTTGATTGCCGTGCGCAGGCCTGCCCCGATGCCGGGCCCGGCCGCTGGACGTGGTTCAGCGTGAACGCCGCCGCACTCGCCGATCTGGCGCCGGGCTGGCAATTGCTGGTGGACAATGTGCGTTTCAGCCGCGTGACGGTGCGGATCGGCCACACCGGCGGCCAATGGGCCGTCGCCCGCGATGAACATGGCCTGCGCAGGAATTGGACCCTGGGCAACAATCTGCGCTTTGCCGTGCCGATGGCCGGTCGCACGGTCAACACGATGCGCATCGGCTTTCGCGATCTGGATTCGCCCGCCCTGATGCGCACCATCAAGGCGATGGACCGTGCCGATCATGCCGAGTTCGTGGCCGGCTGGACTCGCCTGGTGGCGCTGGTGATGGGCGTGCTGCTGTCGGCTTTGGTCTACAACATGTTCCTGCTCACCTGGCTGCATATCGGCTTTCAGCGCTGGTATGTGATCTGGGCGGCGGCGGCGGGTGCGTATACCATGGTCTGGTCGGGCCAGATCGCTGCGCTGGTGCCGGTGCTGGCCGGCCCGGCGGCGATGCGCATATCCTATGTGCTGGTCGGCGTTCTGATCGTGGCTGGCACCAATTTCTTCTTCGCCTTCATCGAACAGGGCAAGCTGCCGCAGCGCCTGATCCGTTTTGGCCAGGTGACCGGCGTGGGGGCCGCTGCCCTGGGGCTGGTCGCCTCGCTGGACACGCTGGCCCCAGCGGTCACGGACCGACTGTTCAACCTGGCGCTGGCCATCGTCACCCTGGCCATTGCGGTTGGCAGCGCCATCGCCTTGCGGCGCGGCAGCCGGGCAATCTGGTTCTATCTGATCGGCTGGCTGCCGCCGCTGTCGCTCCTGGTGGTGCGCATCCTGCGCAATTTCGGCCATCTGCCGCAGGATGATCTGATCGATCAGGCCGGCTTTGCCGCGCTGGGCTGGGAGGCGCTGTTGCTGTCGCTGGCCATTGCCGATCGGTTCCGCCAGTTGCGCGCCGAAGCCGATGCCGCCGACAATGAACGGCGCACCCTGTTGAAACTGGCCACAACCGATCCGCTCACCGGGCTTGGCAACCGCGCCCTGTTCCAGGGCCTGCTCGATCGACCGATCAAGCCCGGCCATGGGGTTGACGTGATCGCCGTCGATATCGATTTGCTCAAGCAAACCAATGATATGGCTGGCCATGATGCCGGTGATGCGCTGATCATCGCGGTGGCGGATCGGCTGTCGGCCGCCGCCGGCCCGCAGGCAACACTGGCCCGCATCGGCGGTGATGAATTCGTGATCGTGCTGGAAGGCGATGCCCGCAACCGGTTGGCGGCGATCCGTCAGATGATTGCGCTTTCGTCGGGCGTGCCCATGCGCCACGGCGGCCATGATCTGATGATGTCGATGTGTGCCGGCCATGCCAGCAACGAAGGCAGCGATGGCGACGCGCTGGACATGCAGGCGCTGTTCAAGCTGGCCGATCTGGCGCTCTACAGTGCCAAGGCCAGCGGGCGCGGGCGCTGGTGCCGATATGATCAGGGCATGGCCAGCGCCGCCGATGCGCGCAGCCGGCTGCTGGCCGAAGCCCGCAGCGCCGTGCAAACCGGTCAATTCTGCCTGCATTATCAGCCCATTGTTGGCAGCAACGGCCGGGTGTTTGCCCAGGCCGCACTGCTGCGGTGGCAGCATCCGCAACTGGGCGTGCTGGCCCCGGCGCAGTTTGCCGATGTGATGGGTGATCCGGCTCTGGCGCTGGCGGTGCAGCAACGGTTGCTGCGTGCGGCAATCCAGCATGCCGCGCAGCTCACCCGTGCCGATCCCACAGCGGCGGTGGCGGTTGCGTGCAGCACCGCACAGCTGGATGGACCGGCCGCCGCCATCGCGCTGTTGGATGAGCTGGCCCGCCACGCCCTGCCGCCTGCCGCCCTGATCCTTGAAGTGAGCGAAGCCTTGGCCGCACCGGGCACCGCGGCGGCGGTGCTTGAGTGTCTGGAATGTCTGCGCGATGCCGGCGTGCGGGTGGCGCTGGACGAGTTTGGCGCCGGCAGCGCCAGCCTGCTGCACCTGCGCGATCTGCCAGCCACGCTGATCAAGCTGGATGCCGCACTGGTTGAGAGCCTGAACGCCAGCGGCGGGGCGGTGCATGTGGTGCAGGCGATCATCGACCTGGCCCATCGGCTGGGCAAGCAGGTGATCGCGCAAGGCGTGGACAACGAGGCGCAGCGGCGCATCCTGAACAGCCTGGGGTGCGATTTCACCCAGGGGCTGGTGCATGGCCGCGCCCAGCCCGCGACCGAGCTGGCAGCCTGATCAGCCTTCCCGGCCCAGCTGCGGATCCAGCACCGTATCGGCCGCCACCGGCAACTGGCCGGGATGATCGGTGCTGTAATGCAGGCCGCGGCTTTCCTTGCGGCGGCGGGCCGACCGCACGATCAGATCGGCCACCGTCACCAGGTTGCGCAGCTCGATCAGATCGGCGGTGACGCGGAAATTGCCGTAATATTCCTGCACTTCCTTGCGCAGATTCTTCACCCGGTGGGCGGCGCGTTCCAGCCGTTTTTCGGTGCGCACGATGCCGACATAATCCCACATGGTGCGGCGCAGCTCGTCCCAATTGTGGGCGATCACCACCTCCTCGTCGCTGTCGGTCACACGGCTTTCGTCCCACGGGCGGATTTCCGGCGGGGCGCTGTCGCTGCGGTGGGCGGCGATGTCGTCGGCGGCGGCCTGGCCAAACACCAGGCATTCCAGCAGGCTGTTGGATGCCAGCCGGTTGGCGCCGTGCAGGCCGCTCTGCGTCACCTCGCCGATGGCCCACAGGCCGGCCAGATCGGTGCGGCCGTTCAGGTCCACCATCACCCCGCCGCAGCTGTAATGCGCCGCCGGCACCACCGGGATGGGCTGGCGGGTGCAATCCAGGCCCAGTTCCAGCAGCCGGGCATGGATGGTGGGGAAATGGCCACGCACGAAATCGGCATCCAGGTGCGACAGATCGAGCAGGACATGCTCCAGCCCCAACCGCTTCATTTCGGCATCGATCGCGCGTGCCACCACATCGCGCGGTGCCAGCTCCATCCGCTCATCATATCGCTGCATGAAGCGGCTGCCGTCGGGCAGTTTCAGCTGGCCGCCCTCGCCGCGCGCGGCTTCGGTGATCAGGAAATTGCGCACCTTGGGGTGATAGAGGCAGGTGGGATGGAACTGGTTGAATTCCATGTTCGAAACCCGGCAGCCCGCCCTCCACGCCATGGCGATGCCGTCGCCGGTCGCACCATCGGGATTGGTCGAATAGAGATAGACACGGCTGGCCCCGCCGGTGGCCAGCACGGTGGCCGGCGCCACATAGCGCACGACATGGCGGCGGGCGGTGTCAAGCGCATAGACCCCGTGGCAGCGGCGGCCGGGAAAACGCTCGCCCAGCACATGGCGGTGGGTGATCAGGTCGACCGCGGCCATGCCGGGGGCCAGCATGATATTGGGATGGGCGGCGGCGGCCTTGATCAGCGCCTGGCTCACCGCCCAGCCGGTGGCATCATCCACATGCACGATGCGGCGGTGGCTGTGGCCGCCCTCGCGGGTGAGGTGCCAGCGTTCCGACACCGTCTCGCCCGGATTGAACGGCACGCCCAGCGCCGCCAGCCGATCAATGGCGCTGCCGGCATTGCTGGCGACATATTCCACCGTGGCGCGGTGGTTCAGCCCGGCGCCGGCCACCATCGTGTCGTCCACATGCGCGTCAACCGTGTCCCCGGCGTCCAGCACGGCGGCGATGCCGCCCTGTGCCCAGGCGGTGGAACCATCGGCCAGCCCGCCCTTGGCCAGCACCGCCACGCGGCCATGTTCGGCAAGGTTCAGCGCCGCGGTCAGCCCCGCCGCGCCCGAACCGATCACGATGGCATCGAAATGGCGCGCCTCAGGCGGCTGCGGGCTTGCCACTGGTCAACTCCAGAAACACATCTTCCAGATCGGCCTCGCGGGTGGAAACCTCCACCACGCCCAGCCCGGCGGCGGCCACCATCGCCAGCACCGCGCCGGCATTGTTGGTGCGCTTGTCATAGGTGATGGCCAGCGTGCGCGGGCCCTTCCGCTCCACCGCCTTGCAGCCGGCCAGCGCCGGCGGCACCGCATCCAGATCCCTGTCCACCACCACTTCCAGCACCTTGTCACCGGTGGTGCCCAGCAGCCGCGATGTCTCGTCGTTGGCCACCACCTGGCCATGGTTGATGATGGCGATCCGGTCGCACAGGCTTTCGGCCTCTTCCAGATAATGGGTGGTCAGCACGATGGTGGTGCCCTGCGCGTGCAGTTCGCGCACATAATCCCACAGCAATTGCCGCAATTCGATATCCACCCCGGCGGTGGGTTCATCCAGCACCAGCACCGGCGGCGCGTGCACCAGCGCCTTGGCCACCAGCAGCCGCCGCTTCATCCCGCCCGAAAGCGTGCGGGAATAGACATGGGCCTTGTCGTCCAGCCGCACTGCCTTCAGCAATTCCATGGTGCGCCGCCGCGCCTTGGGCACGCCAAACAGGCCGGCCTGCAATTCCAGCGTTTCAAAGGGCGTGAAAAACGCATCGAACACCAGTTCCTGCGGCACGATGCCGATGCTGGCCTTGGCGTTGCGGGGATGCTCGTCGATGTCAAAGCCCCAGATGCGCGCGGTGCCTGCCGTCTTGTTCACCAGCCCGGCCAGGATGTTGATGGTGGTGGATTTGCCGGCGCCATTGGGGCCCAGCAGGCCAAAGATGCTGCCGCGCGGGATATCCAGATCAATGCCCTTCAGCGCCTGCTTGCCGCCGGCATAGGTCTTGGTCAGGCCGCGAAGCTGGATGGCGGGTTCTGACGCAGGTTCTGACATGGCCGGCGCTGATCCTGAATGAAGGGGAAGGGGGGCGGCCTTCAGATGTAACGGCGGGAAATCGCGGTCAGATCATCGGCCAGATGATAGACCATGGGCTGGCCGGTGGGGATCTCCTCGTGGATGATCGCCTCGTCCGACAGGCCGGAAAGATGCTTGACCAGCGCACGCAGCGAATTGCCGTGGGCGGCGATGATCACCCGCTTGCCGGCCTTGAGCTGCGGCGCGATCTCCGCCTCGAAATAGGGCAGCACGCGGGCGATCGTGTCCTTCAGGCTTTCGGTGGCTGGCACCGCGACGCCTTCATAGCGGCGATCCTGCGCCAGATCGAAGGGCGAGCCCGGCTCCATCGGCGGCGGCGGCACATCAAAGCTGCGCCGCCAGATCTTCACCTGCGCCTCGCCATAGCGGGCAGCGGTGTCGGCCTTGTTCAGCCCGGTCAGCCCGCCATAATGGCGCTCGTTCAGGTGCCAGTTCTTGATCACCGGCAGCCAGGCGCGGTCCATGGCCCCCAGCGCCAGGTTCAGCGTCTTGATCGCCCGGCTCTGCACGCTGGTATAGCCGATGTCGAAATCCAGCCCGGCGGCGGCCAGGCGGCGGCCGGCATCAAGCGCTTCGGCCACGCCCTGATCGGTGAGGCCGACATCCCACCAGCCGGTGAAGCGATTTTCCAGATTCCACTGGCTCTGGCCGTGGCGAAGAAGAACAAGCGTGGGCATGCACCCGCCTTAGCAGGGCGAGCGCCGTCCCGTCAAAGTGTGGCGTCAGAGCGCGGTTTCGTTCAGTTCCCCGGTGCGGATGCGCACGGCGCCCTGGATGGTGGAGATGAAGATCTTGCCATCGCCGCTGGTGCCGGTGTGGGCGGCCTGGGCGATGGCCTCGGCCACGCGCAGCGCATCCTCGTCCTCCACCACCGCCTCGATCTTCAGCTTGGGCACGAGATTGAGAGCATGCTCGGCCCCGCGATAGACTTCGCTGCTGCCCGGCTGGCGGCCAAAGCCGCGCACCTCGCTCACCGTCATGCCCTGCACACCGCTGGCCGACAAGGCCTCGCGCACCTGATCCAGACGGAATGGCTTGATGATCGCCTCGATCAGCTTCATGCTGTTTCCCACATCCCTGCCCGATCAGCAGTCTGCCCCACGGGCGGGCAAAGCGGTATAAGCCGTTTGACGGTGCGCCCGGCCTCAACCCGGCTGATCGGGTGCGCGCAGCACGGCGCCGGCCCTGGCGGCATCCTCGGCCAGCACCATCAGCCGGATGCCCGACACGCCGGGGCCGATCAGGCTGGCAATGCCGGCATCAAACAACACCGCCTCGATCCCGGCCGCCGCCAGCCGGGCGCGGGCGATTTCGGCCTCCACCGGCGAATAAAGCGTGTCAACGCAGGCCAGCGCCATCAGCTGTAGGGCAGCACCGATGGCGGCGTGACAGGCAGGCCATCGATGGAGCGGTTGCGTTCCTGATATTTGGCCAGCCGCACCGCCGGTTCTTCCTGGGCATGATATTTGCGCAGCGTCTGGCGTTCTTCCACCAGCGCCATTTTCGGCACCGCCCAGCCGCAGCTTTCCTGGGTGGAGTCCACGCTGATATGGAAGATCTGGCGCACGCCGCGTTCGATGGTGAACAGCGCCGCCAGCGCGCCAAAATCCGCATCCTGGGGCAGCACGGCGCGGCCGCGACCATAGATGCGATAGATCAGCGGCGGCTGGTCAAAGGCGCAGAACATGATGGTGATGCGGCCATCGGCGGCCAGATGGGCGTGGGTCTCATTGCCGCTGCCGCCATAATCCAGATAGGCGCAGGCCCGCCCGCCCGCCAGCACGCGGAAACTGTCCATGCCCTTGGGGCTGAGGTTGATGCGGGCATCCGCGGCGGCGGTGGCCACGAAGAACACCGGCTGGCGGGCGATGAAATCCGCCTGTTTTTCGGTGATATGATCGAAAAAGTCCGACATCAGCCTGCTCCCGCGCCGCTCAGGCGGCAGTGCCGCCCACGGTCAACCCCTCCACCAGCAGGGTGGGCTGCCCCACGCCGGCCGGCACGCTCTGCCCGCCCTTGCCGCAGATGCCCACGCCTTCATCCAGTTCCAGATCATTGCCGATCGCCTTCACGCGGGTCAGCACATCGGGGCCGTTGCCGATCAGCGTGGCGCCCTTCAGCGGGCGGCCCAGCCGGCCATTCTCGATCTCATAGGCTTCGGTGCAGGAAAACACGAACTTGCCGCTGGTGATGTCCACCTGGCCGCCGCCAAAGCTCTTGGCGAAAATGCCCTTCTTCACGCTGGCCAGAATGTTGCCGGGGTCTTCGCTGCCGCCCAGCATGAAGGTGTTGGTCATGCGCGGCATCGGGGCATGGGCATAGGATTCGCGCCGGCCGTTGCCGGTGGGCGCCACGCCCATCAGCCGGGCGTTCAGCCGATCCTGCATATAGCCTTTCAGGATGCCATCCTCGATCAGCACGGTGCGCCCTGTCGGCGTGCCTTCGTCATCCACGGTCAGGCTGCCGCGGCGCTGGTCAAGGCTGCCATCGTCCACCACGGTCACGCCCGGCGCCGCCACCCGGTCACCGATGCGCCCGGAAAAGGCACTGGTGCCCTTGCGGTTGAAATCGCCTTCCAGGCCATGGCCCACCGCCTCGTGCAGCAGCACGCCGGGCCAGCCGGGGCCCAGCACCACGGTCATCTCGCCCGCCGGCGCGTCCACCGCATCGAGATTGGTCAGCGATTGTTGCAGGGCAATGTCGATGGCACGGTCCCAGGTCGCCTCCTCGAACAGCCGGTCATACATGTAGCGCCCGCCCAGGCCGTGGAAGCCGGTTTCGCGCCGGCCGTTCTTTTCGGTGACGATCTGCACATTGAGCCGCACCAGCGGGCGGATGTCGCGCACCCGGCTGCCATCGCCGCGCAAGATCTCCACCACGCTCCAGCTGCCCAGCAGGCTGGCCGAAACCTGCACCACGCGCGGATCACGGGCGCGGGCGGCGGCATCGATCTTTTGCATCAGGGCGACCTTGGCCGAAAAATCCACCCCGGCCAGCGGGTTGTCGTCGCTGTAGCGGCGCTGGTTGGTGGCCTGCGGGGCCAGCGCCATGGTGCCGGCATGGCCATCCTTCACCAGCCGCACCGTATCGGCTGCCCGCGCGATGGCGGCGGCCGAAAGCTCGGTGGCGTGGGCAAAGCCGGTCATCTCGCCGGCCACACCGCGCAGGCCAAAGCCCTTCTGCGTGTCGAAGCTGGCGGCCTTCAGCCGGCCATCGTCAAAGCTGAAACTTTCCGAGACGATATACTGCAGATACAGCTCGCCATCGTCACAGCCGGCCAGCGCGGCGGCAACCTGGCGTTCGGTGGCAACCGGGTCCAGCCCGGTATCGGTGTAAAACAGCTTGGCGGCGCTTTCGGTCATCATGGCAGCAGATATGGGCCAGCGCGCGGCAAAGGGAAAGGGGTGCGCCCCTATGTCTGGGCTACCGCTCAGCCGAATTTGCAGGTCAGCACCCAGCGCTCGCCCGGCCGGTCAAAGCTGATGCGGCTGCAATCATCCAGCACGTCGCGGCCGATCAGCAGCCAGGGGTCACGCCCGCGCTTCTTGCGGTTGCGGTCGGCCGCGACGGTGATCGTGTCCTCGTCGTCCTTCTCGGTGGAGGTGCCCCGGGCCTGGGCATCGATGGCACGGGCTTCCGCCTCGGAGACGCGCACCGAAAGCCGCCGCATTGGCAGGCCGGCGATGGTCAGGCCGGCCTTGGGCGCCAGCCCCTGCATCGGCAGCGACACGGCCGGGAAGGGCCGCCAATAGCCGATTTCGGCCACCCGGCGGGCCAGCCCGGCGCGGATCAGCGCCTCGCCGGCGCGGGCGTTCATCACAGTCGACGGAATGTTGAGCTCAAGGCTGACATTCACCTCCTCATCGCCGATGCGGGTGCGGATCATCGCCTCGCCCTTGCCCTTTTTCGGGATGATGATCGTCTGGCTGCCCGGCGGGGTCTCGCCGCGCACCACGTCGATGCGGTCCGCCGCCAGCGCGCCGATCGGCATGATCGCCTCGGCATCGGCCGCCGTGGGCGTTTCCAGCCAGGCAATCGGCGTCTTGCGGCCGGGCAGGCCCTGCGGTGTGGCCGTGCCGATGTTGAAGCGGATCACCGCCTTGCCGCTGGCAAAGGGCGTGTTGTCCAGGCTGAACTTGCCAAAGATCGGGAAGGGCTTCACCCCGGCACGCTGGACGGCCGCCGGATTGAGCAACAGGCCCTGATCATAGCTGAGCGCGATGCGCGTGTTGAGCGTGGCGTTCTTCACCAGCACCGGCAGATAGGGATTGCCGTTGGGGCTGATGTTGAGCGTGAAGGTCGCCGGGGCCCTGGGCTTTGCCGCCTGCACCGCGGCCGGTGCCGCCAGCAGCAGCAAAAGCGCCAGCGCCCTCATCGCCGGTCTGCCGGGCCGCCGGCCAGGATGAAGCGGCGGTCGCAATAGGGGCAATCGGCAAAGCCGCTGGCATCGATCTGCAGCCACACGCGCGGGTGGCCATCGCCGCCCTGCTCGTCGCCATCGCAATGGATGCGCGCTGCCTGTGTCACATAGGTCTCGGGGGCGGGGAGGGCCGTGCGGCTGGTCATGCCACCCTGTTATCAGGCTGGTGCCACCAAGTCACCATGCCGCAGCGTGGTGCAACATCATTGTCATCGCTTTGCCATGCCCCTGCAATCTGGCGCGGGCAGAGGGCCGGCGCCGCCGCCCGCCTGTAGCATCGGGCGGCCAACATGGGGTTGTTCCGATGCGCCGTTCGCTGTTCCTGGCCAATGCCGGCCTGATTGCCATCCTGTTGCCCGCCCTGCCGGCGCTTGCCGCCGATGCCGTGGTGGACGCCGAATCGATCGGCGAGGAAATCGTCGTCACCGCGCAGAAGCGCGAGCAGAAGCTGGCCGATGTGCCGATCACCATCACCGCCTACACCGGCCGTTCGCTGCGCGAGATCGGTGTCACCCAGTTTGATCAGCTGTCGGCCTATGTGCCCGGCCTCAACGTGCAGGAACAGTCGCCCAACAACCCCGGCTTCGTGGTGCGCGGCATCACCTCCGACACCGGCTCCTCGCAAGGCGCGCCGGCGGTCACCGTCTATCTGAACGGCGTCGATGTCAGCCGCTCGCGCGGTTCCTATTTTGATTTGTATGATCTTGAACGGGTGGAAGTGGTGAAGGGCCCGCAATCCACCCTGTTCGGCACCGCCGCGGCGGTGGGCGTGGTCAGCGTGATCACCGCCAAGCCGCGCCCCGGCACGTCGGGCGAGGTGCGGCTGGGCTATGGCAATTATGATCAGCGCCGCATCGATGGCTTCCTCAATGTCGGCAATGATCAGATCGCCGTGCGCGTGGCCGGCGCCATCAAGCTGCGCGACGGCGTGGTGCCCAACATCGCCGGCCGGCCGAACTCGCAAACCCCCAACGGCCCGCGCATCGATGATCTGAACGGCCAGGGCCAATATGGCGCGCGCGTTTCGGTGCGCTATACCCCCAACGCCGATCTCACCCTTGATCTGATCGGCACCTATGATGGCCAGCGCGCGCCGGGCACCGCGTTTTCCAGCGGCACCTTCGCGCCCACCGGCGGCACCACCAGCCCCTACAGCTTCAAGGAAGCTGCCGGTTCGCCCAACAGCCTCACCGCGCTTGGCCTTGATCAGCCGGGGCTGAAGCGCAATGTCTATGATCTCAATTTCACCGGCACCTACAAGCTTGACGAGGCGTTCAGCATCACCGCCATCGCCGGCTATCGCAACTTCGACAGCCTGGAAGTGTTCGATGCCGATGGCACCCAGGCCTGGTATCTGGAATTTGCCGAAGACGCGCGCGGCGAGCAGATCAGCGCCGAAGCCCGGGTGAACTTCACCAGCGACCGGGTGCGCGCCTTTGCCGGCGCCAATTATTTCTGGGAAACCGGCTTCCAGCGCGTGCCGTTCAGTTCGGAGGAAGGCATTTTCCTGCAGTGCGCCGCCCGCCTGGTGCCCAATCTGGCCTGCATCAACAACGCCACCGGCGTGGTGACCGCGGCGCAGGCGACCGCCATCCTCACCGGGGGCGCCTTCACCCGGCTGCCCTATGCCTCCGAACAATTCCGCAACTCCGCCACCATCGACACGTTCAGCCTATTTGGGGACATCACCGTGATCCCGGTTGACGGGCTGGAACTGAATTTCGGCGGCCGCTGGCTCACCGAAAACCGCTTCAGCGGCTTCTCCTCCAACATCCCCAACAGCCGCATCACCGGCGCCAGCCTGATCCCCGGCGGCGTCAGCACCGGCGGCGCCGTGCTCACCGGCGAAGGCGATTTCGATGCCTTCCTGCCGCGCGCCAACATCCTCTATCACGTCACCGACAAGCTGAACGTCTATGCCACCTGGTCGCGCGGCCGCCGCTCGCCGGTGGTGCAGGTCAATGCCGCCCGCGTTTCGGGCCAGGTGGTGCCGGCGGTGCGCCTGTTCCCGGCCGAACTGCTCACCAATTACGAAGTGGGCGTGAAGGGCAGCCTTGGCCGGGTGAACTTCAGCCTTGGCGCCTACATCATGAAATACAAGGATTTCCAGATCTCGGTGCCGCAGCAGGGCGCGCCGGCGCTGATCGTCAACGCCGATGCCACCAACAAGGGCATCGAGGCCGAGATCAACGCCAGCCTGTCCGATGCCGTCACCCTCTATGCCAACGGCAGCTATATCGATGCCCGCGTCAACAATGATCCGCGCTTCGGCAGTTTTGCCGGCGATCGCTTCCGCCTGCAGCCGGAATGGCAGGGCGCGGCCGGTGCCAACATCAAGCTGCCGCTGGCCGGCAATCTGGAATTGTTCGCCAATCCCAACGTCACCCACCGCTCCAGCCTGTTCTTTGAACTGCCCAACAACCCGGTGACAAGCCAGGGCCCCGTCACCCTGGCCAATCTGCGCGCCGGCATCCGCCACCCCGAAGGCAAGTGGGAAGTGATCGGCTTTGCCAGCAACCTGTTCAACACGCGCTATCTGCTCGATGCCGGCAACACCGGCGGCGCCTTTGGCATCCCCACCTTCATCCGCGGCCTGCCGCGGCTGTTTGGCGTGGAGGCGGTCTACCGCTTCTGACCATTTCTTCACCTCCCCCCGGCTTGACCGCACCCGCCAGCGCGCCAGACTAGTGGTGACGGCAACCGGGGGGCAGGGCCATGCGACTGAGCACAATCAAACGGGCAGCCATGGTGCTGGCCCTGGCGGTCGGCAGCGCCCGGGCGGCCCCGCCCGATACCATCCTGCTGCACGGCCATATCCTTACCGCCGATGCGCAAGGCCGGGTGGTGCAGGCGCTGGCGATCAGCGGCGGGCGCATCGCCGCGCTGGGCAGTGATGCCGAAATCGGCAAGCTCGCCGGCCCGAAAACCCGCGTGATCGATCTGAAGGGCCGCACCGCCACGCCCGGACTGAATGACACCCACGCCCATATCATGTCCACCGGGCTGGGCGAGCTGAACGAAATCCCGCTGGCCGGGGCGCGATCGGTGGCCGATGTTGTTGCCGCCGTCGCCCGCCGCGTCGCCACCACGCCCAAGGGCCAATGGGTGGTGGGCGTGGGCTGGGATGAAGGCAAGTTCACCCCCGTCACCTATCCCACCGCCGCCGATCTGGATGCCGTCTCGCCCGACAATCCGGTGTGGCTGGAAAACACCACCGGCCATTATGGCGTGGCCAACAGCCGGGCGCTGGCCCTGGCCGGCCTGGGCGCTGCCACTCCCGATCCGCCCGCCGGCACCATCGAGCGGCTGGGCGATGGCCGCCCGGCCGGCGTGCTCAAGGAAAGCGCGCAGGAAATCGTCACAAGGCTGATCCCGCCGCCCAGCCCCGAACAGCGCCGCGCCGCCCTGGCCCACATGATCCGCCGCCTCCACACCGAAGGCATGACCGGCTTCAAGGACCCGGCGATCAGCCCCGATGATTGGGCCGCCTATCGCGATCTCGCCCGCGCCGGCCAGTTGCCGATCAACGCCTGCGTGCTGTTTGCCGGCGGCCGCAGCCTGGCCAGCGCCACCGCCGCGCTGGGCCATATCCGCGCCGCCCAGGCTGATCTGGCCACATTGCCGGCCGGCGGCAGCCTCAATGTGTGCGGCGTCAAGCTCTTCCTTGATGGCAGCGGCGCCGCCCCCACCGCCTGGATGTACCAGGAATGGAACCGCAACCGCACCCAGATTGCCACCGGCAACCGCGGCTATCCGCAGATCGATCCCGACGAATTCCGCCGCATGGTCAGCCTGTTTGTCGGCAACGGCATCGGCATCGGCACCCACGCCATCGGGGATCGCGCCATCGATTGGGCGGTGGACATCTATGCCGAAACCCTCAAGGCCACGCCGGCCCGTGATCTGCGCCTCTCCATCATCCACGCCAACACGCCCAGCGATCACGCCATCGCCACCATGAAGGCCCTGCAACGCGATTTCGGCTCCGGCTACCCCGAAAGCCAGGCCACATTCGCCTGGTGGATCGGGGACATTTATGCCGCCAACCTCGGCCATGATCGCAGCCAGCGGCTCAACCCATTCGCCACCTATGTCAAACAGGGCGTGATCTGGGGCGGCGGGTCCGACAGCGGGGTCACCCCCTTTCCCGCCCGCCTTGGCCTGTGGGCCTCCGTCGCCCGCGAACCGGCCGGCGGCACCTGGGGCAAAACCCCGTTCGGCACCGCCGAAAGCATCGATCCGCTCACCGCGCTCACCAGCTACACCCGCTGGGCCACCCCCCTCATCCGCGCCGACAATTCCGGCACCCTGGCCGTGGGCAAAGCCGCCGACATCGCCGTGTGGGACCGCGACCTGACCAAAGTGCCCACCGCCCAGATCAAGGACATGAAAGCCGACCTCACCCTGTTCCGCGGGCAGGTGGTGTACGAACGGGCGCCGTGACCAGCAGCGCCGCCACCCACCTCAAGGCCCGCCTGCGGACCGACCTCGCCGGCGCCTTGTCCGCCCGGCGCACCCAAGAGGCCCGCGTGCTCCGCCTGCTCGTCGCTGCGCTCGACAATGCCGAAGCTGTGCCCATCACCGATGAACAGCGCGCCCGCCTCGTCGCCCAGGGCATCACCGAACTGCCCCGCCTTGCGCTCGACCAGGCCGCTGCCCACGCCCTCCTGTTGGCCGAAATCGCCGAACGCACCGCCAACGCCGCCACCTACGACCAGGCCGGCCGCCCTGACGAAGCAGCCCGCCTGCACGCTCAGATCGCCGTGATCCGCCGCTACCTGTAACCAGTCCCCGCCGGTGCAGTTGCCCGCAAGGCAGACAGGGGTGTTACCTGCCAGGGATGCAGAAAAACCAGCCTGCGCCCCGGCCTGCGCCGGGTTCACCGGGCAGGGGACTCGTCGCTGCCCATCCTTCGGCTGGGGAGGATCGGGATCAGTTGTCATCCCCCATCCGCAGCGCGGCGATGAACGCCTCCTGCGGGATGTCCACGTTGCCGTATTGGCGCATGCGCTTTTTGCCTTCCTTCTGCTTTTCCAGCAGTTTGCGCTTGCGGGTGGCGTCGCCGCCGTAGCATTTTGCGGTGACATCCTTGCGCAGGGCGGCGATGGTTTCGCGGGCGATGACCTTGCCGCCGATGGCGGCCTGGATGGGAATTTTGAACAGGTGGCGGGGGATGAGGTCTTTCATCCGTTCGCACATGTGGCGGCCGCGGGCTTCGGCCTGGCTGCGGTGGACGATCATGGAGAGGGCGTCCACCGGTTCGGAATTGACCATGATGCTCATCTTCACCAGATCGCCTTCGCGGTGGCCGATCTGGTGATAGTCGAAGCTGGCATAGCCGCGGCTGATCGATTTCAGCCGGTCATAGAAATCGAACACCACTTCGTTCAGCGGCAGTTCGTAGACGACCTGGGCGCGGCCGCCGACATAGGTGAGGTTTTTCTGGATGCCGCGCCGGTCCTGACAGAGCTTCAGGATGCTGCCCAGATATTCGTCGGGCACATAGATGGTGGCTTCGATCCACGGCTCGTCGATCTGGAGGATGCTTGACGGGTCCGGCATGTCGGCCGGGTTGTGCAGTTCGCGGCTGGAACCGTCACGCATGGCGATGTGATAGACGACCGACGGCGCGGTGGTGATCAGATCAAGATCATATTCGCGCGACAAACGCTCCTGGATGATTTCGAGGTGCAGGAGGCCGAGGAAGCCGCAGCGGAAGCCGAAGCCCAGCGCGGCGCTGGTTTCCATTTCAAAGCTGAAGCTGGCATCGTTCAGGCGCAGCTTGGCGATGCTGTCACGCAGCTTCTCGAAATCGGCGGCATCGGTGGGGAACAGGCCGCAGAACACCACCGGCTGCACCTCCTTGAAGCCCGGCAAGGGTTCGTTGGCGGGGCGCTTGGCGTCGGTGATCGTGTCCCCCACGCGGGCCTGGGCGACTTCCTTGATCTGGGCGGTGATGAAGCCCACTTCGCCGGGACCCAATTCGGGCAATTGCTCGATCTTGGGGCGGAAGGCGCCCACCCGGTCCACCAGGTGCACGCTGTCGGCCGCCATGAACTTGATCTGCTGGCCCTTTTTGATGGCGCCATCGATCACGCGGATCAGGATGACGACGCCCAGATAGGGATCATACCAGCTGTCAACCAGCATGGCCTTCAGCGGCTTGTCGCGGTCGCCCTTGGGCGGCGGGATGCGCTTGACGATGGCTTCCAGCACCTCGGTGATGCCGATGCCGGATTTGGCGCTGGCCAGCACCGCGTTGGAGGCATCGAGGCCGATGATGTCCTCGATCTCCTTCTTCACCTTTTCCGGTTCGGCCGAGGGCAGATCGATCTTGTTGATCACCGGCACGATTTCATGATCATGCTCGATGCTCTGATAGACATTGGCCAGCGTCTGCGCCTCCACGCCCTGCGCCGCGTCCACCACCAGCAGCGCGCCTTCGCAGGCGGCCAATGAGCGGGAGACTTCATAGGCGAAATCGACATGCCCCGGCGTGTCCATCAGGTTCAGGATATAATCCTTCCCGTCAGACGCGCGGTAATCCAGCCGCACCGTCTGCGCCTTGATGGTGATGCCGCGCTCCTTCTCGATGTCCATATTGTCGAGCACCTGCTCGCTCATCTCCCGCGCGGCGAGGCCGCCGGTCGTCTGGATCAGCCGGTCGGCCAGGGTGGATTTCCCGTGATCGATGTGCGCGATGATGGAGAAGTTGCGGATACGGTCGAGGTCTGCGGTCATGGCTGCGGCATAGGCGGTGCGTGGCCGCCATGCAACGTGACACTTGGCCTTGGGCACGCCCGGGCACCGCCCGGGGCGGCATCGCGCGGGCTTGACAGGGGCGGCGGCGAAAGCTGAACAAAAACAGTGCCCCGCGTTGAACAATTTCTGATCGCCTGCATGGATGCCGCCCGCGAGGTGCCGGCCGCGCGCTACATGGATTGGGCCTTTGATGCGCTGGCCGGCGTGATCCGGTTTGACAAGGCGTGCTGGGGCATTGGCACGCACGTGCCGCCCACCACCCATGCCGTGCATCTGCGCGGCCTGCCGCCGGCGCTGCTGCTGGCCTATGAAGCCGGCATCGCGCCGATCGATTTCACCCGGCAGGCGGCCGCCGCCCGGCCGGGGCGCACCATCAACGATGATGATGTGCGCGGTGATTTTCCCGATGTGATGCCGCGCATCAAGCAAAGCATCTGCATCCCCTTTGGCATCGCCAACAGCCTGGCCACCAGCCTGGCGCAGGGCGGCGGATCGCCGCTGCACCATCTGATCATCATCTGGCGCAGCGCCGAGGCTGACCTTTTCAACGAGGATGAGCGCCAGTTGATGGAGCGCTGCGCGCCGCACATGCTGTCGGGCCTGCGCACCGCCCAGGCGCTGCAATTGGCGCGCGCCGGCCGCGATGAACGGGTGGGCGCCGCGCTGGTGGATGCCACCGGCACGCTGCACAGTTTTGATGATCAGTTCATCCGGCTGGTGCGCGCGGCGGTGCCGGATTGGAGCAGCCCGGTGCTGCCTGATGCGCTGATGCCGGTGCTGGCCGGCGGCGCCGCGCCCGATGGGCTGGCCGCCACGCTGCGGCCACTGGGGCCGCTGCTCGCCATGACGCTGACCGGGCGGGAGACGCTGCACCTGCCACCGGGCCAACAGCAGATTGCCGCGCTTTATGCCGCCGGCATGACCTATGGCGCGATCGCAGCGCAGCTGGGCCTGGCGCCAGCAACCGTGCGCAACCAGTTGCAGCGGATTTTCAGGCGGCTGGGGGTGCGCAGCAAGGTGGCGCTGGCCGCGCGCCTGCGCGGGCAATGATGCAGATGCATCACGCCGGCCGCTTTACAGGCGGTGGCCGGCGGCCACAGGCAACTGGCTGAAAACACTGAATTTCCCCGATTGGCGTGCGGTTTGCATGGCCAAGTGGCAGCGGCTGCGAAAAAGGGGAGATTCATGAAGCACGTGCGTTTGGCGTTGGCATTGGCCACCCTGTTGGCCAGCCCGGTGGCACCGGCGGTTGCAGCGCCGGTCAATTCCGGTTCGGGCACGGTGAATTTCACCTTCACGCAGTTCAGTGGCCCGGCGCAGCTGACCTTTCCCCCTGGGCTGTTCGGGCCATCCGATCCAGGCTCCCGCGTCACCGGCACGGTCAATGGCCAGTTGCCGCTGCTGGGGGCGAGCGTTTCGGTCAACCCGCCCACCAATCCCATCACCTGGGAACTGGGGACGCTCGATCTTTCGGGCACCCCGTCCGGCACCGTCACGCTGATCGCTGATCCGGTGTTCGACCCGCCGCAAAGCCACAATATCTTCAGTTGGGCGCCGGCTGCCTTCAGCAATGTGGCCGTGGGGCAGAATTTCACGCTCGGTACGCTCACGTTCCAGAACGGCAGCTGGTTTGGCGCCGCCGGCAACCCGGCCAACAATCAGGTGACGACCCTGGAGTTCCGGGTCACCACCACGTCGGGCGATGGGGCGCTGTTCAACCAGGTGCGCAACCTGGCGCTGGTGCATGTCGCCAACGCGCCCTTTCCCAACGACACCACCACCCTGGCCGGGCAGCAGGCCGCGGCGGACTGGGTGAGTCTGCTCGATCTTGACACCGGCACAACGCTGAACAGCTTCCGGGTGTTTGATCTGAACCAGACCCCGGCCGGCTTCACCAATGTGGGCACGGTTGATCTGATCGGCCGCTTCGGCTCGCTCGACATCGTGGGCTTTGCCAATGCGCAGGGCGGCTTCATCACGCCCACCGGCGCGCAACTGCCGCCCGTGGTGCCCGGTGGCGGCGGTGGCGGCGGTGTTGGCACCCCGCCGGCCGTGCCGGAACCGGCCAGCTGGGCGATGCTGATCGCCGGCTTTGGCCTGATCGGCGCTGCCCAGCGGCGGCGGCGAAAGCCCGTCTTGCCGGCCTGAAGCCGCAGCTTGCTTGACCGGACGCGGCCGGGGCGCATAAGCCCCGGCCGTTCCCAGTTCCGGAGGCAGTCTTGAGCATCAGCATCGCCATCATCGGCGCCGGCCCCGCCGGCTATTACACGGCGGAGGCCGCGCAGAAACAATGGGGCGCCGATGCGCGCATCGACATCATCGATCGCCTGCCCAGCCCCTATGGCCTGATCCGCGCCGGCGTGGCGCCCGATCACCAGTCGATCAAGGCGGTCACCAAGCGGTACGAGGCGACCAATCTGGCGCCGGGCACCCGGCTCGTCGGCCATGTCGAGGTGGGCCGCGATGTGGGCATCGACGAACTGCTGGGCCTTTATGACGCCGTTGTGCTCTCGGTGGGCGCCCCGCTTGACAAGCCCATCGGCATTCCCGGCGATGATCTGCCCGGCGTGGTCGGTTCGGCGGCCTTTGTCGGCTGGTACAATGGCCATCCCGATCATGCCGGATTGCAGGTTGATCTGTCGCATCACGGCGCCGCCATCATCGGCAACGGCAATGTGGCGATCGATTGCGCCCGCATCCTGGCCAAGACGGTGGACGAACTGGCCACCACCGATATCGCCGGCCATGCGCTGGCGGTGCTGGCCGGCAGCGCGGTGCGCGATATCCACATCGTTGGCCGGCGCGGGCCGCACCAGGCCAGCTTCACCACCAAGGAGGCCGGCGAACTGGGCCATCTGGTGCGCACCCAGGCCATCGTGAAGCCGGCTGACCTGCCGCCCGAGGCCGAGGATGCCGCGCTGGAGCCGGGCCACCGCAAGATGGTGACGCACCTGCGCAGCTTTGCCGGCCAGCCGCGGGGCGACAAGCCGGGCACGATCAATTTCGAATTCTTCCGCCGCCCGGTGGCGGTTGAAGGCCATGGCAAGGCTGAGCGGCTGATCGTGGAGACCACCCGGCTGGAAAATGGCCAGGCCGTGGGCACCGGCGAACTGCACGCCATCCCCTGCGGCCTGGTGATCGCCTGCATCGGTTATCGCACCGCGGCCATTCCGGGTGTTGCCTGGTCTGACAAGCTGGGCCGGTTCCCCACCGATGATGCCGGGCGGATCGCGCCCGGCCTTTATGCCAGCGGTTGGGCCCGGCGCGGCCCCAGCGGCACCATCGGCACCAACCGGCCCGATGGGTTCAGCGTGGTCGCCGCCATGGTGGAAGACGGGATCAGCGCCAGCGGCAAGGCCGGCGGGCAAGGGCTGGACGCGCTGCTCGCCGCCCGCGGCTGCCGAGCCACCAGCTTTGCCGATTGGCAGAGGATCGAGGCCGCCGAAATCGCTGCCGCCCGCAGCGGCGCCCCGCGCGAGAAGATCGTGGACGTGGCCGCGATGCTGGCGGCGCTCTAGAACTGCACCAGCACGAAGGTGAGATTGTCGAAGGCGCCGGCGCGGTAGATCCGGTCCTTCAGCGCTTCGGGGCGGGGGAGGCTGGTCTGCACCAGCGCCAGTTGCAGGGCTTCGTGGCTGATCTCGCCGTGCACGCCATCGGTGCACAGCAGGAACAGGTCGCCCGGTTCGATGCCCACCGTGCCGAACTGCGGGTCGGCCTCCGGCTGGGTGCCGATGCAGCGGGCGATATGGTCCCGGTCAGGCTCGGTGTGGATGGTCTCCTCGGTATGGATGCCGGCATCGATCAGGAAATTGCCATAGCTGTGATCGCGGGTGAACGGCACCAGCTCGCCGCCGCGCAGGCGATAGACCCGGCTGTCCCCGCACCAGCACAGCAGCGCCAGGCCCTCGCGATGGGCCATGGCGGCCAGCGTGGTGCCGGAACGCTGGCCGGCGGCGGTGGCGGCGGCGAAGATGGTGCCGCTGGCGGTGTCGATCGCCGCCAGCATGGCCGCCGCCGTTTCCTCCACCGTCGCCGCCGGCGCCATGGCGGCCAGCGCATCCACCACCGCCTGGGCCGCCTTGTCACCATCGGCCAGCCCGCCCAGGCCATCGGCCACCGCCCACAGGCCCAGATCATCGCGGGCCAGCAACCGGTCCTCGTTGCGCTGGCGACGAAGGCCGATGTCGCTGAGGGAGAGGCTGACCGGTGGCATGGCGTGCGGCTCCGTTCCAACAGGGCTGATCCGTTTTGGCACCACCGCGCGCCGGCGGCAACAATCTTGGCCGGCGATGCAATCAGGCGGTTGCAAGCGCCGGACGCCGTCGCTATAGGGCCACTTCCGCGCAAGGTCGGGGCGTAGCTCAGCCTGGTAGAGCACTGTCTTCGGGAGGCAGGGGCCGGAGGTTCGAATCCTCTCGCCCCGACCAGCGCGGTTTCCCACACAATAACGTCCTCCCCACTCCGCCCGTCGCCGCTGGCGGCATTTTTGCCGCGCGGGTGCTGGCAGGGGTTCAGTTTTGATAAGCTTCTGTCTACAAGCGCGTGGCAGGGCGGTGCCTTGCCAATGGCTTGGGGGGATTAGGTGATGAAGCTGGCACGTCTTGCGATGCTGATCAGTGCCAGTGCGCTGGTGACGGCCTGTGGCGGCAGCGGCGGTGGCGGCGGCCTGGTGGTGACCAACCCACCCGCGCCCGCGCCGACGCCTGCGCCAACGCCGACTCCGACCCCAACGCCGACTCCGACGCCCACACCGACGCCCACGCCGACACCAACGCCAACACCCACGCCGACCCCCACGCCAACGCCGACCCCGACGCCAACGCCGGCCCCGACGTCGCTGATCGGCCTGTCGGTCAGCCAGAGCTTTGCCACCGATGCCGTCACCGGCACGGTCAGTGTCAACCGCACCACCGAAGCCGCCACCGCCACCTCGGCGCGCGCCACCGTCACCATCGCCTACAGCCAGGCCACCGGCGGCTACACCGTCACCGTCGGCAGCCGCAGCCTCAGCTTCCTGCCCGCTGATCTTGATGCGGCGCAGAGCAGCCCTGGTGCTGCCGTCTATATCCGCCGCAACGGCAGCACCACCGACAGCCTGACGCTGACCCGCGCCGGCACCAGCGGGCGGCTCACCTTCCAATATGTTGGCGCCGGTTTCTGGCAGCGCACCACCGAGAATTCCGCGACCGTGGACGGCATTTTCGATGCCTTCACCTATGGTTTCCCCACCACGGCCGCCGCCGTGCCGCGCACCGGCAAGGCCAGTTACGACATTGATCTTTTGGGCGTGATTTCGCCGGTGCAGGCAATTTCGGGCGGCGGCACCTTGCAGGTGCTGTTTGACAATGGCCTGATGCTGATCAGCGGCACGCTCGATCCCACCGCCGCCAGCCCGCGCGCCGAAGTGTTCAGCGGCGATGCGCGATTGACCAGCGGCAACGCCTTCACCGGCAGCCTGGGCTTTTTCCAGTTCGGCAATTTCACCGGCAGCCTGGATGGCAAATTCTATGGCCCCGAAGCCCAGGAGGTGGGCGCCGCCTTCTTCCTGGCCGAACCGGGCGGCCGCCGCGCCGTGGGCACCATCACCGGCCGGCGCGGCGCCGGCGCCGGCGGCAACACCAGCTTGGCTGAACAGACGCTCAGCGATTTCTACCCCGGGGTCGGCGGCCGGCTGGGCGCGCGCATCACCGGCACCTCGGGCACCAACACCACGCCCACCACTTATTCCAACCTGTCGGCCGCCAACGGCGATTTCGTCGTGAATTACAACGCCGGCACCCGGCTCTACACCGTGGTCGCCGGCGATCGCAGCTTCCCCGAAGGCAGCGCGTCGCTGGCGACCACCACCGAGACATTCGCGCGCGCCAGCTATTCCAACCGCCTGAACCTGGTTGGCAGCAGCGGCGGCGCGGTGTTTGACACGCTGCGCTTTGTCGGCGGCGGCGTGTGGACCAAGCGCGTCGGCAACGCGAGCACCACCGATTATCTGATCGACGAATTCGCCTTTGGCATCCGCACCCCGGCCTCGGCGATGCTGCGCACCGGGGAGGCGGCCTATAATTTCGCCCTGCACGGCACCGCGGCCGATCCCGATCAGCGCAATTTCATGTTTGTGGGCGGCAGCGGCGTGCTGCGCGCCAATTTCGCCAGCGGCGCCATCAGCCTCACCGGCGCCGCCCGCTACCGGGAGGACAGCACCATCTCCGGCTTCCCGCCGGTCACCGCCACCGGCGATTTCACCGCCACAGCCAGCATCACATCGGGCAGCAATGGCTTTGCCGGCACCGCCAGCATGACCGGGCTGGGCAATTACACCGGCGCGCTCACCGGCAATTTCTTCGGCCCGGCGGCCGAGGAGGTGGGCGGCGCCTTCAGCCTGTCCGACGGTGCCGGGCGGCTGGTGGGCAGCTTCGTCGGTATCAAGGATGATGCGATCCTCGCCGCCGGCCAGCCGCTGCTCAATGTGGCCAGCCCGACGACGTTCGAAGCCTTTGCCAATGCCACCACCACCGGCGTGGGCCGTGCCCCCAGCGGCACTGCCGTCACTTATTCGCCGGCCACCGCTTCCTATCGCGTCACCGGCGATGCCGCGGAATTTTCGCGCCTCGGCCTCCCGGCCGCCTTCCTCACCAGCTTCGGGCCTGAAAACCGGGTGGCGGGCGAAACCAACGCCAGCTTCACGGTGGGCCGCACCATCATCGAAGGCCCGCCGGTGCGCCAGCGGGTGACTGGCCGGCTGTTCAACCCCGGCAGCGGCAACACCAGCCTCGCGCTCACCTATACCAGCTTCATGGATGTGCTGGTGGAGGAGGTGGACGCCGGCGGCCAGCTCAGCGGTCCGCGCGCCTACAACCGGCTGTGGCTCCCCTTTGGCGTTGCCACCCCGGCCTCGGCACTGCCGCGCAGTGGCACCGCCACCTATGATGGCATCGCCTTTGCCCAGGGCGTCACGCCCACCAGCTTCAACGTGGAGGCCAGCGGCACCAGCCGCATGGTGGCCAATTTCGCCGACAACAGCTTCACCGCCACCGTCACCCTCACGCCGGTGGGCGGCGGCAGTGCCTTTGCGCCGTTCAATTTCGGCGGCTTCATCGCCACCAACGGCTTTGCCGGCAACGGCAACAACGGCAATATCGGCCAGTGGGCCGGCCGCTTCTTTGGCCCGGCCGCCAATGAATTCGGCGCCGCGTTCGATGCCACGCGCGACGATGCCAATGGCCGCACCACCTTCTCGGGCGTGGCGGTGGGCCGGCGGAACTGAGCGCACCGGTGGCACCGGCGTTGATTGCGGCCGTGCTGGCCGGGCAGGCCGCCATGGCCCAACCGGCCCCCGCGCCGGTCACCGTCGAGCTGTCGGCCGCGCAGGTGCTGGATCTGGCCAGCGCCAAGGGCGAATCGGGCGATATCGCCGGTGCCATCACCCTGTTTGCCGCACTGGCCAAAGACCCGGATGTCGATATCCGTTCCGAAGCCCGCTTCCGCCACGGCCGCCTGCTGGAAGGGCAGCGCCGCTATGCCGATGCCGCCGTGCTGTATCGCGCCATCCTGGATGAACGGCCCGATGCCCAGCGCGTGCGCCTGCAACTGGCACAGGCGCTGCTGCTGGCTGGCCGCGAAGGCCAGGCGGCGCAAACCCTGCGCCAGGCCCAGGCCGCCGGCCTGCCGCCCGACATCACCCGCATCGTCGCCCAGTTCCAGAGCGCGCTGCGCGCCATGGCCCCGGTGGGCGGATCGCTGGAGGTGGCGCTGGCCCCGGCCAGCAACATCAACCGCGCCCCGCGCGGCGCCACATTGGATACGATCATCGCGCCGCTGCAACTCTCCGAAGACGGGCAGGCGCAATCCGGCCTGGGGGTGAAGCTGGCCGGGCAGGGCTATGTGCGCCTGCCGGTCGCCCCGCGCCTGCGCTGGACGGCGCGCGCCTCGGGCCAGGGCTTTCTTTACGGCAAGGACCAGTTCAACGATATCGCCGCCAGCCTGGAAACCGGGCTGGAATGGAGCCTGGGCCGATCGCGCCTGCAACCCGGCCTGGGCCACACGCGGCGCTGGTTTGGCGGCCGGCCCTTCACCATCGCCAACACCGCCAGCCTCAGCTGGCTGCGCCCCATTGGCAAGCGCACGCAACTGGATGTCTCGGCCAGCGCTGGCCACAATGATTTTCAGCAGAATGATCTGCAGGATGGCGCCGCCATCGATCTGGGCGTGGCGCTGGAACGCGCCTTTGATGCCAGGAGCGGCGGCCGCATCAGCCTTTCGGCCCAGCGGCTTGCGGCGCGCGATCCCGGCTATGCCAGCGTGGGCGGCGGGGTGAATCTGCTTTACTACCGCGAAGTTGGCCGCTCCACCCTGTTCCTGTCGGGCGGCGTCTCGCATCTGGGCGGGGATGACCGGCTGTTCCTGTTCCCGCGCCGGCGCATCGAATGGCTGGTGCGCACGGCGGCTGGCATCACCTTGCGGCAGGTGCAGGTGCGCGGCTTTTCCCCGGTGATCCGCATCAGCCAAGAGCGCAATTTTTCCACCGTCGGCCTGTTTGATTTCGCCCGTACCGGCGTTGACGTGGGCATCACCCGCGCATTCTAAGGCGTGCCTTGCGCGGCGCGGATTTCCGCGCCAGAGAGGCGCGCGGTGCGCCGGGCGGCGGCTTTTCGGAGTGGCATGATGAAAATCGCGGTTGTCGGTCTCGGCTATGTCGGCCTGTCCAACGCGGTGCTGCTGGCACAGGCCCACAGCGTGACGGCGGTGGACGTGGTGGCGGCCCGGGTTGATCAGGTGAACGCCCGCCAAAGCCCGATTGTCGATGCCGAACTCGAACAGTTTCTCGCCACCCGCAGCCTTGATCTGGTGGCCACCACCGATCTGGCGGCGGCCTGCCGCGATGCCGAACTGGTGGTGATCGCCACGCCCACCGATTATGATCCGGCCACCAACCATTTCAACACATCGTCGGTGGAAAATGTCGCCCGCGCCGCGCTGGCGGTGAACCCCGGCGTGCCGATCATCGTCAAATCCACCATCCCGGTCGGCTTCATCGCCCGGGTGCGGCGCGAACTGGGCAGCAACAGCATCGTGTTCAGCCCGGAATTCCTGCGCGAAGGCCGCGCGCTCTATGACAATCTCCACCCCTCGCGCATCATCGTCGGCGATCGCGGCGCCATCGGCCAGATGTTTGCCGCGCTGATGCAGGCCGGCGCCGAAAAGGCCGATGTGCCCGTCCTCCTCACCGATCCGGCCGAGGCCGAGGCGATTAAGCTGTTTGCCAACACCTATCTCGCCATGCGCGTCGCCTTCTTCAACGAGCTTGACAGCTATGCCATGGCGCACGCCATGGACACGCGCCAGATCATCGAGGGCATCGGCCTCGATCCGCGCATCGGCACCCACTACAACAACCCGTCCTTTGGTTATGGCGGCTATTGCCTGCCCAAGGATACCAAGCAGTTGCTGGCCAATTATGGCACGGTGCCGCAAAATCTGATCGCCGCCATCGTGGATGCCAACCGCACCCGCAAGGATTTCCTGGCTGAACAGATCCTTGCCAAGGGCCCGCGCACCGTGGGTGTCTACCGGCTGGTGATGAAGGCCAACAGCGACAATTTCCGCCAGAGCAGCATCCAGGGCATCATGAAGCGCATCAAGGCGCGCGGCATCAGGGTGGTGCTGTTTGAACCGGCGCTGGAGCAGGCGGAATTCTTCGGCTCCCCCGTCATCCGCGATCTGGCCCAGTTCAAGGCCGAGGCCGACGTGATCCTGGCCAACCGCATGAGCGACAGCCTGGCCGACGTGGCGGACCGCGTGTTCACCCGCGATCTGTTCGGGGCGGATTGAGCCGGCTGTTCGCCCTTCACGGCCGCCAGTCCAGCCTGGTCATCGAACAGGCGGCCGGCGGCCTCATCTGGCGCCACTGGGGGGCGAGGCTGCCGCCGGATGTCGTGGCCGGGCCGGGGCCGGCCGAGCGCCCGGTGCCGACCTTTTCGCTGGATGCGCCATTGCCCTTCACCATCCTGCCGGCCTTCGGGCTGGGCTGGTTCGGCCAGAGCGCGCTGCTCGCCCACCGCGATGGCCGGGATTTCGCGCAAGGCTTTGATGCGGTCGCCGTGGTTGAACAGGGCGATGCGCTGGCCTGCACGCTGGATGATGCGGTGGCCGGCATCCGCATCCGGCTTGATCTGCGGCTCGATCCGGAAACCGACGTGCTCGAAATCCGCACCCGCCTGACCAACAGCGGGGCAGGCGTGCTGGATGTGCAGTGGCTGGCCGCCGCCACCCTGCCGCTGCCGGCCGGCATCAGCGCGGTGCGCCACTTCACCGGCCGCCACAATCGCGAATTCGCCGAGCAGACCGATGCGCTCGGCCACTTCATCTGGCTGCGCGAAAACCGTCACGGCATCAGCAGCCACGGCCATTTCCCCGGCGCGGTGGTGCTGGCGCCCGGCACCGGCGATCATGCCGGCCCGGCCTGGGGCGCGCAACTGGCCTGGTCGGGCAATCACCGCCAGCTGATCGAGCGGCTGGATGATGGCCGCAGCCAGTGGCAGCTGGGCGGCTGGCTGGCCCCCGGCGAGGGGCGGCTGGCCCCCGGCGAAACGCTGGAAAGCCCGGCCGTGCTGGCCTGTTTCTCCCCCCACGGGCTGGGCGGCGTGGGGCGCGCGTTCCATGCCGCCGTGCGCGCCCGCCAGGCCCGGCCTGGCCCGCGCCCGGTGCTGATCAACAGCTGGGAAGGCTTCTACTTCGATCATGATCCGGCGCGCATGATGGCGCTGGCCGATGCCGCCGCGGCGATCGGGGTGGAACGGTTCGTGCTGGATGATGGCTGGTTTGCCGGCCGCGATGATGACCGCACGTCGCTGGGCGATTGGCGGGTGGATGGGCGCAAATATCCCGAAGGCTTGCGCCCGCTGGCCGATCATGTGCGGGGGCTGGGCATGGAATTCGGCCTGTGGGTGGAACCGGAAATGGTCAGCCCCAACAGCGATCTGTTCCGCGCCCACCCCGATTGGGCCCTGCAACTGGTCGGCCGGCAGCAAGCCACGGGGCGCAACCAGTTGGTGCTCGATCTCACCCGGCCGGCGGTGACCGACCATCTGTTCAGCGCCCTGTCAGGGTTGGTCGCCGATCTGGGCGTGGCCTATCTGAAATGGGATCACAACCGCGATCTGGCGCCCGCCGCTGATGCTGCCGGCCGGGCGGCCTATCGCGGGCAGGTGGCGGCCACGTGGGCGCTGATCGACCGGCTGCGCGCCGCGCATCCGGGGCTGGAGATTGAATCCTGCGCCGGCGGCGGCGGGCGCATTGATGCCGGCATGGCGGCCCGCGTCCAGCGCTTCTGGGCCAGCGATTGCATCGATGCAAGGCAGCGCATCGGCCTGCAACGCGGCTTCCTGCAATTTCTGCCGCCCGAAATGCTGGGCGCCCATATCGGCGCCGAACGCTGCCACACCACCGGCCGCCGCTTCACCCTGGGCTTTCAGGCGCTGGTCGCCACGCAGGGCCATTTGGGCCTGGAATTTGATCTCACCCGGCTGGATGCGGCGCAGCGGGCGGACCTGGCCGGCTGGATCGCATTTTACAAACAGCACCGCCACCTGCTGCACGGCACGGTCTGGACCGGCACCGCGCCCGATGGGGTGGCCTGGCACGCCGCCGGGCATGAGGACGAATTTCTGCTGATCGTCTATCGCACCGAAATGATGCTGCACCGCCATGCCGCGCCGCTGCCGCTGCCCTTCATCGGCGATGGCCAGTGGCAGGTGGCCGAGGTGCGACCCGGCGCAACCAGCCCGGCCATCACCTGTTCCGGCCACTGGCTGCACAGCGCCGGCCTCACCATCCCGCCCGGCCTGCCCGATACGGCGACGGCCTGGTGCCTCAGCCGGCTCAACGCGCCGGCCTGAAGCTCCAGTCCAGCGTCTGCACCAGCACGTCGGGGGTGGGGGCGAGCAGCAGATCGGCGGTGATGGTGCCGTTGGCGCAGGCCCAGCTGATGATGCCGCTCAGCGCGCCGTCGGGCTTGAGGGTGGGCGCCGCGCAGCGGCCGGCCTGGGCCTTGATGGCGGCGATGTCGGCGGCGCGGTGGGCGGCGTCGCGGTCCATCAGCAGGTTCACCGCCAGCAGCGCCGGCTCGGCATCCACCCGCCCGCTGGCCAGCACGCGCCCGGCAAAGGCGGCGGCGGCGGTGAGGGCAGGGGAGGCGGGGATGGCATCGCGCGGCATCAGCCCGGCCTGATCGATGGCCAGCAGCGTCTGCCACGCCAGATCGGCCGGCCCGGCATAGGTGTGGTTGGTGAAGATGAAGACGCCCCAGCCGCGATCGGGCGCGATCAGCATATGGCTGCCATAGCCGGGATAGCCGCCGCCGTGGAAGGCGACCCGGCCCAGCCGGCAATCATCGCCGATGCGAAGCCCGCCGCCATAGACGACCGCGACCGAACAGATGGACGGCAGCATGTCCCCCGGCCGGTTCATGCGGCGCGGGCTGCCTTCGCCGCGGCCCAGCCGGCGGATGGTGGCGCGCCCCGGCGCTTCGGCCGTGCCCGGCGCGGCGGCCGGCCAGGCGGACAGCAGATGATCGATCCAGCGGGCATAATCCGGCACGGTGGTGATCACGCCGCCCATCGCACCGAACGCGCCGGGCCCCATGTCAGGCTCGCGCTTCCAGGTGGAATCCTCCCAGCGCCAGCCGGTGGCCAGTTCGGCGGCCGGCACATCGGCCAGATTGAACGTGGTGCTGGCCATGCCCAGCGGCTGAAAATGCCGGCGGGCGATCTCGGCCTCGAACGGCCGGCCGCTCACATTGCTGATGATGCGGCCCAGGATGGCATAGCCCAGATTGCTGTATTCATGGGTCAGCCCGGTGGCGCGGGTGAAGGGCACGCCGGCTTTCAGCAGCGCGGTGAATTCGGCCTCGGGCAGCGGCGTCTGCCGGTCTCCCCACGGATCGTCGGTGACGAAGCCGGCCATGTGGTGCAACAAATCGGTGATGGTGAGATGGTCGCCCCAGCCCTTCAGCTCCGGCACGTGGGTCACCACCTTGTCGTCCAGCCGCAGCCGGCCTTCGGCGGCCAGTTGCTCGATGGTCAGGGCCGTGAAGGCCTTGGTCATGCTGGCGATGCGGAAACGGGTGGTGGGCGCAACCGGCCGGCGGCTGTCGGCATCGGCCAGGCCGGCGTGGCCGAAATGCACCAGCCCCTCGCCGCGCTTCACCACACCCCAGGCGATGCCCGGCCAGTTGCGCATGGCCGCCGTGTCCTGCATCGAGGCATCGATGCGGGCGGCAAGATCGGGTGGCAGCGGCGCGGCCGCCGCGGGTGCCGCGACGAGCAGCAGCGGCGTAGCGACAGCAGGAGCCGCCAACAAAAACGCCGCCAGCGCTCTCACATCTCTTTCCCGTCGCTGATCTTGTAGAACACGCCGCCGCCATCGGTGCCGGCCAGTTCCAGCGTGCCTTCGATGGTGCGCACGTCATAATTCATCGGGATGGCCGAGGACACCTTCACCTCGATGAACTGCTGCGGGCCGGGGTTGAGGTGGAAGGGGCAATCGGGCGGATAGGCCAGCAGCACGAAATGGCTCTGGTTGGCGCCCTTGGCCAGCGGCAGCATATAGCCGTTGATCTTCACCCGCTTGCCGGCCAGCGACTTGACCGCGGCAGGGTAAAGCGGCTTGACGGCGCCGGTCTTGGCGGCGCGCGGGTCTTCCTGGGTGGATTCCAGCACCTGCCAGGCGACGCCGCCGGGCGGGGTGGGGGCCGGTTTCCAGATCGATTCCGACGGTTTCAGCGGCCCCTGCGTCTGGGCCAGCACGGCCGGCCCGGCCAGCAGCAGCACGGCGGCGGCAGCGATGTTGCGGATGCTCATGGGTCCTCCCTTCATGATCAGCGGGCGTTGGCCAGCGTTTCGGCAATATCGGATTTCAGCACCCTGAACGCCGGGATCAGCGCGGCGATCAGGCCGATGGCCAGCGCCGCGCCGGCGATCAGCGCCTCGCCCGGATGCACGCTGAACCCATCCAGGCCAAGCTGTTGCAATTGGCGGAAATTGGCGGCGGCCAGCGCGATCACGCCATGGCCCAGCGCCAGGCCCAGCGCGGTGCCGGCGGCGGCCAGGATCAGCCCCTCGCTGGCCACCTGGCCGATGATGGCGGCGCGGCTGGCGCCGATCACGCGCAGCATCGCCATGTCACCCTCCCGCTCCTTGAGCGCGGTGAGCAGCGCGACGAAGATCGACAGGCCGGCGGTGATCATCAGCAGCACGGCAAAGGCCCGCACCGCATCCAGCCCCACGCCCACCAGCGCCAGCAACCGCGAGATTTCCACCGCCGGCACCGCCGATTGCAGATCGGTCTGGCGGTTGATGAAGCCGGGCAGCCGCACCGCCGCGATCGGGCTGTTGAAGCGCACCAGCACCGCGGTCACCTCGGCCGGGCGCAGATGGGCGGCATGTTCCTCGGCCGTCTCGCCCTCGTGGCCGGCGGGCAGGGCGGCATGGTCATGATCCTCATGCTCATGCTCTTCGCCCTTGGCGTCGTGATCATGGTCATGCTCCCCGTCCTCATGCTCGTGCGGGGCCTCGATGCCGTGCACCGCCCACACGCTGTCGATGCGGGTCAGGATCAACCGGTCGATCACCGTGCCGGTGGGCTTCAGCCGGCCCACCACCATGAACGGCGCCTCGTTATGCTTGGGGCCATTCTCGCTGGACGACAGCCCGTGGCCGCCGATAAAGCGCTGGCCCAGGCCGGCACCGGTGCCGGCCGCCACCTCGGCACCGATCACGGCTTCCATCTTCTGCTGATACATGCGGCCATCGGCCAGCGTCGCGCCCAGCAGCGCCGGATAGGCCGGCTCGGTGCCCACGATACGATAACCGCGGAAATTGTCCCCCAGCGCCAGCGGGATGGCCTCGGCCACGCCCAGTTGCCGGCGCAGCAGATCAACCGTGCCCAGCGGCACGTTGCCGGTCGGGATATCGACATGATAGACCGACGAGAGGATCAGTTGCAGCGGCGAGCCCTTGGCCCCCACCACCATGTCGATGCCTTGTGCATCCCGGTCAAACCGGTCTTCCAACTGGGCCGAGAACAGCAGCAGGATGACGAGGCTGGCGACGCCCAGCGCCAAGAGGATGATGTTGAGCGCGGTGTTGAGCGCCCGGTCCCGCAGATAGGCAAGGCTGAGCCCGATCATGACGCCACCCCGGCGGCCGGCGCCACCAGATCCAGCCGGTTGGCAAAGCGCGGCGCGATGCGGCCATCATGGGTGGCCACCAGCAGCGTCGCCCCCGTGGTGTCGGCGGCTTCGAACATCAGATCGATCATGGCCGCGGCGTTGCGGTCGTCCAGCGCCGAGGTCGGCTCATCGGCCACCACCAGGCGGGGGCGGGTGACAAGGGCGCGGGCGATGGCGGCGCGCTGGCCTTCGCCCTGCGACAATTGCCGCGGCCGGGCCTGTGCCCGGTGCGCCAGCCCCACCCGGCCGATCAGCCGTTCGATCTCGGCCGTGTCCACCCGGCCCAGCGCCAGCTTCTGCGCCAGCGCCAGGTTGGCCGTCACGCTCAAGGCCGGGATCAGCCGCAGCGTCTGGAACACCAGCCCGATCGTCTGCCGGCGCAGCGCGTCACGCCCCGCCGGCGGCAGCGCCGACATCTCCTGCCCGGCGATGCGGATGCTGCCGTGGCTGGGGGTGAGCAGGCCGGTGACGATGTTGATGAAGGTGGTCTTGCCCGAACCGGATGGGCCAAGCAGCAGGGCATGGGCACCGGCAGCCAGGTGCCAGTCCCCGATGTGCATCACGCGGCGGCCGTCACGCTCATGCGAAAGGCCCCTGGCTTCCACCAGGGGCCCTTGGCTGGGTTCGGAAAAGGCGCCGCTCTCAGGGATTGGCATTGGCGACGGCAACCGGAGCCGCAGGGGCCGGTGTCGCAGCGGCGGTCTGCACCGCATCGCCCATCCCCAGGCGCTTCAGCATGGCCAGACGGGCATTCTCGATGGCTTCCTGGCGGCGCTGCTCGGCGATGCGGGCAGCGGCCTCAGCATAGGCGCCGGCATAGGGATCGGTGCCATCCGGGGCATAGTGGCTATAGCCCGGCATGCCATCAAAGGCGCAGGCGGTGGCCTGTGCGGCAATCACGGCGGCAGCAACGATGCCAAGGGCGATCAGGCGCATGAGACACTCCCTGTATGCGACTCTACATTGTTCACCATGTCACATCGCCTGCCGCCGTGCAACGTGGCTGCGTGGTGGGCAAATGCCGCAGGGACTTGGCCGGCCAAGGATATAGAGTAACATTGAAACCGGCGCGTGACGGTGCCCGGTCTTGCCAAGCCGCTGGCTGGCGGGCAAGGGGCGGCAGGAACAGACGAAGCGGATAGGGGCGACGATGCGGTTGATCTGGGCGGTGCTGGTGGCAGCGGTGCTGGGCGGTGGGGCGGTGGCCAGCCCGATCGTGCAGACCAAGGGCGATTTCGTCGACAAGTTCCGCCAGTTGGAAGGCGAGGATTGGCCCACCCCCACCGATTACCGCAACGCCGCCGGCGCGCCCGGCCACCGTTACTGGCAGCAGAAGGTGGATTACCGCATCACCGCCAGCCTGGACGAGGCCAAGCGGACCATCCGCGGCAGCGAGACGCTGACCTATCACAACAACAGCCCCGACCAGTTGCGCTATCTGTGGCTGCTGCTCGATCAGAATTACAAGCGCGACCATATCGCCAACCGCGCCGAAACCGTCTCCCCCGGCGGCCAGGTGAGCATGACCGAAGTGCGCCAGGCGATGCGCTACAAGGAATGGGAAGGCGGCTTCAACGATCTGAAGGTGACCGATGCCGCCGGCCGCCCGCTGAAATTCACCGTGGTCGACACGCTGCTGCGCATCGATCTGCCCGCCCCGCTGGCCAGCGGCGCCGCCATCACCGTGAAGATCGATTTCACCCTGCCGATGCCGGAAACCCGTGTGGTCGGCGGCCGTTCCGGCTATGAATGTTTCACCAAGCCGGATCAGGACGGCAATTGCCTGTTCCTGGCGGCGCAATGGTTCCCGCGCGCCGCCGTCTATTCCGATTACGAAGGCTGGCACAACAAGGCCTTTGTGGGATCGGGCGAGTTCACGCTGGAATTCGGCGATTATGACGTGTCGATCACCGTGCCGGCCGATCATGTCGTCTCCGCCACCGGCGAACTGGCCAACCCCGAAATCCTCACCGCCGCGCAGCGCGCCCGGCTGGCGCAGGCCCGCACCGCGAAGGAACCGGTGTATATCGTCACCCCGGCCGAGGCGCTGGCCGCCGAGAAGGGGAAGGCCACCACCACCCGCACCTGGCGCTTCACCGCGAAGAATGTCCGCGATTTCGCCTGGGCCGCCAGCCGCAAGTTCGTGTGGGACGCGATGGGCGTTCGCCAGGACGATCCGGCCAATCCGCTGGTGATGGCGATGAGCTTCTATCCCAAGGAGGCGCGGCCGCTGTGGGATGCCTATTCCACCAAGTCCATCGCCCACACCATCCAGGTCTATGGCGAATTCGCCTTCCCCTATCCCTATCCCACCGCCCAGAGCATCAACGGCCCGGTGGGCGGCATGGAATATCCGATGATGACCTTCAACGGCCCGCGCCCGGTGAAGGACAAGAAGACCGGCCAGCTCACCTATACCGAGCGGGCCAAATATGGCCTGATCGGCGTGGTGATCCACGAGATCGGCCACAGCTGGTTCCCGATGATCGTCAACAGCGACGAGCGCCAGTGGACCTGGATGGACGAAGGCCTGAACAGCTTCCTGGAGTTCGAGGCCGAACGGCGCTGGGATCCGAAATTCCCGCGTGCCCGCGGCGAGCCGCGTGACATCGTGGAATATATGCTCAGCCGCGACCAGGTGCCGATGATGACCAACAGCGAAAGCGTGCTGCAATTCGGCAACAACGGCTATGCCAAGCCGGCGACCGCGCTGGTGGTGCTGCGCGAGACCGTGCTGGGCCGCGAATTGTTCGATTTCGCCTTCAAGGAATATACCCGCCGCTGGCGCTTCAAGCGGCCGACGCCCTATGATTTCTTCCGCACCATGGAGGAAGCCTCGGGCGTTGATCTCGACTGGTTCTGGCGCGGCTGGTTCTATTCGACCGACCATGTCGACATCAGCCTGGACAAGGTGGTGCAAGCCCGGCTCGACACCCGCAACCCCGAGGTGGAAAAGGCCTGGGGCCGGGACAAGGCCAAGGCCGAGCCGACCCCGCTGACCATCGCCCGCAACACCCAGGTGCCGGTGATCGACCGCGATCCCAAGACCCGCGATTTCTATGACGAGACCGACCGCTTCACCGTTACCGCCAAGGACAAGAAGGATTATGAGGCGCTGACCAAGCGGCTGGAGCCGGAAGAGGCCGCCGTGCTCGGCTTCAAGGATCATTTTTACCATTTCAGCTTCACCAACCGTGGTGGCGTGGTGATGCCGATCATCCTCAAGCTCGACTATCAGGACGGCAGCAGCGAGACGATCCGCATCCCGGCCGAAGTCTGGCGCTATAACGCCAAGGCGGTGACCTGGCAGCATGTGACGGCCAAGACGCTGAAGGCGGCCGAGGTTGATCCGCTGTGGGAAACCGCCGATGCCGACCGCAGCAACAACGCCTATCCGCGCCGCATCGAGCCAGCCGTGCTGAAGGTGCGCGACGATCCCACCGGTGACAACCGCATGGCCGACAGCGAACTGGAAGTGACGCCCGACAGCACCAAGACCCGACCGGTGAAGAAGGACGAGAAGAAGGACGGCGAGAAGAAGGACGGGCAGTGAGGCCGGGCTGGCTGGCGGCGCTGCTGCTGGCCAGCGCGGCGCCGGCCGCCGCGCCCGCCGATGCCCACCGCGGCCATGGCAGCCTGGCGGTGGTGGAGATTGACGGGAAAAGCGGTGCGCTGGCCGTCACCCATGTGCTCCAGGCCCATGATGTCGAGCCGGCGCTGGTGGCGATCGCGCCCGATGCCCAGCCCAGCCTGGATGATCCCGATGCGGTGGCGGCGCTGGTTGCCTATCTGGGCCAGCGGTTCCGCATCGCCGGCGTGGCGCTGGCACCGGCCGGCCAGCGCATCGCGGGGGACCGGGTGGAAATGCGCTATGTTGGCCGGCTGAAGGGCCGGCCGCGGCAACTGCTGATCAGCGGCGCCCTGTTTGGCGAGACCTGGGCCGATCATGTCACCCTCGTCAATGTCCGCCGCAACGGCGTGACGCTGTCGCTCAGCTTTGCCGCCAGCGATCCGGCCAAGCCGCTGCCGCTGCCGGGGGGCTGAAGCCGCTCCCAAAACCCGCCCATTCGGCCCGCCGCACCGGGGTGCGCGCAGGTGCCGCAGGCGTGCCCGCTACGCCAAAAGACGTAAGCTTGCGCCGGATGGGCCGTGCAATTGTGAAATGCACAGGGCCGAATCGCACCCGATCAAGGGCAGTCGGGCGTGCCAAGCCTCTGGAAAAAAGCGAATTGTCCGTCCGCTCCGGGCAATTCCAGCATCATCAAACGAGCGGGACGGGGTGCGCACCGGCCGGGGGGAGGGGCTGCCACACACCAAATCTTGCCGGCTGATCGCCGGTGCAACGGGGGTAAAGATGACGTACGACCGCTCCACCACTGCTGATCTGCGCCGCTGCTGGCTGTTGGGGGTGGCCGTGGCCGCCATCGCCGTTCCGGCCGCCGCCCAGGCGCAACCGGCGCCCGCGCCCACCACCACCGCCGAACCGGCGGCCGAGGAGGAGGCCGCGGTCATCACCGTCACCGGCAGCCGCATCAGCCGCACCGGCTATGACAGCCCGATCCCGGTCTCGGTCGTTTCGGAGGCCGAACTGAAGGCCGAACCGCAGGCCAATATCGGCGATTATGTCAACACGCTGCCGGCGGTGCGCGGTTCGCAATCCTCGTCCACCAACTCGGGCTCGCTGTCCAACGGCCAGGCCGGCATCGCCACCGTCAACCTGCGCAGCCTGGGCGCGGCGCGCACCCTCGTCCTCATCGACGGCCAGCGCTCGGTCGCCTCCACGCCGGTCGGCTTTGTCGACACGCAAACCGTGCCGCAGGGCCTGATCAAGGGCGTCGAGGTCGTGACGGGCGGCGCCTCCTCGGCCTATGGCTCCGATGCCGTGGGCGGGGTGGTGAACTTCAGCCTGAACCGCGATTTCAAGGGCCTGCGCGCCGAATATGAATTCGGCATCACCGATTATGGCGATGTGCCCAACCACACGTTCCGCATCACCAGCGGCTTCGATTTCGCCGATGGTCGCGGCAAGGTGCTGCTGGCCGGCGATTATTTCACGCAAAAGGGCGTCGACACCTATGACCGGCCCTGGCAGCAGTCCGGCTTTTTCCAGATCGACAACCCGGCCTTTGTTGCCGGCAATGGCCAGCCCGAACGGCTGGTGCAGGCCGGCATCGGCACCTATCAGTTCACGCCGGGCGGCATCATCAATACAGGCCCGCTGCGCGGCACCTATTTCGGCAATATCGTCAATGGCCAGGCCAGCCTGAACCAGTTCACCTATGGCCCGAACCGCGGCCAGTGGATGGTGGGCGGTGATTATCTGATCAGCCGCGAAGGCCATTGGAGTTCCAACAGCCTGGCCCCTGATGAAGAGCGCGGCAACATCTTCGGCCGGCTCAGCTTCGAGGTCAGCCGCGCCTTCGTGCCGTTCGTGCAATACAGCTATTCCGGCTACAACGGCCGCAGCTTCTATCAGCAGACGCCATCGGTGGGTGTGACCATCCAGCGGGACAACGCCTTCCTGCCCACCGCGCTGGTGACGCAGATGACCAATCTCAACCTCACCAACATCTCGATCGGCACCAGCAATGCCGGCTTCCCGGCCGCCGGTTCCAACAACACCCGCGAAGTCTACCGCTTTGTCGCCGGTGCCGATGGCGAGTTCGAGATCGGCAAGGGCACGTGGAAATACAACGCCTATTACCAGGCCGGCATCGCCCGCACCAACGAACTGCTCACCAACACCTGGCTCAACAGCCGGGTGACGCTGGCCCAGGATGCGGTGCGCGCCCCGGCCGGCAACGCCGCCGGCATCCCGGCCGGCACCATCGTCTGCCGCTCCACCTTGACCAGCCCGACCAACGGCTGCGTGCCCTTGAACCGCATCGGCATCGGCGGCGTGACCCAGGCCGCCATCGATTATGTGTTCAACAACGGCGCCCAGCCACAACGCTATCAGACGCTGCGTCAGGACGTGGCGGCCCTGAGCCTTTCCACCAACGACCTGTTTGAAACCTGGGCCGGCCCGGTCAGCTTCGCCTTTGGCGGCGAATATCGCCGCGAGCGCGTGGACGGATCGGTGGACCCGCAGTTCAATTCCGGCTGGCTCTACGGCAATTACCTCGTCACCCGCGGCAGCTTCAACGTGAAGGAAGTCTTTGCCGAAACCGTGGTGCCGCTGGCCAAGGGCCTGGATTTCAACGGCGCCATCCGCCAGACCGATTACTCCACCAGCGGCAATGTGACGACGTGGAAACTGGGCGCCACCTGGCAGATCATCGATGATATCAAGCTGCGCGTGGTGCGCAGCCGCGACATCCGCGCGCCCAACCTCAACGAACTGTTCGCGCCGGGCACCGCCCGCACCAACACGGTGAACGTGCCGCTGCCCGGCGGCGGCCAGCGTGCCGACCAGTTCCTGGAACAGACCACCGGCAACACCGCGCTGAAGCCCGAAGTGGCGATGACCTGGGGTGTCGGCGGCGTGCTCACGCCCAGCTTCCTGCCCGGCTTTGCCGCCTCGGTCGATTATTTCGACATCAATCTGGCCGGCGCCATCGGCACCATCTCGGCGCAGACCATCACCACCCTGTGCCTGGAACAGAACCGCGCCGATATCTGCCCGTTCATCACCTTCAACGGCCCGGTGGCGGCCAGCAGCGTGATCACCGGCATCCGGCTGGTGCCGTTCAACTTCGCCAACGTGAAGGTGCGCGGCATCGACATCGAAACCAGCTACCGCTTTGATCTGGGCGGCGGCCGCATGACCCTGCGCGCCCTGGCCAGCCATTATATCGACAATATCTTCAACAACGGCATCGACGTGCCCGAGGATATCGCCGGCAAGAACCAGGGCGATGGCGTGCCGAGCTGGAACTATCGCCTCACCGCCAATTACGAGCTGGACAGCTGGAGCTTCAACCTCACCGGCCGCGGCTTCTCCGATGGTGTCTACAACAACAACTTCGTCGAATGCACCACCAGCTGCCCGGCCTCCACCGCCGCCAACCGCACCATCAACACCAACCGGATTTCCGGCCAATGGTATGTCGATGCCTCGGTCACCAAGAAGATCAAGCTGGGTGGTTCGAAGGCCGATCTGTTCCTGTATGTGCGCAACCTGCTCAACAGCGATCCGGTGCTGGTGGGCAACGGCCCGACCGGCAACAACACGCCGGCCTATCCGATGACCAACCGCGGCCTGTATGATGTGCTGGGCCGCGTGTACCGCATGGGCGTGCGGTTCGAATATTGATCAGAAACCAAGGGGGGCAAGATGATGAAGACCAAGGCAATCGCGGCGCTGCTGGCCGCAACCATGTTCGCCGGGCCGGCGCTGGCGCTGGCCACCCCGGCGCAGAAGAAGGAGACCGCCACGCTGGTGGATGCGCAGGCCAAGCTGGCGCAGGAAATGGTGGACATGGTGTTCAGCTTTGCCGAACCCGGTTTCCAGGAGCACAAGACCAGCGAATATCTGACCGGCATCCTCGAAAAGAACGGCTTCACCGTGGTGCGCGGTGCCGCCGGCATCCCCACCGCCTTCACCGCCACCTGGTCCAACGGCCCCGGCCCCAAGATCGCGCTGGGCAGCGATATCGACGGCCTTCTGGGCCTGTCGCAATATCCCGGCGTGGTTGAGATGAAGCCGATGGTGGAAGGCGGCCCCGGCCATGGCGAGGGCCACAACAGCGGCATGCCGATGATGATCGTGGCGGCATTGGCGGCCAAGCAGATCATGGAGAAGAACGGCATCAAGGGCACGCTGATGCTGTGGCCCGGCGTTGCCGAGGAACTGCTCGCCACCAAGGCCTATTATGTGCGCGCCGGCATGTTCAAGGATGTGGACGCCTCCATCTTCGCCCATGTCGGCCGCGATCTGGGCACCCAATGGGGCCCGGCCGGCAACAACGGCATGGTGAGCGTGGAATATACGTTCAAGGGCAAGACTGCCCACGCCGCCGGCCAGCCGTGGGACGGCCGTTCGGCGCTGGACGCGGTGGAACTGATGAACGTGGCCTGGAACATGCGGCGCGAGCATCTGCCCGTCACCCAGCGCAGCCATTATGTGATCACCGAAGGCGGCGGCCAGCCCAACATCGTGCCGGAAAAGGCCAGCGTCTGGTATTATTTCCGCGAGAACAAGTTCAGCTCCATCCGCGGCCTCTATGAAATCGGCAACCGCATCGCCAAGGCCGCCGCCATGGCCACCGACACCACGGTGACCCAGCGCACCCTGGGCTATGCCGCGCCCAATTATGGCAACAAGCCGCTGGCAGAAGCGCTCTATGCCAATATCGCCGCGGTTGGCCTGCCCACCTGGGATGCCGCCGATCAGGGCTTTGCCAAGGCGATGCAGATGGCCAACGGCGTGAAGGTGGAACCGCTCACCACCAAGCTGGCGCCGCTCTCCACGCCTGACACCCGCGGCCAATCGATGGGCGGCGGTTCGGACGACATCGGCGACATCATGTGGACGGTGCCCACCGTCACCATCCGCTATCCCAGCAACATCCCCAACGCCATCGGCCACAACCGCCAATCGGCGATCGCCATGGCCACCCCGATTGCCCACAAGGGCGTGATGGTGGGCGCCAAGGCCGTGGCGATGACCGTGCTCGATCTGCTGACCACGCCCAAGATCATTGCGGACGCCAAGGCCTATCAGCAGGATGTGCAGTTCAAGAGCGACAAATATGACCCGCTGCTCACCCCTGACGACAAGCCGGCGATCTGGCTGAACGAAGACATCATGAACAAGATGCGGCCGCAGCAGGCGAAATTCTATTACGATCCGGCCAAGTACAAGACCTATCTGGAACAGCTTGGCATCAACTACGAGGATTTCGCCAAGGTGAAGTGAGCGGTCCTCCCTGCGCGATCCTCCACGATCCTCCCCCTCTGGGGGAGGTGCCCGCAGGGCGGAGGGGGACGCGCATGAGGAGGCTTTCGCCCGGCCCACCCCCTCCGCCTCCCTCCGGTCGGCACCTCCCCCAGAGGGGGAGGACCTGGTTGGCGCTCGTGGCACGATCCGCACCCCACCGCGATCCTCCCCCTCCGGGGGAGGTGCCCGCAGGGCGGAGGGGGACGCGCATGAGGAGGCTTGCGCTCGGCCCACCCGTTTCATGCCGTCGCCCCGTGTCAAGCACGGGGCGACGGGGTCCTTGTGAGGTCAGGGGGCTGTCAGTTCCCCACCCTCACAGCGGCGGCCCCGGCGGTTGCGGGAAGCGGCTGCGGGGGCCGGAGCCCCAGGCCGTGCCCACCGCCTTGGGCGCGCGGCCGGCCGGATCGGCCAGATAGGCGGTGATGTCGGCCGCCGTCTGACGGTTGAAGCCGTCAAAGCCAATGTCACCATGGTCCGGCTGTGTCGGCAGCTTGCGCGCCAGATCGGCCAGCGTCTGCAAGGCGAAGGCGCGGGCTTCGGGCGCGGTGGTGGTGCTGGCGCCCAGGATCATCAGCCCATCGAGCACGGCCTTCTGGCTGACATGCAGCAGCGCGGCGCGGCGGTTGTCGGGCGTGCGCGGCTGGTTCCAGGTGGCGGCCATAAACGCCTGCACCACGCCATTCAGCGTCACCCCCGGCAGGCCGCGCGCCTGCAAGCCCACCAGCCGGGCCGCCCGGTCCGGCGCCAGCAGTGGCTCCACCACCAGCGCGGCGGCGATGCGGGCGGCGCGCAGCTGGCTGAACACCGGATCATCCGACAGATCTTCCAGATTGCGGCCCTGGTCCGGCGTCAGTTGCGCCAGCAGGCTGTTCGGCAGATCAAGCTCTTCGGGCCTGAGCAGGCTCACCAGCAGTTGCAGCACCCCGGTCTGCAAGCTGCCGGGGATCGGCTCGGTGGGTGGCAGCTTCTCGCCCTTCACCACGATGTTGGTGTACAGCCCGCCGATATATTTCACCGCCGATTCCACCTGATAGCGGTGGTGGAGATAGGCCATCCACAGGCGCGCGTTGCGCAATTCGCCCACCGGTTCGCCGGGCTGCAACACCGGATCGGGGCCGAAATTGGCCAGCATGATGCGCCGCGCCACGATCGCCTCGTTCAGCCCCTCCACCGGCGAGGCCCGGTCATCATACCAGGTCCAGCGCGGATCGGTTTCGGGCACATAGATCAGGCCCTGCCGGCGCATGTCGGCGATCACGCCATCCAGCCCGGCCTTTTCCTGCGCCGCCGGGAAGGGCGTGTAGGCATAGCGCACCATCATCGTGTCATAGGCGCCGATTTCCTTCTGGAAACTTTCCGACAGATCGAGCCGGCCATTGACGATCTTCACCCGCGGCGTGGGATATTCCATCACGCTGGCGCGGTTGTTGAGGCTGCTGGCAAAGTTATGCCCAAAACCAAGGGCATGGCCATATTCATGCGCCGTCAGCAGCGCCTGGCGCAGCAGCACCATGTCACGCTGGCCCTTTGGCATGGTGCCGAAATTGCCGTTGACCAACGACGGATCGGCCACGGTCACGCCGCTGCCATCTTGCGGCAGGCCGCCGGCATAGGCATCCCAGTAATTGGCGATGGTGCGGATGCGGTGCGAATCCATGCGCACCTTGGCGCCCAGGATTTCGCCGGTGCGCGGATCGCGATAGGGCCCGCCACTGGAAAAGCCGCGCTCGTCGCGGTTGATCCACTGCATGAAGTTATAACGGATATCCTGCGGGTCCATGTCGGCCGGGGCGTCCAGCGCCACGATCGCGTTCCGGAAGCCGGCCGCCTCGAACGACTTGTTCCACCACAGCAGGCCCTGCTTCATGGCGTGGCGGATGGGGGCGGGGATGGCCAGATCGAAATAGACGGTGATCGGCGTCACCGGTTCGGAGACCGCGGCATTGGGGTTTTTCTTTTCCAGCCGCCAGCGTGTCACCCACTCGGTGTCGATCCCTTCGCTGAACGGGCGGGAGAAATCCTTGAAGCGGATGGTGGACACGCCGATGCGCTGATCCGCCACGCGCGGGGTGTAGCCGGTGGGCGCCCTGATGAAGCTGTGATGCAGCCTGAGCGTGACGGCTTCGGGCGACGGGGCGACGCCGCGCACCAGCGGCCCGGGCGAATCGCCGGCATAGGTGGCGCTGATCTCGATCTCGCTGTTGAGCGGGAAGGCCTTGATGCGGGCCGGCACCAGCGCCGAGCGGGCGGCATCAAAACGGTAATTGCCCTGGTTCTGCCGGCGCAGGATCGCCTCCACCCCGGCGGCATCGCGCATCACCAGCGGCGTTGCATCGACCACGATGCGCCCGCCGGCCTCGCTCTCGATCGCCAGGCTGGCCAGGGTGGAGGTGTGGAAACTGTCGGCCACGCCCTGTTTGTGCGCGGCATCGCCCGCCAGCGAGCGGAAGGCGAGATTCTGCTCCTCCACCAGGATGCGGTTGCCGGCGCGGCGGAAGCGGATGACGGCCGAATCCATGATGCCGCGGTCCAGCGGCAGTTCCACCGAACCGCCGCCACTGGCCAGGCTGGTGTAATAGAGCACATCGGTATCCAGCGCCGGCACGGTGAGCAGCACCCGCCCCTTCGCCGCATCCACGCTGATCGGGATATAGGCCGCCTCCTGCGCCACCACCGGCGCCGCCAGCAACGCCCCCACCGCCACCGAAACCAACCACGCCCGCATCATCACGCCCCCTGTTTTGCCGGCGGCATTGGACACCGCGACTCAGGCGATGGAAAGGGGGACTTTGACGGACACGGCCGGTTGCCGCGTGGGCCGCCAAGCCGTCACCAATGCCCCGCGGGCCGTCACCCGGGGCCACGCGGCGGCCACCGTTGATCGCCCGTGGGACACATGTGGCCGGCGTGCCGCCACCGTTGCACCCTGATCTTCCGGGGGGCTTGCCGATGGCGGCGGGTTGGGGCCTGATGCGGCCATGCAGGATTGGGCCGAAATTCGCGCCGCAGTGGCCAGGCTGTGCGGCGATTATCCGGGGGACTATTGGCGCGCGCGCGATGCGGCGCGCGAATATCCCATTGAATTTGTTGAGGCATTGACGCGCGAAGGCTGGCTTTCGGCGCTGATTCCGGAAGCCTATGGCGGTTCGGGCCTGCCGCTGTCGGCGGCGTGCGCCATCCTGGAGGAAATCCACGCCAGCGGCGGCAATGGCGCGGCCGCCCATGCCCAGATGTATGTGATGGGCACATTGCTCCGCCATGGCTCGGAAGCGCAAAAAGCCCAATATTTACCAGAGGTTGCGCGCGGGGCGCTGCGCCTTCAGGCCTTTGGCGTGACCGAGCCGACATCGGGCAGCGATACACTGTCCTTGCGCACCACGGCGGTGCGCGATGGTGATAACTATCGGATAAACGGGCAGAAAATCTGGACAAGCCGGGCCCGGCACAGCGATTTGATGGTGCTGTTGGCCCGCACCACCCCCAAGGAGCAGGTGACCAAGCGCACCGAGGGGCTGAGCGTGTTCCTGCTCGACATGCGGAACTGCCCCGGCCTTTCCATCCAACCCATTGAAACCATGATGAATCATGGCACGACCGCGGTGTTTTTCGATAATGTGCTGGTGCCGGCCGCCAACCGCATCGGGGATGAGGGGCAGGGCTTTCGCTACATCCTGTCGGGCATGAATGCCGAACGAATCCTGATCGCCGCCGAATGCCTGGGCGATGCGCGGTTTTTCCTTGATCGCGCAACGGCTTATGCCAAGGAGCGGCAAGTGTTTGGCCGGCCGATCGGGCAGAATCAGGGCATCCAGTTCCCGCTCGCCCAGGCCCATGCCCGGCTGCACGCCGCCCGCCTGGTGGTTGCCGATGCCTGCCGCCAGTATGAAAGCGGCGCCGTGGCCGGGGCCGAGGCCAATATGGCGAAACTGCTTGCTGCCGAGGCCAGTTGGCAGGCCGGCGAGGCGGCAATTCAGACACTTGGCGGATTCGCCTTTGCCGCTGACTATGATATCGAGCGCAAGTATCGGGAAACACGGTTGTATCAGGTGGCACCGGTTTCCACCAACCTGATCCTCGCCTATCTGGCCGAGCATGTGCTGGGCCTGCCAAAAAGCTATTGAAAGGAAAGGCTTGTGGCTGATCTTGTGCTCTATGCGCGCGATGGCGCGGTGGTGACCCTCACCCTCAACCAGCCGGAATTGCGCAACCCGGTTTCCGATGATGACATGGTCGACGCGATCCTGGCGGCGCTGGCCCGGCTGGAAGCCGATGCGAGCGCGCGGGTGGCGATCCTGACCGGGGCCGGCAGCGCCTTCTCCAGCGGCGGCAATTTGCGGAAAATGGCGAGCGGAGAAGGACTTGCGAGCGACCGGCCGATCCAGACGCGGCGCAATTATCTCACCGGCATCCAGCGGCTGCCGCGGGCCTTTGCCGCGCTGGAGGTGCCGGTGGTGGCGGCGGTGAACGGCCCGGCGATAGGCGCCGGCTGCGATCTGGCCTGCATGTGCGACGTGCGCATTGCCGGCGCCAGCGCGAAATTTGCCGAGAGTTTTGTGAAGCTTGGCATCATTCCCGGCGATGGTGGCGCCTGGCTGCTGCCGCATGTGGTGGGCCATGCCAAGGCCGCCGAACTGGCGCTGACCGGGGACATGGTGGACGCCGAGGAGGCGCTGCGCATCGGTCTGGTGAGCCGGGTGGTGCCCGATGCCGACCTGCTGGACGCCGCCCGCGCCATCGCCCTGCGCATCGCCGCCAACCCGCCCCAGGCGGTGCGGATGACCAAACGGCTGCTGTGGGAGGCGCGCGGCAACACCCTGGAAACCGTGCTCCAGCTATCGGCGGCGATGCAGGCGCTGGCCCACACCACGGCCGACAACCGCGAGGCGATGGCGGCCTTTCTGGAAAAAAGACCGCCCAATTTCAGCGGGATGTGATGGCGTTCAGGCGATCACGCCCGCGGCCCTGAGGCCCTCGGCATCATCGCGGCCCAGCCAATCGGCGAGCACGCTGGCGGCATCCTGGCCCAGGCGGGGCGGGGGGCTGCGCATCGTGGCCGGGGTGGCGCTCAGCTTGGCCGGGTAGGCCACGCTGGGGATGATGGCGCCATCGTCGCGGACGAATTCATGCACCGTGCCGCGCGCTGCCACGAAGGGATCGGCAAACACCTCGGCAATGCTGTTGACCGGGCCGCAGGGCACACCGGCGGCCACCAACCGGTCGATCAGCGGCAGGCCGGGCAGATCGGCGACCAGGCGCTGCACCTCGGCCTCGATGGCATCGCGGTTCAATTGGCGCTGGGCGGCTGTGGCAAAGCGCGGATCATGGCCCAGCGCCGCCACACCCATTTCAGTGCAAAAGGCGCGGAACTGGCCATCATTGCCGATGGCGATGATGATCTCCCCATCGGCCACCTTGAACACCGTATAGGGCACCACCGTGGGGTGGCGGTTGCCCATGCGGCCGGGGTTCACGCCGCCCACCAGCCAGTTCATCGCCTGGTTGGCAAGGCAGGCGATCTGCGTATCAAGCAGGCTGATATCAATATGTTGGCCCTCACCGGTGCGCTCGGCATGGCGCAACGCCGCCAGAATCGAGATGGTGGCATAAAGCCCGGTGGTGAGATCGGCCATGGCCACCCCGGCGCGCAGCGGACGGCCGCCTTCCTCCCCGGTGACCGCCATGAAACCGCCCATGCCCTGGGCGACGAAATCATAGCCGCCACGGGTGGCATAGGGTCCGGTCTGGCCAAAACCGGTGATGGAGCAATAGACGAGGCTGGGCTTGATGGCGCTGAGGCTGGGCCAGTCGAGGCCATATCGGGCCAAGCCACCCAGCTTGAAATTTTCCACCAAGATATCGGCCTGGGCCGCCAACGCGCGCAGCAGGGCCGCCCCTTCGGGATGAGCAAAATCAACGGCCAAGGAGCGTTTGTTGCGGTTGGCAGCGAGATAATAGGCCGACGTGCCGATCTCGTCGCTGCCATCGGGCTGTTTCAGGAAGGGCGGGCCCCAGGCGCGGGTGTCATCCCCGCGGCGGGGCACCTCGATCTTCACCACATCGGCGCCCAGATCGGCCAGTGCCTGCGTGCTCCACGGCCCGGCCAGCACGCGTGACAGATCAAGCACCCTGATGCCGGCAAGGGCCGCGACGGGAAGATGTCCGCTCATCTTTCTACAGTGGTTTCCGAATGATTGCCGTTGCCGAAAAACAAACGGTGCCAGTTGCATGCAACTGGCACCGCCCTAGCCCCCGACCGGGGTTAGCCTGTGATATGTTGGATTATTTGAGCAAATCGCTGCAAGAGTCAATTGCGACAGTGTTGCAAAGAAGCGCTTTTGGTCCACGCCGTGGTGCGCAAGCATCAGCGCGCCAATTCGAACAGCGCCGCCATGCCCTGGCCGCCACCAATACACATGGTTTCAAGGCCATAGCGGGCATCCCGGCGGCGCATTTCATGCAGCATGGTGGCCAGGATGCGCCCGCCGGTGGCGCCGATCGGGTGGCCCAGGCTGATGCCGGAGCCGTTGACATTCAGCTTGTCGGGATCATGCCAGCCCCAGCCTTTCAGCACGGCCAGCACCTGGGGCGCAAAGGCCTCGTTGAGTTCGACCAGATCAATGTCAGCCCAGCCAAGACCGGTGCGGGCGAACAGCCGCTCCACCGCCGGCACCGGGCCGATGCCCATGCGGCTGGGATCGCAGCCGGCCGCCGCCCAACCGGTGAGGAAGGCCATGGGTACAAGGCCCAGCGGTTCGAGCAATTCCTCCGCCATCACCAGGCAGGCCGAGGCGCCGTCATTCTGCTGGCTGGCATTGCCGGCGGTGACAACGCCATCCTTCTCGATGGGCTTCAACAGCGCGAGGCTTTCGGGCGTGGCATCGGCGCGGATGCCTTCGTCAGCGGCAAAGCGGGTGGGCGGGCCCTTGCGGCTTGGGACGTCCACCGGCACCAGTTCATCGCTGAACTTGCCTTCGGCCCAGGCCTGTGCGGCGCGGGCATGGCTTTGCGCGGCATAGGCATCGCAGGCCTCGCGGCTGATGGCATAATCCCTGGCCAGATTGTTGGCGGTTTCGATCATGCCGGAAATCACGCCATAGCGGCTGATCGGCTGGCTCATCACCCGGCCGCGCACCAGCCGATCATGCAGGGTGGTGCTGCCCAGCCGGGCGCCATGGCGATGATCGATCGAATAATATTCCACGTTGGACATGCTTTCGACCCCGCCGGCCACCACGATGTCGGCCGCGCCGGTCTGCACCCGCATCGCGGCATCCACCACCGCCTGCAGGCCGCTGCCGCAGCGCCGATCGAGCGCCACACCGGGCACCGATTCGGGGAAACCGGCGGCCAGCCAGCTCCAGCGCGCCACGCAGGGGCTTTCGCCGTTGGGATAACCATGGGCGAACACCACATCATCCACCCGCTCCGGATCGATGCCGGTGCGCTCGATCAGCGCCTTGAGGATGATCGCCCCCAGTTCGCCGGCGGGAAAGCCCGCCAGCGCACCGCCAAAACGGCCGACGCCGGTGCGGATGGGCGAAACAATGGCGGCACGGCGCATGGTCAAACTCCCCGCAGCATGGCTTTGGCCACAATGGTTTGCTGGATCTGGCTGGTGCCCTCGTAAATGCGCAACAGCCGCACATCGCGATAGAAACGTTCCACCTTGTATTCGGCCATGTAGCCGGCGCCGCCGTGGATCTGCACTGCCTTGTCGGCGATGCGGCCCACCGCCTCGCTGGCGTGGAGTTTCAGCACGGAGCATTCGCGGTTGCTGGCCTGCCCGGCATCGAAACGCGCCGCCGTGCGCTCCAGCAGCGCCTCGGTGGTCAACCGGTCAACCTCCATGTCGGCCAGCATGGCCTGCACCAACTGGAACTGGCTGATCGCCTGGCCGAATTGTTCGCGGCTTTGCGCATAGGCGAGGCTGGTTTCGATCAGCCGGTCCGCCATGCCCAGCGCCACGGCGGCGATGTGGATGCGCCCGCGGTCGAGCACCTTCATGGCGGTGCGGAAGCCCTGGCCGGGCACGCCGCCGATGATGGCGGAGGCCGGCACCACCACATCGTCCAGGATGACGTCGCAGGTCTTGGCGCCGCGTTGGCCCATCTTGCGATCGGGCTTGCCCAGCGCAATGCCGGGCAAATCGGCCGGCACGATGAAGGCGGAAATGCCGGCGGCGCCCTTCACGCCCGGTTCGGTGCGGGCCATCAGGGTGAAGACGGTGGCGCGCGGGGCGTTGGTGATATAGCGTTTGGTGCCGCTGATCCGGTAGCAATCCCCATCCCGCACCGCTTGGGCCCGCAGCGAGGCGGCATCGGAACCGGCCCCCGGTTCGGTCAGGGCAAAGCTGGCAATCGCCTCGCCGCTGGCGAATTTGGGCAGCCATTCGGCCTTCTGCGCAGGGGTGCCGTCGATCATGATGCCCTGGCTGCCGATGCCCACGGTGGTGCCGATCAGGCTGCGGAAGGTGATGCTGGCCCGGCACAGGATGCGCACCAGTTGCGCCTCTTCGGCCATCGTCAGGCCAAGGCCGCCATAGGCTTCCGGCACGCTGAGGCCAAACAGGCCCATCGCCTTGAATTCGGCCACGATATCGGCGGGAATATCGTCCGCGTCCTCCACCGCGTCTTCGGCGGGGATCAGCCGTTCTTCGACATAACGGGCCAGCTGGTCTTTGAGCAGCCCAAAGGTTTCGGCGTCCATCGTTTCACCCGGCAGTTGCAACAACGGCAATCGTGCCATCGCAGCGCATGGCCGCCAAGCCATCTTGGCTGGCGGTGAGCGTGATCGGCTGCCCGGCAAACAGCGGGGCCTGGGCGCGGAAGCCAAAGCGCCGCGCCGGGCCGTGCCGCCGTTCCCACAGGCCCAGCAGCTGCGCCGCCACCAACGGGCCGTGGACCACAAGGCCGGGATAGGCCTCGGCACCCATGGCATAGGCCGCATCATAATGGATGCGGTGGGCGTTGGCGGTGGCGGCGGAAAACAGGAACAATTGCACCGGGCCGGCGGTGAAGACGGCATCACCCACAGGCAGCTGGCTGGCCGGTTGCGGCAGTGGCAGCGCGGGACCATCGTCGCGCCACACGATGGTCTGCACCTCTTCCAGCGCCAGCTCGCCATCCTGCCAGATTTCCAGCCGCACCTGGCCCAGCAGCAGCGGGCCGGTCTTGCCCTGCTTGGGCGTCAGGCGTTCCAGCACGCGTTTCTGCATGGCCGGAATGCCGGCGATCAGCGGCCGGTGAAAGGCATAATCGGCGCCGGCAAACATGCGGCGCGGCAACGACACCGGCGGGAAGAAGCCGCCGCGCGCCGGGTGGCCATCGGGCCCGCGCGCACCCGGCGGGGGCAGAAACAGCGCCAGATGGCCCAGCGGCGGCCAGCCCAGGCTCTCGCTGTCCCAGCCCAGCGCCTCAGCCAGGCGCAGCACATCGGGGCCGTGCAGCACCTCCTCCCGCCATTCCGGGCGGTTGCACCAGCCCTGCCAGTGCGCAAGATCATCCGGCGTCATGCCACCAGCCCCTGATCGTGCAGCCGGCCGATGGCCGCGCCGGACAGCCCGAGCAGGTCGGCCAGCACGGCGTCGGTGTCGGCCCCCAGCGCCGGGGCCGGGCGCACCGGGCCGCGCGGCTCCCCGGCCAGTGTCGCGGCCGGGCCGGCGGCGGGGTAGGTGAGGCCGGAGCGGTGGGTGATGGTCTGGAACTGCGGATTGGCGGTGAACAGCCGGGCATCGCCGCGCACCGCCTGTGCCAGCGATTGATAAGGCCCCCAGGTGACGCCGGCGGCATCGAGCAGCGGGCCGAGATCGGCCAGGCGGCGGGCGGCGATGGCGGCTTCGAACAGCGGAAACAGCCGGGCGCGGTGGGTGAAGCGGGCGCCTTCATCGCCGGCGAAACCGGCACCGGTGGCTGCCTCCACCCCTGCAACGGCATCGGCCAGGCCCAGCGCCTGCACCAATCCGCGCCATTGTTTCGGCGTGATCGCCACCAGATAGACACGGGCGCCATCGGCGGTGGCGAAATCGCGGCCAAAGGCGCCAAACAGATCATTGCCCAGCCGGCCGCGATCCCCGTGCAGCAGCGCCTCGGCGGCAAGGCCTAGGTGCGACAGCGAGGTGGCGGCGAGATCCGACAGCGGCACGCGGATTTCGGCGCCGTCCCCCGTCTGGCGGCGGCGGTACAGCGCGCTCACCATGGCAAAGGCTGCCCACGCCCCGCCCAGCAGATCCCAGGCCGGCAGCACGGCATTGACCGGGCGGGTGTCGTCCACCGGCCCCGTCATCCCCGGCACGCCCACGGCGGCATTCACCGTATAATCCAGCGCCGGCTTGCCATCGGCCCAGCCCATGATGCGCGCGGTGATGATGTCGGGCCGCAGCGCCGCCAGCGCGGCGTGTGACAGAAAGCCATCGACCGGGAAATTGGTGAGGAACAGGCCCTTGTCGTCCCCCGGTGCGGTGGCCAGCGCCTGCGCCAGTACGCGGCCCGCGGGGCGGGCCAGATCGATCTGGATCGAGCGTTTCTGCTTGTTGAGGCCTTCCCAATAGAGGCTGTCGCCCGCATCGGTCAGCGGCCAGCGCCGGTGATCAGGCCCGCCGCCAATCTGGTCGATGCGGATCACCGTGGCGCCCATCTGGGCCAGATAAAGCCCGCCAGTGGGGCCGGCGACAAAGGCCGCCGCCTCCACCACGGTGAGGCCGGAGAGAAGATTGTACATCGGCGGTGGCCGGCCCCGCCATCGGCAGGGCCGGCGTTCGGATCAGACGCGTTCGATGATGATGGCCGGCGCCATGCCGCCGGCGGCGCACATCGTCACCAGCCCGCGCTTCAGGTCGCGGCGCTCCAGTTCATCCAGCACGGTGCCAATCAGGATGGAGCCGGTGGCGCCGATCGGGTGGCCCAGCGCGATGGCGCCGCCGTTCACGTTCACCTTGTCCCGGTCCAGCTTCAGGTCGCGGATGAATTTTTCCGCCACCACGGCAAAGGCCTCGTTGATTTCCCACAGATCGATGTCGTCCACCGTCAGCCCGGCCTTGGCCAGCACCTTGCGGGCCGCCGGCACCGGCGCGTTGAGCATCAGTGTGGGGCAATCGCCCATGTTGGCCATCGCCACCACGCGGGCGCGCGGCTTCAGGCCATTCTTCTCGGCATAGGCCTTGCTGGCCAGCAGCACGGCCGCCGCGCCATCCACCACGCCCGACGAATTGCCGGCATGGTGCATATGCTCGATCTTGAGATCGGGATATTTGGCGTTGATCAGCTTGCGGAAGGTGGTGCCGGCCTGATCGAGCGGCATGTCGGCCAGCTTGGCAAAGCTGGGTTCAAGCTGGGAGAGGCCCTCCATCGTGGTCTGCGGGCGGGGGAACTCCTCGCGGTCAAGCGCCAGCGTGCCATCCTCGCGGATGACCGGGATCACCGATTTGGCGAAGCGGCCCTCGGCAATGGCCACCGCCGCGCGCTTCTGGCTTTCCAGGCCCAGCGCATCGACATCGGCGCGGCTGATGCCTTCCATGCTGGCGATGGCATCGCCGCACACGCCCTGGTGGCTTTGCGGATGGTGGCGCTGCAGGCGGGCGTTGCCGCTGCCCATCATCATCGGCGGCAGGCCGGCGGCGCGTTCTTCCTGCGCCATGGTGGCGGTATAGCTCATCATCTCGGTGCCGCCGGCGATCAGCAGATCCTCCATGCCGCTCATGATCTGGGCGGCGGCCAGGTTCACGCTGGTGATGCCGCCGCCGCAGAAACGGTCAAGCGTCATGCCGCTGGCCTTCAGATCATAGCCGGCATCCAGCGCCGCCATGCGGCCCAGATCGCCGCCCTGCCGGCCCTTCTGGGTGGAGGTGGACCAGATGATGTCGTCAACCTCGGCGGTGTTCAGCGCGTTGCGCTCGGCCACGGCCTTCAGCACGGCGGCGGCCAAATGCTGGGGGTGCATATCGGCAAGGGCACCTTTCCCCACCTTGCCAATGCCGCGCGGGGTGCGCACCGCGTCGATGATATAGGCTTCGGCCATCGTCTCTCTCCTGTCGTCGGGATTTGCCTTCACCCTGCGCTGCCGGCCGCGACGCGTCGATTGCGGTTTTTGCCAGTCTCGCGCAGCGAACCCAATCCAGTCTTGCTCAGCGCACGCCCAGGCCGCGGGCGATGATGCCGCGCAGGATTTCGCGTGTGCCGCCGCGCAAGCTCACCATCGGGGCGATGTGGATGGTGGTCTCCAGCGTGGCGATCAGGCTGGCCGGTGGTTCGGGGAGCAGCGGCAACAGGCTGCGCGCCACCTCCGGGATGGACTGTTCAAAGGTGGCGCCCAGATCCTTCACCATGGCGGCTTCCAGCGCCGGGTCTTCCCCGGCTTCCAGCAGCGCCGCCATCCCGCGCGCCATCTGGCGCAGCACCATCAGATGGGCAGCCAGGCGGCCGATGGGGGCATGCGCGCTGGCCGGGGCATCGGGGCCAAGCGCCTGCACCAGTTCCTCCAGCAGCACGAAGGTGGACAGGAATCGTTCCGGGCCGGAGCGTTCATAGGCCAACTCGCTCATCACCTGAGCCCAGCCATTGCCCTCGGCCCCCACCAGCGCCTCGGCCGGCACGAACACATCATCGAAATGGACTTCGTTGAAATGATGTTCGCCCATCAGATCGATGATCGGGCGGATGCTGATGCCAGGGCTGTCCATCGGCACCAACAATTGGCTCAGCCCCTCATGGCGCAGGCCCTCCCCGGTGCGACAGAGGAGCAGCATCATGTGTGCCTTGTGGGCATAGGTGGTCCACAATTTGGTGCCCGTGATGCGCCATCCGCCATCCACCGCCTGCGCCCGTGTGGTGAGCGCGGCCAGGTCCGAGCCGGCGCCGGGTTCGCTCATGCCGATGCAGGCAAACAACTCGCCGCGCGCGATGGCCGGCAGTTGGCGGGCCTGTTGTTCGGACGTGCCGAACTTCAGCAGCAGCGGCCCGGTTTGCCGGTCGGCGATCCAATGGGCGGCCACTGGCGCCCCGGCGGCGAGCAACTCCTCGATCACCACCAGCCGGTCGAGCGCGCTGCATTCTTGCCCGCCCAGCGCCCTGGGCCAGGTCATCCCCAACCAGCCGCGTGCGCCCAGGCGGGCGCTGAAGGCCGGATCATGGCCGTTCCAGCTGTGGGCGCGCACCGGCGCCGGCAGGCCGGCCAGTGCCTCGGCCAGGAAGGCTCGCACTTCGCGCCTGAGCGCCGCCCGTTCCGGATTTTCCCCCACCACCGGAAAGCGGAAGCGGTCGCCGCTGGCCAGGTTGGCATCCAGATCGAGCAGGGGTTCAGCGGTGGCAAAGCGCCAGGCGCTGCCATCGGCCAGCAGGTTGGCGCCCAGCGAGGCCTGCAACGCATGTTCGCCGCCATGGGCATCGCGCTTTTGCCAGAGCGCGCGGGTGAACAGGTGCAGCCGGTGTTCGGCGGTCACACCGATGGCGCCGTGCAGTTGGTGCGCCAGCGCCGCCACGATGCCCGCCGCCTCGCTGGCGCGGGCCTTGGCGGCGGTGACCGGCATGATCTGCCCGCCCAGGCACCCCAACCCGGCCAGCCCCACCGCCGCACCCGCCGCCGCCGTTTCCGCCGCCATCTGCGCCAGGCTGTGCTGCACCGCCTGGTTCCGGGCCAGCGGCTTGCCGAACTGCTGGCGGGTTTGCGTCCAATCCAGGGTCAGGGCCATCACGGCTTCGCACAGGCCGGCGATCTCGGCCGTGGCCAGCGCGGCGCCCCATTGGGCCTGGCCGGGCGGCGCGATGGCCTCGGCCAGCGGCCAGGGCGCACCGACCCGGCCATGGGCGCGGGCGATGGCCAGCACCGTGATCGCATCCAGGCCCAGCCCGCCAGCGGCTTCGGGCACCAGCGCCAGCCCCACGCCAGACGCTTCGATGTCCGCCCAGCCGCCCACGGCCTGCCCGGCGCGCGCCTGGCGCAGCCGCTCGTCGGTGGCTTCGCGCGCAAACAGGCGGGCGGTCTGATCGATCAGCATATTGTCCATGCCGGCCATGGTGAACCGGTTGGGCCGTGCTTGCCAGCTCTCCTGTCCTACAGGGGCAAAGTCTGCCATGATCGCAAACGGCCTGCGGCTTCGGCATTTTGCGCAGGAAAACAACGCTGAATCCCGCCAATTTCGTCAAAACTGTCAAAACTGGCGGCGATACGGAAGGTCTGGACATTGCCATCACACGTGCCACACCCTGGCGTCATGCTTTCGGTGCTCGACATGTTTCGGGTGGGGGTGGGCCCATCCAGTTCGCACACGGTGGGGCCGATGCGCATCGCGGCACGCTGGCGGCGGTCCCTGGCGGAGTGGCCGGCCGGGGCGCGAGTGGTGGTGATGTTGCAGGGCAGCCTGGCCTTCACCGGTCTTGGCCATGGCACCTTGCGCGCTGTGGCGATGGGCTTGCTGGGGCACGAGCCGGAAACGTTCGATGCTGGTGCTGCCAAGGCCGATCTGGCGGCATTGGCGGCCGCCGGCACGTTGGTGCCCGGCCTGGCCTTTGACCCCGCGGCCGATATCCGGCTGGATCACCAGACCCGCGACTTGTTGCATCCCAACGCCATGCGGCTGGCGATCTGGGCCGATGGTGCCGAATGGCGCGGGGAGGATTGGTTTTCCACCGGCGGCGGCTTCATCGCCAGCCGGCGCCAGTTGGAGGCACCCGCCCCGGCCGATCGGGTGGCGGCCGGGCATGATGTGCCCTTTGCCTTTACCAACGCCGCCGAACTGCTGGGGATTGCCGCCCGCGAGGGGCTGAGCCTGGCGGCGATCGTGCTGGCCAACGAGGATGCGATCCGGCCCCGGGCTGAAACGCTCGCCGGGCTGGACCATGTGGCGGCGGTGATGCTTGCCTGCATCGCCCGCGGGCTGGAAACCGAAGGCATGCTGCCCGGCGGGCTGAAGGTGGAACGGCGCGCACCGCAGCTGTGGCGGCAGTTGCGCCAGGGCCAGGGCGCCAACGAGCCGGAGCGATTGTTTGATTGGCTGAATGTTTATGCCATGGCGGTGAACGAGGAAAATGCCGCCGGCGGCCAGGTGGTGACCGCGCCCACCAACGGCGCGGCCGGCGTGATGCCGGCGGTGATGCGGCACTATTGCGAAACGCCGGATCAGCGGCGGCGTTTCCTGCTGACCGCCGGTGCCATCGGCCTACTCTACAAGAGCCGGGCCTCGATCTCTGGCGCGGAAATGGGCTGCCAGGGGGAGGTGGGCGTGGCCTGTTCGATGGCGGCGGCCGGGTTGGCTGCGGTCTGGAACGCCAGCCCGCAGCAGGTGGCCAATGCCGCCGAGATCGGCATGGAGCATAACCTCGGCCTGACCTGCGATCCGGTGGGCGGGCTGGTGCAGATCCCCTGCATCGAACGCAACGCCATCGGTGCAGTGAAGGCAGCCAACGCGGCGCGGTTGGCGCTGCACCGGCCGGGGCAGGGGCGGGTGAGCCTGGACCAAGTGATCGAGACGATGCGCCAGACCGGCATCGACATGAGCCACAAGTACAAGGAAACCAGCCAGGGCGGGCTGGCGGTGAATGTGGTGGAATGTTGACCTGGGACGTCATTGCCGCGCCCGCCGCCGCCTGCCAGCGTAGCAGCCAGCAAAGGGGAGATAGGGCGATGCTGCTGTTCCGGATCTGGTGCGCGGTGATTTTCGTGAGCCTGGCTGTCTATACAGTGCCGGTGCTGATGGCCGAACCGAATTTGTTTCCAGCCTTTTTCGGCGCCATCCAATCCGGCGGCTGGCAGGGCCAGTTCAACCTGGATTTCGTGTTCATGCTCAGCCTGTCCGGCCTGTATATCGCCTGGCGGCACCGCTTCACCCCCGCCGGGCTGCTGCTGGGCGTGGTCGCCTTCAACGGCGGCGCGCTGTTCCTGTCGGCTTACTTCTTTATCCAGAGCTTCCGCTGCGACGGCGATATGCGCCGCCTGTTGCTGGGCTGATCATTTCACCTTTTTGGCGACATATTCGGCAAAATCCCTGGCGAAGGCATCGCGCAGTTCCGCCTTCGCCGCCGGGATCAGATCAGGTGTCTTGGACGGGAATTGCTCAAGCGGATTCTTCACCTGGCCATTGCCCATCCGCACCACTTTCGTGCCCGTTGGCCCAAAATCGCGGAAGATCCAATTGGCAAACAAATTGCTGCCGTGCATCATCGCCTTGAAGTAGAAGATGTAATCGACCACCAGTTCAGCGTAGCAGGCAGCCTTGCTGTCAGACAGGCGCTGTCCGGCCTTTATCTTTGCGGCGGTGGCCTTGCGCTGCTCGGCAATGGCCGGGTCGGTCTTGGCTTCCTCCGGTGTCGGCAGCGATGGGTGCATGATCACCTGATGACCCGCCAACCCAAGCTTGGCCTTGTAATCGGCCTTGGCCAATTCCTCCATCTGGATATCGGGACCCAGCCAGCTCTTCATCAGATCCTTTACGGTGGCCACACGATCCTTGTGAGCTTCCACATCCGCCACGGCGCCGATCGGGCCAAGGCCCGACAACAGGCCCATGTTGATGCCCAGATAGATTTCCGTGGGCCAGACATGGAGTTCGCAGGTCGGAACCGCCTCCTGTGCCGCGACTGCCGATGGCATGGCCAGCAGCGCGGCAACAGCCCAGCGTGACAAGGCGTTCATGGCAGCTCCCCCGATTTGATCGGATATTGTCCCCGAAACGGCTGGAGGGCAAGGCTCAAGCGTTGCGGCGGGCGAGATGCTGCCAGAGAATACCGCGCTGAATTTCGTTGGTGCCGGCATAGATGGAACCTGCGCGGTCGTTAAAATATTTTGGGAGAGCGCGAGCGGCCCAATCCGGGCCAACGCCCAGGCCATCGGCGGGCGGGGTGTAACCCGGCACATCGCCGCCGGGCAGGGTGCGATGCGGCTGGAACACCACGGCATGGGGCAGGGCTGCTTCCACTTCCAGTTCGGTCAGCTTCTGGCTGAGTTCAGTGCCGACGATCTTGAGGGCCGAGGCCATCGGGCCAGGGGCAGCGCCGTTGGACAGGCCAGCGTTGAAGATCAGTTCCTGGGCGTCCAGCGCCTCGATCTCGCTCCGCAGAGCCACCAGCCGGCCTGGCATGGCCTGCCCAGTCTCGGCCAGATGGCGTTTCAGCACGTCCACCCGCTTGATCAGGGAAGGGGCGTAGGCATGGCCGCCACGCTCGAACTCCATTAGATATTTGGCCACGGTCCAGCCATCGTCTACGTGGCCGACGACATTGGCGACCGGCACCGCAACTGCATCGAAGATCACCTCGTTCTGCACATGCTCACCGGAAAGCGAGATGATCGGGCGGACACTGACGCCGGGCGATTTCATGTCAATCAGCAGGAAGCTGATGCCCAGTTGCGGCTTTTCCAGCCGGCTGGTGCGCACCAGGCAAAAGATCCAGTCGGCATAATGGGCATGGGTCGTCCATATCTTGCGGCCGGTGCAGATGAATTCGTCACCCACACGCTCGGCCTTCATCTGCAACGAGGCCAGATCAGAGCCGCTGTTGGGTTCGCTGTATCCCTGGCACCAGAAAATGTCGCCAGCCAGCATGGGCGGCAGGTGACGGCGCTTCTGCGCCTCGGTGCCATAATGCAGCAGCACCGGGCCGCACATGCCCAGCCCCATGGGAGACAACGGTGGCGCCCCCGCCTCGGTGGTTTCGCGGGCAAATACATAACGCCGTGCAACCGACCAGTCGCAGCCGCCCCATTCCACCGGCCAGCTGGGGGCCACCCAGCCCTTGGCATGAAGCTTCTTCTGCCAAGTCAGCGCCACCGGCGGTGGGGCATAGACGCTGGTCATGCCGGCTGCGGCGGCCTTCAGTTCGGGGGTGAGCTCGCTGGCCAGAAACTCGCGCACTTCGTCGCGAAACCGCAGGTCGTCCGCACTCCAAGCCAGTTGCATTGCGTCGATCCTCCCACCGCCACTGTGGGCGACGGCGGGGTGGGCGCCACTGTCAATCTTCCCAGTCCCGCACCCTCAGGCCGGCTTCATACATCCCGCGCGCTTTCAGCCGTGGACCCAGGAAACGGTAGAAGAACCAATCCTTGAGGGCATAGGGCGTAAGGGCATAGAGCAGCCGTTCCAGCAGGTTCCAGCGCACATGCCCCTTCACCTGACGCCGGGGCGCCGGCCAGCAGACATGATCGGCGGCATGGGTGAGCCGGCCGGTCTTGAGCACGCGGTGGATTAACTCGTGATCGTGCAGCACATAGGGCCAGGCATCGTTCTTGGGGCCGCCGCAGGCTTCCAGCGCGCGGGTCAGGATTGCATAGCCAAAGAAGCCGGTGTGGGACTGGCCAGACAGCAGGCTGGCCGTGATGGCGAGGCGATGGCGGATGATGAGATTTTTCAGGCTGCTGAAGGGGCCGTAGATATCAAACGCCTGCACCCCCACAATGTCACGGCTCCGGCCCAGCAGCGCATCAGCCCGGCTGATGTAATGCGGAGGATAATGCGTGTCGGCATCCCAGAAGGCGACCACTTCGGCCCCGTGCGCAAGGGCCACGGCATAGCCGGTGCGAAACGCCCAGCTCTGCCCCGGCCGGGTTTCGCTGATCAGCAGCGCATGCGGTTTGCCGGCGATCAGGTTGGCCACCAGCGCCGCCCCGCCATCGGTCGAGCCATTGTCCACACAGATGACCAGCAGGTCGTCACGGTCCTGCGCTAGAGCCGCGCCGATGGTCGGCGCGATGAAGCGCTCCTCGTTGTAAAAGGCGATGATGATGGCCCATTTCGGACGCCGGCCGCTGGTCATGCCCAAGCCATACCGGCCCGTCCGGCATGCGGCAAGCCGCGCTCCGGTGCCCGCCGCATTGCCACCGCCCACACCCTGCGTTAGCGAGCGGCGAGCATGGTCCGCCCGTTTCCGTCCACTGTCCTTCGGCCTCTCTATGTGTTGACCGTCATGGTCGGCAGTTTCCTGCTGTTTTTGGTGCAGCCGATGATTGGCCGCATTGTGCTGCCGGTGCTTGGTGGTTCGCCAAGTGTATGGACTATCGCCATGCTGTTCTATCAGGCGGTGCTGCTGGCGGGCTATGTTTATGCCCATGCGCTTCAGCGGTTGCCCGTCCGGCTGCAAATGGCCATCCATCTGGGCTTGTTTGCGGCGGCATCGCTGCTGCTGCCGATCGGGATCGCGCCGTGGTATCCCGCGATTGGTGATGCAGATCCCGGCCTTTGGCTGATCGGGCTGCTTCTCGTTTCGATCGGGCCGGTGTTTTTCGTCGTTTCGGCGCAAGCGCCGCTGATGCAGGCTTGGTTTGCCAGAACCGGCGATCCGGGCGCTGAAAATCCCTATTTTCTTTATGCCGCCTCCAATCTGGGCAGTTTTGCTGCCTTGCTGGCCTACCCGCTCATGGTTGAGCCTTTGTTTGGCTTGCCGCAGCAACGCTGGGCCTGGTCTGCCGGGTATGTCATTCTGGCCGGCCTTGTTCTGGCGTGCGGCTGGTCAACACGTGGTGCCGGTATTGGGCGCACCCTACAAACCCTTTCAATCAGTTGGCAGCAACGGCTGCGCTGGGCTGGCCTTGCTGCGGTTGCGTCCGGGCTGTTGCTCTCAACCACCACTCATCTCACCACCGATCTGATGGCGATGCCACTGCTTTGGGTGGTGCCACTGGCACTTTATCTGCTCAGCTTTGTGGTCGGTTTCTCCGATGCTGGCCCACGTGCAACCGCCATGGCCCGGCGTGTGGCACCGTGGCTCCTGCTGCTGGTGGGCGGCCCGACATTTCTCGCCGGCACCGGGCCGGGGTGGAGCGTGGCTCTGGCCCTGGCTGGGCTTGCGCTGCTGTTCGTCGTCGCGCTTGCCTTGCATGGCGGCCTGGCGCTCGATCGTCCACCCCCGGCGGGGTTGACCAGCTTCTATCTCTGGCTGTCGGTTGGTGGGGCTGTTGGCGGGCTGTTCTGTGCCCTGATTGCGCCGCTGATTTTTTCCTGGCCATGGGAACATCCTTTGCTGCTGCTTGTGGCAGCCATGCTTTTGCCCTGGACTGGCCCCAAAAAAGGATGGTTTGGACACATTCGCCGCTGGGGCGCGGCGATGGCGCTGATCGGGCTGATGCTGGCCGGCGGCGGCCTCGACCGGTTTGCTGCCGCGCGCGCCGGCGAACATGTCCGCAGCTTCTTTGGCACCTACAGCGTGCGGGACAGTGGCGATGGCGCCCTGCGCTACCTCCGCCATGGCACCACCCTGCACGGCGTGCAGGCATTGCAGCCCGCGCTGCTGCGCGCGCCGATGACCTATTATGTCCCGCAAAGTGGTGTCGGCCACGCCATGCGTATTGCACCTGCCCTGTATGGGCCAGCCGCTCGCATTGGCGTGGTCGGCTTGGGGGCAGGCACCCTGGCTTGCTATGCCCAACCCGGCCAGGCTTGGGCATTTTTCGAGATCGATCCCGCCATGGTGACCATCGCCCGGCGCGATTTCAGTTATCTGTCCCAGTGTGCGCCACGTGCACGCACGGTGGTTGGCGATGCCCGTCTGACCCTGCAGGCCGAAGCGCCGGGCAGTCTCGACATTCTGGTTGTCGATGCCTTTTCCTCTGACGCGATCCCCCTGCACATGATGACTCGCGAAGCACTGGGCGTGTATGGCCGTGTCTTGCGCCGTGATGGCCTGTTGCTCATCCACATCACCAACCGCTTCATGGCGTTGGAACCTGTTATTGCCGCGCTGGCGGCCGATGGCGGTTGGCACGCGCGGGTGTTGCGGTACCGCCCGGCTGCGGCTGACAGTACAAGACTGGTTTCGGCGCAGAGCAACTGGGTGGCTTTGTCCCGTGACCCGGCCGTGTTGGCCCAACTTGCCGCTGGCGGGCCTTGGCAGGATCTGGCCACCACAACACAGGGGCCGGTGTGGAGCGATGATTTTGCGTCGGTCCTGCCAGTGCTGCGCTGGCGCCGGGATTGAAGCTGCCCAGGCGTGGCCGAATAGACGGTTGTGCGGCTGCGTGGCAGCGATTAGGGACAAGGTTCATGGCGCGCGCCCCTTCCCATCCCGCACTGGCTGACGGTGCGCATCCCTTTCCGCACGCCCATCTGCTTGGCATCGCCCAGCTCAAGCCGTGGGAAATCTGCTTCCTGCTTGATGAAGCCGAACAATGGGTGGAGATGAACCGCGGGGCCAGCAAGCACGATGATCGCTTGCAGGGCCTCACCCAGATCAACGCCTTTTTCGAAAACAGCACCCGCACCCTGCTCAGCTTCGAAATCGCCGGCAAGCGGCTGGGTGCTGATGTCGTCAACCTCGGCGTATCGGGTTCGAGCGTGAAGAAGGGGGAAACTCTGCTGGACACGGCGTTGACGCTGAACGCCATGCATCCGGACATGATTGTCATCCGCCACGCGGCATCGGGCGCGGTGCAACTCATTTCTGAAAAGGTGGATTGTCCCGTCCTCAATGCCGGTGATGGTCGGCACGAACACCCAACCCAGGCCTTGCTCGATGCCCTCACCATCCGCCGGCGAAAGGGACGCATCGCCGGGCTTACGGTGGCCATCTGCGGTGATATTCTGCACAGCCGGGTGGCACGATCCAATTTCATGCTGCTGGCGGCGTTGGGCGCGCAGGTGAGGGCGGTCGCGCCGCCCACATTGTTGCCGGCAGGGCTTGATGGATTTTCGGTCCAAAGCTTCACCAGCATGGATGACGGCCTTGCCAATGCCGATGTCGTAATGATGCTGCGCCTGCAAACCGAACGGATGGAAGGGGCCTATGTGCCTTCGCCGCGCGAGTATTTCCGTTTTTATGGCCTGACCGAGGCACGGTTGGCAAAGGCCGCGCCCGATGTGCTGGTGATGCACCCCGGCCCGATGAATCGCGGCGTGGAGATCGATGGCGCCATCGCTGACGATATTGCCCGCAGCGCGGTGACGGAACAGGTCGAAATGGGCGTGGCCGTCCGCATGGCCTGCCTTGATGTGTTGACCCGCCGCCGGCGTGGCATAAAGGACTGGGCATGATGGGCGGCCCGCCGCTTGCCATCACCGGTGGCCGGGTGATCTGCCCGGCCAGCGGCCATGATGCCATTGCAACCCTGGTGGTGCGGGATCGCAGGATCGCCGGTATTGGCAATGATGCACCGCCGTCAGACGCGCAGGTGATTGATGCAACGGGCCTGGTGGTGGCCCCCGGCCTGATCGATGCCGGTGTCTTCCGCGCCGATGCGGCTGCTGCCAATGCCGGGGGCATCACCCGCATGATCCTGATGCCTGATCAGTCGCCTCCTCTCGATGATCCGGCGCTGGTGGCCTTTGCACAAGGTTCAGGCAAGCCTGACGTGTGGGTGCACCCGCTGGCGGCCGCAACCCGCGGTTTGAAAGGGATCGAACTGGCCGAGATCGGACTTGCCCATGCCGCCGGGGCCATTGGCGTTGCCACTGGCCGGGAGGCGATTGCCGATGCCCGTGTGATGCAACGCCTGCTGGCCTATGCCCATGGCCACGGCTTGGTGGTGGTCACCCATGCCGAGGATAGGGCTCTTGCCGCCGGCGCGGTGGCGACCGAGGGTGAATATGCCACCCGCATGGGGCTGCCGGCAGCGCCCGCCTTTGCCGAAGCGCTGGCAATCATCCGGGATTGTCGCCTGGCGGAGGCCACCGGTGCCCGCCTGCACATCCGCCAGGTGACGACGGCCGAGGGCCTTGCCGCCGTGCGCGCTGCCCAGGGGCGTGGTGTCGACGTGACAGCGGGGATCACGCCTGCCCATCTTCTGCTCAACGACATGGCGGTTTCCGGATTCCGCAGCTTTGCCCGCTTGTCTCCGCCCTTGCGCAGCGAGCGTGATCGATTGGCCGCCATTGCCGGCGTGCGGGACGGGACGATCTGCATCCTTGCCTCTGGCCACGATCCACAAAGCCAGGAAGACAAGCGGCAACCCTTCGCTGATGCCCGTGCCGGCATGGCTGGCGCTGAAACCCTTCTGGCGTTGGGCCTTGGGTTGGTGCGTGATGGAGTGCTCAGCCTGCCGGCCATGGTTGCCCTGGTGAGCACCAACCCGGCTCGGCGCTTTGGGCTTGTCGCCGGAACCCTGCAACTCGGCGCACCGGCTGACCTTGTGATCTTTGACGAACACGCCCCTTGGCGTATCGACGGGGACAAATTTCACGGAGCCGGCAACACGCCCTTCAACGGGCTGCCTACAGCCGGCCGGGTGCGCATGACGATCAAAGGCGGAGATGTGGTTTGGCGGGCGTGAGGGCGATTGGCTTTTTGCTGGTGCTGGCATTGGTTGCCGGCGACCCGGCGATGGCTGCCCGCAAGAAGAAAAAGAGCAAGAAGAGTCGCAGTTCCCGCCCGGCTGCAGCCCCGGCGCGCGCCACGCCGCCACCACCGTCGGTCAGGCAGGGTGTTGAATTGTGGCGGGCCGGCAAGTGGGACGATGCGGTGCGCATGTGGCAGCCCTTTGCCGAAGACGGCGATGCCGATGCGATGTTCAACATGGGCCAGGCCTACAAGCTCGGCCGCGGGGTTATGCTGGACAAGACAATTGCGCGCGATTGGTATCGCCGCGCCGCCGTTAAGGGGCATTTGCCCGCCCAGGCCAATCTGGGCATTTTGCTGTTCCAGGCAACCGAAAAGGCCGAGGCCGTGCGCTGGTTGAAGTCTGCCGCCGATCGGGGCGAGATGCGGGCGCAATATGTGCTGGGTATCGTCCACTGGAACGGCGACGGCGCGGCCAAATCCATGCCGCTTGCCTATGCCTATCTGGTACGGGCTGCGGCCCAGGGCCTGCCCGAAGCCACCAAGGCCTTGAATGAATTGTCACAGTCCATTCAACCGCTTGATCGGGCCAATGGCTGGCAGATCGCAACCGCGCTGGCCAATGGCAGCGGTGTTCCCTCGCAGTTCCAGCCTGGCATCTTGCCGCCTCCGCTGTCTCCGGTCACAACGCCCACGCCGCCGGTTGAAGTCGTGGCAGCAAGCGTCCCCGCCGAGCCTGGCGGTCAAGCCACCATGGCGGCTGCGGAGGACCAAACCCAACGGACGGCATCGGGCGACCCTGCGGCTGGGGAAAAGGCAATGGGTTCGAGTCCCGGCGGTGAGCAACCACCTGCAATCTCTCCGATATCGCCGATTTCGCAATCAGCCGTTCGCGTTGCCGAGCCGGTGGAGCCCCGCAAGCGTGCAGCAGCGCCAAAGCCGAGGGAAACCGGCTGGCGGATTCAATTGGGAACCTATCCCAACCAGAAGACTGCCATGGCTGCCTGGAAGAAGCTTGCGGCTTCCAACAAGCGTGACGTCAAGGGGCTCCACCCGACGATTGGCAAGATCGGCGGCAATTGGCGTCTGCAGGTCGGGCCATTTGACACCCGGGCTGAGGCCAGCAAGGGCTGCAAGACGCTTGAGATTGCCCGAAACGGCTGCTTCGCCGTTGACATCGGCTGATAGGGTGCTGCCGGTGCTGGTAGAGCGTAGCGCGAGACGCTGACCAAACGCAGTCTGGCTTGGAAATTTGAAGAAATTTCTGATTGTGGAGCGGACTGACTGGCTCGTCGCTCACATGAACTCCCACGCTGGCTCCCCGGGCAGGATTCGAACCTGCGACAACTCGATTAACAGTCGAGGGCTCTACCGCTGAGCTACCGAGGAACAGCGTGGGAGCGCTCCCTTAGCGGGGGGAAACGGGCTTGCCAAGGGGTTTGGCGGCAAAAATTTCAGCTGGAGAATTGTTCGAGACTGATCCGGTCGTCCAGCGCATACTCAGGGTCAAACAACAGCTCGAGACTGATGGACCTGTCGATGGCGACGCTGACATGCGCCACGTCACGCACCTCCATCTGGTCGGCAACGGCCGAAACCGGGCGCTTGCGGGCCTCGCGCACTTCGAACTCGATCCGGCTGGCAGCCGGGAGCAGCGCGCCGCGCCAGCGCCGTGGCCGGAACGGCGATATCGGGGTGAGCGCCAGCAGATCAGCTTCCAACGGCAGAATGGGGCCATTGGCCGACAGGTTATAGGCGGTCGAGCCGGCAGGCGTGGACACAAGCACCCCGTCGCAGATCAGTTCTTCCATCCGGGTCTTGCCATCGATGGCAATCCCGATCTTGGCGGCCTGGCGTGTTTCGCGCAGCAGGGAGACTTCATTGATCGCCGGAAAGGTGACGCTGCGCCCCGATGCGGTGGTCGCCGTCATTTCCAGCGGGTGCAACACAAAGGTCTTGGCCGAAGCCACCCGATCGAGCAGATCCACGGCCTTGAAGTCATTCATCAAAAAGCCAACCGTACCGCGGTTCATCCCAAACATCGGCTTTGGCTCCTTGAGTTGCAGGGCTTCGTGGAGACAATGCAGCAGAAACCCATCGCCACCCAGTGCGACCACCACATCGGCATCCCGCACTGGCACGAACGGGTATTTCTGGCGAAGTGTTTCGCCGGCCGCGCGGGCAACGTGGCTGTCAGACGCCAGCAGCGCGAGTTTCATCGAAGCTTTCTCCCCCCGTTTGACGATTGGCGCTCAGCCTCCCGTCATGCTCATGTGGCGGCTTACGGCTGGTTTGGCACCGCGACGCTCGATCATGAAATCATGGCCCTTCGGCTTGCGGGCGATGGCTTCGTCCAGGGCTGCGTCCAAAGCCTTGTCGTCATTGCCGAATTGGCGCACGACGGCGCGCAGGTCAGCCTTGTCCTCCTGGCCCAGACACATGAACAGCTGGCCGGTGGCGGTCAACCGCACCCGATTGCAGCTTTCGCAAAAATTATGGGTCAGCGGGGTGATGAACCCAAGTTGCAGCCCAAGTTCCTCCACCCGGACATAGCGGGCCGGGCCGCCGGTGCGGTGAGGCAGATCAATGAGGGTGAAGCGCTGCTCCAATTGCCGGCGGACGACCGAGAGCGGCAGATACTGGTCCATCCGGTCTTCGCTGATCTCGCCCATCGGCATGGTTTCGATCAGGGTGAGATCATGGCCACCGCGTGCGGCGAATTGCATGATATCAACAAGTTCTTCGGCGTTTTCATGTGCCAGCGCGACCGTGTTCAGCTTCACTTTCAGGCCGGCGGCTGCGGCGGCGGCGATGCCATCCAGCACCTGCGGCAGCCGGCCCCAGCGGGTGATGCGGGCGAAACGCGCTGCATCCAGCGTATCGAGGCTGATATTCACCCGGCGCAAGCCAGCGGCAAACAGGGTTTCAGCATGGCGGGCCATCTGGCTGCCGTTGCTGGTGAGCGTAAGCTCTTCCAAAGCGCCGCTTTTCAGATGGCGTCCCAGGCTCTTTACCAGGTCGTCGATGCCCCGGCGCACCAAGGGTTCCCCCCCTGTCAGGCGCAGTTTGCGGGTGCCGCGCCGGATGAACGCGCTGGCCAGCCGATCAATCTCTTCCAGGCTGAGCACTTCGGACTTTGGCAGGAAGGTCATGTCTTCGGCCATGCAATAGACGCAGCGGAAATCGCAGCGATCGGTAACCGAGACCCGCAGATAGGTGATGGCCCGGCCGAAGGGATCGATCAGCGGGCGCGTTGTCAAACGGCCCGATTCCGTGGCAATACCAAGTGCAGTTGTGCCCAACATCGGTACAGCCTGTGGCATCTATCGGGCGAAACGCAAGCCAATTTGGGCCGTTGGTGACGGCTTGGTGGAATAGGGCTGGACAGGGGATAGGGTCGGGCGCATCGCGAGGCACGGGTAACGAGGTTGGGGCAGGGAAAGGGTGTGACAAAGGCCGCACATCAGCAACCGGTATTGATCATTTCCCCCCGCTATGCCGATGAGCTGGCGGTGATGGTGGCGGCTGCAGAATTGCAGCCACGCATTGAGCGCGTGCCCATGGCGGCGCTTGACCGTTTTGTTGCAGAGCCGGCGCGGGTTGTGGTGATCGATGCCCGTGGCGCCCGGTCGGCCGGGTTGGCAGCGGCCCAGGCACTTGGCGCAGCCGTCGAAGCGCAGCGTGGTGCCATGCTTGTGCTGCTGTCCCGCGCGGATGCCGATGCAACGGCAGCAGCCATGGCAGCCGGTGCGACTTCGGTGCTGGTTTCCCCGTTTGGGGCAGACAGTTTCGTGAGCGCCGTCCAACTGGCCAACCGTCATGCGGCGCGGCTGGCGCAAGCAGCAGCTACGCCGGCATTGCCGGTGCTGGCGGGAGACGCGCTCACGGGTCTGGCTGATCTGGATCACATGGTGGCCTGGATTGATGGCCATCTCGCGGCGGCGCGGCCGGTTGCGGTGATCATGCTGGGTGCCGCGCGCATGGCGCAGATCGCCATGCTGCATGGCCGCGATGTGGCCGATCGCCTGCTGGTGGCTGTGGCCCGCCGGCTGGGTCCTGTGGCCGACGGGCCCGCCGGCCGCGGCGAAGCACGCCTGCTGGGCCGGCTTTCAGGGGCCGATTTTGCAGTGGCAGTGGCCAGCCATGGTGGCGATGCCGCGATGATGACCCTGGCACGCGCGTTGGTCAGCGCCTTCCAGCGGCCCTTTGCCATTGATGATCGACTGATCCACATTGCTGGCCGCGCCGGTGTGGCCCTGGCCGAAGCTGGTGATGTGGGCGCCACCGGCCTGCTGCGGGAAGCGCAACTGGCGCTGGCCAAGGCCGGTGCACGCGAGCCTGGCGCCGTGGCCCGTTTTTCCGCCGAAGCCGAGGGTGCCTTGCTGCGCCGCCAGGCCGATCTGGAATCTGATCTTTACCGGGCGCTCAGTGATGGCGACATCGCCGTGCTGTTCCAGCCTCAGGCACGGCTGGACAATGGCCGCATCGAAGGGGTGGAGGCGCTGGTGCGCTGGGATCACCCGGTTTATGGCCGGCTTTCAGCGGCGACGTTGCTGGAGACGGCCGCTTCACTGGAACTCGCCGTGGTGCTGGGCCGGCATATCAGGGCGAGGGCGATTGCGGCCGCAGCGGCCTGGCGTGGCCCACTGGCTCAGCTGAAATTGTCGATCAATGTCACCGCGCAGGACCTGGCTGATGCAGAGTTTGTCGATACGCTGGCGGTCGACCTGGCAAAGGCCGGCCTGTCGCCGCGCCGGCTGACCCTGGAAGTCACCGAGGATGCGGTGATCGATGACATGGATTGTGCCGCTGCCACGCTGGCCTTGCTGCGCCAGGATGGCGTGACGGTGGCACTTGATGATTTCGGCGCTGGTTATTCCAGTCTGGCGCGGCTGGCCCGCCTGCCGGTGGACGTCATCAAGCTGGATCGCAGCTTTGCCCTGGGCCTGGTGGGCAGCGAGCGGGAAAAGCTGGTGGTGAGTGCGATGATCAGCACTGCACGCCGGCTTGGCCTGTCGGTGGTGGCCGAAGGGGTGGAGGACGACATCCAGCTGGCCGCCGCCCGCGCCGCCGGCTGTCATCTGGTGCAGGGCTTTTGTGTCGCGCCGCCGCTTGACGAGGCGGGCCTGCTGGCACTGTGCAGCCAGCCCGGCACCACCACCAGCGTTGCCTGAGCGGATCAGCGCCCGCCCAGTTTTGATCGGAACACCGCTGGCCGCGCCGGTTGTCTGGCCGGCGGCCGGGACGGCACGGGCGCCGGCGCCTTGGGTTTCACGCTGGCACCCTGCGCAAGTTTGGCCAGGGTGGAGGCGATGCTGAGCGCGCCTTTCAGCCGGGTCTTGTCGTCACCCCAATCGGCAGCAATGAACAATTTCTGGTCTGGCCGGATCTTGGCGCGGGCACCAAGCCGCTCGATCCAGGCCATCAGCCCCTCGGCATTGGCAAATTGGTCGCCCACAAAGCTCACCAGTGCGCCCTTGCGGCCGGCTTCCAGCTTGGCCACACGGGCTGTCACGCAGGCCAGCTTGATCTCGATCACGTTCAGCAGATTCTCAACTTCGGCGGGCAGCTTGCCAAAGCGGTCGATCATCTCGGCGGCCAGCGCATCGATGCCGGGGCGGCCCTCCAGCTCGTTGAGGCGGCGATAGAGCGCCATGCGCACGTTGAGATCGGGCACATAATGATCAGGGATCAGGATCGGCACCTCGGCGGTGATCTGCGGTGAGAAGGCCTCGGCCGGCGGCTTCATGCCGGCGGCTTCGGCCTTGGCCTCCAGAATCGCCTCTTCCAGCATCGATTGATAAAGTTCGAAGCCGATTTCCTTGATATGGCCGGATTGCTCGTCGCCGAGCAGATTGCCGGCACCGCGCTGATCCAGATCGTGGCTTGCAAGCTGGAAGCCGGCGCCCAGCGTGTCCAGCTGGGACAAGACCTGCAGGCGTTTGTCGGCACCTTCGGTGATGGTCTGGCCGGCCGCGGTGGTGAGATAGGCATAGGCGCGGGTCTTGCCGCGGCCCACCCGACCCCGGATCTGATACAGCTGGGCCAGGCCGAAGCGGTCGGCGCGGTGGACGATCAGCGTGTTGGCCGACGGGATATCGAGCCCGCTTTCGATGATGGTGGTGGAGAGCAACACATCGTAGCGCTTGTCGTAGAAGGCGCTCATCCGCTCTTCCACGTCAGAAGGCGCCATCTGCCCATGGGCGACGATGGGTTTCACCTCCGGCACCTCGCCGCGCAGGAACTCCTCGACATCGGCAAGGTCGGAAATGCGCGGCACCACGATGAAGCTCTGGCCACCGCGATAATGTTCGCGCAGCAAGGCCTCGCGCAGCACCACCGGATCAAACGGCATGACATAGGTGCGCACCGCCAGCCGATCGACCGGCGGCGTGGCGATCACCGACATCTCGCGCAGGCCGGTCAAGGCCATTTGCAGGGTGCGCGGGATCGGCGTGGCGGTGAGGGTGAGCACATGGACATCGGCCTTCAACGCCTTCAGCCGTTCCTTGTGGACCACACCGAACCGCTGTTCCTCGTCCACGATCACCAGGCCGAGCCGCTTGAACGCCACGCCCTTGGCCAGGATCGCATGGGTGCCAACGATGATGTCCACCGTGCCATCGGCAAGGCCATCGCGGGCCGCCTTGGCATCATTGGCCGACACAAGGCGCGACAGGTGGCGCACTTCCACCGGCAGGCCACGGAAGCGGTCGCGGAAATTCTGGAAATGCTGCCGGGCCAGCAGTGTGGTCGGGCAGACGACCGCGACCTGCATGCCCGACAGGGCAGCAGCATAGGCGGCGCGCAAGGCCACCTCCGTCTTGCCAAAGCCGACATCGCCGCACACCAGCCGGTCCATCGGCCGGCCAGAGGTGAGATCATCAAGTACATCGCCGATGGCCTTCAACTGGTCATCGGTTTCGGCATAGGGGAAGCGATCCACAAAGGCGGCAAGGCCGTGGGGATCGATGCTGACCGGCTCGCCTTCGCGCAGGGCCCGCGCGGCGGCTGTCGCCAGCAATTCGCCCGCAATCTCGCGGATGCGGTTCTTCATCCGCGCCTTGCGCGCGCTCCAGGCCACGCCGCCCAGCTTGTCGAGACCCACGCCCTCGGCATCACTGCCGTAGCGGCTGAGCACGTCGATATTCTCGACCGGCACATAAAGCTTGTCGCCGCCGTCGTAGCTGAGGGCGACACAATCGTGCGGCTTGCCGCCGATGGGGATGGCCACCAGCCCGTCGTAGCGGCCAATGCCATGATCGCGGTGGACGATCAGATCGCCGGGTGTGAGCATGGCGAGTTCGGCCATGAAGGCATCGGCCTTGCGGGCCGAGCGGGCCTTGCGAACCAGCCGGTCGCCCAGCATGTCCTGCTCGGTGAGGACGATGATGCGGCCGCGCGGCTCCGATTTCGTGAAGCCGTGATCAAGGGGCAGCACGGTGAGAACGACATGCCCGGCCGCCGCAGCGCCCAGCGCCTCCTGCCAATGATCGGCGGTCGTAAGGCGGGTGACGCCTTCATCGCCCAGCAACCCGCCCAGCCGTTCGCGCGCGCCGGCGGAGTAACTGGCCAGGATCACCCGGTCTCCGGCCGCCCGTGCCTGCTCGACATGGTCACGGATCGCGGCATAAACCGGCGGGCCGCCATTGGCCTGGGCCACCCGTTCGGGCGCAAAATCCCGGGCCGGCACCGCATCGCAATCAACGGCATTCAGCGTACCATCCGGCACGGCATGGGGGCTGGCCGCATGCACCCTGTGGACGGCAAGCTGCTCTGCCCACTCGCCCGGCGCAAGATAGAGCGCATCGGCTGGCAGGGGCCGGTAACTGCCCTTCTTGGCGCTCAAGGCCGCGACGCGATTGTCATGATAATCGGCGATGGCGTCGAACCGGTCGGCCGCTGCCTTGTCGGCGCCGGCGCTTTTCACCAGCACATCATCAGCGCCCAGCCAATCGAACAGGGTGACAAGGCCAGGTTCGAACAGGGGCAGCCAATGCTCCATGCCGGCCAGGCGCCGCCCGTCGCTGATCGCCTCATACAGCGGATCGGCAGTGGCGGTGGCGCCGAACCGGTCCAGCCAGCCGGCACGGAAGGCCTTGATGCGCGCCTCGTCCAGCAAGACTTCGGAGACCGGCAGCAGGGTGAAGCCATCCGCTGCCCCCAGGCTGCGCTGGCTGGCCGGATCAAAGCGCCGGATGGTCTCGATCTCGTCGCCAAAGAAATCGAGACGCAGGCCGAAATCGGCGCCTGATGGCATCACGTCCACCAGCCCGCCGCGCAGGGCATATTCGCCCGGCTCAACAACCGTATCCACCCGCACATAGCCGTTGGCCGCCAGTTTGAGCGCCAGTGCGTTGCGATCAATGCGGCTGCCCGGCTTCAGCCGGGCTGACAGGCTGGCGATGCGGGCCTTGGGCAGGCAGCGCTGGGTGATGGCGTTGACCGTGGTGACAACCAACTGCGCGCCGGTCGCTGGTTCTGCCAGCGCGGCAAAGGCGGCCACCCGGTCAGATGCAGATTTCAGCGATGGTGAGGCCCTGTCGTAGGGCAGACAGTCCCACGCCGGCAGCAGAACGACCGCGATTTCCGGCGCGAAATAGCCGGCGGCTTCGGCCAGGCTGCGTGCCTGCGCCTCATCCGCGGCGATGAACCAGGCCCGGCCCTTGGCGGCGCGGGCCAGATCGGCCATCAGCCAGGGCAAATAGCCTTCGCCGCAGCGGGCCAGGGTGAGCGGCCGCGGTGCGCCAGCCAGGCGAACGGGGTCGATCATCGCGTGATTTCAACAAAGTCCAGCTTCATCAGGGCCTGCATCCACGGCCCATCCAGATGCGCCGGTGGCGGCGTGGTGCCGAACGCCCAGGCCAGGATATCAACATCCTGTTCCTGCAGGATCACTTCAAACCAGGCCATCGCCGCCTCGTCCCAACGGGTGTGGTGCCGATCGAAAAAGCCCCCCACCACCAGATCGGCTTCCTTGGTGCCGCGATGCCAGGCGCGATATTTGGCGCGCCGCAGGCGCAGGGCCAGATCATCAGGCTGATTGTCGTTCATAGCGCCGGCCCTTTTTCACAAACACGAGTGCCGCGCAGGCGTTTCAAAGCGCCGGCGCGGTGATAAAGCGTCTCTACCATGCGCCCTGCCGTGCTCAACCCGTTGTTCGCCGAAGTCAGCGCCCTGAAGGGCGTTGGATCGGCGCAGGTGCGGCAATTGGCGCGACTGAAGATCGGCCGGGTGATCGATCTGGCCTTTCATCTGCCGACGATGATGATCGAACGCGTGGCGGTGGAACAGCTGGATGAAAGCCTGGTGGGACGGCTGGTGATCGTGCCGCTGACCCCGGCACGGCATGACCGGGGTGGGCCACGCAGCCCGCTCAGGGTGGCGGCGGTGGATCGCGGCGGGCAGTGGGTGGATCTGGTGTTCTTTGGCCAGTCGGCCAGTTGGGCGCAGACCCGGCTGCCGCTGGGCGTCGAAAAGCGCATCACCGGCAAACTCGATCGTTATGGCCAGAAATTGCAGATCGCACATCCCGAGGTGGCCGCCATGGAGGCCGGGCCACCGGCGCCAACGCGCGAGGCGGTCTATCCGCTGACGGAGGGGGTGAGCAACCGGCGCATGGCGCAGTTGGTGGGCGAAGCGCTGGGCCGGGTGCCGATGCTGCCGGAATGGATCGAGCCCAGCGTGCTGGCCCGGCACGGCTGGGCCGGCTTTTCCGAAAGCCTGTTGGCTGCCCACCGGCTGGACGGCGGACGGGACCGGCTGGCCTATGATGAATTGCTGGCCAATCAACTGGCGCTGATGCTGGTGCGGCAGCGGGCGCGCAGCCGCAAGGGGCGGGCGCTGCCGGGCACAGGCCGGCTGGCCGATCAACTGCGGGCCGGCCTGCCCTGGCCGCTGACCGGGGCGCAAGAGCGGGTGATCAGCGAGATTTTGGGTGACATGGCCCAGAATGAGCCGATGCTGCGGCTGGTGCAGGGCGATGTGGGCTCCGGCAAAACGCTGGTGGCGCTCTTCGCCTGCCTGGCTGCGATTGAATCCGGCGCCCAGGCCGCCCTGCTGGCGCCCACCGAGATACTGGCGCGGCAGCATCATGCGACCTTGTGCAAGCTGGCCGAGGCGCTGCCGGTGCGGATCGCGCTGCTGACGGGGCGGGACAAGGGCCGGGCGCGCGAGGCGTTGCTGGCCGATCTGGCCGCCGGGCGGATTGATCTGCTGGTCGGCACCCACGCGATTTTCCAGGAGGCGGTGGATTATCATGATCTCGGGCTGGTGGTGGTGGATGAACAGCACCGCTTTGGCGTGGCGCATCGCCTGATGCTGGCTGCCAAGGGCCGCACACCGCCGCATGTGCTGGCGATGACGGCAACGCCCATCCCGCGCAGCCTGGCGCTCACCCGCTTTGGCGAGATGGACCAGAGCATGATCGATGAGCGCCCACCTGGCCGGCAGCCGATCGAGACGCGGGTGAGCGGGCCGGAGCGACTGGAGGCGGTGATCGATGGCCTGGCACGGCATATCGAAGGCGGCGGCCAGGCCTATTGGGTGTGCCCATTGGTGGAGGGGAGCGAAGAGGCCGACGAAGCCGCCGCCACCACCCGCGCGGCTTTTCTGAAGGCCCGGCTGGGCGAAGGCCGGGTTGGCCTGGTGCACGGTCGCATGAAAGGCGCAGACAAGGACGCGGTGATGGCCCGGTTTGCCGCTGGAGCGCTCGGCCTGCTGGTGGCCACCACCGTGATCGAGGTGGGTGTGGACGTGCCCAATGCCACACTGATGATCATCGAGGCGGCCGAACGGTTTGGTCTGGCGCAACTGCACCAGTTGCGTGGCCGGGTGGGGCGGGGCAGTGGCCGGTCGGTCTGCCTTTTGTTGCGGGGCGATGATCTTTCGGAAACGGCGCGCAGCCGCCTCAAGCTGATGCGAGAGACCAACGACGGCTTTCGCATCGCCGAAGAGGATTTGAAGTTGCGCGGACCTGGCGAGATATTGGGCACCCGCCAATCGGGTGATGAGGCTTTCCGCTTTGCCGATCCGGGCCGGGTGCAGGCGATGGTGGGCATGGCCCGGGCCGACGCTCGGCTGTTGCTGGATCGTGATGGCGGGCTGGACGGTGCGCGCGGTCAGGCCGCACGGCTGTTGCTGTATCTGTTCGAGCGTGACGCAGGCGTTGCCATGTTGCGCGGTGGGTGAGGGCGGGGATGCAATCGGCTGATCTGAACATCCTGCAACAGGCATTGGCGGCGCTGAAGGCCGGCCAGCCGGCGCAGGCCGGCGCCTGGCTGGCCCACCTGTCACCGGCCGGCCAAGGTCATCCCGACAGTCTCTATCTCGCCGCTCTTGCGTCTGATGGCTTGGGTCGGCTCGAGGCGGCCGAGCAATGTTTCGTGGCCGCGATTGACCGCGCGCCGGGCAATGCCGGCTATCTCAACAGCTTCGCTCTGTTCCTGCAGCGGGCGGAACGGTTGGAGGAAGCGGTCGTCATGTTGCGTCGCGCCGTTGCAGCCCATCCGCGCCATGCCGAAGCCTGGCGCAATCTGGCGCTGATCCTGATGGACCGGCAATTGCATGACGAGGCCGATGCCGCGCTGGCCCAGGCCGAGGCGCTGGAACCTGATCATCCACAATGCCTGGCGACGCGCGGCAGCCTTGCACATTTTTTGGGCAACACGGCGGCGGCCAACCGGGCGCTGCGGCGGGCCGTGGCACTGCATCCGCACGACAGCGACGCCCAATTGCGGCTGGCCCGGGCGTTGTCGCAGCAAACCGCCTATGCCGAGGCTCTGGCGGCCGTGCAGGCAGCGCCGGGCCTGCCCGATGATCCAGCCCTGGCCGCGCAGATCGGGGACACGCTGGTGGACGCCGGCCGGCTGGATCAGGCGATCGCGCAGTATCGGGCCCTGTTGCAGCGCTGGCCGGATTATCATCCGGTGCTCAGCGCGCTGGCCTTTCTGTTGCCGCAAGCCACCGAAGTTGCCGGACTGCCCAAGGCGGAGCAGCGGGATATCGCGCTGGCCCCCTTTGCTGCAGCGCTGGCGCGGCCGGCGGGCATCGCGCTGTGGCAGGCCGCCATCGCTGCGGCCAACGGCCTTGGCGATGGCCAGCGTCTGCTGGATTGGGCAGCACGTGCCGAGGCCGATACCGGCTTGCTGCCGGCCTGGCGCGTGGCTCGCCTCACCGGCTTGCGGCTGCTGGGCCGGCACGAGGACGCGCTCACCGAGGCGAGAGCCGAACAGTCACGTTTCCCGCAGGAAGGTGCGTTTGCCAATCACCGCGCCTGGCTGGCGCTGCTCCTGCGTCAGCTTGACGAATGCGAACAGGCCGCACTCGTTGCCACCCGGCAAATCCCGCGTGAGCAGACAGCTTGGGCGCTGCTGGCCACGCTGTGGCGCATGCGGGACGATCCGCGCGCCAACTGGCTGCTGGATCATGAACGGCTGGTGATGACTGCGGATCTGGCCCTGCCGCGCGGCTGGGCCAGCCTGCCGGCTTTCCTCGCCGATCTGCAGGCTGTGCTGGAGGCCCGCCACCATATGCTGGCGGCGCCCCCGGAACAAACGCTGCGCGGCGGCACCCAAACCCAGGGTGAATTGTTCGCCGCCACCGATCCGGTGCTCATCGCCTTTCGCGAAGCCCTGCGGCAAACGGTGGAAACCGCCTTGTCGGGCTTGTCGCCGCAGGCCGGCCATCCGTTCCTGGGCCGGCTCACCGGCCGTATCCGCTTTGCCGGCAGCTGGTCAGTGCGGCTGGCCGGGCAGGGCTTCCATGTCAATCATGTGCACCCCTCTGGCTGGTTGAGTTCGGCCTTCTACGTGGCCTTGCCGCCCGAAGTCGGCGTGGATGGTGATGCCGGAAAGCTGGTGTTCGGTGTGCCGGATGCTGCGCTTGGGCTCGATCTGCCGCCCGCCCGCATCATCACCCCGGTGCCGGGCCGGCTGGCGATTTTCCCCAGCTATGCCTGGCACGGCACGGTGCCCTTCCAGAGCCGCCAGCCCCGCCTCACGGCGGCCTTTGATGCCGTGCCGGTTTGAACCCGGCCGGCGGTTGCGATCACGCCGTCTGTAAGCCGGGTTCTGTCCTGCATGCGCAGGGGCGGCCATTCCTCTCGGACGGCGGTTGCCCGCCGCCTCCAGCAACCAACCCGGATGACTGGGCCGGTTCCTGCCCTGCGGATTTGCACCCGCGCGCCATCCCTATTCGGTCTTGCTCCCGGTGGGGTTTGCCGTGCCGCTCCGGTTGCCCATCGCGCGGTGCGCTCTTGCCGCACCGTTTCACCCTTGCCTGTCCTCCCGCTGGGGGAGCCATCGGCGGTTTCTTCTCTGTGGCACTGTCCCTGATCCGGGTTGCCCAAATCGCTTTGGGACCCAAACCGCCGGGCGTTACCCGGCACCGCGTTCCGTGGAGCCCGGACTTTCCTCGGCAGGATCGCTCCTGACGCGGCCGCCCGACGACGTGATCGCATTTGCCTTATGGCCTTTTGCTGCGATTCGCGCCATCGCCCTCGCCATGATCCAGATCGAAGGAAGCGGCCAGGCCTTCACCGTGCCCGCCGAGGTGATTGCCGAAGGGCTGAAACTGGCACCCGAACAGGTGCAGCCCATGCTCGCCGGACGCTTGATCACCAGTTGGGTGGAGGCCGGCGTTGACGAGGATTTCGGTACGTTCCGGCTCACCTTTGCCACCGAAAAGCGCCGCCTGCGTCTCATCGTTGATGCGCTGGGTGACATTGTGGCGCGATCCACCCTGGATTTCGGGGGGCATGATCTGCCACCCGGGGCCCGCAAGCCGGGCGCGGTTTGATCAGCCAAAAGAGATGACCAAAATCGCCGCACCAACATTACAGACTTGCAATGTTGTGGCGTTTTCGTCATCACATTCTGGTCGGGGCGGCGCCACCCATTTTGCCGCCCCGCCCGCTGGCTGAATGCCGGCAGACCGCACATCATGGTGGCCTCCCCCCTGTTGGGCCACCAGCGGACGACTTCCGGCCGGCAGCTCCCTCGGCTGCCGGCCGGATTTTTCGTTCAAGCGCCTTTGGTTGGATGATTTGCCGGCCTGCTGGCAATCAGGGCCCGCCCCCGTGGCAGCCGCGTGATCTCGCTGCGCGCGGCACCCAGGGTTGAGACCAGGCAGGCAAGCGCCGCATCGACGGCGGCCGTGTCACCGCACAGGAAAATGTCGACCGCAGCCAGCCCATGTTCGGGCCATGTGTGGATCGAGATGTGCGACTCGGCCAGCAGGGCAACACCGGTCACACCCTGCTGCGGCCCGAAATGATGCAGCTTCAACGCCAGCAGCGTGACGCCTGCGCTGGCGACCGCGGCTTTCAGCGCGGCTTCGACATGCGCCGGGTCCGCCAGGCCGTGGCAGCCCCACAGGTCGGCGATCAGATGCTGGCCCACCGCCGTCATGCGCGGGCCTCCTCCGGATCGCGGCCCAAGGCGGCCAGAGCGGCGGCCGTGCCGCGATCATGGGCCTCCTCAAACACGGGAATGCCCGACAAGTCGCTGTTGGCCCCCAGGATCGGGCCGTCCAGCCGGGCAGCGGCTTGCCGCTGTGGGCCCCAGATGAAGCCGGGTGTGGGCCGCGCCATGGCATGCCCCCACCGCCAGACATCGATGCGGGTGATTGCCCCTTCCAGATCCGGGTTCATCGCCAGCAGATCATCGCGCACCATGGCCTGCCATTCGGCAAGGCTGCGGCGGAGCAGCAGCGCCCGGGCATCCGCCGGCGCCATGGCCGACAACGGCTGATACCAGGTCAACACCGATGCGCCCGGCAGGCCGCGCGGCACCTGGTGGGTGGCCACCACATAGCCAAGCGAGTCGCTGGTGGCCGAAACATTGTCCCACGCCAGCGCCGCACCCGGCCCGGCCGGCAGGCGGGACACGCTGACATTTGCCACCACCCAGGGCGCATAGGAAAAGCCGGCATCGCCACCCTGCCAAGCCGGAACAATGCGCGTGGCCACGAAGCGCGGGGCGGCGATGATCGCCTTTTGGGCCCGCACCTCAACCCGGCGCTGCCGCTGTGCATCGATCGCCGTGATCACCACGCGATCACCGGCCCGATCAACACTGCCCACCACCATGCCCGGCATCAGGTGGTGCCGCAGCCGTTGTGCCATGCGGTTGGCGAGGTGGCCATTGCCCGCCGGCCAGGTCAACACCGCATGGCCGTCGCAATTGGCCGCCGCGCCGCGCCGGCCAGCAAAGTAATGGATGCCGGCCCAGGCCGAAACCTCGGCCGGCTCACAGCCATATTCATCGCGGGTGGCATAGCGCAGATGGGCGCGCAACACGGGGCTGCTCCAGCCCTGTGCCGCCACCCAATCGACAAAGCGCATTTGATCAAGCGCGAGAATGGCGGGATCGCGCGATGCCAGTTCGATCGGGATGGCAAAGGCCGGCCGGCCATCGCTGCCGTGATGCTGGCGCCACCTGTCCATCGCGGCAAAAAAGGCAGCGAATTCCCTGGCATCCCGCGCATTCAGGCCAAGGGAGGGCAGCAAGCCTTCCTGCCAGCGGCCACGAAACAGCAGGCGCTGATCGGGATCGGCGACAATGGCATAATCATCAATCAGCGGCTTGCCGCGCTGCCAGCCGGTGATCAGCCGCATCTGCTCCAGCAGGCGGATCACGCCACGGCTCTCGGGATTGGGCACCGGCAGATAATGGGCGCCAAGCGGATGCGCCGAAACCGGGGTGCGGCCTGACCGGGCATTGCCGCCGGCGCTGTCTTCCAGTTCCAGCAGGCGGAAATTGCGCTGGCCGGCGTTGGCCAATGCCCAGCCGGCCGAGAGACCGGCAATCCCGGCACCCACGATGGCAATATCGGTGGAGATCACGTCGTCTGGCCGGCCTGGCGCCATCGCCTGGCGCAACAGATGGCCGCGCTGGCTGCTGGCACCCCCAAGGCTGCCGGGAAACGGCGGTTCGGCGGCAGTACAGCCAGCCAATGCCGCCGAGATCGTGCCCTGGGCAAATTGGCGACGATCCATCATCCCGCCACCGCGCCCCATTCCTCTTCAAACACCCGCACCAGCGCCTGATTGTCCAGCCGGTTGATGGCCACGGGGAGCCGCGCCATGTCGGCCGGGAAACGCGAGGCCTGGCCCTCGGTGGCGGCATCCCAGAAGCGCAAGCGGGCTGGCAGGCGCGGGGCCACCTGGGCGATCGGCCGATGGCCGGCCAACACAAAGCCCCATTCGCCGAAACTGGGCACATAGGCATGATAGGGGCGGGTGGCGAGGCCGGCGGCTTCAAGCGTGGCAACCACCGTCCAATACGCCCGGCGGGCGATCAGCGGTGACGTGCTTTGCACCACCGCAACCCCGTCTGGTGCCAGCACCCGAGCCAACTCGCGATAGAAGCTGAGCGAGTACAGCTTGCCCAAGCTGAAGTTTGTGGGGTCCGGCAAGTCGACAATGACCACATCATAGCGGCTGGTGGCGGCGCGCAGCCACTGGAAGGCATCGGCATTGATCACCCGGACGCGCGGATCGCTGAGGCTGCCATTGTTGAGGGCGGTGAGCATCGCCGACCCGGTGAACAGCCGGGTCATCGCCGGATCCAGATCCACCAGGGTGATCTGGCCGACCGGGTGCTTGAGGATTTCGCGCACGGCCATGCCGTCACCACCGCCCAGCACGAGGACGCGGGCTGGCCGGGCGGAACGGCCCATGGCCGGATGCACCAGTGCCTCGTGATAGCGATACTCATCGCGCGATGCGAATTGCAGATTGCCATTGAGATAGAGGCGAAGATCGTCGTGCTGCCGGGTGAGGGCAATCCGCTGATAGGGGGTGGAAACGGCGTGGATCACCGGCGCATCATGGCTGGCGACTTCGGCCATCCGCTCCAGCCGTTCAGCCATCACCAGCCCGGCCAGCAGGCCCAACGCCACCAGCCAGCCGGCCAACCATTCGGCGCGCAGGCCCCGTCGCGGCAACATGGCCAGCAGTGCCAGCGCCACGCCAACATTGGCGAGGCCAAACAGAAAGCCGGTGCGGATCAACCCCAGCTGCGGCACCAGCACCAGGGGAAACAGCAATGAGGCCGCCAGGGCCCCGACATAATCGAAGGCCAGCACGCGTGAGACGAGGTCGGCAAAGGCCAGCCGATCCTTGAGGATGCGCATCAGCAGGGGGATTTCGAGACCAACCAGCGTGCCAATCACCAGGACGAGGCCATAAAGCGGCAGCCGGAAATCGGCCACCCGGTCAAACGCCAGAAACAGCAGAGCAGCCGCTGGCCCGCCAATGGCCGCGATCAGGATTTCGACGCGGACGAACATCGCCAGTTCATTGGCCACCACCCCGCGCGATGCCCAGGCGCCCAGCCCCATTGCAAACAGATAAGTGCCGATCACTGTGGAAAACTGGGTGACACTGTCTCCCAGCAGATAGGAGGCCAGGGTACCCGCCAGCAGTTCGTAAACCAGCCCGCAGGTGGCCACGACAAAGGCCGAAGCCAGCAGCGCCCAGCCGGCCCGGTCCGGCCCGGGCGCCGCTTCAGCCATGAACGGCCGCGCCAATGATGATGGCCAGCGCAATGGCAACCGATCCAGCGAGGATGGCCAGCGCCACATTCTGGCGTTCGGCAATTTCCTTCCACACATCCACCGGGGTCAGCCGGTCCCACACACGGAAGCCGATGACGAAGATGGCCAGGCCAAGGAAGGCATAGGCCAGGGTGGTCAGGAGGGTGGCAAGGCTCAGCATCGCGATTGTCCCTTCGTCATTTGTGGCGGGGCCCGCCGGCATAAACGCCGCCGCCCCCGCTCTGCGGCCCGTCGGCAAAAGGCGACCAGCCAAAATAGGCTGAAATCCAATAGGCCAGCACGAAAATGGCGCACCAGCCGGCGAACAGTCTGACCGCCCGATGCCTCACCACTCGTCCTCCTGCTCCGGCTTATCTCCGTTCATTATCAGCAGGATGATCGGCCAGAGAAACAGCAACAACGCCGCCAACCAATAGAAACTGGCATCAGTGCCGCCGGTTTCGAGCATGACGACCAGGCGCTTGCGATCGGGCTGGTCAGTATCCGGGCGATATTGTGATTGCCATCGCTGGCCGGTGGCCTCGACAATGAGGTCGTAGCGGCCCCCGGGCACGGCGGCCATGCTCACTTGCGGTCGCTCCACGCCTTCGGTCCATGGGCCATCGGCATCAACGCCGCGATAACGCTCGGCAACGGCCGAGACCGGGTAGCTGGCCTGGCTGCGGCGATTGACCAACGTGTAATCAAGATCGAGCCATTCATTGTCCAGCTGGCCTTCAACCGGCACGGCACGGATCACCACGTAGTTGCGGCCGCGCGGCAGATCGATTGGCCCGGCACTCTGGCTCACCACGGTGCCGTTGATCGGCACCTCCAGTTGCGCCACTTCGACCGGATCGCTGGACTGGAACACGGCATCAACCAGCGTGAGCGCCAGGAAGGCGATGGTGGCAACCACCAGCATTTGCGGCCACAGGCTGGTCAATCCGGGGACTGGCGGGTCAGCCGGCATGCGTGGCGCAATGCCAAAGGCCGTTTCCACCACTCCGGGGTCTTGGGGTGTCAGCAGGGTCCAGCTCACCCCCTCGGACCCGCGCTCCATGCTGAGCGTTTCGCTGCCAAGCATATACTCCGCCACGGCCACGGTTTCACCCACCGCGACGCGCCAGTAGAACTCGCCCAGCGCCAGATCGACCTGCGCGTCGTACCGGCGCTTGCCTTGCCACAGCTGGTTGCCGATGCGCGCCGTGCGCTCGATGGTTTCCGGTTCGGCGAGGATGGCCGCCCCAAAGGCGAAACTGCCGCTATCAACCAGCCAGGCATAGCCTTCCCAGGGATTGAACAGGAGATATTCGCGCCAGCCATCGCCATCGGCGCTGCGTTCCAGATAGCCGATGGCCTCCCACTCCACCCCGGCCAATGTGCCGCGGGTACCAAGCGGGATTTCCGGTACGCTCAAGGCAGCGGCGCCCTCGGCCAGCAAGCGAAGCTCGGGCGTTGCGGCATCGAGGGTGCTGGCACAATTGCCGCATACCACCGAAATGCTCCGGCCGGCCGCCGTCACCCGCACAGGTGCGCCACACTTGGGGCAGACGAGGGCGGTAACGCTCATGCCGCGGTTTGTGCCTGCACCCATGCCGGCGCCTGCCAGCCGGGCAATTCGCGCAAGCCGCGCGGCTTCAACTGCTGCAGGCGCACCATCTGCCCGGCATAGGCTTCCACCTGGTCATCATGGCGCTGGAACGACATGAAGCGGCCATCACCTGCGGCCAGATCAACGCTGTAGATCCGCTCGCCGGGCGGGGCGGCAAAGGGAATTTCGCCATCACAGCCAGCCGAAACCGCCCACCGCGCATCGTTCACCCGGTAGACCACCCCATCGATCTTGCAGCGTTCCCCCACCGCCACCGCGCCGCCGGCGTGCAGGGTTTGAACAATCCCGTTGTTGCGATGGATGGCCGTGCGCCGGCTCAACATCAGCCGGCCTCCGGCTTCGGCCAGCCAGCCAAAGCTGGAGTCGCCGTACAGCATCAGCCATTCGGTCCAGCAGCCCTGCGCGACATTGTCATTCTCTGGCGTTGCGCCCCACAGCCAGCGGATACGGCCGATCAGGGTGAAGGGCGCATCCCCGTCTTGCCCCTCGGTTCCGATCATCAGGGGCGAGACGGTTTCGGGCACGCCGCTGCTGCTTCCCGTCCGCGCCAGCCGGTCGCCGGTGCGCATCACGGTTGATCGACAATAGTCGCAGACGATGATCGGCAGGCCCACGGAACGAAAGGTCAAGGGTGCGCCGCATTGCGGGCAGGGGGCTTGCAGCATCTCAACCCATCCGCGCCAGCAGGGCAGTCTTGCGAGCGGTGAATTCGGCCTCGGTCAAGGCGCCGGCTTGCAGCAGCCTATGCAGCTTTTCGATGGTGGCCAGCACATCGTCGCTGCTGGCCGGCGTGCCGGCAGCCGCTGCCCGCGCATCGATCGCGGCCTGCACGCTTTCGGGCACCGACAGGCTTTCGACGTGAAAATCATGCAGCACAAGGCCAATTGCGGCAAAGGCCGGCGCCAGATCAGCCGCGAGATCGGCTGACAGCTTGGCCTGATTGGCCGCCATGTCGAGAAAAGCGACGCCACCGCCACCCAGCCGCGCGGCCAGCGCGGTCGCCACCGCGGCGCGCAATTGTGGTTCCAGATCGTCCACGCTGAACCGGTCAAGCCCGCCCAGCACGCGCTCCAGAAAGCGCAGGCCATCGGCAATTGCATAGGAATAGCGGCCGAAGGCGCGCAGGCGCAAGGTGCCGAAATCGGCATCACGCACGGCCACCGGCTGCGGCGTGCCCCAGCGCCGATCGATCAGGCGGCGCATGGTGAAGAACAGCACCTCGGTGGGAATGCCGCCAGCCAGGGCACCGGCCAGCCCCCCCTCGGCCAACGCCGCCAGCAGCGGCAGTTCGCCCGTGGCCAACCGATAGGCGCCCGGGCCGAACTGCTCGGCCACCACGCCTTCGCTCAGCAGCATCGCGTGCTGGCCTTCACGCACCGTCAGAGTTGCACCATCGCGGATCGCGGCGCCTTCCGTGCGCCAACGCAGGGCCAGCACACCGGGCTCTTCATCCCACTGCACGGCATCCACAAGCTTCCGGCCAAACAATCCCATGGTTTCCATCCAGTGATGCCGACACCTGTTCTTGTCGGGAGTTCAGTTCGGGATCAAGCCGGACCTGCAACGCGGCAGCCGGTTTCACGGCAAATTCCACGCCCTGGAAAGCGATTCATTCAGCCAAGCCGATGCTGGCCGTGCGGTTTGACCGATCGATGCGGAAACCCAGCGCCCTACTGCCGGCCGGCGGCGCAAAGGCCAGACCGCGGGTGTCGGCTGACTCCCAGTCGGCAATTGTCATCGCTGCGCCGTCCAATGTCAGCCAACGTCCGCCTTCGGGAAATTGATCCAGCGGTGCGCCGGCAGCAGCCCGCCGGGCGGCAAGCATTGCCACATGCTCTTCCAGGCTGCGGTCGCGGTTCGCCCAATCCAGCAGCACATCCTGGCAATAGCTGTTGTTGTTGCCACACTGGGAGCGACCAAATTCGTCTCCAGCGGTGAGCATGATGGTGCCTGCCGAGGCGAACAATGTGCCGAGCAGGGCGCGCAGATCGGCGCTTCTGCGGCCAATGATGTCGGGATCCGTGACTGGCCCCTCGGCGCCATTGTTCCAACTGACCTCGCCGGCATGGCCATCGCGATTGTCTTCGCCATTGGCGTGGTTGTGGCGGCCGGCATAGGAGACGACATCGGCCAGCGCAAAGCCATCATGGGCGGCCAGAAAATTGACGGTGCGCGATATGGGCCCGAACAGATCGGACGATCCGGCCATGCGCGTGGCCAGCACGCCGATCCCGCCATCGCCGCGCCAGAAGCGCCGCACATCATCGCGATAGCGGTCATTCCACTCCAGCCAATTGGCCGGAAACCGGCCCAGTTGATAGCCGCCCGGGCCAATGTCCCATGGCTCGGCAATCAGGATCCGGTCATGCAGCAGCGGATCGGCGGCAATCTCGGCAAAGATCGGCGCCGAAGCGGCAAAGCCCGGCCCGCGTGCCATGATGGTGGCCAGATCAAAGCGAAAACCATCAACGCCACAATGGCCAACAAAATGGCGCATGCAGTCCAGTGCCAGCCGGCGCACGGCCGGATTGGCAAAATCAAGCGTGTTGCCGCAGCCGCTATCGTTGATCAACTGGCCATCCGGCGCCTTGGCATAGGCGCTGTCGTCAAGCCCGCGCAGTGAAAGCACGCCGCCGTTCACATCGCTTTCACCCGTGTGGTTGAACACCAGATCAAGGATCACGCCGATGCCATGGGCATGAAGGGTCGCCACGGTGGCCGCAAGTTCGGCGACGCCCCCTGGGCAAAGGCCGGGATCAAGCGCCATCAGGGCCACCGGATTATAGCCCCAATGATTGCGCAGGCCGAGCGCTGGCAGATGCCGCTCGTCGATCCAGGCGACGATCGGCATCAATTCCACCGCCGCCACCTTCAGGTGCCGCAGATGCGCGATCACGGCCGGTTCGGCCAGCGCGGCAACGGTGCCGCGGCGTGTCGCCGGCACGTGGGGGTGGTGCAGGCTGAAGCTGCGCACATTGATCTCATAGATCAGGCCACCGCGCACCGGGAGCGGTGGCGCCGGTGCTGGCAGCGGCAGTGCCCCCGGCACGATGGCGCGCGGCACGATCGCGCCCGTGTCAACGCCGCGTTGCGCCAGGGGCGGGGCCTGCACGAAGCGGCCGCTCAGTTCGGTGGCATGGGGATCAACCAGCAGCTTGGCCGGATCAAACCACAGGCCGCGTGGGGGATCCCACGGCCCGTCAGCGCGATAGCCATAATGATGGCCGGCCAGGTTGCCGGGCAGGGCGATCTGCCAATGGTCATCGTCCCGCTGCATGGCATGACGGAATTCGCGGCCGTGCGCATCGAACAGGCACAGCCACAGGCCGGTCGCGGCCGGGCTGCGCACGCGAAAATGCGTGGCCCCGGCCGCATATAGCGGGGTCATGTCACCACATCGGGCCGGGTGCGCCCGGTGCGCTGGGTGATGCCGGCAATGGCATCGGCCGCCGCCACCAGATCGGCCAGCATCGCCGGGGTTTCGGCATCAATCACGCCGTCTGCGGGCTCATAGCGCTCCAGATAGACGCGCAATGTTGCGCCCTCGGTGCCGGTGCCAGACAAGCGGAACACCACCCGGCTGCCGCCTTCAAACATCACCCGAAGGCCCTGGTTGGCGCTTGTCGAGCCGTCCACCGGGTCGAGATAGGCGAAACTGTCGGCCGCGGCGACGGTGAGCAGGCCGAACCGGCGGCCAGGCAATTGGCTGAGCCCTTCGGTCAGCGCCGACATCAAGCCATTGGCGGCAGTGGTGTCCAGACCCTCATAGTCGTGGCGGGCATAATAGTTGCGGCCAAAGCGGGCCCAGTGATCGCGCGCCAGCGCATCCGCCGAGCAACCGCGCACCGCAAGGATATTGAGCCAGAGCAGCACCGCCCACAGGCCGTCCTTTTCCCGCACATGATCGGAACCGGTGCCGGCGCTTTCCTCGCCGCACAGGCTGGCCATGCCAGCATCGAGCAGGTTGCCGAAGAATTTCCAACCGGTCGGGGTTTCAAAGCAATTCAGCCCCATATGCTGGGCCACCCGGTCCACGGCGGCACTGGTTGGCATCGAACGTGCGACGCCCTTCAGACCGGCGGCATAGCCGCGCGCCAGATGGGCATTGGCGGCCAGCATCGCCAGCGAGTCAGACGGTGTGATGAAACGGCCGCGGCCAATGATGAGGTTGCGATCGCCATCCCCGTCGGATGCTGCACCGAAATCCGGTGCATCGGGGCCCATCATCAGGGCATGGAGTTCATGGGCATGCACCAGATTGGGATCGGGATGGTGGCCGCCGAAATCTTCCAGCGGCGTGCCGTTGCGCACACTGCCTGCCGCAAAGCCCAGCCGCCGTTCCAGGATTTCCACCGCATAAGGCCCGGTCACCGCGTGCATGGCATCAAAGGCCATGGTGAAGCCCCCGGCCACCGCCGCGCGGATTGCGGCGAAATCGAACAGGCATTCCATCAGTTCGGCATAATCCGCCACGGGATCAATCACCGTCACCACCAGGCCGGCGACGCGGGTTTCACCAAGCGCGTCCAGATCAATGTCGGGGCTGTTCACGGTCAGCCAGCGGTCGATGCCGAGCGTGCGCTGCCAGATTGCATCAGTCACGGCTTCGGACGCAGGCCCGCCATTGGCGCCGTTATATTTGATGCCGAAATCCTCGTCCGGCCCGCCCGGATTGTGGCTCGCCGAAAGGATCAGCCCGCCACTGGCGCCATATTTGCGGATCAAGTGGCTGGCCGCCGGCGTTGACAATATCCCGCCCTGGCCAACCAATACCCTGCCATACCCATTGGCTGCTGCCATGCGGATGGCCTGCTGGATCACCGCGCGGTTATGGAAGCGACCGTCACCGCCCAGCACCAGCGTGGCGCCTGCTGGCCGCTCCACCGTGTCAAACACCGATTGGATGAAGTTTTCCGCATAGTTGGGCTGGCTGAACACCCGCACTTTCTTGCGCAAGCCCGATGTGCCCGGCTTTTGGCCTTCGAACGGCGTCGTGGGATGGGTGATGATCGTCATGATTTCCCTGCCAATTCCCGATAGAGCTGGGCATAGAGCGCACCGCTGCCGGCCCAGGTGAAATCTGCCTTCATGCCGGCGCGCTGGATCGCCTTCCACAACGCTGGCTGGCGATAAAGTGCGATGGTGCGGCTTATGGCATCGGCCAGGGCCGGCGCGCTCACGCTGTTGAACTGGATGCCGGTTGCGGCGCCTGCGGCCAGCGCCGCGATGTTGGCGTCGATCACCGTGTCCGCCAGTCCGCCGGTGCGCGCCACCACCGGCACACAGCCATAGGCCAGGCCATACAACTGGGTGAGCCCGCAGGGTTCGAAGCGGCTGGGCACCAATATGGCGTCGCCACCGGCCTGCATCCGGTGGGAAAGCGCCTCGTCATAGCCGATCCGGATCCCGATCCGCCCCGGATGGCGCGCGGCCGCCGCCGAAAGCCCGGCGACCAGCCCGGCATCGCCGCTGCCCAGCAACGCCAGCCGCCCGCCACTGTGCACCAGATGGTCGGCCACGTCGACCAGCACGTCCATGCCTTTCTGCCAGGTCAAACGGCTGACGACGATGAACAACGGGCCGTCATCCGATTCCAGCCCGAACTCGGCTTCCAGCGCGCGCTTGTTGCCCCGGCGGCGCGCCAGGCTGGCAGCCGTGTAGCGGGCCGCGAGATGCCCATCATTGGCGGGGTTCCATTCGGCCGGATCAATGCCGTTGACGATGCCGCGTACCTGTGTGCCCCGGCTGGCCACCAGGCCTTCCAGCCCCATGCCGAATTCGGGCAACCGAATTTCCCGGGCATAGCTTGGGCTGACCGTGGTGATCACGTTGGCCGCCGCCATCCCGGCCTTCAGAAAGCCGACACCCCCATGATATTCCACCCCATCGATTGACCATGCGGCGGCCGGCAGGCCCAACCGGTCAAATATCTCCCGCCCGAAATGGCCCTGGAAGGCCATGTTGTGCACGGTCATCACGCTGGGCGTGGCCTGCCCGGCGTGGCGATAGCGCAGATAGGTCGGGGCCATGCCGGCTTGCCAGTCATGGGCGTGCAGAATGTCAAAGCCCTGCCGCACGGCCAGATCGGCCGCAGCAAGGGACAAGGCGGCGAAGCGCAGCCAATTGTCTGGCCAGTCGCGGCCATTGGCATCGCCATAGGGGCCGCCTTCGCGATCGAACAGGGCAGGGGCATCAAGCACCAGCAAATCCTGCCCGCCCAATTGGCCGGCCAGCAGGCGCCCCTTGTGGCCGAGCAGGTCATCGAATTTCCAGGCCACCAATGGCTTGGCCAGCGCGCGCAGAACCGGAGGATAGCCGGGCAGCAGGCTGGTCATCGCCACGCCATGCGGCGCCAGCGCAGCCGGCAAGGCACCGGCCACGTCGGCGAGGCCGCCGGTCTTCACCAGCGGCACCGCCTCCGATGCCACCGAAAGCACCCGCAGCATCACGGCAGCAGCCGGTCAACCATTGGCTGTGTGATCAGGCAAATGCCCTTTTCGGTGCGCCTGAAACGCTTGGCGTCGAGCACGGGGTCCTCGCCCACCACCAGGCCCGGCGGGATTTTTACCCCCCGGTCCAGCACCACCTTCTTCAGCCGGGCTCCACGGCCGATATCGCACCACGGCAGGATCACCGATTCCTCCACGCGCGACCAACTGCGTGCCAGCACGCTGGTGAACAACAGGCTGCGGTTCACATGGGCGCCTGAAATGATGCAATTGCCCGAAACCAGGCTGGACACGGCCTCGCCGCGCCGCCCGTCTTCATCATGAACGAACTTGGCGGGCGGCACCATTTCGGCATGGCTCCAGATCGGCCAGTTGCGATCATACAGATCCAGCTGGGGGATGGTGTGGGTCAGGTCGATATTGGCCTCCCAATAGGCATCCACCGTGCCGACATCGCGCCAATAGACACCACTTTCGTCCTTGCCGCGCACACAGCTTTCCGAAAACCGGTGCGCCACGGCCTTGCCGTGCTTGACGAGGTAGGGGATGATGTCCTTGCCGAAATCCCGGCTGCTGTCTGGATCGGCTGCATCGCGTTCCAGCTGTTCAAACAGGAACCGGGTGGTGAAGACGTAAATACCCATCGACGCCAACGACACATCCGGTTTGCCCGGCATCGCGGGCGGATCGGCGGGCTTCTCGACAAATTCGACGATGCGGTCACTGGCGTCCACCGCCATCACGCCAAAGCCCTTGGCCTCGGCGCGTGGCACTTCCATGCAGCCAACGGTCACATCCGCGCCCTGGTTCACGTGCTGCTGGAGCATCAGCTCGTAATCCATCTTGTAGATATGATCGCCGGCCAGGATCACCAGATATTCGGGGCCATTGGCGGCAATGATATCAATATTCTGGTAAACCGCATCGGCGGTGCCTTCATACCATTGGGTTTCCGAAACGCGCTGCGAGGCCGGCAGGATGTCGAAACTCTCGTTGCGTTCCGGCCGCAAGAAGTTCCAGCCCATCTGCAGATGGCGGATCAGCGAATGGGCCTTGTATTGCGTGGCGACGCCAATGCGCCGGATGCCGGAATTGATCGCATTGGACAGGGCAAAATCAATGATGCGGGTCTTGCCGCCGAAATAGACAGCCGGCTTGGCGCGTCGGTCGGTCAACTCCATCAGCCGGCTGCCGCGCCCGCCAGCCAGCACATAGGCCATGGCATCACGCGCCAGCGGCGCCTGTCGTTTCTGTGTCATCCCCTTGCCTCCCCAAGCCAGAGCCTTTGGCCCCATTCCCACCATAGATGAACATCAGAGTCGACAGCGGCGGCAGCACCACCATTGCCGCACCATCAATCGCCTCGATCCGGCCCAGATTGCCCTGGCCGCTGCCGCCATAGCTGGCGGCATCGCTGTTGACGATTTCGCGCCACACCCCATCGTGGGGCAGCGGCAGGCGGTAATGGCCATGTGCCATGGGTGTCATGTTGCACACCACCGCCACCGGCGGATGGCCGGGGCATTTGCGCAGCCAGGCAAAGACCGAAGCCTGCCGATCATCCACCACCAGCCATTCAAAGCCTTCGGGTTCGCAATCGCGGCCGTGCAGGGCAGGGGTGTCGCGATAGACATGGTTGAGATCGCGTACCAACTGCCGAATGCCGGCATGGGCCGGTGCCGCCAGCAAGTCCCAATCCAGCGCCCGCGCCTCGCTCCATTCGCCGCGCTGGGCAAATTCCTGGCCCATGAACAGCAGCTTCTTGCCGGGATAGCCCCACATCAGGCCATAGTAGGCGCGCAGATTGGCAAATTTCTGCGCATCATCCCCGCTCATCTTGGTGAGCAATGTGCCCTTGCCATGCACCACCTCGTCATGGCTCAAGGGCAGGATGAAGTTTTCCGCAAAGGCATACATCAAGCCAAAGGTGATCTCATCATGATGATGCCGCCGATGGATGGGATCGCGCGCCATGTACGTCAGCGTGTCGTGCATGAAGCCCATGTTCCATTTGAATCCAAAGCCCAGGCTGGCCCGGTTTTCGTCATGGGCTGGCTGGGTCACGCCCGGCCATGCGGTTGATTCCTCGGCAATACTCAATATGCCCGGGTGCCGGGCATGCAGCACCCGGTTCAGGCTGCGCAGGAAGTCCACCGCTTCCCAATTCTCGCGCCCGCCCTGGGCATTGGGGATCCACTGGCCAGCCGCCCGGCTGTAATCGCGATAAAGCATCGAGGCGACGGCATCGACCCTGATGCCGTCGACATGATATTTTTCCGCCCAGAACAGTGCGTTGTTGAGCAGAAAGGCCGCCACCTCGCGCCGTCCGAAATTGTAGATGGCCGTGTTCCAATCGGGGTGGAAGCCCAGCCGCGGGTCTTCGTGCTCATACAGCGCGGTGCCATCAAACCGGGCCAGACCATGGGCGTCCACTGGAAAATGCGCCGGCACCCAATCAATCAGCACGCCGATGCCGGCCCGGTGGGCACCATCGACAAAGCGGGCAAAGCCGGCTGGATCGCCAAAGCGGGCCGACGGCGCATACAGGCCCGTGGTCTGATAGCCCCATGACGGATCATAGGGATGCTCGCTCACCGGCAGGAATTCGATGTGGGTGAAACCCATGTCGATCGCATAGGGGATCAGCCGTTCGGCCATCGCATCCCAGGTGAGGAACCAATCCTGATCGTCGCGCTGCCATGAGCCGGGGTGCACTTCATAGATGGCGATCGGCGCGCGCCGCGGATCAAGCGACTGCCAATGCGCCCGGTGGGCCTCGTCGCCCCAGTCAGGCTTGCCGGGCACGGCCACCAGCGATGCCGTGTTCGGCCGCAATTCCGCTGCAAAGGCGAAGGGATCGGCCTTGAGCGGCAGTTGCTGGCCATCTGGCCCGACAATCAGGAACTTGTAGGCCGCCCCGATCCCCACACCGGGCATGAAGATTTCCCAGATGCCGGTATCAGCCCGGCGCCGCATCACATGGCGGCGCTGGTCCCAGCCGTTGAAATCGCCCACCAGCGCCACGCGGGCAGCATTTGGTGCCCACACGGCAAAATGCACGCCCGACGCGCCTTCGTGATCGATGGCATGGGCCCCCAACCGATCAAACAGCCTGAGATGGGTGCCCTCGGCGGCGAGATAATCATCGATCGGCCCCAGCACCGGGCCAAACGAGTAAGGATCAGTCACCCACCATTCGGCACCATTGCCCCGGCACCGATACTTGAGCGGTCGCGGCCGGCCGCGGACATGACCTTCGAACAGCCCGCGATCATCCACCCGTGCCAATGGCCCCAACGCGCCGCCGCCCAGGGTGCACACGTTCACCGTTTCGGCGCCCGGCAGGATGGCCCGCACGAAACAGCCGTCTGGCCCGGCATGCGGCCCCAGCAGCGCGAAGGGATCGGCATGTGTGCCATCCAGCAGGGCCGCCAGGGCTGAGCGCGGTGGCTTCATCGCACGCGCCAGATGCCGTGGGCATATTCGCTGATGGTGCGATCAGAAGAGAACCACCCGACCCGGGCGATATTGTGGATGGCGGCCTGGCGCCAGCCGGCCTGATCCTGCCAGCGGGCATCCACCTGGCGCTGGGCGGCCGCATAGGCATCGAAATCGGCCGCACACATGAACCAATCCCCATGATAGAGCCCGCCCATCAGGCCGGCGTAGCGGCCCGGATCATCCGGCGAGAACACGCCCGAGGCAATGGCCTCAACCGCCTGGCGCAGTTCGCGTGAATGTTCGATCACGGCGCGCGGGTCATAACCATCGCGGCGGCGGGCTGCGACCTCGTCGGCCGTCAGGCCGAAGATCACGATATTCTCGGCGCCAACCCGTTCCATGATCTCGATATTGGCGCCGTCCAGCGTGCCGATGGTGAGTGCGCCGTTCATGGCAAACTTCATGTTGCCGGTGCCCGATGCCTCCATGCCCGCGGTGGAAATCTGTTCCGAAAGATCGGCGGCTGGAATGATGCGTTCGGCCAGGCTGACATTGTAATTGGGCACGAACACCACTTTCAGCAGGCCGCCGACCGAAGGATCGGAATTGATCCGCCGCGCCACATCATTGGCCAGTTTGATGACCAGCTTGGCATTGTGGTAGCTGGAAGCCGCCTTGCCGCCGAAGATCTTCACGCGCGGCACCCAATCGCGTTCCGGATGGCTGCGCACCTGATCGTAAAGCGCCACCGTCTCCAGGATGTTCAGCAATTGCCGCTTGTATTCGTGGATGCGCTTGATCTGAACGTCGAACAGGGCATCCGGATCAAGCCAGATGCCGGTCAATTTTTTCAGGTGGTTGGCCAGTGCCACCTTGTTGCTGCGCTTCACTTCGGCCACGCGTTCCTGAAAGGCGGCGTCACCGGCAAAGCCATCGAGCGCCGAAATGGCCTCGGCATCGTCAAGGAAGCCATCGCCGATGGCATCACGCACCAGCGCGGTCAGGCCCGGGTTGCACTGCTGCAGCCAGCGCCGTGGGGTGACACCGTTGGTCTTGTTGTTGATCCGGTCGGGATAGAGGCGGTGAAGATCGGAGAACACCGTGCTCTTCATCAGTTCGGTGTGCAGCGCCGCCACGCCATTGACACTATGGGCGCCGGCAAAGGCCAGATTGGCCATGCGCACCCGGCGTTCGCCGCCCTCGTCGATCAGGCTGATGGCGGCGATGGCGCCATTGTCCATGCCGGCGCGGCCGGCTTCACGCAGCAACCGGCTGTTGATGGCATAAACGATCTGCATGTGGCGCGGCAGCAGCCGTTCAAACAGCGGCAATGGCCAGGATTCCAGCGCCTCGGGCAGCAAAGTGTGGTTGGTATAGGCGATGGTGCCGCGGGTGATGCCCCAGGCTTCATCAAATTCCAGCCCGTGCACATCCACCAGCAGGCGCATCAATTCGGCCACGGCCACCGCCGGATGCGTATCGTTCAACTGGATCGCGGCATGGTCGGGCAGGCTGCGCACATCGCCGTGGGCCTGGGTGTGGCGGCGCAAAATGTCCTGAATCGACGCGGCGGTGAAGAAATACTCCTGGCGCAGGCGCAATTCCTGGCCGGCCGGGCTGGAATCAGCGGGATACAGCACCCGCACCAGCGCATCGGCGCGCACCTGACCGGCCAGCGCGCCGGCATGATCACCGGCGTTGAAGGCATCGAGGCGGATCGGATCGAGTGCATGGGCGGTCCACAGCCGCAGGGTGTTCACCCGCTTGCCGCGCCACCCCACCACCGGCGTGTCCACGGCGCTGGCTTCCACCATTTCGGCCGGCTGCCACACCACGCCATCGCCCTTGCTCACCACCTCCCCGCCGTAACCGATGCGATAGGCGCTCTCGCGGCGGTCAAACTCCCACGGGTTGCCGTGGCTCAGCCAGGTTTCGGGCAATTCCATCTGCCAGCCATCGGCAATATGCTGGCGGAACATGCCGTTCACATAGCGGATGCCATAGCCATAGGCCGGGATGTCGAGGCTTGCGAGGCTTTCCATGAAGCAGGCGGCGAGCCTGCCCAGCCCGCCGTTGCCCAGCGCGGCGTCCGGTTCCAGTTCCTCCAATGCCGCCAGATCAAGGCCGTGGCTGCGCAACGCCTCGACAACGCCATGGGTCAGCCCCAGATTGGCCAGCGCATCGCGCAGCAGCCGGCCGATCAGGAATTCAAGGCTGAGATAATAGACCCGCTTGCTGCCATTGGCATAGGCCCGCCTGGTCGATTCAATCCAGCGGTCGATGATGTCGTCGCGCACCGTCAGCACGGTGGCGGCATACCAGTCGTGCGGCTTGGCGGCCTGTTCGTCCTTGCCGATCCGGTGCCGTAGCACATCGATGATCCTGTCCATCATCGCGGCGGACTCTGTGTGAGAAATTGCAGCCAAGCGTCTTTCTTTCCATCATAATTTTTCGGATGGCACCAGCATCCGGGGCGCCGCAAACTAGGCCAGATGGCAGGTCTGGGGCAATCGAAATTGAGAGGGGCCAACCGGGCCGTATAACGTCTTGACGGCGGCCTGCTTGCCACCTGCGCGTCAATAACGCCAGCTGGTCAGGTCGGCCCCCTTGGGTGCGGCGGCTTCGATGCGCTTCAGGATCTTGTCCACATACATGGTGTGATAGCGCAGGCGGCTGATCTTGTTGGGCTGGTTGGGGTCTCCGTTCCAGCAATGCTCGGCCCGGTCGCCATAGGCGATCTCGCCCAGGAACGGCGGATCGGCGCTCTTCAGGAAGTCCTCGGCCAGATAGACGGCGTTGTTGAGGTAGTAATTGTCCATGTCCCCCACATAGAGGAAGACCTTTTCGCGGATTTTCGGCCCCAATATTTTCCAATCGCGCCGCATGATGTGGACAAGATCGAAATTCTCCCGCCAATAGGCCGCCACCTTGGGATCGATCTCGCCGGTGCGTTTGTCAAAGATGCGCTGCGGATAGCCATCGGGCCCCTGCGGGGAATAGACCGCTTCCCAAATGTCCCACTGCTGCCCTGAACGGGACTTGTCGCCCAGCACCAGTTCCAGCCGCTGTTCCTGCTCCACCGTGTAATCGACATGGCCCAGATAATTGCGGTGCGCCGGGCGCGGCACCCGGCCAAAGGGGCCGATGCGCCAGAAAGCATTCTTGTCGGCATAGAGGTTGATGTTGGTATATTGGCGGAAATCAATGGGATCGGGGCAGGCGGCAAAGGCGCCGTTGAACGCGTCGGGATAAAACATCTGCACCGCCAGCGCCTCCCAGCCACCGGTGGAGCCGCCATAGGTGAAGCGCGCCCAGCCTTGGCCGAGCCCGCGGAATTTTGCCTCCAGCGCGGGCACGAATTCCTTCATGATCGCATCGCCATAGGGGCCAAGATTGGCCGAATTCACCGCATAGCTGTCGTCATAATAGGGATTGCTGTGGTCGATCTCGACGATCAGGAAGCGCGGGAAATTGTCGGACGTCCAACGCTTGTAGAAATCAAACGCCTCCTGTTGCTCGATGCGGTTGTAGCAGGGCTCGGCAAAGCGCGGCGCCGGCACGCATGGCGCCTTCAGATCAGGCGGCGTGGTGCGGAAACCGCCGAAATCGGCCGGGAAATGGCCATGGTTGATGATCAGCGGATAGCGCGCCTCCGGATGCTTGTCGAAATCCCTGGGCACCAGCACATGGCCGGTGATGTACATGTCGGTGCCCCAGAATTTTGACAATCGCTCCGACCTGATCCGGAAATGCCGGATATACTCGCTGTCCTTGGGCTGTTCCACCGGTGGGATCACCTTGGTCAGCGGGATGGTCACGGCCACTTTGCTCTTGGGATCAAAGCGGATTTTCATCGGTTCCGACAGGAGATTGCCCGGCTCCTCGCGCCAGTTCTGCCCGGCGCCGCGCGCCGCCGGCAGCTTCACCCGGTGGCCGGTGGCCAGATCAAAGGTCTGATATCTGTGCAGCACGGCCTGCACCACATAGTCGCCGGCCGGCACCTCGCGCAGGTCCTCGGCCGGATAGCCCAGCACGCCGGTGCCGATGCGGGCGCTGCCACCAGGCTTGAGGCCTTCGACATTGATGCCAAGCACTTGCGGTGCATCCGGCCCCAGCTTGACCTGGAAGCGCGGCTCCTTCGACGCATCGGGCGTGATGATCAGGATCAAGCGGCCATCGGTGCTGGCGTCCACGGCGGCGGTGGGCATGGTCACCCGGAATTCGGTGGCGGCCGCAGGCGGGGCGCACAGAAGCGCTGCCGCGACCAGATGCTGTGCCGCCCAAGACATTGATTTCACCACGCTTGCTGCCCCCATGCTGCCCGCCATCGGCCTGACGTTACAGGATGCCGCCCAAGCGTCAACCGCGGCGGCCAGCCGTCGGCTGCGTCGGCCCGTCGCGCGGTTTGCGTGCGCGCCGGCCTTCGGTTAAAGGCGGCGCCACATCCCCACCACCCAGTTTCCGGAGCCGTGCCGTGGCCTATCAATATGCGTTCGTGATGAAGGGTCTTTCCAAGACCTATCCCGGCGCCCAGAAGCCCTGTTTCCGCGATATCACCCTGTCGTTCCTGCCCGGCGCCAAGATCGCGATCATTGGCCCGAACGGCGCCGGCAAATCGACGCTGATGAAGGTGATGGCCGGAATTGACAAGGATTATCAAGGCGAAGCCTGGGCGGCCGAAGGCGTGCGGGTCGGCTATCTGCCGCAGGAACCGCAGCTCGATCCCAACAAAACCGTGAAGCAGAACGTGATGGACGGGGTGCGCGGCGTGGCGGACCTGGTGGACCGGTTCAACGCCATTTCGGCCGAAATGGCCGATCCGCAGGACAACACCGATTTCGATGCGCTGATGGCCGAAATGGGCGATCTGCAGGAGAAGATCGACGCTGTTGACGGCTGGACGCTGGACAACCAGCTGGAAATCGCCATGGACGCGCTGCGCTGCCCGCCGGGGGACTGGTCGGTCACCAGCCTGTCGGGCGGGGAGCGCCGGCGCGTGGCCCTGTGCAAGCTGCTGCTGGAAAAGCCGGAAATCCTGCTGCTCGACGAACCGACCAACCACCTCGATGCCGAGAGCGTGGCCTGGCTGGAAAACCATCTGCAGGAATATAAGGGGATGGTGATCCTGGTTACCCACGATCGCTATTTCCTTGATAATGTGGTGAAATGGGTGCTGGAACTGGATCGCGGCCGCGCCATTCCGTTCGAAGGCAATTATTCCGACTGGCTGGAAGCCAAACAGAAGCGCCTGGCCCAGGAAGAGCGCGAGGACGCCAGCCGTGAGAAGGCCATCAAGCAGGAACTGGAATGGATCCGGGCCTCCCCCAAGGCGCGCCAGACCAAGAGCAAGGCCCGCATCAAGGCCTTTGACGAACTGGTGGAAAAACAAGCCAACCGCCGCCTTGGCGAAGCCCAGATCCTGATCCAGATCCCCGAGCGGCTGGGCAACCGGGTGATCGAGGCGAAGAATCTCACCAAGGCCTATGGCGACAAATTGTTGTTTGAAAACCTCAGCTTCAGCTTGCCGCCGGGCGGGATCGTCGGGGTCATCGGCCCCAACGGCGCCGGCAAGTCCACGCTGTTCCGCATCATCACCGGGCAGGAAGTGCCCGACAGCGGCGAGATCAGCATCGGCGAGACGGTGAAGTTGGCCTATGTCGATCAGAGCCGCGATGCGCTGCGGGCGGATGCGACGGTGTGGGAGGAAATCTCCCAGGGCAATGACAAATTCTATTTCGGCAAGAACGAGGTGCTCACCCGCGCCTATGTCGGGGCCTTCAATTTCAAGGGGGTAGACCAGCAGAAGAAGGTCGGCCTCCTGTCAGGCGGGGAGCGCAACCGCGTCCACATGGCCAAGATGCTGGTGCAGGGCGGCAATGTGCTGCTGCTCGACGAACCGACCAACGATCTCGATGTGGAAACCCTGCGCGCGCTGGAGGAAGCCCTTGAAAGCTTTGCCGGGTGCGCCGTGGTGATCAGCCACGACCGCTTCTTCCTCGATCGCCTGGCCACCCATATCCTGGCGTTCGAAGGCGACAGCCATGTCGAATGGTTCGAGGGAAATTTCGAGATGTATGAAGAGGATAAGCGCCGCCGGCTGGGTGATGCCGCCGACCGGCCGCACGCGCTGACCTACAAGAAACTGACCCGCTGAGGGTGCGCTGAGGGGGCGCTGGCGCCGTCAGGGCGCCAGCCATTGCCCGGCCCAGCCATCCGCCTGCCGGAACAGCGCCCGGCGGTGGCCGCTGTTGGCCAGGTGCAGCCAGTCGATGCTGTCCACCGCCAGCCAGACGGTGGCGAAATTGGGCCGGGCCGGGCCGATCTGCTCGGCGGTCGGCTGTTGCCCCTCGATCCAGGCAGGCAGGCCGCTGCCGGGGCCGGGCAGCGGCGATCCTGGTGCATTTTCAGCAAGATAGCAGCGCCGGGCAAACAAGGTGGAGGCGGCCCAGATGCCGTCCACCGTCTCCCCATCCATTGCCACCCGGCCGGTGCCGCAAATCCGCAACTGCACCTGTTCGCCCGGGTGATAGCCCAATATCGTCAAGGGCTTGCCGTCGATCTGCGCCACCTTGGGGCTGCGCGCATCGGTGTGGAACCGCAATGTCGCTGCCACCGGATCGGCCTTCCGCAGCACCATCACCCGCGCCTGCGGCCGGCCATCGCCGTCCACGCTGGCCACCACCGGCGTGTGCAGCGGGCTCTTGCGGTCAGCCCCGCCGCGCACCAGCAATTGCCAGGCCCCGGCCAGCACGCTCGCCAGATCATCGCGGTCCATGGCAAATCCCCTGAAAATGTGACGGCCAGGCAGCCATCGGTGGCCGTTTTGTGGCCCCCGGTGTCCGCAATCGGGGCGCGGGTGACGGCGCGGTGGGCGCGGGTGACGGCTGGCGGGCCACCATCATGTCAGCGCCCCGGTTTCAGCCCAATGCGGGCAAAATCCCGGTCAATCTGCGGGTCAAGCCGGCGGGCAATGGCCAGATCACGCGCGCCATCCGCCGCCCGGCCCAGCCGCGCCAGCGCCAGCGCGCGCAGATAGCGGCTGCTGTCCAGATCGGGTTGCAGCGCCAGCGCCGCATCGGCATCGGCCAGCGCCTTGTCCCACTGGTTCAGCTGCGCCCACAACAGGGCGCGGCTGTCCAGCACGTCGGCGGTGCCGCCCAGTTCCAGCGCCCGCCCGCAATCGGCCGCCGCCGTTTCCAGCTTCAGCTTGCGCTGCGCCTTCACGTAACAGCGGGTGTTGTGCAGTTGCCATTCGTTCGGCTTGGCCGCCAGCAGTTCATCGATGCGCGCCAGGGCGGCGGCGGCATCGCCATGGGCGCCCTCGATCGCCACGCGCAGCAGGCCATAATCCTCGGCATCCTTGCCGCCGGCGGCGATGCGGTCGTCCAGCAGGGCCAGCGCATCGGCCAGCTTGCCGCTGTCGGCCAGCAGCCAGGCCAGGGTGCGCACGCCGCGGCCGTTGGCCGGGTCCAGATCATGGGCGGTTTGCGCCTGTTCCAGCGCGGCCGGCAGGTCGCCCAGCTTGTCCAGCGCGTCCGACAGGTTGAGGTGGCGCGCCGCCGTCGCCGCCAATTCCACCGCCTTGCGGTAATCATCGCGCGCCCCGGCATAATTGCCGGCGTTGAAGCGGAACCGCCCGCGCGCGTGCCAGCTGCCGGCTTCCTCCGGGTCCACCGCGATCAGATCGGCATACACCGCCTCGGCCGCGGCCAGTTGGGTGGCGCCGGCCGGGTCGCGCCCCTCAACATCATAATAATGGCGGGCGGCGCGGGTGGCGATCAGGCGCGGCGCGCTGGCCTTGGCCTTGGCCAGCCGGTCCTTCTCGGCGCCCAGTTGCGCCGCCGGAATCTCCACCCCGGCCGAATCCATGCGTTCGCGCATGGTGGCGATGCCGGCGGAAAGGCTGGCGCTGCGCACCAGATGCTCGCCGCGCACCATCAGGTCGGCCGCGGCCACGCCATCCAGGCTGATGCCGCGCCCGCCATCGGGCAGGGTGATGGCCAGATCATAGGCCACGCCGCTCGGCACATCGGTCATCACCGGAATCTGCGCCCAGGCCGGTCGGCTGCGATCGGCGTTCCAATCGATGCGGGCCAGCAATTTGTCGAGCAGGCGGATGTGGCGCTGCCCGTCTTCCTGCCATTGTTCGTCCAGCACGGCGCTGGCCCGGATCGTCACCGTGCCGGCTTCGGCGTCGCTGCTGGCGGCAAATTTGCCCACATCGGCATCGCCGAACTGGCTGCGCACCAGCCGGGTGATCAGGGCGTGGCTTTCCTTGGGCCCCAGCCCGCCGGCCGCCGCGTTGTACTGCACGGCGCCGCGCCCGGTGAGCACCATGGTGAGATCGGCCACCGGATCAAGATCGATGGCGGCGCTTTCATCGATGCGCGCGGTGATGGCCAGGCTGGGCCGGGCATTGGCGCGCAGCGGCAGCGGCATCAGGCTGGCGCCACTGGCGCGCAGCGGCAGCACGTTGAAAAACGGCGGCGTGTCGCGGATATCCGCCAGCCGGTCACCGCTGCCGGTGCCATCCAGCCACAGGCTTTCCCCGTTCACCTCGGCGCGCACCAGCACATGGTTGAAGGCCAGCGCGCTGGGCAGCCGCACCGAAACCAGATCGCCCTGGCCGATATTGGCCAGCACGGCTTCGGCCTTGATGCCCATTTCGCTCAGCAGCGCCAGCAGCAGCAGCGTCTTGGCCTTGCAATCGCCATAGCGCGCCGCCCAGGTCTGTTCCAGGGTTTGCGGGCGGTAATTGCCGCCGTTCATGGTGACGGCCAGATAGCGCACCTTGTCCTGCACCAGGCGCAGGGCGCGCTGGGTGCGTTCCAGCGGATCGGGGCTGGCCGCCATGATCGCCGCGGCCTCGGCCTTCAGCGCGCTGCCCGGCCTGATCAGCCCCCGCGTTTCATAAAGCGGCGCCATCACCCGCGCCACATCGGCCCAGGTGGCAAAGCTGGAGACCTCCACCAGCGGTGGGCGCTTGAAGCGGCCGGGCGCGTTGGGCGGGATTTCCGCCGGCTTGGCCACCGGCAGCGTGTAGCGCACCGTCTGATAGCCGCCGGCCACGCTGATCTGTGGCGTCAGGCCGGGTTGCAGCGCCTGATAGCGCGGCGCCTTCCCTTGCGGCCAGCTGAGGATCATGCGGCCAAAGCCCAGCCGCGCCGGCTGCGGCAGCAGCAGCCCCACACCCTGCACATTGCCGCCCAGCGCCGTGTCACTGCCGGTGACGGACCATGACAGGCGCAACAGATCGCCCACCTGCAGGCCGGCCACGTCCAGCGTGGCGGTGAGCACGCCGGTCACCATCTGCTGTTCCAGATTGGCCTCACGCCGCAGCACCGCAAAACGCTGCCCCTTGGCCACCAGATCGATCACCTGGCCGGCGCGGATGATTTCCAGCCGGTGGATGATCAGATCGCCCTTGTCGGGCACCCAGGGCAGGGTGACCGAGGTCTGCTTGCCCAGTTCCTCGGCATTGGCGATGCGCCGCACCTGATCGGTGTAGGACCAGGCCCGGCCGCCTTCATAACGTTGCTGATAATCCAGCACCACCTGCGGCGGCAGCGCCGGCCCGGTGGGGATGGCGGCGGTTTCCACCCAGGCCGGCGCGGCCTGATACAGCGGCTCGGTGCCGGCCCGCGCCGGGGCAGGCAGGGTGACGATCAGGGCGGCACCCAGCAGGGCCGGCGGCAAATGACGGATCAAGCGTGTATCCCGGCCGGCCGGAATGGCGGCGCTGCGGTTAACTGGCCTTGGCCGGCCGCCATGGTCAAGCGGTGCGATGGCGCAGGCCCGATGTTTTCACGGCCTATTCCACCTCCACGATGGCATCTACCTCCACCGGCCAGCCGCGCGGCAGGCTGCCGGCGCCGGCGGCCACGCGCGGTGCCTTGCCGGCCTCGCCAAAGGCCGTCACCATCACTTCGGAAAAACCGTTCATCACTTCGGGATGCTGGGTGAATTCGGGCGTGGCATTCACCAGCCCCATCACCTTCACGATGCGCTTCACCCGCGACAATTGCCCCAGTTCGGCCTTGAGCGAGGCGAGCAGGCACAGGCCCACCCGCGCGGCATGGGCCTTGCCTTCCGCCACGTCCATGGTGGCGCCCAGCTTGCCGGCGCCGCCGGCCGGGCATTCGCCATGGCCGGCCAGAAACAACAGATTGCCCACCCGCGCCGCCGGCACATAGAGGCCGATGGGCGCATTGGGCGGCGGCAGGGTGAGGCCCGCGGCGGCAAGCCGCTGCTCGGGCGTTTGCGCGGGGGTGACGGCGGCAGCGGGGGCGGGTTTGGCGGGCGTGGGCGGGGCGCTCTGCGCCAATGCCGGGGCCGCGATCAGCAGCAACAGCGGGATCAGGGTGCGGGTGGAAATCATCAGCGGGCCTCCTTGCCGGGGGCCATGCTAGGCCGTAGATTGGCCAGCGGCAATGCTGTTGGGGAGGGGGTGCCGGCTGGCATCCGGAGCGCCGATATGTTCACACCATCGCTTCACCTGCCTGGCCATCCCCATGAAAACATGGCCGATGCCGCCAGCAGCGATCCGGTGGCCATGGGCTGGATGCAGGGCTTTCCGCCGCCGCGTGACCGGCAGGTGCGCTGGGATGATGCCAGCATGTGGCGCTTTCCACAGTGGCGCTGGGGCTTTTCCCACATGCGTGCCCTGCTGCCCACCGCCAGCATCCCGCGCGAAGGCCCGGTGAGCAGCCTGCCGCGCGCGCTGCGCAATGATCTGGATGGGGTGGAACTCACCACCCTGGCCGGGGTGCGGATGAGCTGGCAGCAATCGCTGGCCGCCACCTACACCGATGCGATCCTGGTGCTGCACCACGGCCGCATCGTTTATGAACGCTGGTTCGGCGTGACCCGGCCCGATACCCAGCATATCCTCTTTTCCGTCACCAAAAGCTTTGTCGGCCTGCTGGCGGAACTGCTGATCGAGCAGGGGAAGTTGCACGAAACGTTGAAGGCCGCCGATTATGTGCCTGAATTGGCGGGATGGGGCCTTGGCAATGCCACGGTGCGCCAGATCCTGGACATGCGCACCGGCATCGCCTTCAACGAGGATTATGCCGGCGGCCCCGGCATTGTCTCCGACGTGCAGCGCATGAGCATGGCCGGCGGCCTGCTGCCGCGCCCGGCCGGTTATGACGGGCCCGATGGCCTCTATGCGCTGGTGGCCGGCATCGCCCAGGATGCGCCGCACGGCGGCGATTTCGTCTATCGCACGCCCAACACCCAGTGTTTGCAGTGGCTGGTGGAACGGGCGAGCGGGCAGAGCCTGGCCAGCCTGATCACCGATATCTTCTGGCGGCCGATGGGCATGGAAAATGATGCCGCCATCGCGGTAGACCGGATGGGCGTGGCCTTTGGCGGCGGCGGCCTGATGGCGGCGCTGCGTGACACCGCGCGGGTGGGCGAGATGCTGCGGCTGGGCGGGCTGTGGAACGGCCGGCAGATCCTGCCGGCGGCCGTGGTGGCCCGCGCCTTGCGGGGCGGCGATCCGGCGGCCTTTGCCCATGTGAACTATCCCGGCAACCCCGATGGCAGCTATGCCAGCCAGTTCTGGCACCGCGCCGGCGGCCAGGCGATGGCGCTGGGGGTGCACGGGCAGGGCATCTATGTCGATCGCGCCGCCGGCGTGGTGATCGCGCGATCGGGCAGCCACCCGGTGGCCAGCAACCGCGGCAACATGGGCGTGACCATCCCGGCCTATGACGCGCTGGTGGCGGCGCTGGCCCGCGACTGAGCGGCGAAAAAATCGGCAGCGGCGCACACCGCTTTGCCCCGGCCCGGCGTTGATATGGGCATGAGGCAAGAGAGGGAACACGCCGCCATGATCCGCAAATTCACCCGTTTCGTCCTGCTGCTGGCCGCGCCTGCCGCGCTGCTGGCCGCACCGGCCGCCGCGCAGACAGCCGCCCCGGTGGCCGAGACCGGGGCATCGGCGCTCGATCTCGTCTGGTCGGTGCGCAGCGGGCTCAATGTGGCGGCGCTGCAATGCCGCAATGCTGACTTGACAAGCAATTACAACGTATTCCTGAAGCGCCATGCCAATTTGCTGGCCGCCGCCTATGCCGCGCAGGAACAGCGGTTCCGCCGCCAGTTTGCCGCCGGCTGGCAGACGCAGCTGGACGCAGCGCTCACCCGCCAGTTCAACATGTATGTGCTGCTGCCCGACACGCAGGCCTTCTGCCGCTGGGCCACGGCGCTGGCCGCCGATCTGGCCGGCCGCGCGCCGGATGAACTGGCCGGGCTGGCGGCGGCGGCAACCGCGGCGATCACCCCGGCTGCGCCGATCCTGCTGGTGGCGCGCTGACCTTTCAGCCCAGGTGCGGCGCCAGCCAGCCGGCCACGGTATCGAGATCGGGCGCCACCGCCAGCAGGCGGGCGCGGATGGCGGGCGTGGCCGGCAGCAGATCGGGCACCATCACCACCGGCACGCCGGCACCATGGGCGGACATGATGCCGTTATGGCTGTCCTCCAGCGCGAGGCAGCGGGCGGGATCGGCGCCCAGCCGGGCAGCGGCGGTGCGATAGGGCTCGGGATCGGGCTTGCCGGCGCGCACATCATCGCAGCCGATGATGGCGGCAAAGCCATGCAGCAGACCGGCATGACCCAGGTGCGCGCGGGCCAGGGCATTTTCCGAACTGGTGGCCACCGCACAGGGGATGCCGGCGGCGTTGAGCCGGGCGAGCAGGGCGGCGGCGCCGGGCTTCACCGGCCGCAGCGGCCCCCATTCATCATGGATGCGCTGCCGCACCTGGGCGCGCATCGCGTCATAATCAAGGCCGGCGCCATAGCGGGCGAGCATCAGCGCCCGGCTGGCCGGTTCGGGCCGGCCGATCAGTTCGGCATAATCGGCCGCCGCCATGGCAAAGCCCAGATCGGCCATCACCGCCACCATGGCATCGCGGATCAGCCGCTCGGTATCGAGCAGCAGCCCATCCATGTCGAACAAGATGGCGGCGGGGCGGGCGGGGATCATGGTTCAGTGCGAGCCGACGCTTTCGATGGCAAGGCCGGGCCGGGCGCGGCTGGGCCAAAGGGCGGCCGCGTCCAGCACGTCGCACAGCCGCCACACATCGCCTTCGGGCTGGCTGTGCCGGAACAGGCAGGCGGCCGCCACATCAACCAGCGCAATCGCATTGGCACCGAGGGCGGCCAGCCTGGCACGCAGCGCAAGATCCGCCATCCGCAGGCAGACGGGCTGGGGAAGGGTGATGCTGTTCACAATGCCAACATAACCGGCTCGGCAACCGTGGTCATGCCTCTGTTTCCGGCCAGCGCGCTCAGCGTGCCGCGAGCCCGTACAGATCGCCTTCCACATTCATCCCGCGGAAATTGCTGGCGCCGGCAAGCTCGGCCCCGCTGAGCGAACGGGCCTCAACCGCGCTTTTCCGGCAGAACCGCTTGCCAGCGCCGGGATCGTCTGCCTGCTGTTCGAACCGGGTGCGCACGGCCACCAGATCGGCGGTGAGCGCCGCCTGCCAGCCATCGCCATGCGCCTGCTGATAATGCATGGCCATCTGCTGCCCGGCCTGGCGGAACGCCGCCGCATGGCGCGATTGCAGCATGGGCCGGAACCGGGCCAGCATCTTCTGGTGCGATCCGGTGCAGCGCGCTTCGGCCACCGCCAGGCCGATGAGCAGTTCGGCCACTGCGGCTGGCTGCGCCGGTGGGGCGGGCGCCGCCTGGGCGGCAATCGGCCCGGTCAACAAGGCGAGGGCAGAAATCAAGCGTGCGATCATTCCATCCTCCTGCGCTTCACGCCGGCTGGGCGGCCCGCGCCGCCGCGATGCGGGCGCGCCAATCGGCCGGCCCGGATTTATGCACCGACGTGCCTTCAGAGTCCACCGCAACGGTCACCGGCATGTCCTTGACCTCGAATTCGTAAATCGCCTCCATGCCCAGATCCTCGAAGGCCAGCACGCGCGCCGCCTTGATGGCTTTCGAGACGAGATAGGCCGCCCCGCCCACCGCCATCAGATAGGCCGCCTTGTGCCGCGCGATCGCCTCGATCCCGGCCGGGCCGCGTTCGGCCTTGCCGATCATCGCGATCAGCCCGGTCTGGGCCAGCATCGTCTCGGTGAACTTGTCCATCCGTGTCGCCGTGGTCGGGCCGGCGGGGCCCACCACCTCGTCGCGCACCGGATCGACCGGGCCGACATAATAGATCACCCGGTTGGTGAAATCGACCGGCAGGGTCTCGCCGCGGGCCAGCATGTCAACCATGCGCTTGTGCGCGGCATCGCGCCCGGTGAGCATCCGGCCACTGAGCAGCAGCCGGTCGCCGGGCTTCCAGCTTGCCACCTCGGCCGGGGTCAGCGTGTCGAGATTGACCGGTTTCGAAGCCTTGTCCGGCGTCCAGTTCACCTGCGGCCAATCCTCCAGCCTGGGCGGCTCCAGATAGGCCGGGCCGTTGCCGGTCAAGGTGAAATGGGCGTGGCGGGTGGCGGCGCAATTGGGGATCATCGCGATCGGTTTCGAGGCCGCGTGGGTGGGCGTATCGAGGATCTTCACATCCAGCACGGTCGAAAGCCCGCCCAGCCCCTGCGCGCCGATGCCCAGATCATTCACCGCGTCATACAGCTCGATGCGCAGCTCCTCGATCGGGGAGCGGGGCCCGCGCGCCTTCAGTTCGGCCATGTCGATCGGCTCCATCAGCGATTCCTTGGCCAGGATCATCGCCTTTTCCGCCGAACCGCCGATGCCGATGCCCAGCATGCCGGGCGGGCACCAGCCGGCGCCCATCAGCGGCACGGTGTTCACCACCCAGTCGCGGATGGAATCGCTGGGGTTCAGCATGGCGAATTTCGCCTTGTTCTCGCTGCCGCCGCCCTTGGCCGAAACGATGATCTCCACATGGTCGCCCGGCACCATCTCGATATGGACCACGGCGGGCGTGTTGTCGCGGGTGTTCACCCGGCCAAAGGCGGGATCAGCCACGATCGAGGCGCGCAGCTTGTTTTCCGGGTTGAGATAGGCGCGGCGCACGCCTTCGTTGATCATTTCCTGAACGGTTTTCGTGGCTTGCCAGCGAACATTCATACCGATCTTCACAAAGGCGACCACGATCCCGGTGTCCTGGCAGATCGGGCGATGGCCTTCGGCGCACATGCGGCTGTTGGTGAGGATCTGGGCGATGGCATCGCGCGCGGCCGGTGATTCTTCCAGCGCATAGGCCCGGCCCAGCGCCTTTATATAATCCATCGGGTGGAAATAGCTGATATATTGCAGCGCGTCGGCCACCGAAGTGATGACATCGTCTTCGCGGATCAGGCTCATGGGCAGGGCTCCTTTTGACGCGAAGGATAAGCGGCCCGCGCGGCAGCGTAAAGTTGGCCGCATCCGGATCGGCTTGCGGCGCCGTTTCATGCTCCCTCGCCAAGCCCTTGAACAGGCTCTGGTCGCGGCTGGCAATATGCCTTGCCTGTGGATGAATCACGCGCCGATTCAACCATTTCGGCGCACGTCAAGCAAACAATGCGCTTGCGCGGCGGCGGGGCTGTGGCACTATTGATGGTGTTCCGGCGGCCATCAGACACTAATTCTGGTAGCAGCCGGGCGGGGACACGCCATTGGCGGGCAGCACCGGCTGTTGATATCGGGGACAGAAACAGATGCGGCAAGAAACAGCCGTGACCCCGGTTTGTTCCCGTAGTAGAAGCGAGGGGCCAGACCAGACATGAGTGAATTCCGCATGACCGACAGCAGCGCCACCCTGAGCCCCGATCGCACCGAAGCCGAACGCAGCGGCGACAACGGGGACGCGCTGGCGGCCAGCCTGGCGCAGGGCGTGCTGGCCGCGGCCACCGCAGCCGCCGCCCGCCCGGCCGAAGTGCGCGGCACCAGCGACATCCTGCCGTGGAAATTCCACGTGACAGTGGATCGCAGCCGCGATGCGCTGCTCACCGATTTCGGCAAGGACACGCTGGACGACCGCTATCTGCTGCCCGGCGAATCCTATCAGGATCTGTTTGCCCGCGTCGCCGCCGCCTATGCCGACAATGCCGATCATGCCCAGCGCCTCTATGACTATATCAGCCGGCTGTGGTTCATGCCGGCCACCCCGGTGCTCTCCAACGGCGGCACCGGCCGCGGCCTGCCGATCAGCTGCTATCTGAACAGCGTCTCCGACAGCCTGGAAGGCATTGTCGGCACCTGGAACGAGAATGTCTGGCTCGCCTCCCGCGGCGGCGGCATCGGCACCTATTGGGGCCGGGTGCGCGGCATCGGCGAACCGGTGGGCCTCAACGGCAAGACCAGCGGCATCATCCCCTTCGTGCGGGTGATGGACAGCCTGACGCTGGCCATCTCCCAAGGCAGCCTGCGCCGCGGTTCGGCCGCCTGCTACCTGGATATCTCCCACCCGGAGATCGAGGAGTTCCTCGAAATCCGCAAGCCGTCGGGCGATTTCAACCGCAAGGCGCTCAATCTCCACCACGGCGTGCTGGTGACCGACGCGTTCATGGCCGCAGTGCGCGACGGCACCAGCTTTGACCTTGTCAGCCCCAAGACCGGCGAGAAGCGCGGCCAGGTGGATGCGCGCGCGCTGTTCACCAAGCTGGTCGAAACCCGCCTGGCCACCGGTGAGCCCTATATCATCTTCATCGACGAGGTGAACCGCACCATGCCCAAGCACCAGCGTGATCTGGGGCTGAAGGTGTCCACCTCCAATCTCTGCTCGGAAATCACCCTGCCCACCGGGCCGGACCATCTGGGCAACGACCGCACCGCCGTCTGCTGCCTCTCCAGCCTCAATATCGAGACCTGGGACGAATGGCAGGGCCACCCGCAGTTCATCGAGGATTGCATGCGCTTCCTCGACAATGTGCTGCAGGATTATATCGACCGTTCCGAACCGGCCATGCACCGCGCCGCCTATGCCGCGATGCGCGAACGCTCGGTCGGCCTGGGCGTGATGGGCCTGCACAGCTTCTTCCAGGCGCGTGGGCTGCCCTTTGAAAGCGCCATGGCCAAATCCTGGAACATGAAGATCTTCAAGCATATCCGCGCCCAGGTCGATCAGGCGTCGATGACGCTGGCCGTCGAACGCGGGCCGTGCCCCGATGCCGCCGACATGGGGGTGATGGAACGCTTCAGCTGCAAGATGGCGATCGCACCCACCGCCAGCATCAGCATCATCTGCGGCGGCACCTCGGCCTGCGTCGAACCCATCCCGGCCAATGTCTATACCCACAAGACACTCTCGGGCAGCTTCGTCGTCAAGAATCCCTATCTGGAAAAACTGCTCATCGCCAAGGCGAAGAACAGCGACACGGTGTGGAATTCGATCCTCGAACGCGGCGGCTCGGTGCAGCATCTCGATTTCCTCACGCCCGAGGAAAAGGCCACCTATCGCACCGCCTTCGAAATCGATCAGCGCTGGCTGATCGAACTGGCGGCCGACCGCACGCCGTTCATCGATCAGGCCCAGTCGCTCAACCTGTTCATCCCGGCCGACGTGGAAAAATGGGATCTGCTCATGCTCCACTACCGCGCCTGGGAACTGGGCATCAAATCCCTCTATTATCTGCGCTCCATGAGCGTGCAGCGCGCCGGGTTCGCCGGCGGCGTGGAAGCCGACAACACCTCGGAAGCGCCGGTGATCCAGGTGGAACGCCGGGATTATGACGAATGCCTGGCTTGCCAATGACGGCAGGCGGCGCCCCCTTGCCCGGCCATCCTGCCGGGCAGCGCACCGGCCGGGATGCTGCCCGGCCGGAGGGACAGGGGGATTGGGCCATGGACTCCACGACCCATGGCCCAATCCCCCTCCCAACCGGTTTCGCAATCCTCCCCCCCTGGGGGAGGTGCCGACCGCAGGGAGGCGGAGGGGGCGGCAAGCGCCGCACTCACTTGCTCGCAACTGGGCAAGAAATTTTTGCCTCCGGCGGGCTTTTTCTTGCCTCCGGCGGGCAGGGGCTGAGCCCCTGCACCCACTCTCGTTGGGTTCGGGCTTCGGCTCCGGTGGGTGCGCCCGGCGCGAAGCGCGATCAAAAGCCTGCGGCGCACGTTCAAAAGCCTGCGGCGCTGGGTGGTCTTCCGGATTGGGGCGCGCACCAGCGAAAGTGGGTGCAGGGGCTCAGCCCCAGCCCGCCGGAGGCAGAAAAACGCCCGCCGGAGGCCTCTTCTTCTTCTTCATTCTACTCGACACAGGACTGATCCCATGCCGCTTCTGCAAGCCTCCAAGAGCTACAAGCCGTTCGAATATCCTTGGGCCTATGATTTCTGGAAGCGCCAGCAGCAGATCCACTGGATGCCGGAGGAGGTGCCGCTGGGCGAGGATTGCCGGGATTGGGCGCAGAAGCTGACCGATCACGAGCGCAACCTGCTCACCCAGATTTTCCGTTTCTTCACCCAGGCCGATGTCGAGGTGCAGGATTGCTATCACGACAAATATGGCAGCGTGTTCAAGCCGACCGAAGTGAAGATGATGCTGACCTCGTTCTCCAACATGGAGACGATCCACATCGCGGCCTACAGCCATCTGCTCGACACGATCGGCATGCCCGAAAGCGAGTATAGCGCCTTCCTCAACTACAAGGAAATGCGCGACAAGCATGATTACATGAACACGTTCGGCGTGAGCAGCAACGAGGATATCGCCAAGACGCTGGCGATGTTTGGCGGCTTCACCGAAGGCCTGCAATTGTTCGCCAGCTTTGCCATGCTGATGAACTTCCCGCGCTTCAACAAGATGAAGGGCATGGGGCAGATCGTGTCGTGGAGCGTGCGCGATGAATCGCTGCACTGCGAAGGCATCATCAAGCTGTTCCACAGCTTCTGCGCCGAAACCGGCGTGCTCACCGCGCGCATCCGCGATGATATCGCCGATGTGTGCCAGCGCACCGTGCGCCTGGAGGATGCGTTCATCGATCTGGCTTTTGAAATGGGCCCGGTGCCGGGGATGACGCCCAAGGACATCAAGAAATATGTCCGCTTCATCGCCGATTGGCGCCTGAAGCAGCTGGGCCTGCAACCGATCTACATGATCGAGGAGCACCCGCTGCCCTGGCTCACGCCGCTCTTGAACGGCGTGGAGCACGCCAATTTCTTCGAAGCCCGCGCCACCGAATATTCCAAGGCCGCCACCAAGGGCAATTGGAACGAAGTGTGGTCCGCCTTCGACGCCCGCAAGGCCGCCAAGGCCGCCAGCGAAGCCGTGCCAGCCAATGTGGACGACGCGCAGGGCGGCCTGCTGGGGGTGGCGGCGGAGTAAGGGGCCGAGATTTGATTTTGAAGGATACCGAATGAACGATGAGGCGCCCGACAGGCTCTGTTGGGCACCTCAACGTTTTCGACTAATCTGCTGCGGGTTGTTCCTGTCCGTTCTGAGTGGTGATGCGCATGGCAATAGACCCAAGCGACAAGCCTGACCATGCCGAGCCGAGGCGGGTTTTGGGGCGGCGGATGGGGCCGGATTTTGATCGGCAGGCGTGGCTTGCGGAGAATCGGGCGGCGATCGCGGAATCGAATGCCTATGTCGAGAAGCATGGTTTGCCGTTGGCGCGGTTTCGGCAGTTTTAGGGGCTGATATTGTTGGGGTGGTGTTTGCCGCCGCCCCTCCGTCGCCTTCGGCGCCACCTCCCCATCCTGCGGCTGGGGAGGATCACTATCCACATGCGCGCCTGACAACGAATCGGGTGCAGGGACGAGTCCCTGCCCGCCGGAGGCTCCCTCTTGTAAATCCCCTCAGCCCAGCGGTGGCAGCAGCAGGCGGGTTTGCTGGTCGAGGTGGGTGGGGGTGAGGGTGAGGCTGGTGGCGGGTTGGTCGCCGGCCTGGATCAGGTAGGTGCCGGGTTTCAGGCTGTCGAACAGCACATGGCCTTCGAAGTCGCTGCGGGCGGTGGCGATGGGTTTGTGGTCGGGGGTGAGCAGGCTGACCTCGATGCCGGCGCGCGGGGTGGTTTCGTTGGCGCTGGCGAGCAGGACCTGGGCGTCGATGCTGCCGGTGATGTGGAGCGGGATGGCCAGCGCGCGGACTTCGCCGGGGCGCAGGCTGAGGCGTTCGCCGGCGCGGGCGGGGCGCAGGGTGAAGTCGCTGAGCGAGGCCAGTTGGGTTTCGATGTCGATGCTGCGGCCGGTGGGCAGGCCGCGCAGCAGGGTTTGCCCGTTGCTGCCGGTGGTTTCGCCGCGCAGGGCGTTGCCGACGATGAAGCGGCCGCCGGCCACCGGGGTTTCGCCGGGATCGCGGGTGCCATCGCCGTCGGTATCGATGAACAGATCGGGCACGATGGCGCCGCCGCGTGACAGGCCGGCCGGGGCGCCGTGCCAGCGGCCGCGGTTTTGCCAGAGGCCAACGGTGAGGCCGATGGTGGCGCGCCAGCCCTCGCCGCTGCGGGCGATGCCGGCGGAAAGGCCGAAATTGCCGAGGCGGCGGTTGAAGGCGACGCCGGCGGCGATGCGGCGGCGCTGCGCCTGCCAGCCCAGATCGAGGGTGACGCTGTTGGCGCCGGCCGTGCGCGCGGCGCTGAGGCCGAAGCCGGCGAGGCGCCAGCCCTGGGCCAGCGTGGCGTCGATGCCGCCGCGCACCCGCCAGGCCCCGGCGCGGCCGGCCAGGCCCAGGCTGGTGCTGCCCTGCCAGTTGGTGCCGCCTTGCCGGGTGAGGCCCAGGCTGGCGCTGCCCTGCAGGCCGGCCAGCGGCACGGCGATGCGGGCGGCGACATCCTGTTGCTGGCCGCCGCCGCGGCGGGTGGCGGTGGCGGCGCGCAACTGCCAGGGCAGGCTGAGCCGGCCGAACGCCAGCCGGCCTTGCGCGCTGAGGCTGGCGCGGGCGGCGAGTTCGCGCACCAGCGGGGATTGCTGCGGGCCGGCATCGCGGCCGTGGCGGGCGGCATCGAACAGCAGATCGGTGCCGCCCAGCCGGCGGGCGAGGCGCAGTGCGCCGCCGATGCCGCCCAGCCCGTCGCGCGCCACGGTCGCGGCCCACAGCGTGCCGGCATGGCCGCCGTTCAGGCCCAGTGACAGGCCGGGATCGCCGGCCAGCGGCGCGTTGAGGCCGAACCGGGCGGTGACTTCGGGGGTGACGCCCCAGCCAATGCTGGCAAAGCCGGCGGCGCCGCTGGTGCCGCGCACCGGGGCGGGGCCCCACAGCGGCCGGCCGCCATCGATGAAGCCGATGGCATAATCCACTTCATTTTCGGCGTTCATCTCGGTGCCGACCAGGCGGGTGAAGGCCTGTTCGCTGGTCTCGCCATGGGGGCCATAGAGGCGCACGCGCCAGCGGTTTTCGCCGATGCGCACCGGCAGTTTGGCAAAGCGCCACTGGCCGCTGGCATCGGGGGTGCGGGTGGCGGCGATCAGCTGGTCCTCGTGCCAGAGTTCCGCTTCCCAGCCGGGCGGCAGCGGGCCGGAAAGCTCGATCTCGTCCACCAGATCGGCGCGCCACGGCGGGCGGGAGGCGATCACCAGCCCGCGCCCCGACAGGGCATCGGCGATCAGCGGCTGGGCCGGGCTGGCCACATCGCCAAGCGCGACCGAGCGGGCGTGCAGCGGCCCGAGCAGATCGGGCGTGTCGCGCGCTTCGGCCAGGGTGAAGCCCAGCGCCGGGGCGGCCCGGCGGGCGAGCGACAGGCTGGCGCGGGCCGCCAGGCCAAGGATCTCGCCGCTGGCCTGGGTGGCCAGCACCGCCTCCCCGTCCAGCCCCATGGTGGCGGCCAGATCAAGGCTCCACAGGCGGGTGCCGCCGGCCGGGGCCGGGGCGAGCGGGAAGGCCGGGCGCAGGGTTTCGGGGTGCAGCCGGGCCTGGCGCTCGGCGCGGTCAAGCCGCATCAGCACCGGCAGCGGCGCCGCCGCCTCCAGCAGCAGGCGCTGGCTGACCGGATCATGCGCCAGGCTGATCGGCAGCAGGCGCGGCAGGCCGGCCAGTGGCAGGCACGGCCCGCTGGGGCTGGGCAGCAGTGCGGCGGCCGGGATGGCGATGCGGCGGCGCGGTTCGGGAAGGGTGAGGGCGATGCCGCCGCCTTCGGGCTGATGGTCAAGCTCCAGCGCATCGAGCAGGGCGGCGGCCACCACGCAGGCGCCCTGGCCGGGGCCGAGATCGTGCAGCGGCACCGCATCGGCCAGCCGCCGGCCGCCGGCAAACAGGCCGGGCAGGGCGAGGCCATCGGCGGCCTGGCCGGATTTCCCGTCCGGCTTTTCGCTGCCGAACAGATCATCGAAGATGGAGGCGCCGGCCGGCGGCGTCTGGGCGGCGCTGGCCGCTGCCATCAGCAGGGCACAAAGCGCCGCCAGCCACCGCCCGCCGGGCGGCAGGCGGCGGCGCATGTTGGCATCCTGGGTTGATGGCTCAGAGCGTGGCGGTCAGGCTGGAAAGCACGCGGCCCAGCTGGGCCGGTTCGGCGCTGTCGGTGGAGACATAGGCGATCGTCACCCGCTTGCCGGCCAGCCGGGCGCGCACATCGGCGGGCAGCGGCAAGATCACGTCGCGGCTGGTGTTGGGCGTGTAGATCGCCACGCCGCGCACCAGCCAGGCCGGCTGCTTCTCGCCGGCCACGGTCAGGCTGATGTCGCCATAGGTGGACCGGCTGCCGGCGCGGGCCAGCTTGATCACCAGCTGATTGTCTCCGGGTTGCGCGAGGGCGGCGCTGTTCAGCGTCACCTGGGCATCCAGGCTGCCGACGCGCAGGATCACCGGCACGGTGATGGAGCGGATGGCGATCAGTTCGATCGAGAGGCTGTTGTCGGGCCGGTCACCGGTGGCCACCGTGCTGCGCCCGGCGCTGACCGGGGCGGACATCAGCCGCAGGTGGCTGCGATATTCGCCGGGGGCCAGATCGGCGGCATCGGCCATGATGCGCACCACCTGGCGGGCACCGGGTTCCAGCACCAGCTGGCGCGGGGAAAAGCGCAGCTTGTCGGCGGCGAAGCGTTCATCGGGCAGGGCGGTTTCGGCGGCTTCCAGGCCACCATCGCTGCGCATGCGGCGGTTTTCCAGCGCCAGCCGGAAGGCGGCGGGTTCGGCGCCCTTGTTGACCAGCACGAGTTCGGCCGAACGGCTGGCCGGGGAGAGGACGACGCGGGTGGGGGCAACCAGCAATTCGGCATGGGCCGGAGCGGCGGCGGCAGCCACGGCGGCAACGGCCACGAACAACGGGAATTTCATCGGAACAGACCTTCGGATGGCAGGGGTTGGCCTGTGGGGAGTGAAAAGGGGGGTGGGGGGTTGGGCAACCGGCGCAGCCCTTGCCAGGCCGGTTGCCCTTCCCCCCTGCCACGGAGCTCTTACTGATACTCGACCGCGACGGTGAAGCTGCCCTTGTACTGGCCGGCTTCCTGACGCACGCCCACTTCCAGCGTGCCGCCCACGGTGAAGCTGTCTTCACCCTTCAGCAGCTGGCCCTTGGCCTTGGAGCCGGTGAAATCGGCCACGCGCATGGCGGTGCCGTTGCCGTTCACGATCTTGATCTCCTTGGGCAGCGAGATGGTGTAGAAGGCATCGGCTTCGCCGGTCACGGCAAAGGCGGCGGCGGTGTGGTCGCTGGTCAGGCAGGTCAGGGCCGGGCCGCAGACGCGGGCGCCATCGGCATCCACCGAAACCTTGTCGGCCACCGTGGTCGACGGGGCGATGGTGCCGAAATAGAGATCGGCGGTGCGGCTGATTTCCAGCGGGGCGATGATCTTGGCGCCGGCGCCGGCATCGGCGGTGGCAGCAGCGGCAGCGCCGGCCGACAGCACGGCAACCAGGGTGAGGGCAGAGGCAATCATGGTCTTCATTTCATCGTTCCTTCAGTGACAGTGGGTATCGCCGGCGGCGGTGTGCCGTGGCTGATATGGTTAATGCCGAGTTAAATTTCGCCTGTCTTGGTCGCGGGCGGATGGTGCCATCCTGCTGCGGGATGGGTGGATGCGGCCTTTGGGCGGGGTGGTCCGGCCAATATGGTCAGCAATGCTGACCTTTGGACCGCGGCTTCTATCCCAAAGTATAGGGGCAATGCGCCTTAAGGCGGGATTGCGCGCGCGCGTGGGGCCGGGCCATTGAGCAGCGGAGCGTGCCGCCTGGTGGCCGCATCAGCCTCCATGCCCGGGGGCCTGCGATGGGGTCGAAGGAGTGGACGGAGCGGTGGTGCCGATATTGCCAGATGAGGAAGCGCGGCTGGCCGCGCTGGAGGCGTTCAACATCCTTGATACGCCGCCCGATCCGTCGCTGGACGTGATCACCCGGCTGGCGGCCGACCGTTTCGGCACCGAGATCGCGCTGGTCAGCCTGGTGGACCGCGAGCGCCAGTGGTTCAAGTCCCGCCATGGTCTGGAGGTGTGCGAGACCGCGCGCTCGATCAGTTTCTGCACCCACAGCATCGCATCGGATACGGTGATGGTTGTGCCCGATGCGCTGCTGGATCCGCGCTTTGCCACCGGCCCGCTGGTGCAGGGGCCGCCGCACATCCGCTTTTATGCCGGCGCGCCGCTGATCACCGCCGATGGCCACCGGCTTGGCACGCTGTGCGTGATCGACAGCCGGCCGCGCCCCGGTTTTGACGGGCGCGAGACCGCGGCGCTGCAACTGATGGCGCGGCTGGTGATGGACCAGATCGAATCGGGCCAGCTGCGCGAGCAGCAGCGTGTCTACAAGCTGATCGCCGAAACCAGCACCGATGCCTTCGTGTGTTCCGATGCCCACAGCCGCATCACCCACTGGAACCGCGCGGCCGAGGCGATGTTTGGCTGGACCGCCGGCGAGGCGCTGGGCCAGACGCTGGACCTGATCATCCCCAACCGCCACCGCCACGGCCACAACAGCGGCATGGAGCGGCTGCGCCTGCGCGGGCCGACCAAGCTGGTGGGCAAGACGGTGGAGGTGCCGGCGACGGTGAAGGCCGGGCACGAGATTCCGATCGAATTGTCGCTGGGCATGTGGCCGGCCGAAGGCGAAGGGGCCCCCGAAGGCTTTGCCGCCATCATCCGCGACGGCACCAACCGCAAGCTGATGGAGGCGCAGCGCGCCGCCACCGAGGCGCGGCTGGCCCAGCAGCTGGCTGCGATCGAGGCTTCGGACGACGGCATCGCCATCACCGATGCCGACGGCAAGTTCATGTTCATGAACCAGGCCCATGCCACGATGTTCGGCTATCCGGATGTGGAAAGCCTGATGGGCCTGCCGTGGAGCCATCTCTATCTGCCGGAGATGGCGGACTATATCGGCACGGTGGCGATGCCGGTGCTGGGCCAGACCGGGCGCTGGCGCGGCGAGGTGACCGGCCGGAAGGCCGATGGCACCCCGGTGGAACAGGAAGTGAGCCTGTCGCTTTCGCCCGAAGGCGGCATCGTGTGCGTGACCCGCGACATCGGTGGCCGGCTGGCGATGGAGCGCGAGAAGGTGCGGCTGCGCGAGCAGTTGATGCTGGCCCAGCGGCAGGAGGCGGTGGGCCAGCTGGCCAGCGGCATCGCCCATGATTTCAACAATCTGATCGCCGCCATCGCCGGCACCGCCGGTTTGCTGGAAGCCACCGCCAATCCCGATGTGCGGTTCCACGCCAGCCGCATCCAGAGCGCGGCCGGCACGGCGGCGGCGCTGGTGGAAAAACTGCTGGGGCTGGGCCGGCGCACGCCCGATCTGCAACCGGTGGACCTGTGCCAGTTGCTGGGCAATGTGCGCGATCTGCTGGCGCCCAGCCTGGTTGATCCGCGCCACCGCATCGACGTGGAACTGCCCGATGCGGCGCTGCTGGCCGAGGCCGATCCCACCGAATTGATGCAGGTGGTGCTGAACCTGGCAATCAACGCCCGCGATGCGCTGCCGGCCGGCGGTGATGGCCGCATCGGCCTGTTGCTGCGCGATGCCGCCGGCCTGGCACCGCACGGGCAGGTGATGGTGGGCCAGGTGCCGGCCGGGCCCGCCGCGGTGATCCGCGTGACCGACAATGGCTGCGGCATCCCGGCCGATGCGCTGCGCCAGGTGTTTGAACCCTTCTACACCCGCAAGGGCAAGGCCGGCACCGGGCTGGGCCTGGCGGTGGTGGCCGGCATCGTGGCGGCGGCCGGTGGTGCCATTGCGCTGCACAGCACGCCCGGCGAAGGCAGCTGCTTTGAATTGTGGTGGCCGCTGGATGCGCCGGCGGCACCGGGGCAGCAGGCGGCGGCCAGCCGCGACGTGCCGGGCGATGTGCTGGCCGGCAAGGCCGTGCTGGTGGTGGACGACAATGAAGCCGTGGTGGACACGCTGGTGGCGATGCTGGAACAGGCCGGCGCCGAACCGGGGCCGTGTCTGGATGCCGGCGATGCCCTGCTGGCGGTGGAGGAAGACCCCGGCGCCTGGGATCTGGTGATCACCGATTACGACATGCCGGGCATGAACGGGGCCGAACTGGCCACCCGCTTGCGGGCGATCCGGCCCGATCTGCCGGTGCTGCTGATGTCGGCCCTGCCGCGCGCCCGCACCGGGCCGGCCCGGCCGGGCGACTTGTTTGATGCCGTGCTGGCCAAACCGGCCAGCATGGCGCTGCTGCTGGACGCCGCCCGCTCTGCGATGGCGGTGGCCCGCCAAAGGACCAAGTGATGCGCATATTGATTGCTGACGACCATGATCTGCTGCGCGATGTGCTGCGATCCTATCTTGAAGCCGAAGGCGGGTTCGAGGTGGAGACGGTGGCCGATCTGCCGCTGGCGCTGGCCGCCATGGAGCGCGGCCCGCCGCATGATCTGGTGCTGCTGGATTATTCGATGCCGGGGATGGACGGGTTTGACGGGCTGGAACGCGCCGTGGCGGCGGCCGCCGGCCGGCCGGTGGCGCTGATGTCGGGCCTGGCGCCGGCCGGGGTGGCCGATCGCGTGCTGGCCTGCGGCGCGGCCGGTTTCCTGCCCAAGACGCTGCCGGCGCGATCGGTGGTGAACGCCATCCGCTTCATGGCGGCGGGCGAAACCTATGTGCCGCTCGATCTGGCGCGGCCGGCGCCGGCGGCCGGCAACGAGGCCAATCTTTCCCCGCGTGAGCGCCAGGTGCTGGCCGGGCTGTGCGCCGGCCATGCCAACAAGGAAATCGCCCGCCAGCTTGATCTGCGCGAGCCGACGATCAAGCTGCATGTGAAGCTGATCTGCCGCAAGCTGGGCGCGCGCAACCGCACCCACGCCGCGATGATCGCCCGCGAGCGCCAGCTGGTGTGAACGTTCTTGACGGCAGCGGCCAGCGTGCCACTGTGGCGGCGTTGCTGGATGGGGGATGCGCCATTGTCGATGTCAGCCTTGCCGGATGCGGCGCCTGCCGGTGCCGTAGTCGCGCCGGACCGCCGTTTGCAGGCCTTTGTGTTTTCGCTGTTTTTCATCTTTGGCGGGATCACCAGCCTGAATGATGTGATCATTCCCAAGCTGAAGGAATTGTTCACGCTCAGCTACACCCAGGCCATGCTGGTGCAGGTGTGTTTCTTTGCCGCCTATGCGGTGATCGGCATTCCCGGCGCGCGGCTGGTGCAGCGCATCGGTTACATGCGCGGTGCGGTGGCGGGGCTGGGGCTGATGATGGCCGGCTGCCTGCTGTTCATCCCGGCCAGCCAGACGGCGGCCTATCCCTTGTTCCTGGGTGCCCTGTTCGTGCTGGCCAGCGGCGTGGTGATCGTGCAGGTGGTGGCCAACCCGCTGATCTCCATGCTGGGCCGGCCGGAAACCACGCACAGCCGCCTGACATTTGCGCAGGCGTTCAATTCGCTGGGCACCACCATCTTTCCCTATTTCGGCGCCATCCTGATCCTGGGCGCGCTGGCCGGGCAATCGGCCGAGGGCCTGTCGGGCGCGGCGCTGGACGCCTATCGCACCAGCGAGAGCCGGGCGATCGTGAATGGCTATCTGGGCCTGGCGGCGGCGATTGCCGTGGTGGCCGGCGTCGTCTGGCTGTTCCGCAACAGCCTGAAGGGCGAAACCCACGCCGCCTCGGCCGGGCTGGCCGGGCTGGACCTGCTGGGCCAGTGGCGCTTTGGCCTCGGCGCGCTGTGCATCTTCCTTTATGTGGGGGCAGAGGTTTCGATCGGGTCGCTGATCGTCAGCTATCTGAGCGCGGTGATGGGCCTGGCCGAGGCCGATGCCGGCAAGCTGATCGCCTGGTATTGGGGCGGGGCGATGCTGGGGCGGTTCGTCGGTTCGGCGGTGCTGCGGGTGGTGCGGCCGGGGCTGGTGCTGGCCGGCGTGGCGGTGGGCGCCATCCTGCTGCTGATCCTGTCCACCCAGAGCAGCGGCGCGCTGGCCGGATACAGCCTGCTGGCGGTGGGGCTGATGAACGCCATCATGTTCCCCACCATCTTCAGCCTGGCCTGCGAAGGGCTGGGCGCGCGTTCGGCCGATGGTTCGGGCATCATCAACGTCGCCATCGTCGGCGGTGCGGTGATCCCGCTGCTCACCGGCCTGATCGTGGATGCCAGCGGCGCGATTGCCACCGGGCTGATGCTGCCGGCGGCCTGTTATGCGGTGATTGCCTGGTATGGGGCGCGCACGGCGCGGGCCTGAAACTGGTGGAGCAGAGGGGAATCGAACCCCTGACCTCAGCAGTGCGATTGCTGCGCTCTCCCATCTGAGCTACTGCCCCGCACCAGTTCTGGCGCCCGCTTGCGGCGGGAGGCGTTCGTATAGCGCGCCAGACGGGCTTTGCAACACCCTGTTTGCCCGCCCCTGTTTGCCTGCCATTGCAATATAGGAAAATCCATGGCCCAATCCCTGCCAGCGCAACGGGGAGAGCCGCCATGGCATATCAACTGGGAGCCGGATCACTGCGGGAACTGCAGGGCGTGAAGCCGCAACTGGTGGCGGTGGTGCAGCGGGCGATCACGCTCACCACCCAGGATTTCAGCATCACCGATGGCCTGCGCACGCCGGCCGAACAGGCCGAACTGATGCGGCGCGGCGCCACCCGCACGCTCGATTCCAAGCATCTCACCGGCGATGCGGTGGACGCGGTGCCCTATATCAACGGCCGGCCGCGCTGGGAATGGCCGCCCACCTATCCGGTGGCGGCGGCGTTCCGGGCGGCGGCGGTGGAACTGGGCGTGCGCCTGCGCTGGGGCGGGGTGTGGGACCGGTCGCTCAATGATCTGCCCGCCACCGCCGAGGAGCTGGAGGCCGCCGTGCAGGCCTATGTCACCCGCCGCAAGCGCGCCGGGCAAAAGAGCGTCTTCATCGACGGCCCGCATTTCGAGCTGAGTGCCGCCTGATCGGCTTGCGCGGGGCGCGCCGCGCCGCTACCCGCGCAGGCC
>JAIXUQ010000065.1 GCA_027483465.1 Sphingomonadales bacterium
CGGCACCAGCATGTGATCGGCAAAGGGCACACGCATCGCGCCCGCCAGCGCGCCGCCATGATCGGTGCGCGGCGCCCCGCCCAGGCCGAAATTGGCCAGCGGCGGATAGGCCTCGCAACTGCCGGTGTGGCCGCGCAGGCAGGATGGGCAGCGCCCGCAGCTCAGCTGGAACGGCACGATCACCCGCTGCCCCGGCTGCACCCCGGCGGCGGTGCCGGCATCCACCACTTCGGCCACGCATTCATGGCCAAAGGCAAAGGGGCCGGCCATCTTCACCTCGCCGGTGGCGATATAGAGATCCAGATCGCAGCGGGCGACCGCCAGCGGGCGCACGATGGCATCGGTCGCCGCCGCCAGCACCGGCAGCGGTTGTTCCCGCCATTCAAACCGGCCGGGGGCGATGAAGTGCAGCGCCTGCATCATTTGCTGTTGTCCACCACCAGTGGCACATCGAAATAGCTGACACTGGCCGGCGCGCCCCAGCGCTTGAGCACATTGGCCTTCCACGCCTCGTTGAACCAGGCTTCGGCGGCCGCGCGGCTTTCCCACAGATAGATGCCGCCGGCGCGGCCATCATCGCCGATGGTGAAATATTTGCGGGTCAGCCCGCCGCGGCCCTGATAATCGCCCACGCTGGCGGCAAACAGGCCTTCCAGCTTGTCCTTGGGCAGGCCGGCGGGGATGGGCACCGCCACCAGCACAGCCACCGGGCGGGCCTGGGCGGCACCGGCAAGCATCAGGCCCATGGCCAGCGCCAGGGCAGGAACCAGTTTCGGCAACATCGTCGGTCTCCTCATCATTGCTTGATGATGGCCCGATGCTGGCATTGGCGGCGCCGGCCGGCCATGCAAAGATGCGCAAACCAGCGTTGCAGAAATGGGAAGCCCAACCATGGAACTGGAGGATATGGCCTTGCTGGCCAGTGTGGCGCGCAGCGGCTCGATCAGCGCGGCGGCGCGGGCGCGCGGCATCGCCATTTCCACCGCTGCCCGCCGGCTGGACGGGCTTGAGGCAGCGCTGGGCCTGCGGCTGGTTGACCGGCGCGCCGATGGCACCCGCCTCACGCCCGAAGGCCACCGGCTGGCCAGCCTGGCCGAACCGCTGGAGGCGCAGATGGCCAGCATTGCCCGCGCCGCCGCCGCCATGCGCAGCGCCGGCCCGGCAGCCGTGCGCATCACCGCCACCGAATCCATCATTGCCGATCGCCTGGCCCCCGCCCTGCCGCTGTTGTGGGCAGCCCATCCCGAAATCGCCGTCACCCTGCAAAGCCAGGGCGCCGTCGTCAGCCTCGCCGGGCGGGAGGCCGATGTGGCGGTGCGCATGCGCCGGCCCGAAGGCAATGCCCTGTTTGCCCGCGCCCTGCCGGCCGAGCAGGTGGCGCTGTTTGCCAGCCCGGCCTGGCTGGCCGGGCGCGATCCGGCCGCCATCGATGCCCAGGCCGGCCCGATCCTTGCCTATGATGACAGTTTCGGCCGCATCCCGGAAATGGCCTGGCTGGCCGGCCTGGGCCTGAGCGGCGCGGTGCGCATGGCCACCGGCTCCACCCGTGCCCTGCTCACCGCCACCCAGGCCGGCGCCGGCATCGGCCTGCTGCCGCGCCGCTTCGCCGCCGGGCTGATCGAAATCCCCACGGCCACGCCGGCGCCGCTGCGCACGCCCTGGCTCACCATGCACCGCGATGTGCGGCGGCTGCCGGCGATCCGCGCCGTTGCCCGCTGGATCGTGGCGGCCTTTGCCTGATGCGGCCAAACCGGCTAAGCGCCGCCGCACCATGACGGCCCCGCGCTTCCAGTTCCGCATCCACGCCCGTTCCGGCAAGGCCCGCACCGGCAGCATCACCATGCGGCGCGGCGAAATCCGCACGCCGGCCTTCATGCCGGTGGGCACCGCCGCCACCGTGAAGGCGATGCGCGCCGCCGAGGTGCGCGCGAGCGGGGCGGACATCATCCTGGGCAACACCTATCACCTGATGCTGCGCCCCACCGCCGAGCGCATCCACCGGCTGGGCGGCCTCCACCGCTTCATGGGCTGGAACCGCCCGATCCTCACCGACAGTGGCGGCTATCAGGTGATGAGCCTGGCCTCGCTCACCAGGCGCAGCGAGGAGGGCGTGACCTTTGCCAGCCATCTCGATGGCAGCCGCCACCTGATGAGCCCGGAACGCTCGATGGAAATCCAGCGCCTTTTGGGCAGTGACATCTTTATGGCCTTTGACGAACTGGTCGCCCTGCCCGCCCCGCGTGAGGCTGTGGCCGCCGCGATGGAACGCTCGATGCGCTGGGCGGCGCGCAGCCGGGCGGCCTTTGATGCCGGCACCGAGCATGCCGCCGGCGCCGCGCTGTTTGGCATCCAGCAGGGCGGGCTGGATGAACGGCTGCGGGCGGCAAGCGCCAGCGCGCTGCGGGCCATCGGCTTTGATGGCTATGCCATCGGCGGGCTGGCGGTGGGCGAAGGCCAGCCGGCGATGTTTGGCGTGCTGGATTATGCCACCGATCAACTGCCGGAGGATGCGCCGCGCTATCTGATGGGGGTGGGCAAGCCGGATGACATTGTTGGCGCTGTGGTGCGCGGGGTGGACATGTTTGATTGCGTGCTGCCGACGCGATCGGGGCGCAACGGCCAGGCCTTCACCCATGATGGCCCGCTCAATCTGCGCAACGCCGCCCATGCCGAGGATCTGCGCCCGCTCGATGCCGCATGCCGCTGCCCGGTGTGCCACGGGCCCGATGCCGTCAGCCGCGCCTATCTCCACCATCTGATCAAGGCCGGCGAAATGCTGGGCGCCATGCTGCTGACCCAGCACAATATCGGCTTCTACCAGCAACTGATGGCGGGCCTGCGCGACGCCATCGCGGCTGACCGGCTGGCCGATCATGCCGCCGCTTTTCTGGCGCGTTACAACGCGCGGGTGGCGAGATAAGGCGCGGGATCGAGCGGCGGTGTGCGGCCGAGCAGCAGCGCCGCGCACAGGCGGCCGGCGGCCGGCGCTGTCTGGATGCCGAAACCGCCCTGGCCGGCACACCAGAACAGCCCGTCCACCGCGCCGTCAAAGCCGAACAGCGGCACCCGGTCGGGCGCAAAGCTGCGCAAGCCGGCCCAGCTTGATTCGAGCCGCAGCACCTTGACCGTGGTCGCCTGCTCGAACCGGTCGATCACCTGGGCCAGGTCAAGCTCGTCGGGGCGGACATCGTGCGGCACGTCGGGCGTCTCGTCATGCGGGGACAGCCACAGCCGGCCGCCATCGGGCTTGAAATAGAATCGCCCGGCCGCCTCCATCACCACCATCAGATCGGGCGGCGGCGGCGGATCAAGCCGCAGCACCGCCATGGTGCGCCTGAGCGGTTGCACCCCGCGCGGAGCGGCACCGGCCAGCGCCGCCACCCGATCGGCCCAGGCCCCGGCGGCGTTGACGATGATGGGCGCGGTGACCGGACCGGCGCGGGTTGCAATCTGCCAGCGGCCGCCGGCGCGGTTGAGCCCGGTCACTTCGGCATCGGTGATCAGCGTGGGGCGGGCCGCGCCGGTGCCGCGCAAGAAGCCCTGGTGCAGTGCCGCCACATCGATGTCGTGGCAATCATCCTCCACCAGGCCGCGCTGCCGCCATTGCGGCCGCAGCATCGGCCCAGCCGAAAGTGCCGCCATGGCATCGCCATCCAGCCAGCGGTGCGCCACGCCTGATGCGGCAAATTCGGCCGCCATCCGATCGAGCCCATCGGGATCGTCCGGCCCGGCGATGATCAGCGACGGGCGCGGGCTGAGCAGCGGGCCGAAGCCGGCCGGCGGCGCGCCGAAAAAACCGCGGCTGGCGCGGGACAGCGGCACGATGCCCGGCCCGCCATAGCTTTCCACCCAGAAGGCCGCCGATCGGCCGGTGGTGTGATAGCCGGGCCGCGCTTCCATCTCGATGAGGGCGACGCGCAAGCCCGGCGCCGCCTCCAGCAGGGCCCAGGCGGTGCTGGCCCCGGCGATGCCGGCGCCGATGATCGCCACATCGAAATCCGTCATGCTCAGCCGGCCGCATCCAGAAAGGCCAGCGCATCGGCCAGCACCAGGTTGCGGATGGCATCGGCCTCACGCAGCAATTCGTGGCCGGCATCGGCATATTCGGCCACGCGGGCACCGGGCACGCGGGCGGCAAAGGCCTTGGCCGCCGCACTGTCAACCAGCCCGTCCTGCGGGGCGATCTGGAACATGAGCGGCGTGGTGATGGCTTCGGCCGCACCCGGCGCGCCGAGCAGATCGATGCTGGCAAAGGCATCATTGAGCCAACCCCAGGTGACACTGCCCAGCGCCAGCGCCGGATAATTGCCGATCCACCAGCTTTCATCGCGGAACCGCTCGATATCGCTGGTCAGCCATTTCTGCCGCTGCTCGCCGGGCTGGCCCGGGGTCCAGGGGCCGCCGCCCCACACGAAATCATCGCGCTTGCCCAGCGCCATCTGCAACCCGGTCAGCTTGCGGCCGGCCCAGGCGCCCAGCGGCTGGGTGCGCAGGCCCAGCATCGGCGCCAGCAGCACCGCCCGCGCGATGCCGCCGCCGCCACCGGCCAGATGGCGCAACAGCAGATGCCCGCCCATCGAATGGGCCATGGTCAGCAGCGGGCCGTCGATGCGCTCCGCCGTCCAGGCCAGCATCGCCTCCAGATCGCGCAGCCACAGGCCAAAACCGGGCGAGGCGCCATGCTGGGGCGTTTTGCCCACCCGGCGTGACAGGCCCTGGCCGCGCCAGTCAAACATGGTCGCGCCCCAGCCGGCATCCGCCAGATCGTGCAGCAATTCGGCATATTTCTCAACGAAATCGGCCCGGCCGGTCAGGAACAGTATATGGCCCTTGCCGCGTGCCGGCAGGTGCACGGTGCGCACCGGCCAGCCGCCGGCCATGGGCACAAAGCTCTGTTCGGCCGCATCCGGCAGGCGGTGCCGGCGCAGCCAGCCATCGGGTTCGGGCACATGTTCGGCAACCATGGCGCACAGATAGCCTTCTCTGCCCCGGCTTGCCAGTGCCCGCACGAGGCTTTACCGCTGGCAGCCATGCCCAGCGCCGTGAAATTGCTGACCGGGGTGGCCGCCACGGTGCTGCTGGCGCGGGCCGCGACGTTCCTGAGCGGCGGCGTGATCTATTGGCACATCGCCCGCGCCGGGCAGCAGGCGCTGCTGGCCCATGGCGTGCAGGATGGCAGCCTGTCGTTCCGCCAGCGCGGCGGCTGGGCCGATGGCCTCAACGGGCGCATCGTGCATGTGGCGGGCACCGCCGATGCCGCCACCCGCGCCGCCGTGCTCGCCCGCATCCGGCGGCATCCCGGCGTGATCGATGCCACCTGGGATGCGCGCTGATGTGGCTGTTCGGCCAGATCTGGGGGTGGATCCTGGCCGGCTTTGCCGTGGGGCTGGCCACCGGCTGGTGGATCTGGCGGCGTTAACCCCGCTTCAACGCCGCCTGCGCTGCCGCCAGCCGGGCGATCGGCACACGATAGGGTGAGCAGGAGACATAATCCAGGCCCAGCCGCTCGCAGAAGGCGATGCTGGCCGGATCGCCGCCATGTTCGCCGCAGATGCCCAGCTTCAGGCCCGGCTTGGCGCCGCGCCCACGCTCGGCCGCCAGGCTGACAAGTTCGCCCACGCCGTCCTCGTCGATGGAGACAAACGGGTCCTTCGGGTAGATGCCCTGCTCCACATAGGGCCCGAGGAAGCGGGCGGCATCGTCGCGGCTGATGCCCAGCGTGGTTTGCGTCAGATCGTTGGTGCCAAAGCTGAAGAACTGGGCGTGGCCGGCGATTTCGGCAGCGCGCAGCGCGGCGCGCGGCAGTTCGATCATGGTGCCCACCAGATATTCCAGGGTGGTGCCGGTTTCGGCAAACACGGTGGCGGCCTCCGCATCGATCACCGCCTTGGTGATTTCCAGTTCGCGCGGGGTGGCAACCAGCGGCACCATCACCTCGGGCACCACCGCCTCGCCGGTTTCCTGCGCCACCAGCACCGCCGCCTCGAAAATGGCGCGGGCCTGCATGGCATAGATTTCCGGATAGGTGATGCCCAGCCGGCAGCCGCGATGGCCCAGCATCGGGTTGAATTCGTGAAGTTCACCGATGCGGCGGCGCACCAGGCTTTCGGCGAGGCCGGTGGCGGCGGCCACTTCGGCAAAGCCGGCATCATCGTGCGGCAGGAATTCGTGCAGCGGCGGATCGAGCAGGCGGATCGTCACCGGCAGGCCGGCCATCACCCGGAAAATCTCGGCGAAATCGGCGCGCTGTTCGGGCAGAAGTTCAGCGAGCGCGCCGGCCCGTCCCGCCGTGTCCTCGGCCAGGATCATGCGGCGCACCGCGGTGATGCGGCTGGGCTCAAAGAACATATGCTCGGTGCGGCACAGGCCGATGCCTTCGGCGCCAAACTGGCGCGCCACCCGGCAATCGGCCGGGGTTTCGGCATTGGTGCGCACCTTCAGGCGGCGGTGCTTGTCGGCCCACACCATCAGGGCGCCGAAATCGCCCGACAGGTCAGGCTCCACCGTCGCCACCTCGCCCAGCATCACGTCACCGGTGGCGCCATCCAGGGTGATGCGCTCCCCTTCGGCGATGCGGCGGCCGCCGCACATCATGGTGCGGCTGGACATGTCGATGCTGATGCTGCCGGCGCCCGACACGCAGGGGCGGCCCATGCCGCGCGCCACCACGGCGGCGTGGCTGGTCATGCCGCCGCGCGCCGTCAGGATGCCGCGCGCCGCGTGCATGCCATGGATATCCTCGGGGCTGGTTTCGGTGCGCACCAGGATCACCGCCTCGCCGGCGCGGGATTTCAGTTCGGCGGTGTCACTGTCAAACACCACGGCGCCGCTGGCGGCACCGGGGCTGGCCGGCAGGCCGCGGGCGATCACGTCGCGCGGGGCCTTGGGGTCCAGCGTCGGGTGCAGCAACTGGTCAAGCGCGGCGGCCTCCACGCGGCCCACCGCCTCGGCCTCGGTGATCAGCCCTTCGGCCACCATGTCCACCGCGATCTTCAAGGCCGCCTTGGCGGTGCGCTTGCCGCTGCGCGTCTGCAGCATCCACAGGCGGCCATCCTCCACCGTGAATTCGATATCCTGCATGTCGCGGTAATGGCCTTCCAAAAGGTCAAACACCCGGCCAAGCTCGGCGAACACTTGCGCCATCGCCTCTTCCATCGAAGCCGCCTTGGCCCCGGCCCTCTCGCGCGCGGCCTTGGTCAGATATTGCGGGGTGCGGATGCCGGCCACCACATCCTCGCCCTGCGCGTTGATCAGATATTCGCCGTACCAGGCCTTCTCGCCGGTGCTGGGATCGCGGGTGAAGGCCACGCCGGTGGCCGAGGTGTCCCCCAGATTGCCAAACACCATCGCCTGCACGTTCACCGCCGTGCCCCAGCTTTCGGGGATATCGTTCAGCCGGCGATAGGTGCGCGCCCGGTCACTGCGCCACGAACCGAACACCGCGCCGATGGCGCCCCACAATTGCTCGTGCGGGTCCTGCGGGAAGGGCCGGCCCAGCGCCTGCTGCACGATCACCTTGTAACGCGCCACCAGCGCCCGCAGATCATCGGCATCGAGGCCGGTGTCCTGGGTCACGCCCTTGTCTTCCTTGGCGATTTCCAGCGCGTCTTCAAACAGGTAATGATCCAGCCCCAGCACGACATCGCCATACATCTGGATGAAGCGGCGATAACTGTCCCAAGCGAAGCGGGCGTTGCCCGACGCGGTGGCGAGGCCTTCCACCGTGATGTCGTTGAGGCCGAGGTTCAGCACCGTGTCCATCATGCCCGGCATCGACACGCGGGCGCCGGAGCGGACGGAGACCAGCAGCGGGTTGGCGGCATCGCCAAAGCGCTTGCCCGTCACGCCCTCCACAAAGGCCAGCGCCTGCAACACGTGCTGCGCCACATCATCGGGCAGCTTGCCGCCGGCATCATAATAAGCGGCGCACACGTGCGTGGCGATGGTGAGGCCCGGAGGCACCGGCAGGCCGATGCCGGCCATTTCGGCCAGGTTGGCGCCCTTGCCGCCCAGCAGTTCCTTCTGTTTGGCGTCGCCCTCGGCCGTGCCGCCGCCGAACTTGAAGACTGACTTGGTCATTGCCCCGTACACCCTTTGAAACTTCGCGTTGCCAGACACGGCCGCCATACCCCCTATGACGGCTGCCGCTCAGCCTTCGATACGTGAAAAGTCCGCCACGCCATGCACGGCATCGCGGAACCGCGCCAGCAGGGCCAAACGCCGCGCCCGCACGGCCGGATCATTATCGTTGACCATCACGCCTTCGAAAAATCCATCCACCGGTGCCCGCAGAGCGGCCAATGCCGCCATCGCATCGGTGAAGCGTTCATCGGCCACGGCGGCCTGCGCCTGCGGCAGCGCGGCATCGAGCGCTTCGGCCAGCGCGGCCTCCGCCCCGTCGCCGATGCCGGCGGCCGGCCCGGCGCTGGGCGGGTCCTTCTCCGCCGCCTTCAGGATATTCGCCGCCCGCTTGTAGCCGGCGAGCAGATTGGTCCCGTCCTCGGTTTCCACAAACGCCTGCAACGCCTTCACGCGGGCCAGCAGGCGGACAAGATCATCCTCCCCACCCAGCGCGAACACGGCGTCGATAAGGTCATGGCGCACCCCGGCTTCGCGTTGCTGGACCTTCAGGCGGTCGGCGAAAAATGGCAAGAGTGCCTCGTTTACTGAAGCGAAACCTTCCACAAAGTGCCTGACGGTCGGAAGTTCCAAGAACTTTGCGACATAATTCGGGTCTGTCACCGCAATCGGATTGTTACCAGTTCGTGTTAATGCCTTGGCATCGGAATGTGCCAATTCACTCATTGCACCTTTGATAGCCCAGGCAACCAAAGGTCCCACACACACCTCAGTCAACTTGTATATTGGTAGTCGAACTTGACTTACCGATAGCAGTCTAATCACACCCAGCGCAGCGCGCCGCAATGCGTAGGGGTCCTTCGAACCAGAAGGAAACTCTCTCAATCCAAAGAACGCCACCAAGGTATCCAGCTTGTCCGCCAGCGCCACCGCCACGCTCACCGGCGCAGTCGGCACGTCGTCCCCTTGGCCCACCGGCTTGTAGTGATCGCGGATCGCATCCGCCACGGCGTCATCCTCGCCGATGTCCAGCGCCAGATATCGGCCCATCAGACCCTGTACTTCGGGGAATTCGCCCACGGTGGCCGACACCAGATCAGCCTTGGCCAGCCGCGCCGCGCGTTCCGCCAGGGCCGGATCGGCGGGCACCGCGCCGCTTTCGCACAGCCAGCGCGCCAACGCCGCCACCCGCTCCACCTTGTCGGCCAGCGTGCCCAATTTCTCGTGGAACACGATGTCCGACAATTTGGGCAGGAAAACGCCCAAACCTTCAGGCGAGTTCTTTACCGCAGCAACATCCTGTTCCCAGAAGAAGCGGGCATCGGACAGGCGGGCGGAAAGCACGCGTTGGTTGCCGTTGGTGATGGCGGCGCCGCCATCCGTCGCCGCCAGATTGGCGACGCAGATGAAGGCCGGGGCCAGCGCGCCGGCGCTGTCGGCCAGGGCGAAATATTTCTGGTTGGTGCGCATGGTCAGCACGATCACCTCGCGCGGCACACTCAGGAATTCGGGATCAAAGCGGCCCAAGAGCGGCACCGGCCATTCGGTGAGCCCGGCGTTCTCCGCCACCAGACCGGCATCGGGGATCAGCGTCAGCCCGGCCTCGGTGGCCAATGCTTCGGCGCGGGTGGCGATGATCTGCTGGCGCTCGGCGCTCGCCACCAGCACATGGGCGGCGCGCAGCTGGTCGCCATAGCTGCCGGCGCTGGTGATGCTGATCGGCTGCGGCGCGTGCACGCGGTGGCCGCGCGTGTCCCGGCCCGCGGTGAGGCCGAACACGCTGCACGGCACCACATCGGCATCCAGCAGCGCCACGATGCCGGTGAGCGGCCGCACCCAGCGCGGGGAGGCGGTGGAAGCGCTCGCCGCGCCCCAGCGCATCGACTTGGGCCAGGCAAAGCCGCTGACGATCTGCGGAATGGCATCGGCCAGGATGGCCGCGGCCGGCTGGCCTTCGCGGCGGATCACGGCAAACAGCACCACGCCCTTGGGCGTCTCGCGCTCTTCCAGCTGCTCGCGGGTCAGGCCGGTCTTTTTCAGGAAGCCTTCGATGGCCTGGGCCGGGGCGGTGGCGGCGGGGCCCTTCAACTCCTCGGCGCTGCCTGCGGAGGCGGCGGCAACATCATCGGCCAGCAGCCACAGCCGGCGCGGCGTCGCATCGGCTGTCACCGGGCCATGCGCCAGCCCGGCGGCCTTCATCGCCTCGGCAAAGCGGGATTTCAGCTGCTCGGCCGCTGCCGCCTGCATGCGGGCCGGGATTTCTTCCGATTGGAGCTCAAGCAGGAACTTCA
>JAIXUQ010000009.1 GCA_027483465.1 Sphingomonadales bacterium
GCAGCGGTGGCGGCCAGCAGGCCGGCGGCAAACAGTGCGGATTTCATCGGCGTCCTGTGCAAATCGAAAGGCTGTGCCGCAACGCTAGCAAGGGCACATTCGGCTGGCCAGAGAGGACCAGCAATGAGCATCAGTTTTGATGAATGGCGCGCCCGTTCGCCCTTCTATGATGAAACCCACGAAGCCGTGGCGCAGAGCGTCCGCCGCTTCATGGCCGCCGAAGTGCTGCCCCATATCGATGCGTGGGAGGCGGCCGGCGAACTGCCGCGCGAACTGCACAAGAAAGCCGCCGCCGCCGGCATCCTCGGCCTGAATTACCCGGAGGAATATGGCGGCCATTCCGAAGGCTTCACCGTGTTCCACGGGCTGGCCCAATCCGAAGAACTGGCCGCCGCCGGCGCCGGCGGACTGGGCGCCAGCCTGATGACCCACGGCATCGGCCTGCCGCCGATCCTGGCGCTGGGCAGCGAGGAGATGAAGCGCCGCATCGCGCCCGCCGTGCTGGCCGGCGAGAAGATCATCAGCCTGGCCATCACCGAGCCTTCGGGCGGATCAGACGTGGCCCAGGTGAAAACCCGCGCCGAACGGCAAGGCAACAAATATATGGTGAACGGGCAGAAAATGTTCATCACCTCGGGAATGCGCGCCGATTACATGACCGTGGCGGTGCGCACCGGCGGGGCAGGGATGGCCGGGATCAGCCTGATGCTGATCGAAACCGACCGGCCGGGCGTTTCCCGCACCCGGCTGGACAAGATGGGCTGGCGCTGCTCCGACACGGCCGCCGTCTATTTCGACAATGTCGAGGTGCCGCCGGAAAATCTCATCGGCCCCGAAAACGGCGGCTTCATCGGCATCATGCGCAATTTCAATTCCGAACGGCTCGGCATGGCGCACGGCTGCTGCGCCATGGCGCGCGTGGCGCTGCGCGAAGCCATGGACTGGGCCCAGCAACGCGAAACCTTCGGCCGCCGCCTGGGCGCCCACCAAAGCATCCGCATCAAACTGGCCGACTGCGCCCGCCAGATCGCCACCACCCAGGCCTGGGTGGACCTGTGCGCCCACCAGCACATGCACGGCACCGGCGTGCCCGCCGACTATGCCATGCTGAAAGTCCAGGCCACCCGCATGCTCGAACATGTCGCCCGCGAAGCTGCCCAGGTGCTCGGCGGCGCCAGCTACATCACCGGCAGCAAGGTGGAACGCATCTACCGCGAAGTGCGGGTGAACGCCATCGGCGGCGGCTCGGAAGAAATCATGCTCGATCTGGCCGGGCGGCAGTTGGGGTTGGGGTGAGGGGGCCGCCCGCCTCACCCCTGTTTTCCCCCAGAGCGCCAGCGCAGCGTCACGCCTTGGCCAGCGCCCGGAACCGGTCGGCCACGGGGGCAAACATCGTGCCCATCATGCCGCCCACGTCGGCCGGCGCCGTGGCCATGGTGCCGGCGTTGTAGGGCGGCACCGGGGCATATTCGGCTTGCAGCATCAGCGCCTTGGCATAAGCCTCCCCGCGCAGCTGGGCGACCAGCGCGATGGCGAAATCCATGCCCGCCGTCACCCCGGCGCCGGTGAGCACATTGCCGTCGCGCACCACCCGTTCATCCACCGGGGTGGCGCCGAAATCGGCCAGCACGGGGCGCACCGCCCAGTGCGAGGTGGCGCGCTTGCCCTTCAACAGGCCGGCGCGGCCCAGCACCATCGATCCGGTGCACACGCTGGTGATGTGCTTGGCCCGGCTCGCCCGGTCGCGGATGAAGGCCATGGCGCCGGCATCGGCCATCAGCTTGAGCGTGCCTTCGGTGCCGCCGGGCACGAAGATCACATCGAGATCGCGCGGCGCGGCGGCCATCGTCACCGTGGGCTGGATGGCGAGACCGAGATCGGAGGCCACCGCGGCCAGCGTCTTTTCCGGCGTGATCAGATGCACCTTGGCGCCGAACATGCAGGCAAAGAAATAATGCGGCCCCACCAGATCGAGCGCAGTGAAGCCGGGGTAGAGGATCATCCCCACCTCCTCCTTGCCCCACAGGCCGGGGCCGAGCACCTTCTCCATCGCGCCCATGTGATTGTCGGCCATGGCCTTTTGCTCGGCGGCGCTGGGGTTGGCCGGGGCGGCGGCCGCCGCTCCCGCTTGGGCGGCCATCGCCTTTTCCAGCGCCATGAACGGCGCCAGCAGCGCCGCCGTGGTCAGCCCGCCGGCCAGGATATCGCGTCGGTTGGTCATCGCGTCTTCTCCCTTCACAGCGCCACGCCCAGCGTGACGAACGCGGCGCGCGGGGCGCCCGGCATCACCACATCCTGCGCCAAATATTGCCAGGGCAGCACATAACGGCGGTTGAACAGGTTGGTGATGTTGAGGCCCAGCGTCACCGGGCCGATCTGCTGGCTGGCCTGGGCATCCACCGTGGCCCAGCCCGGCACCGGCGCGCCGCCCAGCGCGGCGGGTGCCGAGGAGGCGGCGCTGATCCCGGCGCCCACGCCAAAGCCCTTCAGGCTGCCCTCCGTGACCCGATAGCGCACGGCCAGCCGCCCGGCATGGCGCGGCGCACGGGCCAGCCGCGCACCGGCGGTGAAGTTGCTGTCCTGCGTCACCCGCGCGTCGGTGAAGCCGTAATTGGCAATCACCGACCAGGCCGGCGTCGGCTCCCAGATCAGATCGGCCTCGATGCCCTGTGCCAGTTGTTCGCCGGTCTGGATTTGCAGGAACGGGTTGTTCGGATCGGCGGTGGGCACGTTGCGGCGTTTGAGATCATAGGCGGCAATGCTGCCCGACAGGCCGATGGCCTTGGCATCGAACTTCATGCCGGCTTCGAAACTGCGCGAGGTTTCGGGCACCGGGGACTGCAAGCCGAAGAAATTGGTGGTGCCGCGAAAGCCGGTGGCCCAGCCGCCAAACAGCGCCACCCCGTCGGCCAGCTTCAGCGTGGCGCCCAGCCGCGGGTTCACCTTGCGGTACGTGCGGTCCACCGTGCCGCCGGCGCGTTCCTGATAGGCAAATTCGGTGTAGCGCAGCGAGGCGAGCAGGGTCACCGGGCCGATATTGGCCTGATCCTGCACAAAGGCGGCGCTGGTGCGATAGCGATCGGTCTGGCGGCGGGGCCCGAGCGCCGGCACCGCGCCAAAATTCAGCGGCGGCTGGGCGCTGCTGGCCAGATCCTGCACGCCCACCGGCACGAAGTTGAAGCCGATGCCGGCATCATAGCGCGTATGGTCATACTGCACGCCGGCCACCAGCACATGGTCAACCGGGCCGGTCGCCAGCTTCGCCGTCAGGCTGGCATCGACGGTGGTTTCCGAAACATCGGTGGGCAGCACGGCGGTGATGATCGGATATTGGGTGCCAGTGGGCGGGAAGAAGCCGCCAAACGGCGTGCTGCCGAATTCGTCAAAGCGGCTGTCGAACTGGCGCAGGCGGATATTGGCCGACAGTGCATCGGAGAATCGGTGATCGAGGCTGGCGGTGCCCACCGTGTTGCGGATGCGGGTGCGCGGCTGGTTCACCGGGGCGCCGACGAACTGGCGGCGGTTCACCGCCGGATTGTCGATCACCGCCAGCGGCAGGCCGGCATATTCCAGTTGCCGCACCAGGCTGTAACTGCCGATCAGGGTGATGCTGGTGGCTTCGCCCAGATCAAGCCGCAGGCTGGGGTTGATGGCGATGCGGTTGGCGTTGACGGCGGCGATCCAGCTGGCTTCGTCCTGCACCTCGGCGGTGATGCGCAGGCCGCCGATGCCGGCAATCGGCTGGTTGATGTCAACATTGCCGCTGATCGTGTCGAAACTGCCGCCGCGCAGTTGGGCGCGATAGCTGGCGCTGTCGGTCGGCGTCTTGCTCACCAGGTTGATGATGCCGCCCACCGGCGCGCCCAGCCCGCCGCCGAACAGGGTGGCGGTGGGGCCCTTGGCCACCTCGATCCGGCTGTAAGCGACCAGGCTTGCCGGATCGATGACAGCGGTGGCGCCATAGGCCGGCAGGCCATCGATGAAGATATCGGCGCCGAAACCGCGCACCACGGGATTGACCAGCACCGCCTCGCCGGGCTGGGCCGGCACCGTGCCCGAAACATTGCGCAGGGCATCGGCCAGCGTGCGCAAATCCTGTTCACGGATCAGGGTTTCGCTCAGCACCTGCACCGATTGCGGCACCTCGATCAGCGGCACATCGCTGCGCAGGGCGGTGGTGGTGGCGCTGGCATAGCCGGGGCGCTGGGCGGTGACGACGATTTCGGGCGTGCGCCAGGCGGGCGTGGGGGCGTTTTGGGCGGCCTCCTGGGCGGCGGCGGGAGACAGGGCAAGGGCGGCCGTGGCGAGCACGGCAGCGCGAACGGTGGTGACAGACATGCAGAATGATCCTGAAAACGGAGCAAGACAGAGGCCACGGCAGCGATCAGGCTGCCGGGCAGGTGCAGTTGTTCAGATCAGGATCGGCGGGCCGGTTGCCGGCGGGGTGGCGGCGTGATGGCGGGCGCGAATGATCCGGCCGGGCGCCGTGAACAGCACCGGCTGCACGGCAGCAAGCGGGGCCGAAACGAATGTCAGGCTCGGCAGATCGGCGATGGCGGCGCCGGCAAAGGGGCAGGCGGTGGGTGCATCGCTGCCGTCACTGCCGTGCTGGTCCTGCGCCTGGCCCAGCGCCGCGAGCAAGGCGGCGGCGCCGGGATCATCCGCGACCGCGGCCTGCGCGGCGGCATCGACGACGCCGGCACACAATATCATTCGGAAGCCGTCGGCGCCCATACTGGGCATATAGCCGCGCGGGGCCATCGCACTGGCCATCACACTCAGCAGCATGATGGGCAGCACGCGCAGCAGGGCGTGGCGGATGCCGGTCATGCCGGGAGGGATAGGGCGCTGTGTGGCCGGATGCAAGAGCCGGTGGCGCTGTCAGGCGGGGCCGGGCCGGCCCCTCACGGGTTGCACCAGTCGCAGGTGGCCGGGTTGGCGGTGGTGGCGCCGTCGGAGCGGGGGTGGTGGTGTTGGTGGCCGCAGACGGTGCAGCCGTGGATGATGGTGCGCACCGCCTGGGTGGGGTGGTTGCAGGTGGCGCAGGGCAGGCCGCGGACAACGTCGACTTCGCCGAAGCCGGGGCTGTGGCAGGCGGGGCAGAGGGTGGCGAGGCGGGCGGCGAGGCGGCCGGCCAGCGCCCGGATGGCGGCCAGCCTCGTGGGGTTCATGTGGGCGCGCATGTCGGTTTCGAGGCGGTTGCCGGGATGGGCGAGCGGGGCAAGGGCGGCCATGCTTTGCACGCCGCTGGCCAGCACTTTGCCGTCCGGGCTGCGGATGGTGAGGGCGTGGGCGGGGAAGCCGATGCGGGTGAGGAAGGGGGCGAGGTCTTCGCGTTCGGTGATGATATGGTGGGCGAAATTGGTGCGGCGGGAGAGGGCGGAGAGGCTGAGGCTGAGGCCGCGCGGGGCATCGATGAAAGCGAGGGTTTCAACGCCGCCGGCGCCGAAGGGCAGCCAGGGGTGCGGGCCGAAGCTGCCTTCGCTGGCCAGGCCCAGCGGCAGGCCGGCGGCGGCCATGCCGGCGCGGGCCTTGGCCAGGGCGGCTTCGCGCGGGGTGCCGGTGCGCGCGATGGTGCCGGTGAAGGTGCCGAACTGATCGGTATCGATGGCGGCGGTTTGGACGATGAGGCCGATGCGGCGGGCCAGCGGGGGGGCGAGCGCGCGTTCCTTGCCGTGGCGGGTGGCCA
>JAIXUQ010000032.1 GCA_027483465.1 Sphingomonadales bacterium
GATCCTGTCCACCCAGAGCAGCGGCGCGCTGGCCGGATACAGCCTGCTGGCGGTGGGGCTGATGAACGCCATCATGTTCCCCACCATTTTCAGCCTGGCCTGCGAAGGGCTGGGCGCGCGTTCGGCCGATGGTTCGGGCATCATCAATGTCGCCATCGTCGGCGGCGCGGTGATCCCGCTGCTCACCGGCCTGATCGTGGATGCCAGCGGCGCGATTGCCACCGGGCTGATGCTGCCGGCGGCCTGTTATGCAGTGATTGCCTGGTATGGGGCGCGCACGGCGCGGGCCTGAAAACTGGTGGAGCAGAGGGGAATCGAACCCCTGACCTCAGCAGTGCGATTGCTCAAGGCTCCCGTCTGAAAATGGGGGCTTCCTTGGGTGCCGCCTTCGATGCTGCAGGCGGATGGTGGGAACGGGGGGCGAACGTCGAGGCGATTGCGGACCCAGTTCGGACCCACGGCGCTGTTGCGCCGATGCCGCACCGTGATGTAAATGGGCAACGGCTGGCGGGGTGGTGGTGCATGGGCAAGGCGACGCGGGTGCGGGTGGCGGCGGTGGACCGGGTGGAGCCGACGCCGGAGCAGCTGCGCCACAACCGATTTGGCCAGGTGCAGGTGAAGGATCCGGCCCAGGCCGCGCCGATCGTGCTGCGCCGCAATCTGACCGGCCGCAATCTGGAGCGCTGGCTGCATCGCGGGCTGATCGACGACACGGAATTTCGCGCCGGTGAAATCTATCGCGGCGATTATGAGCAGGCCGGATGGATGCCCACCGGCGCCAGCACGCTGGGGCTGCGCACCGCCGGGGCGCAGGGTGCCGTGTATCAGCCGCCGATGCCGCAGACGCTGCGCCAGATCGATGCCGACCGGCGCTACACCGCCGCCCGCAACGAGCTGGACCCGGCGCTGCGCTGGGGTTTCGACATGATGATCCTGTTTGACCAGGGCCATCAGGACGTGCCGCTTGAGCAGGACCGATTGAAGGCGTTTCACCGCGACCGCTGGGCGATGGCCGTGCGGCTGTGCCTGGGCCGGCTGGCGCGGCACTACAAGCTGTAATCGGCTGCACCGATGACCGGGCTTGATTTGCTCCGGAATTTCGATTACTGAAACCGCAAGTGGTGGAAATCCGCCATGCCAGCCCCGGCCTGCCCGCCGGGGCTTTGCTTTTCCAGCGATGGAGGCGGCGATGCCGGAGCGCGGCCGTCGCAGCTATGCCGAGCAGGCCGAGGCGCTGGCCACGCTGATCAACCGCATTGCCCTGATGCACGGCGACCCCCACGCGCTGCACCAGCGCCGCGACGAGGCGGTGCGGGCGGCGCGGCGGCTGGCGGCGGCGCTGAGGGCCGATGGACTTTAACCGGGAGGTGCCCATGCCGAGGGTGCAGCCTGAAACCCTGCGCGCCACGCTGGTGGCGCTGTATGGCGAGCCGTATGTGCAGCGCCTGGAGCGCGCCAGCCGGCCGCCGGCGAATGACGATTCGCCCGAGCCGGTGGTGATCCGCGACGATGCCGAGGCCGCGCGCTTTGCGGCCGAGGTGGCGCGTGATGCTGCCTTGGGCAGCCATGCCGATTGGCCTGATCTGTGAACGGGCCCAGCACCAACCGCGCCGCCGCCTATCCCACCTGGCTGCCGATGCCGGCCTGCACCGTGCACGCGGTGGCCGGGCCGCCGGGGCCGCATCTGCGCCAGTTTGTCCAGACCCACTGCCGGCCGGGCGCAGCGATCATCGATCTGGACGAAATCATCGAGCGGCTGTCGCAGGGGCGGCCGGGCGCCTGGGCGGCGCCAGCTCTGGAGGAGCGCAACCGGCGGCTGGCCGATCTGGCCAAGGCGCCGGCCGATGAGGAGGTGTGGCTGATCACGCTGAGCCCGCGCCAGTGGCAGCGGGACTGGTGGGCCACCCACCTCAATGCCCGCGTGCATCTGGTGGACCCCGGCAAGCCGGCGGCGATGGCCGCGGCGGTGGCGGCCGGGCTGAACGTGCGCTTTGTGCACAGCTGGTATGAGGATTATGCCGATCCCGATGGTTGGCGCATCCCGCCGGTGCGCGACACGCGGGAGCGGCACCTGACGGGCAGAGCGCCGGGCGCCCGCCCACCGGCCAGTGCGCGGGGATACGGCACCAATCACGGCACGATGCGCACCAAGCTGCTGGCGCGGCAGCCGTGGTGCCAGCGTTGCGAGGCGGAGGGGCGCGGCCGGGTGCCCGCCACCGATCTGAACCACATCAAGCCATTCCGGCGGCCGGATGGCAGCTTTGACGGCAAACTGTTCGGCGATCCGGCGAACCATGAGGCGTTGTGCAAGACGTGCCACAATGCCCACGGCGCCCGCACCGACCGCGACGCCAGCCCGCTGGGCAGCGGCGGCGACGGCCGGCCGCTTGACCCGAACCACCCGTGGAATCGGCGCTGATCAGCAGCTGATCGGGCTGTAGCGGCGCACGGCGTGGCCGCGCCGGATCATTTCGCAGTTCAGATTGATGCCGCCGGCCAGCACGGTGCCGAGGTGGCGGCCGTAGTGATCGCGCGGGCCGAGCGCCACGCGCACCGGGCCCAGCCGCAGCAGGCCGGCCAGGGCGCGCTTGGCGGCCGGGCCATCGCCGGGCGTGCAGCGCCGGCCGCGCCGGCAGTGGCCGGCCAGTTCGGGCGCATCGATGCCGGTGAGCCGCACCGACTGATCCAGATTCGCGCAGCGGATGGTGTCTCCATCCACCGCGCGCGGGGCCTGGCAGATGATGGCGGGCGGCAAAGCGGCTGGCATGGCCAGCACAAGAGCAGATTTCAGCGGGCGGTCAATGGTGACACGTGGCCTTCCAAGCCGCCGAGCCGGGTTCGATCCCCGGTGCCCGCTCCAACCGAAAAGCCCCTCTGCGCGAAGGGGGGCCAAGGTGCGTCAACACCTTGAACCGTGGGATGCCACCCACCCCTGGCCGCTGCGCAAGCGGCTTCCGGCCCCGCACCCGAGCTCGGGCAGGGCCAGCAATGGCACAACCTGGCAATGGAGTCATCACAAGCACCGGCCGGCCCTGGCTATCTTTGGGCCGAAACGGATGGACAGCCGCGCACGCTGATCGGCTTTGGCCGGCCTGAATTTCAGATCTGTATCGTGCCGCGCGCGCTGGCCGCCGAAATCATCAAGACCCGGCATTACAGCCGGCGGATCGTGCAGAACAGCTTTCTGCATTTGGGCGTTTTCATCGACGGCGGCCTTGTCGGCATTTTGCAGTTCGGCTGGCCGATGAACCCCAAGGGCAGTCTGTCGATCATCAGGGTGACTGATTATCGCCGGCTGATCGAGTTGAACCGGATGTGGCTGGACGATGCCGCGCCGCGCAATTCGGAAAGCCGGGCGCTGGCCTATGCCATGCGGCTGATCGCCAAGTTGCGGCCCGAGGTGGTTGCCATCCAGTCGTTTGCGGACAGTCGCTGCGGGCTGAATGGCGTGGTGTATCAGGCGGCCGGCTTTCGATATTATGGCAGCCACCTGACCAGCTTTTATGAGCTGGACGGCGAAACCTTTCATTCGATGTTGCTTTCGACGCTGCGCACCCACCCGTCTGATCGGGGGCGGCGGCTGAAGGCTGGCATCGATCGGGCGGTGCTGCACAAGTTCCGCCAGCATCGCTACCTCTATTTCATGCGCGGCCGGTGGCGGCGGCTGGCGCTGCTGAAAGAACGGCCATTCCCCAAGCCCGAGGCCCGGCCATGAGCCGCGGCGGCAAGGGGCCGCCGGCTGCCATGTTGCCCGGGTGCCAGGCGGCGCGGGTGCTGGCGCGGCGGGAAGGGGCGGCGGCGGTGGCGCTGGGCCATGCGGCCGAGGCGCTGGCGGGGCTGGAACGCGGCGGGCATGTGTTTGGCCTGACCAAGGGCCAGTTTTCCATGATCGATGTGGCCGCCGCGCTGCTGGATCGGGTGGGGCCGGCGCGGCTGAGCATCTGGACCTGGTGCATCGCGGCCTATGAGGTGGCGGCGGTGACGGCCTTCATCGCCGATCAGCGGGTGACCGGCCTGCGCATGGTGATGGATTACAGCGCGGCGCGGCGGGACATGCCGCTGCTGGCCGATCTGCAGGCGCGGTTTGGGCCCGATTGCCTGCGGGTGACGAAAACGCACGCCAAGATCCTCACCATCGCCACCGATTGCGGCTGGCGGCTGGTGGCGCGCGGATCGATGAACCTGAATTTTAACCCGCGCTTCGAGCAGTTTGATGTGACGGACGGGCCCGACGCCTGGGATCTGGTGGCCGGGCTGGAAGACGCGCTGTGGCAGGCGGCGCCGGCGCTGCCGGTGGCCCGCGCCACCCACGAGGCGGCGGCCGATCTGCTGGCCAAGGCCGGCGGCACGGTGCCGCTGCCGGGGTGGGCGGCCAGCCTGAGCGAGGCGCAAAGCTGGTGGTGAGGAAAGGAGGCGGGGATGGCGCAGGTGCCGGCATTGCCGATTCCCGAACCTGAATGGCCCACGGCGGACAAGGGCTATGGCGCGGAAGCCGCCGCCATCGCCAGCCGCAAGTGGCACGAGCTGATCGAGCTGCTGACCGATCGCGGCATGGACGTGGAAGCCCACGAAACCCAGCTGGAAACCTATGCCCTGACCTATGCCCGGATGGTGATGGCCGAACGCCACGTGGCCGAACATGGCCCGATGGTGAAGGCCCCGCGCACCGGCGTGCCGATGCACAACCCCTGGCTGGCCATCGCCACCAAGTGCCAGGCCACGCTGATGAAGCTGGACAAGGTGCTGCAACCGCCGGCCGCCGGCAAAAAGGCCAAGCGCGCCAGCAAGCCCGCCGGCAGCGGAACGATTGAGTTTTGAGCGTGGACGATCTGGACGAGGCGACCGCCTGGGCGCGCGACGTGGTGGACGGCAAGATCGTGGCCGGGGAGCTGGTGCGCGCCGCCTGCCTGCGGCATCTGGCCGATCTGGAAACCGGGCACGAGCGCGGCCTGATCTGGCGGCCCGATGAAGCCCAGAAGATCATCAACGCCTATCCCACCTATTTCCAGATCACCGATGGACCGATGGCCGGCGAGCCGTTCGTGCTGCTGGGCTGGATGAAGTTCCTGATCGGCAGCATGTTCGGCTGGTGGCGGGTGACGCCCGAAGGCGAGGAGCGCTGGCGCTTTGACGAGGTGTGGCTCGAAACCGGCAAGGGCGCCGGCAAGAGCCCGCTGATGGCGGCCACCGCGCTGCTGGTGATCGGCGGGCTGGGCCGGCGGCGGGCGCTGGCCATCGTGACCGGGCCGAAAGACGACACGGCGATGGTGACCATGGCCGATGCGGCCGCCTTCGTCCGCTCCCCTATTCCGGGGGAGGATGAGGATGTGACGCTGGAAAGCCAGGGCAAGTTTGTGGTGCGGGGCGAGGGCGATAACGCCCACAAGATCGAGCACCCCGGCAGCAAGAGCGTGTTCAAAACGATGAGCGGCAAGGCCACGCAGGTGAGCGGGCCGCGGCCGACCGCCGTGTTCATCGACGAGGTGCACGAGGTTATCGACGCCAAGTTGATCGACATGTGGGCGAAGGCGCTGGCCAAGAACGCGCTGGGCGGGTTTCTGTTTCTGGCCACCAACACGCCGGGCATCGACCAGCCGGTGGGATCGATGTTTTCGGAGCGGGCCCGGCGCGTGGTGCTGGGCCACGAGCAGATTGACAGCCTGCTGGTGTTCACCGCCCGGGTGGACGTGGCCGATCAGAAGACGGTTTTTGACAACGAGCCGGCGTGGGGCAAGGCGATGCCTTCGCTGGGCATCACCTTTCCGGTGGACAATGTGCGCCGCGAAGTGACCAAGGCGCGCAGCTCGCCGGTGCTGGCGGCCAGCGTGAAGCGGCTCTATTTCGGCATCCCTGGCGGCGGTGCGGATTTCTGGCTGGATGATGTCGAGCTTTGGAACCGGGCGCTGGCCCCGGTGAACGAGGCCGATTTCGTCAACTGCCGCGCCTGGCTGAGCATCGATCTGGCCGACCGCCACGATCTGTTGCCGCTGACGATCACATGGGAGGTGCCGGCGCCCACTGATGAAAAGCCGGACGCGGTGCGGCTGGTTCAAAAGACCTGGTACTGGACGCGCGGCGACGGGCTGGCCGAGCGGGCGCGGCTGGATGGTGCGGCCTATGAACAGTGGGCGGCGGCCGGGTTTCTGAACGTGGTGCCGGGCCCGCGCATCTCAAAGGATTTTCCGGCGGTACAGGTGCAGGATCTGTGCAGCCGGCATGATGTGCAGTTCATGGCGGTGGACATGGCCAAGATGGCCGAGTTTCAGGAAGCGGCCAAGGAAATCGGGCTGGACTGCTGGTTTTATGAAGGCGCTGACAAGCCGCAGGGCAAAGGCCTGATGCTGGTGAAGCACGCGCAAGGCTTGCAGGTGCGGTTCACCGACAAGCAGATGAGCATGCCCACGAGCGTGGTGGCCTTCGAGGATCATATCCGCGCTGGCACGATCACGATTGACGACAACCCGATGAACACCGCCTGCAGCGCCAACGCCAAGCAGATCAGCGACGCGGTGGGCAACCGCGCCTGGGCCAAGAAGGCAACGGATCAGCGCGGCCGTATCGACGGCATGATCACCATGACCATGGGCGCCGGCGCCGCCGGGTTCCAGGTGGCGCGCAAGAGCAAGCCGGGAGTGATTCTGCTATGAGCGAGGCAGAGGGCCCGGCGCGGGTGCCGGTGTGGCATCGGCTGGCGGATTGGGTGGTGGGCACCAATCTGTCCGGGGCGCCTGAAACCCGCCCCCGGGTGATCGAAAACAGCGCGCCGCTGGCCGGCATCACCAGCCGGTCGGGCAGTTTCTGGGAAATGTTCACCGGCCAGGACGGGCAGGGCGTGCCGCCGCTGAGCCCGGTCACGGCGCCATCGGTGACGGCCGTGCATGCCTGCACCGCGCTGATTTCCGGCGCCATCTCGGCGCTGCCGATCCGCACCTATCAGCGGCTGGACAATGGCGAGCGTGACGAGCTGCCCGATGATGATCTGTGGTGGCTGCTGAACGAGGAATTCAACCCGCGCTGGTCGGCCGCCAAGGGCTGGGAATATCTGGTGCTGGCGCTGCTGCTGCGCGGCGACGGCTTTGCGGTGATCGAGCGGCGCGGCAGCCGTGCCATCGGCCTGCGCCCGGTGCATCCATCCTATGTGGAGGTGCGGCCCAGCAACGATGGCCGCCGCCTGCTCTATCGCGTCACCTACGGGATGGATGACGGGATCGATATGGTCGGCTCCCGGATTTATGATCAGGATGATATCCTGCATTTTCCGGGCTTTGGCTTTGACGGGCTGCGCGCCATGTCGCCGCTGTCAACCTTCCTGCGCATGTCGGCCGGGGTGGCGCATGCCCTGCAGGATTACACCGGGCGATTCTTCACGCAGGGCGCGCGCCCGGATTATGTGCTGGAAGGCGAGGATTTGAGCCTGGAGCAGCTGGACGCGCTGCGCGGGGAAATCGATCGCTATCACGGCGGGCTCAACGGCGCGCGGCGGCCGATGCTGCTGACCGGCGGGCTTTCGGTGAAGACCATCAGCCTGCCGCTGGAAGATGTGCAGCTGCTGAGCCTGCGGCAGTTTCAGGTGGAGGAGATCGCGCGGGCCTATCTGGTGCCGCCGTTCCTGATCGGCCACAACGAGAAGACCACCAGCTGGGGCAGCGGGGTGGAGGCGATGGGGGTGGCCTTTGTGCGCTACACCCTGCGCAATTACCTGAATGGCATCACGGCCGAGATCAACCGCAAGCTGCTGCCGCGATCGCGCAGGTTCCTGGAATTCGACACCAGCGAGCTGGAGCGGGCCGATTTCAAGAGCATGATCGAAGCCTTCCGCACCGCCATCGGCCGCGCCGGCGAGCCCGGCTTCATGACCCCCGACGAGGTGCGCACGCGCCTCAATCTGAAACGCATGCCGGGCGGCGACACGCTGAACCCCGGCCAGAACGGAGCCGCCGCCGATGCGCCCACTGCTTAACCTGTTGACCGCCAACAAGGCTGCCAGCCGGCCGCTGGCGCTGGAGCGCAACGGCGATGAAATCACCATCGAGGTGATCGGCACCATCTCCTCCACCGACGACGAGGCCTATTGGTGGGGCGGCGCATCTGCCCAGCAGTTTGCGCGGGATCTGCGCGGCGCCAAGGCCGGGGAGACCGTGCACATCCGGGTGAACAGCCCCGGCGGCGACGTGTTTGGCGGGGTGGCGATGGCCCAGGCCATCCGCGAGTGCAAGGCGCATGTGGTGGTGCATGTCGATGGCTATGCCGCCTCGGCCGCATCGCTGCTGGTGGCCGCCGCGCCGGAAAGCGTGATCGCGCCGGCCGGCATGGTGATGATCCACAAGGCATGGACCATCGGCATCGGCAACAGCGAGGATTTCATGGCTGCCGCCGCCCTGCTGGAAAAGATCGATGGCGAGCTGGCCGCCACCTATCAGGCCAAGGCCGGCGGCGAGGCGGACGACTGGGCCGCCGCGATGCGCGCGGAAACCTGGTACACCGGCGCGGAAGCCGTGGCGGCCGGCCTGGTGGATCGCGTGGCTGATGGCGGCGCGGCCACGGCCAAGGCGCAGTTTGACCTTTCCGCCTACACCCGCCCGCCCCAGCCAGTGGCCGAGCCTGAGGCCACGCCGCCGGCCAACGACAACGCGGACGCAGATGCGGCTGATCTGGCCCGGCGCCGGCGGGTGGCCGCCGCGCTGGCCCGTTCCCGGCTCTGATCCGAACGTGCGCGGGCTGCCCCGCGCTTCCCTGCTGCCACGGCGCGCTGCGCCCGCAGACCACGCCCAGCCAGCCGGCTGGGCTTTTTCATGAAAGGACGAGATATGAGCATCCAGATGCTCCGCCAGCAGCGCGACGCCAAGGCGAAGGAACTGAGCACCCTGGCCAACAAGGCCGATTACAACCCCGCCACCGACAACCCGGTGTTCGATGCGCTGGCCGATGAAATCAGCGCCCTCGAAGACCGCATCAAGCGGATCGAACAGGCCAACGCGCTGTCGTTCGAAAACAACGACATCGATGACGCGGCCGAGAAGCTGCGCCGGCAGCTGCGCAACACGCGCGGCATTGGCGACAACAGCCGCAACGCCGCGATCGAGGCCTTCACCAAGTGGTGCCGCGTGGGCGAAGCCGGGCTGACGGCCGAGGAGCGCGCGCTGATCCGCAACGATCTGAGCGTGGGCACCAACAGCGCCGGCGGCTTCACCGTGCAGACGGATGTGGCCAGCTTCATCATCGATGCGCTGAAGGATTTCGGCGGCATGCGCCGGGTGGCGACGCCGCTGCGCACTACCGGCAGCAACCCGCTGCTGATGCCGGCCAGCGATGGCACCGCCGAGGAAGGCGCCATTGTGGCCGAAAATGCCACCGCCGGCGATCTGGACCCGACCTTCACGCAGATTCCGCTGCCGGTGTTCAAATACAGCTCGCTGGTGGTGCCGATCAGCATCGAGCTGCTGATGGACAGCCAGATCGATGTGGAAGGCTTTGTGACCCGCCGGCTCGTCACCCGCCTGGGCCGCATCCAGAACCGCCACTTCACCGTGGGCACCGGCACCGGGCAGCCCACCGGCCTGTTCACCGCTGCCGCCATCGGCCGCACCGGCGCCACCGGCACCGCCACCAGCGTCACCTATGACGATCTGGTGGATCTGGAGCACAGCGTGGATATCGAATATCGCCGCCGGCCCGACACCGCGTGGATGATGAACGATCTGACCATGCGCCAGGTGCGCAAGATCAAGGACACGGCCGGCCTGCCGATCTTTGCCCGGGATCCGGGCGGCGCGGGTGCGCCCACTGGCGCGCCCAATACCATCCTTGGCTATCGCGTGGAGATCAACAACCACGCGCCGGAAATGGCCGCCAACGCCCGCAGCATCGCCTTTGGCGCCCTCGCGGAATACACGATCCGCGACGTGCTCGACGTGCTGCTGCAGCGCTATGACGACAGCGCCTATGCCAAGAAGGGCCAGGTCGGCTTCAACGGCTGGATGCGGTCGGGCGGCAACCTGATCGACAACGGCGGGGCCGTGAAGGTGTTCCGCAACTCGGCCAGCTGAGCCCGGCTGATCCGCAACGCAGGTGATGGCCGGGCTGCCTGTCCGCCCGGCCATCGCTTTTCAGGCAAGAAGGGAAAGCCAACATGGCTGCGAACAAGAACGCCGCGCCCGGCAAAATGCCGCCGACCGAACCCGAAACGGCCGAACTGCCGCCGACCGAACCCGAAACGGCCGAACTGCCGCCGACCGAACCCGAAAATGTGGCATTGGTGGAGGGCCGGGTGCTGTCGGCCACCGCCGGCCACGCGGTGGATGCGGTGATCGAACTGCCGGCGGCCGAGGCCGAGGCGGCCGAAAAGGCCGGCTGGCTGGACACGCATCCGGACGCGGTGGCCTTTGCCAAGAGCCTGCCCGCCTGAGGGCGGGCCGGGACCGGGTGACAATCGGGGGGCTGGCGACCGCGCTGGCCCCCTTTTGTTTTTCGAGAGATTGAGGGGCTGCGATGGCTGACAATGTGACGGCGCCGGCCGCCGGGGTGGTGTTTGCCACCGATGAAATCGGCACGCCCGGCGTGCATTATCCGATCACCAAGCTGGCCTTTGGCGCGGATGGCACGGTGACGCTGGTGGCCGATGCCGCCGGGGCCCGCCTGCCGGTGACGATTGGCGGCACCCTGCCGGCTTTTGCCAGCCCGCCGGCTGTCACCATCGGCGGCACCCTGCCGGCCTTCGCCAGCCCGCCGGCCGTCACCATCGGCGGCACGCTGCCCGGCTTTGCCAGTCCGCCGGCGGTGGAACTGGGCGCCTCCACGCTGGCGGCGCTGGAATCGATCAGCGTCAACGAGCCGCCGGCCCGCGTGCTGGCCAGCAATATCAGCCTGGCCGCCGGGGCCACCAGCACGGCGATCACGGCGGTAGCGGCCGGCAGCTATATCTTCGAGGCGATTTTCACCGGGGCTGATTTGCAGTTGCAGCGGCTGGGGCCGGATGGCGCGACCTGGATCAACGCTGGAACGCTGGCCAGCAGCGGCAGCGCGGGCGTGGTGCTGGCCGCCAACGACACGCTGCGGCTGCGCAACAATTCAGGTGCGGCGATCACCGGCCTGCACGCGAGGGTGGCGTGATGCTGGGCCGGTTCGCCAAGGCATTCGGCATCGCGCGGGGCTGGGCAACCGCCAGCGCGCAGCCTGGGACGCCGCCGGGTGGAGCGGATTTTACCCTTTCCGGCACCAGCGTAACGACCGCCTGGGCCACCGTGGCCGTCGGCGATCTGACCCCGGTTGATGCGCCCGCGGGCGCATATTTCGTGCTGGTGGGTGAGCCCGCCGGCTTGGCAGTGGTGAACGGCTGATGGCTATTCAGGTCAACACGGTGGGTGCGACCCACTTGCAACTGGGCAGCATCGTCACCAAGGGCGCCAATTGGCTCAACGCCCGCGCCAGCGGCCCGCTGGCCGGGTTGATCGCCGGCTATTGGCAGGGGGCATTCCTTCGCACGCCGGTCAACACGGTGGGCCTGGCCTATTTCCTGTCCGGCGTTGACGCCGGAGCCAGCGGCAACTTCACGGCGGGCAACGACGCCTACATGGCTGTCGGCGGCGGCAATCCCAGCCTGGGCACCCGGCAACAGCGCCCACAGGTTCGAGGCCGCGCCAATGGCACGGTTGATCTTTATGGCGGCACCGGCGGCGCCGAGGGCCTGGCCGGCATCGTGCTGGATCAGGTGCCGCATAATCAGCCGACACTGATGCTGTGGGGCGTCACCTATCTGGCCCACCTCTCCCCCGCCCAGTGGCGGAACTGGGTGGCGTTCGTGCGCCTCGATACCGGGGCGGTGAGCAGTTACGTCGCGGCGACGGAGACCAATGCCACCTGGCTGCAAAGCACCACCGCCGGCCTCGCCCACCAAATTTTTGCCGCTCGCGGCACCGGCGGCAGTCGCACGCTGGTGGGCACGGCGCTCGAAAACTATGCCCTCGCCCAGGGCAATTTCCCTTGGGACACCGCCAACGACGCGGGCGTGGCCGGCGTTGGCCGCCCGCACCACGACGCCATCCGGGCACTGGCCGGTTTCGGCGCCAATCCGTTCCTCACCTATGCCGATCTGGCCGCCGCGCAAGCTGCGGGAACCTTGCCTTACGCAAACTGCCAGCAGGGCCGCAGCGATATCGCCTATCACTGGACGCTCCGCGACCTGTCCAGCGGGCTGACCAACAGCGGCACCGCCGGCACGGCCACCCTGGTTCAAACCGATTTCAACAGCCTGACCGGCGGCCTGGGCGACGCGGCTGACATGGCGCCGGCGCACTGGTATGGCGGCGCGCCGGGCATCACCAACCCGGTGATCAAGTTCATCGGTGGCGGCGGCGGCCTCGCCGCTGGGGCCAACAACAGCCGCGCCACGGTGGTGAGCGGATCGCGCACCTCCGGCCAGAGCGTGCAGCGGCGGTGGGTGTATGACACCGGCCACCCCAGCGCAGGCACGGTGGTGCCCGGTTTCGACTGGGCGGCGGCCTCGACGCCCACCGCGCTCACCTGGAGCACCAGCGACACCCTGCCGGTGGGCGGCCCATACCGGCTGGAAGTGCGGGATGCCGCCACGCCGGCGCTGGCGAGTTCCAGCAGTGATTGGCTGGTCGGCACGGTTGCGCTGTTCCACGGCCAGTCGGGCATGGAGTTCTCCTTCTACAACGGCA
>JAIXUQ010000018.1 GCA_027483465.1 Sphingomonadales bacterium
GCCACCGGCCCGGCGCGCAGCCGATCAAGGGCCGACCGGCCAGGGCCATAGATGCCGGGCAGGCGGAACACGCGGGATTGCCGGTGCAGCGCGGCCCATGCCGCATCGGCAGCCAGCCGGCCATCGCGGCGGCCATTGCGGGGGGCGCCTTCATCCACCCAGGCGCCGCCGGTGTCGCCATAGACGCCGGTGGAGGACAGATAGCCCACCCAGCGCGCCGGGGCCGCGGCAATGGCGGCACCATGCTGCACCAGAACCGGATCATGGCCATCGGCCGCCGGCGGCACCGAGGAGAGGATATGGCTGGCGCCGGCAATGGCCCCGGGCAGTTCGGGGCTGTCCAGTGTGAGCACGCCGGGGCCGGGGCGGGAACGCACGGCGGTGATGGTGAAACCGGCAGCGCGCGCCGCATCGGCAATGCGGGCAGCCGAATAGCCAAGGCCAAGAATGAGCAGATGCATGCGTCAGCCATACGCCGGCCGCCGTGCCGTGCCCAGCCTATTGACAGCTTGCCGCAGGTGCGCGGGTGGCCAATCATCCCGCCATGCTGAGCCGGGCCGACGATTATCCCATCCACCAGACACCGGAACCGATCGCGGTTTCGGGCACCGACCGCAATTTCTACGACCGCTATTTCTTCAGCGCGCAGGCACAAGATGGCAGCGCGGTGGTGGGGGTGGCGCTGGGTGTCTATCCCCACCTCAACATCATCGATTGCGCGGTTTCGGTGCTGCATGCCGGGCAGCAGCACAGCCTATTTGCCAGCCGGGTGCTGGGTGGTGAGCGGATGCATCTGGTGGTTGGCCCGGTGGCACTGGAGGTGCTGGAACCATTGCACCGCCTGCGGCTGGCGATTGCGCCGAACGAGAGCGGGATCAGCGGCGAGATGATCTTCACCGGCCGCGCCGCGCCGATCCTGGAGCCGCGCTTCATCCGCCGCAACGGCACCCGCACCCTGATGGACGTGACCCGCATGACCCAGGGCGGCACCTGGGCCGGCCGCATCAGCGCGGCGGGGCAGGGGCATGATCTTGCCGGCTGGCGCGGCACGCGCGATCGCAGCTGGGGTGTGCGGCCGGTGGGCGCGCCCGAACCGCAGGCGGTGCAACCGCCCACCCCGCCGCAGTTTTTCTGGCTGTGGACCCCCACCGCCTTTGATGATTGGCACCTGTTTTTCCATTCCAACGATGATGAGCATGGCCGGCCGTGGAACCGCGCAGGGGTGCTGGTGCGGGTGAAGGATGGCGCTGAATTTCCGCTGGATGATGCCCGCATGGCGCTGGCCTTCCGCCCCGGCAGCCGCCACGCCGGCGCGGCCCGGCTGGAGGCGCGGCTGCCCGATGGCCGGCCGGTGAGCGTGGATTTCGTGATCGGCGAAAATTTCATGATGCGCGGGATCGGCTATGGCCATCCCAGCCGCGGCCACGGCATGTTCCAGGGGGCCGAAGCGCTGGCGCACGAGGTGATTGATCTCGCCACGGTGGATCCGGCCAATCCGATGAATGCCCATGTCCAGGGCCTCAGCACCGCCAGCCTCTCCATCGCCGGCGCGCCCCCGGTTGCGGGGCGCGGTCTGTTCGAACAACTGGCCATCGGCCCGCACGCGCCGTCTGGCTTCCGGGAGTTGTTCGACCTTGCCGGCTGAGCATCTGGCGCGCTGGCTTTCGGCGCAGTGGGGCGAGGCGGTGGCCATCCATGGCCTCAAGCGCTTCCACGGCGGTTCGGCCCGGCAGACCTATCGCTTCGATGCGGTGGCCGCCTCGGGCCGGCGCGAGGCGCTGGTGCTGCGCCGCGATCCGCCCTCCAGCCTGATCGAGACCGACCGGCTGGCCGAATATCGCGCCATCCAGTGTTTTGCCGGCAGTGCGGTGCCGGTGCCGCAGCCGATCTTTTGCGACACCGGGCCTGAGGCTTTCGGTTCCCCCGGGTTCCTGATGCGCGAGGTGGCCGGCGGGCAAGCCGGCGGCCTGCTGGAACCTGATCCCTATGGCGCCCATGCCGCTGCCATCGGGCAGCAATTCTTCACTGCCCTGGGCCTCATCCATGCCGCCGATCCGGCTGCTGCTGGCCTGCCCGCGATGGCACCGGCCGATGCCGCCCTGGCACGGCTGGCGCATTGGCAGGCGGCGCTGGTGGCTGACCGGTTCCAGCCTGAACCGGTGCTGGATGCCGCCATCGCCTGGCTGGTGGGCAACCCGCCGCCGCCACCGGCCCGGATCAGCATCGTGCACGGCGATTATCGCTCGGGCAATTTCCTGCATGATGGCGCCGGCCGGCTGCTGGCGATCCTGGATTGGGAAATGGTGCATCCCGGTGACGCGCACGAGGATCTGGCCTGGGCCTGCGATCCGCTGTGGTCGCATTCTTCCGGCCGGGCCGGCGGCATGCTGCCGCTGGATGCCGCCATCGCGGCGTGGGAAGCGGCCTCGGGCCTCTCCCTCAATCCGGCGGCGTGGCGCTGGTGGCGGGTGCTGGCGCAGGTGCAGGGCCTGGTGATCTGGATCAGCGCCGCGCGCGAGATCATCGACGGGCGCAGCCATGATCCGGTGCTGATGTTTGCCGGCACCATTCCCTATCGCTTTCACACGCTCACCCTTGCCCGCACGCTAGACACCCTATGAGCCTGCCGTTGCCCGCCCTGCTCAATGCCGTGGCCGCCGCGCTGGCCAACGAGGTGGCACCCGCCCTGCAACTGCTGGGCCAGCCCGAAGCGCCCGATGCCAATTATGCTGGCGGCACGGCGGCCACGGCTGCGATGATCCTGATGCTGGCCGCCGCCGAGGCAGCCGGCGGCCCGGCGCGGGAGGCGGCTGCGGCCGCAGCGGCGCGTCCGCTGCTGGGCGATGCCGCCGCCGGGCGGGACAATCGCATGGCCGCTCTGGGCCATCTGCTGGCCGCGGGAGACCGGCGGGCGCTGCCGCTGCTGATCGCCGAGGCCGAAGCCGCCTATGCCGCGCTGGGCCTGCCGCCGCCGGTGCGGGTGACTGGCGAGGTGACCGGCGGGCCGGCATAATTAACTTTCCCTCCGCAGCCGGGTGGCGCACCATCAGGCATGGCCGAATCCCGATCAAACCCGCAGCTGGCTGCCGTGCGCCTGGCTGATTATCGCCCGCCTGATTGGCTGGTGCCCGATATCGCCCTGGATTTCGGGCTGGATGCGGCGCGCACCATCGTCAAGGCGCGGCTCACCCTGCGCCGCAACGGCCGCCATGATCGCCCGCTTGTGCTGGATGGCCATGGCCTGGATACGCTGCACATCGCGCTGAACGGCCAGCCTTGCGCCATACGCCCCAATGGCGATGTGATGACCGTGCCGATCAGCGGTGACGAGGCGGTGCTGGAGACCGAGGTGGTGATCCACCCCGATCGCAACACACGGCTGATGGGGCTTTATGCCAGCGAAGGCCGGCTGGTCACCCAGTGTGAGGCGGAAGGCTTCCGCTCCATCACCTGGTTCCCCGACCGGCCCGACATCCTGTCCCGCTACAGCGTGCGGCTGGAGGCGGACAAGGCGCGCTATCCCGTGCTGCTCTCCAACGGTGATCGCGGCGCCGCACGGGATCTGCCCGGCGGCCGCCATGCGATCAACTGGACCGATCCCTGGCCCAAGCCTTCCTATTTGTTCGCGCTGGTGGCGGGCCAACTTTCGGCGCTGGAGGATGAGTTTGTCACCATGAACGGCCGCCACGTGCGGCTGGCGATCTGGACGGCCGAGGCCGATGTGCCGCGCTGCGCCCATGCCATGGCCGCGCTGAAGGCCAGCATGGCCTTTGATGA
>JAIXUQ010000093.1 GCA_027483465.1 Sphingomonadales bacterium
ATGCGCGGCCAGCGCTGCCCGGCCAGGCTGAGCGAGGTGGCCAGCGCCGGCACCACGAAGCCGGCCCAGATCACCACCGCCGAACCCACGGTCATCACCCAGATCGGCGCCTTGGGCGGCGCCAGGATCAGCGCGCCGGCCAGGATGGCGCCCAGCCAGGCGGCGCTGGCCAGCGCCACCAGCCAGCCGGCAATCCCGCGCGGCCGATCGATGAACTGGGCCAGCAACAGCCCGATCAGGGTTGCCACCGCAATCGGCACGGCGTTGAGCACGATGTAGATCATCTTGCCAGCTTGCCGGCTTTTGCCCGGCGTGCAAGGGCCTGCCGCAGTTTTCGAAGGAGACGCACATGAGCGAACTGCCCCCGCTGCTGCTGGGCCGCCTGAACCATGTCGGCATCGCCTGCCCGTCGATCGATGAAGCGGTGGCGATGTATGGCCGGCTGTTTGGCGCCACCCTCTCCACCCCGGCCTTTGATCTGCCGGCCCAGGGCGTACGCGTGGCCTTCATCGATGTCGCCAACAGCCAGCTGGAACTGATCGAGCCGCTGGGCGCGGATTCGCCCATCCATGGTTTCCTGAAGAAAAATCCCAACGGCGGGCAGCATCATGTCTGTTTCGAGGTGAAGGACATCATCGCGGCGCGCGATGCGATGCGCGCCCGCGGTGCCACCGTGCTCGGCACCGGCGAGCCGCGCATGGGCGCCCATGGCGTGCCGGTGATCTTCGTCCACCCGCGTGACACCGGCGGGGTGCTTATTGAGCTGATGCAGGAACCCGACGGGCATCATTGAGAGCAACCCGGGCGCCAAAGCAAAGCTTTGGCGTCACGTCAGACGGGCTGCGGTTGGCGGCTGATGCCGCCGCCCGCACCCGCTGGCCGCCGCTCGCGAAGTCGGCCGATAACGTGGTTAACGGCCCGCCCGCTCGCTCAGTCCTTGCGGCGGCCAGCGATCAGCCAGCCGACCACGAAGCCCAGCGCGATGCCGGCGCCCAGCGCGGCCAGCGGCTGTTCCTGCACGGTGGTGCGCACCTTGGCGGTGCCCTCTTCGGCCACTTTCTGGGCACGTTCCTTCACTTCGCGGGCCTTTTCCGGGGCGGCTTCGGCCAGTTCGCGGGCCTTGGCCGCGGCCTTGTCATAGGCGGCGGTGGCGGCATCCCTGGCCTTGCCGATCGCCTTGTCGGCCTGGTCCTTCAGATCGGCCTTCAGCTTGTCCAGCTTGCCGGCGGCGTCGGCTTCGGCAGTGGTGATCTCGGTGGGGGTGATGGCGGTTTCGTCAGACATGGCGCATCCTCTTGGCAGATGTTCAACATCCCCAAGCTAATGGCGCATTGCGGCAATTTGAAGGGCCGTCGGCCGGCCCGGCTCAATCGTCGGTCGAAACCTTGCCACGGCTGGCCTTGACGGTGGCGCGCACTGCCTTGCCGGCCAGCCGGCGCTGCTTCGATCCCAGCGTGGGCCGGGTGGCGCGGCGCGTCACCGGGCGGATGGCGGCCTTGGCCAGCAGCTCGTCCAGCCGGGCGCGGGCATCCTCGCGGTTGCGCGGCTGATCGCGGAAGCGGTTGGCGGTGATCACGATCACCCCATCCGACGTCGCCTTGCGGCCGGCCAGTTTCAGCAGGCGCATGCGCACATCTTCGGGCAGGCTGGGCGAATTGGCGGCATCAAAGCGCAACTGCACCGCCGAGGAGACCTTGTTGACATTCTGGCCGCCCGGCCCGCTGGCGCGGACGAAGCTTTCTTCCAGTTCGTCATCCGGGATGAAAAGCGCCATGATGCGGCCCAATAGCGATTCGGGGAGAAACTGGCCATGCTGATCGTGCATCATCTCAACAACAGCCGCTCACAGCGCATCCTGTGGCTGCTGGAGGAATTGGGCACGCCCTATGTGATCCGGCATTACAGCCGCGATGCCACCACCAACCTGGCGCCGCCGGAGCTGAAGGCCATCCACCCGCTGGGCAAATCCCCGGTGCTGGAAGCCGACGGCAAGATCATCTTTGAAAGCGCCGCCATCACCGACTGGATCATCCGCCACCACGGGCAGGGCCGCTTCATGCCAGCGCCGGGCACAGACGCGCACGAGGCCTATCTGATGTGGCTGCATTTTGCCGAAGGTTCGGCGATGACGCCGTTTTTGCTGGCGCTTTACACCGCCCGGCTGGGCGAGGCGGCCGCGCCGCTGGCCCCGCGCATCCAGGAACAGATCGGCGCGCATGTCGCCTATTTCAGCCAGTGCCTGGGCGATCAGGAGTGGCTGGTGAACAATGAACTTTCAGGCGCCGACGTGATGATGAGCTTCATCGCCGAAATCGCCGCCGTGCAGGGGCTGGGCGCGCACTTCCCCAATGTTCTGGCCTATGCCCGCCGCATCCAGGCCCGCCCGGCGTGGATCGCCGCGGCGGAGAAGACCGAGCCTTACAGTTTCCGGCTGCCGCCGGCCTGACGGGTGGCCAGCAGGTTGAGCGCGAGGCCGCCGATGATCAGCGCGGCGGCCAGCAGCTTCCACGGCGGCAGCGCCTCGCCCAGCCAGATCGCGGTGGAGGCCATGCCGAACACCGGCACCAGCAATGAGGTGGGCGCGACGCTGGTGGCGGGATAGCGGGCGAGCAGCCAGCCCCAGGCGCCATAGCCGAACAGCGAATTGCCCACCGCCTGCCAGGCCACCGCCGCCCAGACCGCCGGGGTGGTGGCGGCCAGCGCCGTGGCAATCGCCGGCCAGCCTTCGAACCACAATGTCATCAGCGCCAGCGGCGGCACTGCAAACAGCGACGACCAGGTGATGAAGCCCAGCATCTCCACCCGGCCGGCAGCGCGCTGGGCCATGTTGCCCAGTGCCCAGCCAAAGGCGGCGCCCAGCACCAGCGCGATGCCGGGCAGGCTCACTTCTCCGCCGGTGTGGCCGGCAATCACCGCGACGCCGCCCAGCGCCAGCGCCAGCGCGCCATATTGCAGCGGCCTCAGCCGTTCGCCGCTGGTGACCATCGCCATGGCGATGGTGAACACCACCTGCGATTGCACCAAGAGGCTGGCGATGCCGGCCGCGATATGGCCGCTGATGGCGATGAACAACAGGCCAAACTGGCCCACCCCGATGGCCAGGCCATAAAGCGCCAGGATGCGCCATGACACCTGCGGCCGGCGCACGAACAGGATCAGCGGGAACACCACGGCGGCAAAGCGCAGGGTGGCGAACAGCAGCGGCGGCAGGCTGTGCAGCGTGGCGCCGATCACGGCGAAATTGGTGCCCCACACCGCCACCACCGCCAGCGCCAGCAGGAGGGCGCGCGGGGAAAGCGCCGCCGCGTTCATCGCGGCTTGGCCAGGCCGTGATAGGCCGCCGCCGCCATCAGCAGGGCGATGCAGATATTGGCCGCCATCGGCCGCGCCGTGCCATCATGCACCGCCGCCGCCGCTGCCGACGCCAGCGCGCCCACGGCAAAGCTGATGCCGCCCATCAGGCCCGAAATGGCACCGGCGCGCAGCGGATCGACATTGAGCGCCCCGGCCGAGGCATTGGCGGCGATCAGCCCGTTGGACGACAGCGCCACGAACAGCGCCGGGAACAACAGCGCCAGCGGCGCATCAAGCAGCGCTGAGGCCAGCAGCACCAGCCCGGCCAGCGCCGCGCCGATGCTGGCGGCGCCCAGCACCTGATCGGGGGTGAAGCGGCGCAGCAGCGCGCGGTTGATCTGGCTGGAGCCAACGACGCCCACCGCGATCACGGCAAAGATCAGCCCGAATTCGCTGGCGCTGAAGCCCCAGATGTTGATGACGAGATCGGGCGAGCCGGCGATATAGGAAAACAGCGTGGCGCCATTGGCCGCCCCGACCAGCAGATAGCCGATCAGCCGCCGCTGCCGCAGCAGCAGGGCATAGGCTGTCAGCACCGAACCATCCGCGGCGGCCCGCGCGGTGGCGTCAGAGCGGCTTTCCTCCAGCCGTAAGGCCACCGCCAGCGCGATGGCCAGGCCAACAATGATGAACACCGCAAACACCGCGTGCCAGCCGGCCACCGCCGCGATCCAGCCGCCCAACGTGGGGGCCAGCAGCGGCGCAATTGCCAGCACCAGCATCAACAGGCTGAAAATGCGGGCCGATTCGCTGTGGTCATAACGGTCACGCACGATGGCGCGGCAGGTGACCATGGCAGCACAACAGCCCAGCGCCTGGAAGAAGCGGCCGGCCACCAGCGCCTCGATGGTGGGGGCCAGGGCGCAGCCGATGCTGGCCAGCACATAGACGCCGCAGCCGAGCAGGATCGCCGGGCGCCGCCCGATCCGGTCAGACAGCGGGCCGAAAAACAGCTGGCCGACCGCCATGCCAACCAGGAAAGTGGACATGGTGAGCTGCACCGCAGCATCGGACACGCCATAATCGCGCGCGATCGCCGGCAGTGTGGGCAGATAAAGATCGATGGTGACGGCGCCAAAGGCCGTCAGGCTGCCGAGCAGCAGGATCTCGCCAAGGGACGGAGCGCGGGAGGCGGCAACAGAGGACACGGCCGGGGCTGTAGGCCGGCCACCGCCGGAAGGGAAGCGCGCGTTTGGCGCAGGCGGTTCAGGCGAACGGCTTGTGCACGGCCCGCCTGATATCCATCAACCGGCGTCAGGCCCGCGCGGCGCCCTCGTCAACCGCGTTCACGCTGTTGTGGCGCAAGGCATCCAGCACGCAGCGCACGATGCCGGCGGCGTCCAGTCCGGCTTCGGCATATTGCTTGGCCGGTGCATCATGATCCTGGTAGAGATCGGGCAGGCGCAGGGTGCGCAGCTTGAGGCCGGCATCGAGCAGGCCCTCGTCGCTGGCCAGGGTAAGGACATGGCCGCCAAAGCCGCCGATGGCGCCCTCCTCGATCGTAACCAGCACCTCGTGGGTGGCGGCCAGCTTGCGGATCAGCGCCATGTCCAGCGGCTTGGCAAAGCGCATGTCGGCCACGGTCGTGGACAGGCCCTTCGCATCCAGCGTATCGGCGGCGGACAGCGCCTCGGCGAGGCGGGTGCCAAGCGACAAAATGGCAACCTTGCTGCCCTGCCGCACGATGCGGCCCTTGCCGATTTCCAGCCGGGTGCGGGTGGCCGGGATGGCGACGCCAGTGCCTTCGCCGCGCGGATAGCGCAGGGCGATCGGGCCATCATCGTGCAGGGCGGCGGTGTGCACCATGTCGGCCAGTTCGGCCTCGTCGCTGGCGGCCATCACCACCATGTTGGGCAG
>JAIXUQ010000021.1 GCA_027483465.1 Sphingomonadales bacterium
ATCCTGATCTCGCCGCGTTGCCGGTGCCGCGTTATACCAGCTATCCCACGGCGGCGCAGTTTCATGAGGGCGTGGGCGTCGCTGATCAGGCCGGCGCGCTGGCGGCGATTCCGGTGGATGCGCCCATTGCGCTGTATCTCCACCTCCCGTTTTGCCGGCAGATCTGCTGGTATTGCGGGTGCAACACCGGGGTGGCGGCGGCGGATCGGTTGCGGCGCTATGAAAAGGCGTTGTTGATCGAGATTGCCACGGTGGCCAGCCTGGCCCAGGGCCGGGTGACGGCGATCAATTTTGGCGGCGGCAGCCCCAATGCGCTGGCAGCATCAGTGCTGGCCCGCATCATTGCCGAGCTGCGCCGCCAGTTTGCCGTGGCCGATGATTGCGAAATCGCCATGGAGCTTGATCCGCGCGCCATTGCGCCGGGCGATGCCGAGGTGCTGGCCGCCGCCGGCGTGAACCGCATCAGCCTGGGCGTGCAGACGTTCGCGCCGCACGTGCAAAGGCTGATCAACCGCATCCAGCCGTTCGAGATGATTGCCGAAGCCGTTGGCCAGTTTCGCGCCGCCGGCATCGATGCGATCAATTTCGATCTGATGTATGGCCTGCCCGGCCAGAGCGTGGTTGATCTGACCGAGACGATCGATCAGGCCATCGCCCTGCAGCCATCGCGGGTGGCGGTGTTTGGCTATGCCCATATGCCCGCCGCGATTGCCCGGCAGCGCATGATCACCGATCTTGATCTGCCCGGCCCGGCGGCGCGCTTTGCCATGAGCACGCTGGCCAACCGATTGTTCCGTGCAGCCGGATACAGCGTGATCGGTTTTGATCATTTCGCCTTGCCTGATGACAGTCTGGCCATGGCGGCGGCGGCTGGCACCCTGGTCCGCAATTTCCAGGGCTATGCCACGCAAGGGGGAACGGCGCTGATCGGGCTGGGCGCCACCGCGATAAGCCAGTTCCCCGGCCTGATCGTGCAGAATGACAAGCATCTGGCCGGCTGGGAGGCGCGGGTGAACGCCGGCGGGCTGGCCGGCTGCCGCGGCGTGGCGGTGAATGCCGATGACACCGCCCGCGCCGCCGTGATCGAGCGGCTGTTGTGCGATGGCGCCGCCGATGTGCCCGATCATCTTGCCGGCGCGCTCGCCCGCCTTGCCCCCCACGCCGCGCGCGGGCTGGTGAATGTGCACGGCCGCCACGTGGCGCTCACCGCCGATGGCTGGCCCTATGCAAGGCTGATCGCCTCGGCCTTTGATGCTCATTTGCAGGCGCCGCAGCGCCACAGCGCGGCGGTGTGATCAGGCTGGCACGGCGCGGCGGCGGCGCATGGCGGCGCCGATCAGGCCAAAGCCGGCAATCAGCATCGCCCAGCCGGCCGGTTCCGGCACGGCGGCTGTTACCACCACGCCATCCAGGCGATATGCCGCCGCATTGCCGGTGGAGCCGCCCACGGGGCCCCGGCCAAAACCGTCCCGGGGGTTGACCTGCAACGCGTTGCCGCCGGGGATGGTGCCGATGGCAAATTCACCATGGCTGAGGGCATCCAGCCGTGGGCGCACACCCATCCAATAGGTGCCGGGGCCCAGCGTCACGTCGATTGGCAGGGTGATGGTCCACGACGGGCTGTAGCCGGGGACGCCCGGGCCGATCAGCGCATCGGTGGCGGCAATCACGGCATTGCCGGCATCACCGGTTTCGCTCAGGCCGGCCGCCGCGGTTGAGGTGAAAAAGGCCACTTGCCAGCTCTGCACCGGGGCCAGGTTTGTCAGGCCGCTCACACCGATTCCGCCTGCGATGGCGGTTGTCAGCCGGGTGGTGGCGGCCAGGGTGAAATCGTCGATCAGGAAGAGGTCGAAGGCATCAAGCACCGGCTCATAATCCTGGGACAAGCCGCCGAAGGAAAAATTGCCCGTCTGGTCAAAGACAATCGCCGCATCAGCCTGACCGGCCGCAACCAGCAGCGCCGTTGCCAGCACCCATGTCCGCATCTTCGCTCTCCCCCACCTCATTCCACTGGCCATGTTTAGGGGCGAACCGGCCGCGCCGCAACCGCCGGGGAATGGCAGCGGCGGCGCCCGCCTCCATCATTCGCTGAATTCGGCCAGTTCGGGGATGCGGGTGAAGGCGATGGCCGGCCCGCGGGATCGGGTGGCGCCCAGCGCATCATGGCCCAGCGTGACGGCATCGCGGCCCCAGCGGCTGTTCACCTTGTCCATCGCCGCGCTCAGGGCCTGGCGCCGGGCCTCGGTCGTCGCGCACAGCAGGGCATCGCCATCGAACAGATCGGCCTGGGCGGCATCGGCCGCCGACAGATCGGCCAGCACCACGCCCACCTGCAACAGCCGGCGCAGGCCGGTTTCGGCCGCCATCCGCGCCCACAGCCCATCCAGCGCGGCGAGCAGGCTGATGCTGTCGGTGATGCGCGGCAGCTTCACCCCGGCCTGCCATTTCGTGCCGCGCACCTCGCCCTTCACGTGCAGCCCCAGCCAGCCGGCGCGCAAATTCGCCCGCCGCAGCCGCGTGCCGGCCTTCATCGCCAGCCGCCGCGCCACCAGCCGGGCCGGTTCCTGGCCGCGCTTTTCGGGCCCCAGCACATGGCTGTGCCCGATCGATCGCCGGGCGGTGGGCACTTCGGCCACCTCGTGCCCACGCAGCAGCCAGTGCAGCCGTTCGCCCCACACATTGCCCCAGGCGCGCCGCGCTTCGGCCGCCGGCATCGCCAGCAATTGCGCCATCGTCACCAGCCCCTGGGCGGCCAGCCGCCGCTCCATCGCCCGGCCCACGCCGGGAATATCGGCCAGCCGCAACTGTTCCAGCCGGGCGGCGCGCACATCCTCGGTCAGGATGGTCAGCCCGTCGGGCTTCATCATGTCGGCCGCCATCTTGGCCAGCAGCCGGTTGCCGGCAACGCCAATGGAGGCCGTGAGACACGGCCCCACATTGGCGGCCAGCCCGGCCTTGATCCGTGCGGCGAGGGAACGCACGGCGTCGGGGCTGTTCTCATTGTCCATCAACCGGCAGGCCACCTCGTCGATGGAGCAGACCATCGTCACCGGCACATGGCGTTCCACCTCGGCGATGATGCGGTGGTGAAACTTCACATATTCATCGTGGCGCCCCGGCACGATCACCACATCGCGGCATTTGGCCTTCGCCTCCCAGATCTTCGTGCCGGTGCGGATGCCAAAGGCCTTGGCCTCATAGCTCGCCGCAATCGCGCTGGTGCTGTCGGTCATCACCGGCGCCACCACCACCGGGCGCCCGCGCAGGGCCGGGTTCAACTGCTGCTCAACGCTGGCGAAATAGCTGTTGAGATCAAGATAGAGCCAGCGCAGGGGCAGCGAATCGGCCATGGCCATGGCATAGCATGTTCAGAACAAAAACGGAACAAATGCCTGCGCCAAATGCCGCCCTTTCCCTCGCCGGCAAAGCCATTATGCTGCCGGCATGACGACCAGTCCCGAAGACCAGGCCCTGCTGCGCGCTGCCGACACGCCGGGAGACGGCATCCGCGCCGTTGCCGCCGGCAGCCTTTCGGGCCGGCAGTTGCGCTATTATGATTTCTGCATGGCGGCCTTCGCCATCATCCTCATCTGCTCAAACCTGATCGGCGCCGGCAAGCAGGCGGCGCTCAGCGTGGCGGGTGAACAGATCATCTTCGGCGCCGGCATCCTGTTCTTCCCGCTGGGCTATGTGCTGGGCGATGTGCTCACCGAAGTCTATGGCTATGCCCGCGCCCGCCGCGTGGTGTGGGTGGGCTTTGCGGCCTCGGCCTTCACGGCGCTGATGTGCACCGTGGTGGTGGCGATGCCGCCGGCGCCGGGCTGGGGCGGGCAGGAAACGCTGGCCGCGGTGTTTGGCCAGGCGCCGCGCATCTTCCTGGCCAGCATCACCGCCTTCTGGGCCGGCGAATTTGCCAACAGCTTCGTGCTGGCCCGGCTGAAACTGCTCACGCAAGGCCGCTGGCTGTGGACCCGCACCATCGGCTCCACCGTGGTGGGGCAGGCGGTTGACAGCTTGATCTTCTACCCGCTGGCCTTCCTCTTCACCCCCGATTGGCCGGTGGAGCGGGTGGCCGAAGTGGCGATCACCAATTATCTGCTGAAGGTACTCTGGGAAATATTGCTCACCCCCGTCACCTACGCCGTGGTCGGCTGGTTCAAGCGCGCCGAAGGGCTGGACGTGTTCGATACCGGCACCGATTTCACCCCGTTCCGCACCCGGGTCTGATCCCCGCATCCCTGCTGGCCACCGGCCGCGCCGCGCGCGCGAAGGCAGATTCGTGGTTAACGGCCGGAAACGATACTGAATTGCGAATTGGTGAACTTGTGGCAAGGTTAGCAGTCTGTTAACTAACCTCCACTTCCGATGGTGGAAGCTCCAATCTGGGGAGTTGAGGATCATGCGCAAATTCGCTCTGGCACTGGGGGTGTCGCTGCTGGCGGCGCAGGCCGGCGCTGTCACGCCCGTTGTCACCACGCAAACCCGCAGCGGCACGCTGGATTTCGGCCTGCTGCTCGGCGGCAGCAACATCACCCTGAATTTCGATGCGTTCGGCATTCCCACCCAGCGCCTCACCAATGTCGCGCTCAGCTTCACCGCCGGGGCCAGCGCCGGCTTTGCCGTCACCAATCCCAACGTCACGCCCCGCAGCGTCACCCTCACCCGCGGCCTGTCGGGCAGCCTCACCGGCAACGGCTTCAACCTGTCGGATACCGATACGGTCAGCATCACCCGCAACGTGGCGGCCCTGTCGGTGCGCGGCTTTGGCCCGTTCGAACCGCAGGTCAGCGCCAGCGGCAACATCACCAGCGGGTTCGCCGCCTTCAACAGCCCGGTGTCGTTCACCTTCAACGTCGCCCGCTTTGGTGACAACCTCACCCGCTCGCCCGGCGGCGGCCTGCCCCCGGTTGCGGTGCTCGATATCACCCAGCCGGTCTCCAGCAGCTACACCGCCACCCTCACCTACACCAGCGTGCCGGAGCCGGCCGCCTGGGCCATGCTGATCACCGGCTTCGGCCTGGCCGGCATCGCCGCCCGCCGCCGCCGCGCCACCAGCGTCGCGGCCTGATCCCAACACCACGCACCAGCGCGCCGGCAGCGGAACCCCCGCTGCCGGCGTGTTTTCGTTTGCGCCACACCCGCCGCACGCACCGGGGCACCGCCACGTCCTGGCCGGCGGCCAGATGGCAAAGCGCAATGCCAAAGCGCATGCGCCGGAATGGCGGCGGCTGTGCGCCGGCGATCTACGCGCGCCGCAGGGCCAGACATGCCCGGCACCGGCACTGTTTTCACCCCGATCCGCCCCCCGGCCTGATCCGTGCCTGCCCGCTGCCCATTGGCCGGGCTGCCTGTGCAACGTCAATTCGTAAATCACAATGTGCTGATGGATATATCCAAAAGAGTATTTCGCGATAGCATTGCTGCCGCATTAACCAAGTTTTGCTTCCAAATCTGGAAGTATTTGAGAGGGGTCAATAGTTATGAAAAGGTTTATTTTGGCAATTAGTGCATCGCTGCTTGCCGCCCAGGCCGGCGCTGTGACGCCAATTGTCACCACCCAAACCCGCAGC
>JAIXUQ010000069.1 GCA_027483465.1 Sphingomonadales bacterium
CGGCGGCGCTGCCGGCCACCTCCACCTGCACCGGGCCCAGCCGGGTGGAGGGCACCAGCAGCGCGGAATCGGTGGCCGTTTCGGGGCCATTGGTGGCCGCAGCGGGGGCCGCCGGTGCCGCATTGGCGGGCGCTGGTGACGGCGCGGCGGGCGCGGGTGACGGGAAATTGGCCACAGCCGCTGCCGGGGCCGATGCGGGCGTTTCCGCCGCCGTCAGCAGCGGTTGGGCGGGGGGTTCGGCCGGTTCGGCCAGGCGGCTGCGGCGGGCCGGCGCGGCGGCCAGTTCGGCCAGCGGCGCGGCGGTCGGGGCGGGCGCTTCGGCCGGGGTAACCGCGTCAGGCTGCGGCGCCGGGATGGCGGCCGGGGCAGCCGGCCATGGCAGCGCGGCCGGCTGGCCGGGCTGGGCGGCGGCAAGATCGGCCGGCGGCGGCACTGCGGCCAGGGCGCCCACGGGCAGCGGCGGCGCGGGCGGCATCAGCCGGGCGGTCGGGGCCTCGGCAGCGGGCGCGACGGCGGGGGCCTCGGCGGCGGGGGGCGCGGCAACGCGGGGCAGGCTGCGCTGCCAGTCAGCCGGCGGGCGGGCGGCGGCCTCCACGGCCAGGCGCGTGCGGCCGGGCTGGGCGGCGGGCCACAGCGCCGCAGCGGCGGGGGCGGCGCTTGAGGCCGGGGCCGTCAGCAGGCGGGCGGCAGGCAGGCGGGCGGCGGACAGGTGGGGGCCGGCGGCCGATGCCGTGGCCGATTGGGCGGCCGGCCCGGCATCAGGCGCGGGCAGCGGCAGCAGTTCGGGCAGCAGCAGCGCGGCCCAGGGCTGTTCGCTGGCGGTTTCGGCCGCGCTGTCGTCCGCCCCCTCCCCATCCGGGGCTGGGCCGGGCAGGCTATCCGGCGTCACAGGTGCCGGGGCAGCGGGCAGCGCGGCAGGCATCGCGGCAGGCATCGCGGCAGCGAGGGCAAGCGCAAAGGGCGGCGGCACCGGCTGGGCGGGCGGTGGCGCGGTGGCTGGCAGTTCGGCCGCCGCGTCGGCTTCGGGCAGCAGCAGCGCCTGCACCCCGGCCGGCGGCGCACCCGGCCCGCCCGGAGCCACACCCGGGGCCGCGCCCGGCACAGCAGTTGGCGCGGCGGGCGCGATCGGCAGGGCAAGTGCGGTCATTGGCCATTCTCCTGTTCGGCGCGGCGGGCAAGGGCGGCGTCCACGGCGGCGCGGGCGGCGGCCAGTTGGCGGCTGGCTTCATCGCGCAGGCCCAGCGCGCGGTCGTGGCGGTTGCTGATATCGGCGGCGATGGCCTGCAACTGGCCATCGATGCGGGCGCGGGCGGCGCGGGTGCCGGCCGGCGCGGTGCCTTCGCCCTGCCCGCCCACCAGCGCCCGCACCCGGCTGAGCAGCGCTGCATCGGCCGCCGCCTGGCCCTGGGCACGCGCCAGTTCGGCCAGGGCCAGGCGTTCGCGGATGCGGCGCACCCGGATCAGCCGGTCCAGCGCGGTGGGTTCATCGCTCATCGGGCGGTCTCCAGCGGCGCCACCAGCGCCTCCAGCGTGGCCAGGCTTTCGTGCCAATCGGCCGGGGTGGCGCGGGCCTGCGCCATGAAGGCGGCCAGCGCCGGTTGCAGCGTCAGCGCCTCGTCAAGCTCGGGATCGGCGCCGGGGGCATAGGCGCCCATCAGCACCAGATCGCGGTTTTCCTCGGCCAGCGCGATCAGCCGGCGGAACCGGCTGGCCGCCGCCAGATGGCCGGGGGCGCAGATGTCCATCATAACCCGGCTGGCCGAACTGACCAGATCGATGGCCGGGAACTGCCCGCGCCCGGCCAGCCGGCGGGACAGCAGGATATGGCCATCCATCACGCCGCGCGCCGCATCCACCACCGGATCGGCGCGGTCGTCGCTTTCGGCCAGCACGGTGGCAATGAGGGTGATGGCCCCGCCCGATTGCCGGTCGCCGCCGGCGCGTTCGGCCAGATCGGCGACCAGTTGCAGGGCCGATGGCGGATAGCCGCGGGCGCCGCCGGCCTCCCCGCGCGCCATCGCCACCTCGCGCGCGCCGTGCACCACGCGCGACAGCGAATCGAGGATCAGCAGCACGTGCCGCCCCTGGGCGCGGAACCATTCCGCCACCGCAAATGCCCGCTGCGCGCCGCGCACCCGGCACAGCATGGCATCGGAGGCCGGCACCGCGATGGTGACGGTGCGGGCGCGCGCACCGGCATTTTCAGGCCCCGCCAGTTCGGTCTCGATGAAATCGCTGATCTCGCGGCTGCGCTCCCCGATCAGCGCCACCACCACCACATCGGCGGCGGCCCAGCGGGTGATCTGGCCCAGCAGCACGGATTTGCCCACGCCGGTGCCGGCCATGATGCCGATGCGCTGGCCGATGCCCAGGCTGAGCAGGGCATCGATGGCGCGCACCCCGGTGGGCAAGGGCCGCGTCACCCGGGCGCGGGCGTGCGGCGGCAGCGGTGCCGGGCTGGCCGGCACCAGCGCGGCCACCGCCGGCTGGCCCAGCCCGTCGAGCGGCTGGCCGAGGCCATCGATCACGCGGCCAAGCAGGGCGGGGCCAACCGGGATGGCGCCGCCGGCCGGATCGGCCAGCACCGCCTGCCCCGGCGCCACCGCCGCCAGCGCGCCCAGCCCCATCACCAGCGCGCGGCCATCGCGAAAGCCGATCACTTCGCCGGCAGCGCGCGCCGGGCCGATGAACACGCGGGTGCCGATCGCGGCGGGCAGGCCCACCGCCTCGATGATGGCGCCATCGGCGGCCACCACCAGGCCGCCGCGCTCCAGCGGCAGCGCCGGCAC
>JAIXUQ010000090.1 GCA_027483465.1 Sphingomonadales bacterium
GCGGCCTCGCCGCTGGGGCCAACAACAGCCGCGCCACGGTGGTGAGCGGATCGCGCACCACCGGCCAGAGCGTGCAGCGACGGTGGGTGTATGACGCCGGCCACCCCAGCGCGGGCACGGTGGTGCCCGGTTTCGACTGGGCGGCCGCCTCGACGCCCACCTCGCTCACCTGGAGCACCAGCGACACCCTGCCGGTGGGCGGGCCGTTCCGGCTGGAAGTGCGGGATGCCGCCACGCCGGCGCTGGCGAGTTCCAGCGGCGATTGGCTGGTCGGCACGGTGGCCCTGTTCCACGGCCAGTCGGGCATGGAGTTCTCCTTCTACAACGGCAATCAGCCGGGCCTGAACAACCTCGGCCTGGCCGTCGCAGCCGGGGCTCAGGGCATTTTCCTGAAACTGTCCAACCACACCGGCACGGAAACCGCCGGCAGCGGCGTCTATGCCCAGCCCCAGCCCTTGGCGGTGCGGCTGCGCGGCGGCGAAACGCCGGTGTGCGGATCGGGCGCGGTCGCGGCCATCAACGAGTGGAACGTCCACAACCCCGGCCACCCCCTTCTGCTGGCGCCGGTGGCCATTGATGGAACTTTCATGGCTGACTGGGCAGCCGACGCCGCTGCCTATTCGGGGCAGGGCACGGGCCATGCTTCGTGGCGCTTCATGGGAACCATCGGGCAACTGCCCGACGCCGGCAGCGGCAACAACAGCGGCGTGATCGAGTATCACGCGGCCCTGCTGGGCCGGTTCGCCGATCTGCACGCGATCATGTGGAACCCGAACATGGGCCTCACCCAGTCGGTGCGGGACAGCTATGTCGCGGGCGTGGATGCGCGTTTCAGCAATTCGCCGTCTGCGCCGTGGCTGACGTTGCCGGCGTGGCGTGTCCATCGCCCGGACAGTGACACGGCCGGCACGGTGGCCCTGCGCGAGCGCCATATCAGTTTCCACACCGAGCGCGGCGCCCGCGGCATTCTGGGGCCGACGTGGTTGGATATCGTCAACGACAGCAACAACAGCGGCCACAGCGCCTTCAACAGCGCGCCCGGCGTGCCCAGCGCCTCCCTGCCGGTGAGCGACGGCAACCGGGTGGGGCAAAGCCGGCTGGGCTTTGGCTGGGGCCGGGCGTTGGCCTGGGCGTGGAATCGCAGCATCAAAGCCCACGGTCCGCGCGTGCTGGCGGCTTGGTATACCGACGCCGGCCGCGCGAGCATCCAGGTGGAACTGGGCCGGGCGGTGCGCACGCTGGGCGGCGCGGCAATCAGCAACCAATTCTGGATCAGCACCGACAACGGCGCCAATTTCGTCCAGACGGGTTTCACGGTGGCGCTTTCGGCCGATGGTACCAGGGCAGTGCTCACCAGCACCGGGGCGGCCTTTCCGGCCAGCAACGTGCGCGTGGACTATGGCCGCGCCTATCCGGCCAATCCGGACACCAACGCCAACGAGGCCAACACCGAACGGCTGCTCGACGGGCTTCTCTATGACGACCAGCAGCACCGCGGTGCCATCAATTTTTCCACCGGCAGCCGGGCCGGAAACCCGCTGCAGGGCACCAACCGGGTGGGCGCCGGGGTGGCCGGTGTGGCGGTGCAGGCGCGTGGCGCGGCCAAGCTGGTGGCCACCGAGCGGTGGACTGGCAACCGCAATGTGACGGTGCGGATGATGGCCGCCGATGGGGTGACCGTGCTGCGCGAACGCACGCTGGCAATCACCGGGAGCTGAGCGGCGATGATCCTGACCCATTTCCTGGCCTTGATGTTTGCCGGTGACGCCGCCCAGCCGGGCGATGTGCCGGCGCTGCGGGTGCGGCAGGGTGGGGCGGGTGGGGGCGGCGTGGTGCTGAAATCGCCGCTGAGCGTGCTGGATTGGGGCATTGAATGGACGCTGGCCGAGGGTGAGACCATCGCCGCGGCGCAGTGGAGCGTGACCCCGGCCGAGGCCGGCGGGCTGGCCGTGGTGGCCGGCAGCGGCGTGATCGACGGCGCCACCACCGGCTGCCGGGTGGAAGGCGGCCAGTTTCGCCGCGTCTATGCCCTGGCCTGCGCCATCACCACCAGCGCCGGGCGGGTGCTGGTGGAATCGATCGTGTTCCGGATCGGCAGCATCGAGGTGGTGCAATGATGAGCGACCGCGCCCGGTTCACCGCCACGGCGCCGCCGGCGGCCGAGCCGGTGACGATCACCGAACTGCGCAGCCATCTGCGCATCGACGGGGCCGATGATGATGCCCAGCTGCTGGCGCTGCTCATCGCCGCGCGGGAGCATGTGGAAACCTATCTGGGCCGGCCGGTGCTGCCCACCGCGATGCGGGCGGAGATCGAAGCCTGGCCGGAGGGCGGCCGGCTGCTGCTGGATGCCCCGGTGCTGAGCGTGGGCGCGGTGGTGGTGACGGCGCCGAGCGGGGCCGATGCGCCGTGGACCGATTATCTGGTGCGGCCCGGCCCGGGCGGCACCCGCTGGCTGCGGCCGGCCACTGGCGCCGCCTGGCCGGCCCTGCCCGATGATGCGGTGATCCGCATCGACATCACCGCCGGCTGGGCCGCCGATCGCGTGCCCGAAAGCGTGAAGGCGGCGATCATGCAGATTGCCGGCACCTGGTACCTGGCGCGCGAGAGCGTGAACATCGGGAACATCACCGGCGAAATCCCGGACACCGGCCGGGCGCTGCTGAAGCCGCTGCGCTGGCGGCTGATCGGATAGGAGAGCGAGACGATGGCCAGCCGCCCCGCCGCCACCAATGCCGCCCAGGTGGCGGCCGATCTGGCCGTGATCCGCGAAATCCTGACCCGGCTGGAAGCCAAGGTGGACGCCATCGAGGCCAAGACCGACAGCCACGCCACCCAGATTGACCGCTGGAAGACGGTGGGCAAGTTGATCGCCCCGGTGCTGGTGGGGCTGGGCGTGGTGGCCAACAAGCTGGTGGACCAGCTGCTGATCTGGCTGGGCAGCCGGGTGCATCCGTGACGTTGGCTGCCGGCCGGCTGAACAGCCGGGTGGAAATTCAGGCCCCTGCGCACTCGCCAGATGCCGCGGCCGGGCGGCGCACGGGCTGGCAACGGGTGGCCGGCGTGGCGGCGGAAGTGGTCCCGCTGGCCGGAAGCACGATGCTGGACGATGGCATTACCCGGCCGGTGCAAGCCTATCGCGTGACGATCCGCTGGCGCCGGGGCATCGATAGCCGCCACCGGCTGATCTGGGAAGGCCAGCCGCTGCGCATCAATTCGACCGTGGATCCCGACAACAGGCGCGAGCGACTGGTGATTTCCTGCGAAGCCGGGGTGGCCACCTGATGGCGCGGTGGAAGGGCCGGGCCCGTCTGCGCCGGATTTTGCGCCAGCTGCCCGATGAGACGCGCGACGAGATCGCCACCGTGTTTGAAAGCAGGGCGCCTGGCATTCTGGGATATGCCCGCGCGCGCACGCCGGTGAAGAGCGGGCGCGGGCGGCAGCTGCTGGACGCGAAGGTTTCGCGGCGGATGCTGCGCTTCAGCCTGGGCCTGTTGACCAAGGCACGGCGTGAAGCCGGGTTTTATCTCAACATTCTGGACCGTGGCCGCCGGCCACGCACAGTGATCGCCCGCCGGCGCAATCCGGGTGGCGGCGTCACCCGATATGCCATGCGGGTGCGGGCGATTCCCGGTGCCCGTTATGACATTGTGCTGGGCCGGGTGGCCGCGCACGCCATGAACACGATCGGCATCGCCTTGCGCGGGATTTGGCCGCGCGTGTTGAGCCGCTTTGCGGGAGGCGGTTATGGCGATTGATCCCACCCCGGCACTGCGACTGGCTGTGCTGGCGCTGTTGCGGGTCGATGGTGGCCCGCGCCTGATCGGCCAGCCGGTGCCGGTGTGGGATGGCGTGCCGCCCGATGAGGCGCCACCCCCGGTGGTGATTCTGGACGAAATCAGCCTGAACGAAGGCCAAACAAAGGACGGCGGCCCGCGCGAGGCGATCATCGATGTAGCCGCCATAGTGGACGGTCGCAGCCGGATCGAGGCTGAGCAGCTTGCCGCCGATATTTATGCCCGGCTGGACGGCGTGAAGCCGGCGGTGGCCGGCCACAGCGTGACTGCCCTGCGCTGCATTGAAAGCCGCACCGAAACAGGCGGTGATCAGGGCTTGACCCATCTGAGCCGCCAAAGCTGGCGGGCGCGGATTTTGTGACGAGGAGACAGGGCGATGGCGTTTTTCGATGGTGATGATTTCAAGTTGTATGTGGAAGGCGCGACTCCCGGCCAGTTTGCGCCGATCAAGGGCCAGCGCGAGCTGAGCCACGATCGCACTCAGAACACCTACAGCCGGTCCACCAAGGACAGCACGACCGACCTCAACGGAGCGGCGTCCACCGGCCACCAGGTGACCGTGGCGTACATGCCCGAATTGCCGGATGCCAACGGCGCCACCCGCGTGCACAGCCGGGTGACCGCGCGGCAGACCATGCGCGTGCAGATCCGGCAGGCGCCCTTTGCGGACAGCAACGTCATTTTCGACTGTGTGATGGTCTCCAACGGCTACAACAGGCAGTACCCGTTCCGCGATGGCGTTGGCTGCCAGTTGACCCTGGTACCGGCCGAGCCGCCGACGGTGGACACGCTGCCCACTCCGCCGGCTTGATCGGGAGACATCATCATGCGCGATTTGCTTGGGGCGTTGCAGCCCCCGACTGTGGCCGACGAGGCGGCTTTGCTTGATGCCACCGGCTGTTCGGTGGTGGAGCTGCTGGCGCCGGCCCAGCCGCCGTGGGACGTGCTCGCGCGGCTGGCCCGGCTAATGCTGGCCGAACCGCCGCAGGGCGTGCCGGAGACGCTGGCCGGGCTGGCGCACGCGATGGCCAGCAGCGGTGTGCCAGCGGCGGTGTGGGCCGGCCAGATGCGGGCGGTGATCGCCGCCGCCACCGTGCTGCCCGCCCCTGAAGGAGTGATGACTGATGAGTGATTCCACGCGCCAGCCGCCGGCGCGGCTGAACGACCATGGCGAGATGGAACTCGAACTGGAAGGCGTCACCTATCTGCTGCGGCCGAGCCGCGAAGCTATCCAGCAGGTGGAACGGCAGACCGGCCGCAGCCTGATGGAGCTGGGCCAGTCGGCGCGCGAAGGCCGGCTGATGCTGGGCGAAATCTCCGTGATCGTTGCGGAATTCTGCCGCGCCTGGGGCCGGGAGGCGACCGGCCCGGCGCCCGATGCCAATCAGCAGGCCGCCGCCAGCTTCAAACCTGACACGCTGGCCGATCTCTTGTATGAAGCCGGTGTGACGCAACTGAATGCGCGGCTGGCGGTGGTGCTGACCGGCGCGTTGACGGGTGGGTATGATGCGCGGGGAAAAGCCCGCGCGGCCTGGGTGGAGACGCTCGCCGCCGCCCGGATGAAGACCCCGGCCGCCGTCTGATGGGCATTGCGCTGGCGCTGCTGGGCTGGAGCCCCGCAGCGTGGCGCCGTTCGACGCCGCACGAATTCTGGGCGGCCTTTGAAATCTGGGAAGAGCACAACCGGCCGCCGGAAGGCGCGCCCGGCCAGCCGGGAGGACGCTGATCATGCAATCCGCCCGCGGGCTGCTTTTGCAGTTTGACGCCTCCACCGAGCTGATGCGGCGCAAGCTAGCGGAAGCCGCCGCGTTCACCGATCAATGGGCTGACAACACCCAGAAGCGCGCTGCCCAGGCCGAGGCGGCGTTGCGCAAAAGCGCCACCGGGGCCGATGACGCCAGCCGATCGATGGGCTTTTTGGAAAATGCCGCCAAGGGTGCGCTGGCAGCGTTGACGGTGGACCGGGTGATTGCCATCGGGCGCGGCCTGGTGGACACCAACGCCCAGTTTCAAACCCTGGACGCCCGGCTGCGGGTTGCCACCGGCAGCGCCTCGGCAGCCGCGGCCAAGTTTGACGAGCTGGAACGATTTGCCAAGGACACGCCGTTCACACTGGACCAGGTGATCGACGGCTACATCAAGCTGAAGAATCTCGGCCTTGATCCGGCCACCGGCGCGCTGCGCGATTATGGCAATTTCAGTGCGAGCGCCGGCAAGGATGTGATGCAGTTTATCGAAGCCGTGGCGGATGCCACGACCGGCGAATTTGAACGGCTGAAAGAATTCGGCATCAAGGCGAGCAAGGATGGCGAGACCATCCGCTTCACGTTCGCCGGCATCACCACTGAAGTGCAAAACAACGCCGCGGCGATCCAGGCCTATCTGCGCGGGCTGGCGCAGGAGCGCTTTGGCGATGCCATGGCCGAGCAGGCGGCGACGATCGACGGCAAGCTGTCAAATCTGGCCGACACGCTGGACGGCCTGCAACGCACCATCGGCGCGATGGGCTTCAACGATTGGTTCATGCGGCAGCTGGACAATGTTACCCGCCAGCTGGCTGGGCTGGACCAGCTTCTGAAGAGCGAGGGCATCGCGTCTGCGATTTTCGGGCGCAGCGCCGCCGAGAGGGACGAGGCCAGCACGCCTCAGGGCATGCGCAATCTGCTGGTGCGTGATGCCAACACGGCGCGCGCTGATTTCGTCCGGTTGCAGCAGCAGCAGGAAGCCCGTGGCTGGTTTGGCATGAGCCCGCTGACGCTGGCCAACGCGCGCCGCCGCTCTGAAGCGGCCGACCGCCGGTTGCGGGCCTTTGAGGTGGAGAATGCCACAGCGCTTGATCCGCTGGCGCAGATGCTGCCGGCCAACGAGCGCGGCCTGTTTGGTGCCATGCCGGCGGCGGCACCTGGCGGCGGCGGCGGTGGCGGCGGCGGTGGTGGTGGCAGGGCCGGCGGTATAGGTGCCGCCCGAAAGCCAACGTGGCTGGAGCAGGCGCGGGCCGGGGATTTTGATTCCCCGTTGGTGCCACAACTGGCCAGCCTGATCGATCGGCTGCCCGAGGCACGGGTGAATGTGGAAGCGATCAACGCTGAACTGGTCGCGTTGGCGGCCCTGCCCCAGATCAACCCGATCGACGTGGCCGCGCTGGAGATCATCGATGCGGTGGGCGAGAGCCTGGCGCAGACCATGGGCCTGGCGATTGCCAACGGCGCAAGTTTCTGGGACGCGATGAAGGCGGGCCTGAAAAACTTCCTCGCCCAGGCGGTGAGCGGCGGCATCACCGATCTGATCGGCATGGTTTTTGGCCGCGCACCCACCAGCCTGTTTGGCCGGTTGCTGGGCGGGCCGGCGCGGCGATCAAGCGGCGGGCCGGTGGAGCCGGGTGTGCCCTATCTGGTGGGCGAGAATGCCCCGGAAATCTTCATCCCCACCACGCGCGGACGGATTTCGCCACAGCTGCCGGCCCAGTCCGGCGGCCGGGCGCGCGAGCTGGTGGTGCATGTGAACGCATCCGAACTGTTTGACGTGCGGGTGCAGGAAATTGGTGCGGCGGCCGGTGCGGGCGGTGCGGTGCGGGTGGTGAGCGGGCTGGCGCGGCCGGCCCAGCCGGCGGCGCTGGGGTGAGGCGATGACGACACTGGTGTATCTGCCGGCGGCGCTGCGCATCCGGGCTGACAGCTGGGCGCAGAGCGATCCGCGCGTGGTGCAGCGCGGCGAATTCGGCGGGCCTGACCGGGAACTGGTGACCGGCCCCATCGCGCGCTGGACGTGCACGGCCGAAATCGTCACCTGCAACGCCGAGGAAATCTTGAGCGTGCGGGCGTTTCTGGGGGCGATGGCCCAGCGGGGGGCGCGGGCGCTGGTGACGTTCGAAGCGGCGCAGCAGGCCGGCTATGCCGGGGCGCCGTTCACCCAGGGCGCGGCCGATGGCGCCGGCCAACTGGGCAACACGCTGGCGCTGCGATCCCTGAAACCATCGGTGCTGCACCTGCGCGCCGGGCAGATGATCACCTGGGGCAGCGATGACGGATTCCCGGAAATGGCCATGCTGCTGGCCGATCTGGTGGCCGATGGCGCCGGCAAGGCGGTGGCCCAGCTGGCCAGCCCGATTTTGCGCAGCCCGGTGAACGGCACCACGGTGTTTTTCACGGCGCCGTTCATCTTTGCCCGGCTGGCCAACCCGCTGGCGTTCCGCCGGCTGCCCGGCGGGCTGCACGAGCTGCCCGATCTGGTGTTCGAGCAGGTGTTTTTCTGATGCTGAGCGACGCGCTGCTTTCCGGCCAGACGGTGTTCATCGGCACGCTGATCTTTGCCGATTTCGCCGATCTGCCGATCCGCGCCGCCTTTGCCGACCGGCCGGTGGTGGTGCCGGCGGGGCTGGCCGGGGCCGATGCCGATTGCGCCGGCCAGCGTTTTGACCCGATCAATTCCGACATCATCGACGTGGGCGAGATCGAGGAGGGGCGCGACGGCAGCGGCAACATCAGCATCACGCTGGCCGCCGATCCGGAGCGCACCCCGGAACTGCTGAGCGCGATCGACGATCCGGCGCTGTATGACGGGCGGCCGGTGAAGCTGTGGTTTGTGGTGTTTGACGCGGCCGGCACCGCGCTGGGCCTGCGCCCGCCCAAGGTGGGATACATGACGCTGCCGCGCGTGCAGGCCAGCCGCGACGGGCTGCGCATCGTGATGGATTGCGAGGACTGGCTGGCCATCGCCGCCGCCGAGCCGCACGCCGGGAACTATCTGGAACAGCAGCTGTTTGACCCTGGCGATGCCAGCGCGGCTGCCACGCTGGGCATGGGCCAGCAGGCGCCGCAAGTGCCGTTCAGCCCGCCGGCCGACAACCCCTATTACCAGGTGCCCTGATGCAGCAGCGCGTGCCCGATTGGGAAAGCCGGCTGGCGGCCACCATCGCGGCGTGGTGGGACCGGGCGCACCGGCCGGCCACCGGGGCCGATTGCGCCGCCTTTGCCGCCGCCTGCGTGGTGGCGGTGGTGGGCGTTGATCCGTGGCCGGCCGGCCTGATGCGATACCGCAGCGTGGCCGGGCAGGCGCGGGCGCTGCGCCGGGCCGGGTGGCGCGGGCTGGTGGATGCGGCCGATGCCCGGCTGGGCGCCCTGCCCGGCGGTGGCCGGATCCCGCCGCTGGCCGCGCACCGCGGCGATATCGTGAGCGATGGCCAGGTGCTGGCGGTGATGACGGCGCGCGGGGCCCTGGCATTCGGGGAGGATGGCATGGGCTATCTGGCGGCGGACAGCCTGATCGCCGCGTGGGTGGTGGGGCGCGCGGGCTGATGGGGCGCATCCTGAAACCCATCGCCATCGGGCTGGGCGCGGCCGTGCTGATCGCGGCGACCGGCGGCATCGGCCTGATCGGGCAGAAGCTGGCAATTTCGGGCATCAAGGCGGTGCGCCTGATCGCGCTGACCAGCGCGGCGGCCGGGGCCCTGAGCTATTTCCAGCCGCAGCGATCCAGCCTGCTGGCCTATGATCCGAAATCGGCGGCGGTTGATCCGGCCACCCCGCGCAAATTCCTGCTGGGGCAGGGGCTGTTTTTCGCTGATCTGCGCTGGGCCGAGCCGTGGGGGCCGAACCAGGAGCGGATCGATTATATTTTCGTGCTGGCCGCGCACCGCAGCCACGCGGTGGACCAGATCTGGATCGGCGACAAGCTGGCCTGGACGCCGGGCGGCGGGGTGACCAGCGATTTCGCCGGTTATCTGACGGTGGAAATCATCCTGGAAGCCGGGGTGGGGGCGTTCCACACCGCCGGCACCAGCGGCCGGTGGGGCGCCGGCCAGCGCCTGACCGGCTGCACCACCGCCAAGCTGAGCGTGAAGCGCAGCGACAATTCGAAGAGCAGCCAGAGCCCGTTTGGCAACGGCCTGGGCGGGGTGCAGCTGGCGTTCGTGGGGCGCGGCATGCCGGTGTATGATCCGGCGCTGGATTCGACCGTGCCGGGCGGCAGCGGGCCGCAGCGTGCCGATGATTGCAGCACCTGGGCGTGGGAAGCCGGCGGCGTGGAGCGCGGACGCAACCCGGCTCTGCAGCAGCTCGCCTATCGCCTGGGCTGGCGGATCAACGGCCGGCGCAGCGTGGGGCAGGGGATTCCGCCGGCGCTGATCAACCGCGCCGAATATGCCGTGGCCGCCGCCCAGTGTGACGAGGCGGTGGCGCTGGCCGGGGGCGGCAGCGCGCGCCGGTTTGAGGCCGGCCTGTGGGCCACCGATGCCGACGATGCGCGCACGGTGGTGCAGCAGCTGAATTTGGCCATGAACGGCCGGCAGACCAGCCGGGGCGGGCAGATCGGCCTGAAACTGGCGCTCAACGATCTGGCCGCGCCGGTGACGACGCTGACCACCGCAGACGTGATCGGGCCGTTTGAGTGGACCCCGGTGCCGCCGCTGGCCGAGCGCTACACGGTGGTGCGCGGCAGCTATACCAGCGGCGCCACCAGCCCGCCGTGGGGTGCGGCCGTGCTGCCCGAGGTGGCGGTGCCGCGATTGAGCCTGGTGCCGCGCCCGCTGAGTTATGACCTGAAAGCGGTGCAGCGCACCGATCAGGGCCAGCGGATTTTCAAGCAGGTGGCGCAGCGCAGCCTGCTGCGCGGCCAGTTTCAGGCGACGTTTGGCAGCCGGGCGCTGCTGCTGGCCGAAGGCGACGTGTTCCGCTTTACCTTTCACCCGCAAGGCTGGGTGAACAAGCTGTTTCGCGTGCTGAGCATCCGCCCGGCTGTGAACGGCATCAGCGTGATCGCGCAGGAGGAGAGCGCCGCGCTCTACGCCTGGGACCGGGAGGAAAGCCCGGCGGTGGTGCCGGTGGTGCCGGTGAAGTTTGACCAGCGCAATGCCCTGAGCTGGCGGATGGCGGGCATTGCGCCGGCGGCCGACGAGACGGCGCAGCAGCTGCCGGCGCTGCCGCGCGGCGAGTGGGAGGCCGGGCGCGATTACAAGCGCGGGGACATGGTGCTGTATTTCACCGCGGTTTATGCCGCCGAGGTGGACCACACCGCCACGACCGGCAACCGGCCGCCGGATGCGGTGCGCTGGCGCCTGATCGCGCCGGCCGGCAACGCCAACGCCGCCCGGACATTTTCGACCAGCGTGAACGGCAGCAGCACGGTGACGCTGAACAGCTTCACGGTGCGGGCGGGCAATGCCGGCGAGGTGGTGTTGAGCACCGATATCGCCATGGCCAACGGCGCCGGATCGGCGGCCAGCAACGGCGGGGATTTCACCTGGCAGCGCTTCAACGGATCGATCTGGGTGAACGTGGGCGGCACGCTGAACAGCCCGCCGGTGGCGCCGGGGGCCAGCACCAGCGCCATCAACGTGGCGCGCACCGCAACCGGGCTGACGCCGGGGACCGAGCATCAATTCCGCCTGCTGTGCGACCGCGACGGGCCGGCCTTTGACCCGCTGGACCCCAGCGCCAACGTGATCACGGTGAGCGGCACGATGACGGGGCAAGGGCAGTGAGGGGGCGGGGCCAGTGAGGGGGCGGGCGTGACGGTGTGGCGGCATTTGGCCAGCGGCGAGCTTTCGCAGAGCGCCGCCAGCCCGCGCCCGGCGACAGACTGGGAGGCGCTGCCCGATCCGCCGGCCATCACCGGCTGGGCGTGGGACAATGCGGCGCGGGCGTGGGTGGCGCGCGGGCCGCGGCTGTGGCCGCAGGTGGAATTTGCCCGGCGGCTGTTTCTGCCGGCCGAAATCGTGGCGGCCGATCTGCTGCCGGCGGACACGCCGGAGCGGCAGCTGTTCCGCTGGGCCAACAGCGTGGCCAGCCGGGTGGCGATGGTGAACCTGGACGATCCGAACACGGCGGCTTTCGTGGCGCTGGCGGTGGCGGTGGGCGTGCTGACCCCGGCGCGGGCGGCGCGCGTGCTGGCCGGGCTGGAGCCGGAGTGAGGAGGACGCGCGCATGCAACTGACCCGGCATTTCAGCCTGGCCGAATTGACGGCAAGCGAGACGGCCGAGCGGCTGGGCCTGGCCAACGTGCCGGCGACCCGGGCGCACCGGGACAATCTGCAGCGGCTGGCCGAGGCGCTGGAAGCGGTGCGCGGGATCTGGCGGCGGCCGGTGACGGTGATCAGCGGCTATCGCAGCCCGGCGGTGAACCGCGCGGTGGGCGGGGTGGCGACCAGCGATCACGCGCTGGGGCTGGCCGCCGATATCCGGGTGCAGGGCATCGAGGGCGCGGACGTGGCGGCGGGGATCGCGGCCAGCGCGATCGGCTTTGACCAAGTGATCTGGTACCGGCTGAGCGGCAGCGTGCATTTCGGCATCGGGGCGCGGATGCGGCGGCAGGTGTGGACCAACCCCACCAACCGGGCCGGCGCCCGCCTGCTGCGCGGGATCGTGCGGGCATGACGGCGGACCGCTTTGCCCTGATCATCGGGGCGCTGGTGCTGACCTATGCCATCACGGTGGCGGCCGGCGGCGCGGTGCCGGCGCTGCTGCCCAGCCTGAAGGAAATTGCCCTGGTGATGATCGGCGGGCTGCTGGGCATCATGAAGGGCGATCAGGACCGGCCATGAGCGGCGCGGTGGACAGGAGACGGCGATGATCAGGGTGATGGTGCTGGCGGCGGCGCTGCTGCTGCCGGCGTGCGCGACGCTGCGCGAAAACTGGAATTGCGGCAACGCGGCCAAGGTGAAGGCGGCGGCGGTGAAGACCATCGAGGCGGTGGACCGGGCGTGCCCGGTGCCGGCCGAAGCGGAGGCCAAGCCGGCGGGATAAGCCGCGGCCGACATTGATGACGCACGCGGCGGCGGCGGGGGCAATGGCCTCCGCCGCCGCTTTTGCGTGTGGCGATCAGGGGCGCGGGGCGGCGGCGGGTGCGGGATCGGGCGCGGGTGCGGGGGCTGGCGCTGCTGGGGCGGCCGGCGCGGCCGGCGGGGCGGCGGTGGCGGTGATGGCGCCGATGGAGGCGGCGGACGCGCCGGGCGGCAGCTGCACCGGGATCGGCGCGGTGGTGCGGGCCGAAAGCTCCCGCCCGGCCGGGATGCGGGCGGACTTGCCGGTGACGAAGCCGGCGAACACCCCGGCCAGCACCACGGTGCCCACGGTGGCGACGGTGTTGCCTTCGCCTTCCTGGCGATATTTGCCGGTGATGGTGACGCGGTTGCCGCCCAGTTCGATGTAGCGCAGCTCAACGTCCATCTTGCCGGATTTGCCGAAAGCGCCCTTGCCGGTTTTCCAGGTGACTTCGCCCACGCCGCGGCTGCCCTTGGGGATGACGATGAAATCGCCCAACTTCACGTCGTGCACCACGGAGAGATAGAATGGGGTGCCGACCTCGAGCCGGCCGCCCTTGGTGCTGAGCTCGTCGTTCATCGACAGGATGATTTCGGTGTTGGATGGCAAGAACACCACGTTGGCCGGGGATGATGGCACGGTGGTTGCCACAATAGGCGAAGGCATCGGCGGCGGCGTTTGGGCGGCAGCAGGAAGAGCCGCCAGAACGGCGGCGGCGGTGATTGCATGCAGGTGCATCGAGAAGCCCTTTTGATTGCGCGCGCGGCGGGACTCGATGCCGTGTGCAGGGGTTTTACTGCTCGCGTTATTGGACAGTTAACCGATGGCGTCAACTCGCGCCGGCCTGGCGCTGGCGGCGTCCTGCTGGGGCTGGCGGCGGCGATCTGGGGCGGGGGGAGGGGGAAAACTTTGGGGCTGCCAGCGCCAAAACCGGCCGGTGAGCTGCATTTTCTGTGAGAGCAGAAAAATCGAGGGGGGTTTCGGGTTGATTGGTCCGTCCGGCCGTGACGACTTAGGTGCGGGATCAGCTGGGGCACCTTATGAGTCGCATTGTGATCGTTGTGCTGGCGGTTGCGGTTGCTGTCGGACCGGTGTCGGCTCATCCAGGGAGGTTGGATAAGGACGGCTGTCACACCAATCGAAAGACTGGCGACTATCATTGCCATGGTGGTGGCAGCTCGGAAACGCCTTCGCTCGGGCGAATAGGCACTACTGGCAAAGGCAAAAAGAAACGCCGCCGTTGATCGGACACCGGTCTCGCTTCTATCGCTTCTTGTCGAAACCTATCAGCAGCTCCAAGGTGTTCACCAAACTAGACTGTTTGAAGGCTGGGCACCGAGGTGATCCGGATAATGTCTGAAATCATCTCCCGCCGCCAAGCCATTGGACTCAGTTTAGATTGCCGCCTGTCTGTAGATTAACATCACGCCGATTCAACCATTTCGGCTCACGTCAAGCACAAATTGTGCTTGCGCGCCACGAAGTCGGTGGCAGTATTGATGGTGTCCGCGCGGCGAAAAAGGCGGCCCGGTGTGGAAGACCGGACCGCCCAGATCTCGAGCGAGCTACGCGTCCAACTGGCAAAACCGGCGCGCGTGCTGTCCTCCCAAGACATGCGAACCATGCGCGTGTCTTGGGGGGGCGTCAAGCCGGGGTCACTCATAAAGGACCCATAATGACTACGAAAACCCGTCGAAACCGCATCAAGTTCACTGCGGAAGTGATCGCCTACGTCCTCGAGCGCCTGCGCAACGGGGAGTACCAGCACGACATTGCTGCAGATCTTGGCTGCAACCAAGGTCGGATCTCCGAAATCAACACTGGCAAACGTGCGGCAGATCACTCTGCCTCGCTTGGCCGCTGAACAGAGGAACCGACAATGAAACTCGATTGGGCGAAGTGTGTGGGCGGCGTGTGGTGCTCGTTCCAGGAGGTCAATCTCGCCGGTGTCAACACGCGCGGCGTCTATATGATCTGGTACCTGGGCAAGCAAGGCCAAGCCGGCAGGGTGGTGTATGTGGGCCAAGGCAACATCGCGGATCGCCTTCGGTCTCATAGGGACAACCGGCAAATTCAGGCCTTTGCCAGCCACGGGCTGCTTGTGTCTTGGGCATCAGTCGCCCCGGCGCACCTGGACGGCGTGGAGCGATATCTAGCCGACCAGTGGCAACCGCTGGTGGGGGATGCTCATCCCAATGTCAGCAGCATTGCCGTCAACGCCCCCTGGGAGCGAAGTGATCGCTGATTGAAACATCTGGCGCCGTCCGGCGCGCAGATGCTTCCCCACTTCCCCCACCCCGCCGCGCTATCGCCCGATATCCGGCGGCGGGGGTGGTGGGGCTTCGATTTTCCAGCCTTGCAGGCGCAGCCGCTCCACCAGCCTGGCCGCAATCCGGGCGGCGCCCTGGTCGCGCTGGTGGGGCAGCTTGCTGGCATAGTCCACCCGCGGCGCCTGTTCGATCAGGCGCAGGGCGATCTGCAGCGACAGTTCAAAATCATCGGGAATCGTGCCGGCCATGCCAGAACGGTGCGGGAACATCAGGCCGGCGGTCAAGCAGGTGATTGCGTCA
>JAIXUQ010000078.1 GCA_027483465.1 Sphingomonadales bacterium
GCCGCCGGCGCGCGACGGCCGTGGCCCGGCCCGCCCGGATCAGGGCCGTGGCGATCAGCGTGGCGGCCCCGCCCGCCCGGCGGCCCCCGCCCCGGCCCGCCCGCGCATGACCCCGGCCGAAATGGCCGCCATGTATCAGCGCCAGGCCGAGGAGGAGCGGCTGCGCCTGCTGGAGGAGGTGCGCATCCGCGAGGAGCAGGAGCGCGCCGCCCGCGAGGAGGAAGAGCGCCGCCGCATCGAGGAAAAGCGCCTGGCCGCCGAAGAACTGGCCACCCGCCCCGATCCGGTGCCCGACGCCGAGGGCGGCGATGGCCTGGTGATCCCCAGCGACATCGTCGATGAGGATGATGATTCGATGCGCGTGCGCATCATCCCCGGCCGCAAGCCGGAAGCGCCCAAGCCGTCGCGGCTGAAGGGCGGGGATGACCGGCGCAAGTCGGGCAAGCTCACCGTCACCCGCGCGCTGGATGACGAAGGCAACACCCGCGTGCGCAGCCTGGCCGCGCTGCGCCGTGCCCGCGAGAAGGAGCGCGGCCGCCTGGGCAGCCAGCCCAAGCAGGTGCGCGACGTGACCGTGCCCGACAGCATCACCGTGCAGGAACTGGCCAACCGCATGGCCGAACGCACCAACAATGTCGTGCGCCTGCTCGCCCGGCTGGGCGTGCCCACCGCCGCGCACGAGGAAATCGATCAGGACACCGCCGAACTGGTGCTCACCGAATTCGGCCACAACATCGTGCGGGTTTCGGCCAGCGACGTGGAAAAGGGCATGGTGGGCGCGGCCGACGTGGAGGAGGACATGGTCCCCCGCCCGCCGGTGGTCACCATCATGGGCCATGTCGATCACGGCAAGACCAGCCTGCTGGATGCGCTGCGCGGTTCCAACGTGGTGAAGGGCGAGGCCGGCGGCATCACCCAGCATATCGGCGCCTATCAGGTGACGACGAAGAACAAGCAGAAGATCACCTTCCTCGACACGCCGGGCCACGAGGCGTTCACCGCCATGCGCGCCCGCGGCGCCGGCATCACCGATATCGTGGTGCTGGTGGTGGCGTGGGACGACGGGATCATGCCGCAGACGATCGAGGCCATCCAGCACACCAAGGCCGCTGGCGTGCCGATGATCGTGGCCATCAACAAGATGGACAAGCCCGGCGCCGACGCCGCCCGCATCCGAACCGCGCTGTTGCAGCATGATGTGCAGGTGGAAGAGATGGGCGGCGACGTGATGGACGTGGAAATCTCGGCCATCAAGAAGACCGGGCTGGATGATCTGCTCGAAAAGATCCTGCTGCTCGCCGAAGTCTCGGAACTGCGCGCCAATCCGGATCGCAGCGCCGAAGGCACGGTGATCGAGGCCCGGCTGGACAAGGGCAAGGGCCCGCTGGCCACCATCCTGGTGGGCCGCGGCACGCTGAAGCGCGGTGACATCTTCGTGATGGGCCAGGAATGGGGCCGCGTGCGCGCCATGACCGACGACAAGGGCGCCCAGGTGAAGGAAGCCGGCCCGTCAACCGCGGTCGAGGTGCTCGGCCTCAACGGCGTGCCGCAGGCCGGTGACACGGTGACCGTGGTGGAAAACGAGGCCCGCGCCCGCGAAGTGGCGGAATATCGCGCCGGCCTCGCCAATGCCAAGCGCACCGCCGCCAACGGCCCGGCCAATCTGGAGGACATGTTCTCGGTGCTGCGCGCCAAGAAGGTCCAGGATTTCCCGCTGGTCATCAAGGCCGACACGCAAGGCTCGGCCGAAGCCATCGCCGGGGCGGTGGCCAAGGTGGGCAACGACCAGATCCGCGCCAAGGTGCTGCTGGCCACCACCGGCGGCATCACCGAAAGCGACGTGACGCTGGCCCGCGCTTCGGGTGCGCCGGTGATCGGTTTCAACGTGCGCGCCAACGCCAAGGCGCGCGAGATCGCCCAGCAGGGCGGCATCGCGTTGAAATATTACGACGTGATCTATGACCTGCTGGAGGATGTGAAGGCGGCGATGGCCGGCCAGCTTGGCCCCGAAGCCTTCGAAACCGTGGTCGGCCGCGCGCTGGTGCTGGAGGTGTTCCAGGCCGGCAAGACCGGCAAGGCCGCCGGCCTGCGCGTGCAGGAAGGCTATATCAAGAAGGCCCTGCGCGCCCGTGTCATGCGCGACGATGTCATCATCTACACCGGCTCGATCGCCTCGCTGCGCCGCTTCAAGGACGATGTGGCCGAAGTGAAGGCCGGCCTGGAATGCGGCATCACGCTGGCCGATTCGTCGGACGTGAAGGCCGGCGACATCATCGAGACCTATGAAGTCGAGATGAAGGACCGCAGCCTCTGACGGCTGGACTGACCGGGGGCGGCCCGTCCGCCCCCGCCCACCGCCCCCGGTTGCTGCGGCAGGAGTGTGCCCATGCCCCGTTCCACCCCTGATGCCCAGGGCCGCCCGATCCGCCTGCAGCGCATCGGCGAGCAGGTGCGCCACGCGCTGGCCGAAATCCTCAGCCGCGGCGATCTGCGCGATGATCTGATCAGCCGCACCATCATCTCGGTGTCCGAAGTGCGGGTGACGCCCGATCTCCGGCATGCCACCGTGTTCGTGAAGGCATCGAACGGCGATGATGAGGCGGTGGTGAAGGCGCTGGCCAGCCACGCCCGCTGGCTGCGCGGCGAGGTGGCGCGCCGGCTGGCGACCAAATACACGCCCGATCTCAGCTTCCGCCGTGACGACAGTTTCGATGCCGGCGCCCGCATCGATGAAGTGCTGCGCCGCCCCGGCATCGCCCGCGATCTGGCCGGCGATGCGGCCACCAGGCCTGGCGCCCGCCCGTGGAAAAGCCTGGCCGACAGTGTCGAGGACGATGACAGCGAATGATGCTGGCCTCAACGGCTGGATCATCCTCGACAAGCCCCTGGGCCTGACCAGCGCGCAAGGGGTGGCGGCGGTGAAGCGCATCCTGCGCGGGGCCGGGGTGATGGCGCCGCGCATCGGCCATGGCGGCACGCTGGATCCGCTGGCCACCGGGGTGCTGCCGATCGCGCTGGGGGAGGCGACGAAGCTGGCCGGGCGCATGCTGGATGCCGCCAAGGCCTATGATTTCACGCTGGAATTCGGGCAGGAAACCAGCACGCTGGATGCTGAAGGGCCGGTGGTGGCGACCAGCGACGTGCGGCCGACGGTGCAGCAGGTGGCCGCGATGCTGCCGCGCTTCACCGGCGCGCAGGATCAGGTGCCGCCGGCCTATTCGGCGCTCAAGGTGGATGGCCAGCGCGCCTATGCGCTGGCCCGCGCCGGGCAGGCGGTGACGCTGGCCACCCGCCGCATCACGGTGCACCACCTCGGCCTCATCGCCGGCACCGCCACCAGTGTCACGCTTTTGGCCCATGTCTCCAAGGGCACCTATATCCGCTCCCTGGCGCGCGACATCGCGCTGGCGCTGGGCAGCGTGGGCCATGTGACGATGCTGCGCCGCACACAGTCGGGCCCGTTCGGCCTTGAACAGGCGATATCGCTGGACAAACTGGCCGAACTGGTGCAGGGCGGCGAGATTGAACAGGCACTATTGCCGCTGATGACAGGGCTGGACGACATCCCGGCTCTCGCCATCACGCCAGAGGAGGCGGCGGCGCTCAAGCAAGGGCGCAGGCTTCTCGGGCATCCAGCCAGCGACGGCACCCATCTCGCAGCCCTCGGTTCTGTTCCCGTGGCGCTTGTCGAGGCCCATCAGGGCGAGGTGCGGGTGCTGCGCGGGTTCAACCTTTTGCCGCAAGGGCAATGAGAAGGAGTGACACGATGTCGGTGACTGCCGAGAAGAAGGCTGAAATCATCAGCAGCAATGCCCGCGCCGCCAATGACACCGGTTCGCCGGAAGTGCAGGTGGCCATCCTGTCGGAACGCATCGCCAACCTGACCGAGCATTTCAAGACCCACGCGAAGGACAACCACTCGCGCCGCGGTCTGCTGGTGCTGGTCAACAAGCGGCGTTCGCTGCTGGATTATCTGAAGAAGAAGGATGCGGCGCGCTATACCGCGCTGATCACCAAATTGGGCCTGCGCAAGTAAGCCCAGCCCCCGGACGGCCCCCAGTGCGGGGCCGTTCGTTTATCCGGGCCCCAGCGAATGAGCGCTGGGCCCCCCGGCGCCGCCACGAACGGCGGCATGCACAGCTGTGGCGACCGGCAATCGGGCCGTTCGCCTGGGAAAGACGAGAATGTTCACCATCCACAAGGAAGAAATCACCTGGGGCGGCGCCAAGCTGACCCTGGAAACCGGCCGCATTGCCCGCCAGGCCGATGCCGCCGTGCTGGCAACCCTGGGCGAAACCGTGGTGCTCTGCGCCGTGACCGCCGCCAAATCGGTGAAGGAAGGGCAGGATTTCTTCCCGCTCACCGTCCATTATCAGGAAAAATACTCCGCTGCCGGCCGCATCCCCGGCGGCTTCTTCAAGCGCGAACGCGGCGCCACCGAGCATGAAACGCTCACCAGCCGCCTGATCGACCGTCCGGTCCGCCCGCTGTTCCCCGAAGGTTTCTACAACGAAATCAACGTCATCGCCCAGGTGCTGAGCTATGACGGCGAGAATGAGGCCGATATCCTGGCGATGGTCGCCGCCTCTGCCGCGCTCACGCTTTCGGGCGTGCCGTTCCTCGGCCCGATCGGCGCCGCCCGCGTTGGCTACATGGATGGGGACTATCTCCTCAATCCCACCAAGACGCAGGTGAAGGAAGGCAGCCTCGATCTGGTTGTCGCCGGCACCGCCGATGCGGTGATGATGGTTGAATCCGAAGCCAAGGAGCTTTCGGAAGAGGAAATGCTGAACGGCGTGATGTTCGCCCACCGCTCCATGCAGCCGGTGATCGATGCCATCATCCGGCTGGCCGAAAAGGCCGCGAAGGACCCGTGGGATCTGGCCGTCACCGATGATTCGGCGATGCTGGCCACGCTGAAGGCCGGCGTGGGCGCCGATATCGATGCCGCCTATCGCCTGTCGGGCAAGTCCGAACGCCAGGCCGCGCTGGCCGAAGCCAAGGCCAAGGCCAAGACCCTGTTTGCCGATGCCACCCCGCAGGAGCAGATGAAGGCCGGCAAGCTGTTCAAGAAGCTGGAAGCCGATATCGTGCGCGGCGCCATCCTGAAGGAAGGCCGCCGCATCGATGGCCGCAACACCACCACGGTGCGCCCGATCGAAGCCATGGTCGGCTTCCTGCCGCGCACCCATGGTTCGGCGCTGTTCACCCGCGGCGAAACCCAGTCCATCGTCACCACCACGCTCGGCACCGCCGATGCCGAACAGATGATCGATGGCCTGGATGGGCTGAAGTATGAACGCTTCATGCTGCACTACAACTTCCCGCCCTATTCGGTTGGCGAAGTCGGCCGCTTTGGCGCGCCGGGCCGCCGCGAGATCGGCCATGGCAAGCTGGCCTGGCGGGCGCTGCACCCGCTGCTGCCGGCCAAGGAGGAATTCCCCTACACGATCCGTGTGCTGTCCGACATCACCGAGTCCAACGGCTCCTCGTCGATGGCCACGGTGTGCGGTGGCAGCCTCGCGCTGATGGACGCCGGCGTGCCGCTGAAGCGCCCGTGCGCCGGCATCGCCATGGGCCTGATCCTTGAGGGCAAGGATTTCGCCGTGATCTCCGACATCCTGGGTGACGAGGATCACCTGGGTGACATGGACTTCAAGGTGGCCGGCACCAGCGAAGGCGTCACGTCCCTCCAGATGGACATCAAGGTCGCCGGGATCACCGAGGAGATCATGCGCGTCGCCCTGGGCCAGGCCAAGCAGGGCCGCGCCCATATCCTGGGCGAAATGGCCAAGGCGCTGGACAGCACCCGCGAGGGCCTCTCGGCCCACGCGCCGCGCATCGAAACCATGTCGGTGCCCAAGGACAAGATCCGCGACATCATCGGCACCGGCGGCAAGGTGATCCGCGAGATCGTTGCCACCACCGGCGCCAAGGTGGACATCGAGGACGATGGCACCGTGAAGATCGCCAGTTCCGATCCGGCCCAGATCGAGGCCGCGAAGAACTGGATCATCGGCATCGTCGCCGAACCGGAAGTGGGCAAGGTCTACACCGGCAAGGTCGTCTCGATGGTCGATTTCGGCGCCTTCGTGAACTTCATGGGCGCCAAGGACGGCCTGGTCCACATCTCGGAAATCAAGAACGAGCGTGTGGCCAACGTGAAGGACGTGCTGAGCGAAGGGCAGCAGGTCAAGGTCAAGGTCATCGGGATCGATGATCGCGGCAAGGTCAAGCTCTCGATGCGCCTGGTCGATCAGGAAACCGGCGAGGAACTGCCCGACACCCGCCCGCCGCGGGAGCCGCGCGAAGGCGGCGAGCGTGGTGACCGTGGTGACCGCGGCCCGCGCCGCGACGGTGACCGCGGTGACCGCCGCCGCGACGGCGGCCGTGACCGTGGCCCGCGCCGGGATGGCGACCGTGGCCCCAGGGGCGAAGGTCGCCGGGAACGCGAAGACCGCGGCAACGACGGTGACGCCGGCGGCCTGCCCAGCTTCCTGACCGGCAACGACGACTGACGCCCGCCGGCCACTGGCCAGAATGACAAGGGCCGCGCTTCTTCCCGAAGCGCGGCCCTTTTTTCAATTCGGGCCTGTGCCGCCGCCCTGTTCCCGCCAGCGGCCGCGCGGCGGCCCAGGGGTGCCCGGCAGAGGCGGGGCCGGGCAGCGATCATCTGCGACAGCGTGCGTCAAGGCCGGCAATTGCCATGGCCGGCGACACCAACAGCTTAACTAAAATCGAATATGTATGAACAAATGAGATGAAATCTTTGTCAACTAAGAGAATTTACGGTAATACATACGTATAGCTGCCCATATTGAGCAATTCTATTGTGGATGTTTCCAGCCTATCAAAATAGAAATATCCTCATGGGTCGCTATAAATCAAGAGTATCTGGACAATGGTCCGGAGTCGGGATCATCTTGGCTGCGGTGACAAAGCATAAATTACATTCATTAATAAGTACTATTAATTTGCAAATTTCACGAATTGTATCGGGTTTTGCTGGCCGGGAAAACCGAAATTTTGATCGGTATCGTGGCCTGATTGGTGTGCATCATGGGCACTGACGCATCGTCATCTGGCTCATCATTCCATCAGACGGTTGCAGGTTGCCCCGGCTCGGCCACAATTCTGGACCCGGCGCTGCTGCCCGATGTCTATGTGGTGCTCAACGATCTCGTCACGATCATCCAGGAGGTCCAGTCGCAGCTGGCGCTCGACATCGAGGATCTGGTCATTTTCCTCACCGTGGTCACGGGCAACCTGCAGCGCTGGCACAGGTCCACGCATCGCGAGGCCATGCAGTTCAGCATCGATCAGGCCAATGATCTGGTGCCTGCCACGCAAAGCGCCATTGCCCGGGCCACCGGGATTGCCCGCGAAACCGTCCGCCGCCGGCTGCGCGGCCTGGCGGCCCGGTCGCTGGTCACGCTCAATGATGCCGGTGCCGCAACCGCCAGCCTGGCCACTATCAACCAGATCCTGACAATGCCGCAGTTGCGGCGCTTGCGCAGCGCGCTGGGCGTGCAGGGCCCGATCACGCCGGACGTTGGCTGAGATGGGCTGCCGTCGATTGTTGCCGGGCGAATGCCGCCGGTTGGCCAGCCGATACGGCTGGCAGCGGCGCGGGCGGCCCGCCCGTTCAGCAGATCGCCCGATCCTTCCATTGAGTCATCAGGTTGGCACGCCAGCCTGAACCAGGAGACCTGTCATCATGTCGAAGACCGCCAAGCAAAGCCTGCATCCGATCCGGGCCGGGCTCGCAGACGGGGATGATCACCCTGCCCCCGCCGAAGACCATGCACTGCCAAAGGCCACTGCGATCAAGCTGGCAGCCGACAATGGTGGCGTCCGGTCGCTGGCCGAACAGCGGTCGCGGTCATTGGGACGGCCGCTTGCCATCCTGATTGTTGATCCCGATGCCGAACTGCGCGCATCTGCCGCCAGCCGCCTGCAACAGATGGGGCATGTGGTGACCAGCCTGTCCAACTGCACCGATGCCTGGCAGATGCTGCAATCACGCACGTTCGATCTGGTGGTTGTCGATCTGGAAACGCCGGCGATCACCGCGCTCGAACTGGCGCGCCGCATCCGTCAGCTTGATCGGGCCCCCGGCATCATTGCCGCCAGCGACAATCTGAACGAACGCAGCGCGATGGGCGCGGATCTGGCCCGCCAAAATGGTTTTGCCGCCGTGGTTTCCAAAGTGAAATCCCGCCGGACCTATGAGCGCCGGCTGCGCAAGCTGGTGGCTGATCTGCAGGCCCCCGGCGCCTGAGCGGCGCCGCGGCCGCTCACAGCGCGCCGTGGCAATGCTTGAATTTCTTGCCCGAACCGCAGGGGCATTCGGCGTTGCGGCTGACGGTGCGGCGCCATTCGGCGACATCTTCGGGATCGATGTCGATCAGGGCGGTGGCATCCTGCGCCGCGGCCAGCATGCCGGCGGGCAGAGCGGAGCCGAAGGCATCGAAGTTGAGCGCCGGGGCGGCCGGCGCGGCAAAACCGGCCAGATCGGCTGCCGGTTCGTCGGCCTGGAGGCTGAACTGGGCGTTGGCCAGCATGCGGGTGACGTCCTCGCGCACGCTGGCCAGCATGCGTTCGAACAGGGCAAAGGCTTCGCGCTTGTATTCGTTGATCGGGGTTTTCTGCGCATAGGCGCGCAGGTGGATGACCGAGCGCAGCGAATCCAGCGTGGCCAGATGCTCCTTCCAGTGATGGTCAAGCGCCTGGAGCAGGAAGCTTTTTTCGATGGAAACCCAGGTTTCCGCGGGCAGTTCGGCGGCCTTGGCGGCCACCATCGCATCGGCCTCGGCGATCAGGCGATCGACGATGATTTCCGGATCAATGCCCTCCTCGCGCGTCCAGGCCGCCACATCGACGGTGAGGCCGAGCGTGCCAGTGACATCGGCCTGAAGGCCTTCCACGTCCCATTGTTCGGGATAGCTGCCCAGCGGGCAGCGGGTGGCGACGATGGTGTTCACCGTTTCGTGGCGCATGTCCACCACCACGTCGCCCACGGTTTCGCTGTCCATGATGTCGGCGCGCTGTTCATAGACGACCTTGCGCTGGTCGTTCATCACGTCATCATATTGCAGCAGCTGCTTGCGGATGTCGTAATTGCGCGCTTCCACCTTTTTCTGGGCGGTTTCGATGGCCTTGGAAATCCACGGGTGGATGATGGCCTCGCCCTCTTCCAGCCCGTTGTTCATCAGGCGGGACAGCATGTTCTGCTGGCCGAAGATGCGCAGCAGATCATCATCGAGGCTGAGGTAGAAGCGCGACAGGCCGGGATCGCCCTGGCGGCCCGAACGGCCGCGCAACTGGTTGTCGATGCGGCGGCTTTCGTGGCGTTCGGTGCCCAGCACGAACAGGCCGCCATTGGCCTTCACCTGGGCGCACTCGGCCGCCACCTCGGCCTTGATGCGGGCTTCGGCGGCCTCGCGCTCCGGGCCGTCCGGCATGCCGGCCAGTTCGCGGGCGATACGCGCCTCGTCATTGCCGCCCAGCTTGATGTCGGTGCCGCGGCCGGCCATGTTGGTGGCGATGGTGACGGCGCCGATGCGCCCGGCCTGCTCGACGATGGCGGCTTCCTGCTCGTGATAGCGGGCGTTGAGCACGACATGCTCCACGCCTTCCTGCTTGAGGAAATCGGACAGCATCTCGCTCTTCTCGATCGAGACGGTGCCGACCAGCACCGGCTGGCCGCGCGCCTGCGCCTCGCGGATGGCCTTCACGATCGCCTTGAACTTGTCTTGGGCATTCTTGTAGAATTCGTCGTCAACATCCTTGCGCTGCACCGGCAGGTTGGTGGGGATTTCCACCACGTTCAGCTTGTAGATGTCATAGAATTCCGCCGCTTCGGTGCTGGCGGTGCCGGTCATGCCGCCCAGCTTGGGATACATGCGGAAATAATTCTGGAAGGTGATGCTGGCCAGCGTCTGGTTTTCGGGCATGATCTGCACGCCCTCCTTGGCCTCCACCGCCTGGTGCAGCCCTTCGGACCAGCGCCGCCCGTCCATCATGCGGCCGGTGAATTCATCGATGATGATCACCTTGCCGTCGCGCACGATATAATCGGTGTCGCGGCGGAAGATCACGATGGCGCGCAGGGCCTGGTTCAGATGGTGCACCACCTGGGTGTTTTCGAAATCATAGAGATTTTCGCCCTGCAGCAGCCCGGCGGCGCTGAGCATGCGCTCCACCTTCTCGGTGCCGGCTTCGGTGAGGATGACCGAGCGCTGCTTCTCGTCCACCTCCACATCCTCGCGCTCCAGCTCCTTCACCACGGCGTTGACCTGGGTGTAGAGCACCGACTTGTCATCGGTGGGGCCGGAAATGATCAGCGGGGTGCGCGCCTCGTCGATCAGCACGCTGTCAACCTCGTCCACCACCGCCATGTAGAACGGCCGCTGCACCATCTGCTCGCGGCTGTATTTCATGTTGTCGCGCAAGTAATCGAAGCCGAATTCATTGTTGGTGCCATAGGTGATGTCGCAGGCATAGGCCGCGCGGCGCGACTGGTCGTCCAGATTGGGCACGATCACGCCCACGCTCAGGCCCAGGAAGCGGTAGACCTTGCCCATCCACTGGCTGTCGCGGGTGGCGAGATAATCATTCACCGTCACCACATGCACGCCGCGGCCGGTGAGCGCGTTCAGATACACCGCCAGCGTGGCCACCAGCGTCTTGCCTTCGCCGGTGCGCATTTCGGCGATCTCGCCCCGGTGCAGCACGATGCCGCCGATCAGCTGCACATCATAATGGCGCTGGCCCAGCGTGCGTTTGGCCGCCTCGCGCACGGTGGCAAAGGCTTCGGGCAGGATATCATCCAGGCTCTTGCCGGCGGCCAGTTCGGCCTTCAGCTTGGGCGTCTGCGCCTGCAACTGTTCATCGGTCAGCGCGCTGATCTGGCCTTCCAGATCATTGATCCGCTTGATGATCGGCCGCAGCGATTTCAGATAGCGATCGTTGCTGGAACCGAAGAGGGATTTGGCAATGTTGCCCAAACCGAGCATGGAAATCCTGACCTGTTAAGCGCAGCGCAAGCGCGGCCGCGCCTTACGCCTGGGGCATCGGCGGGGATGTAGGGTCAGTCGCCCGCTTCGTCAATGAATCGGCCATGACCTTGCCCGCCATCAACGCCCGTTTGCGCCGCTTGCGGCCGCGCATCAGCCCGATATCAACCGCGCGGCGCACGCGCGGGTGGCGCCGGCTGTAGACGATATAGCGCCGCCGCGCCCAGCGCGAATTGCGGAAGATCAGCGCCGCGCCGGCGCCGGCCACCACGATGCCGATCGGCGCCGGCGAAACCAGCCCGATGATGAAGGCCACGGGGAACAGCAGGGCGCCCAGCATGATCTGGAACACCCGAACCGGTTCCGAACGGACCAGCACGGCAAGAAAACCCGGACGACTCACGATATGCCCTGCGTTACGGCCCGGCTGTGGCAATCGTAAGGCGGCAATTGCGCCCGCCGCGGGTTTTTTCTAAGCGTGGCAACAGGGTCACAGCAAAGCGCGCGCAAACAGAAAGGCTTGCGATGGTTGCCCATGTTGGCACGGTGGCGTTTCTGGGGCTGGAGGCCCGCAGCGTGGACGTGCAGGTGCAGGTTTCCGCTGGCCCGGCCGGTTTCGTCACCGTGGGCCTGCCCGACAAGGCGGTGAAGGAAAGCCGGGAACGGGTGGCCGCCGCGCTCCACGCCATCGGCCTGTCGCTGCCGCCGCGCCGCATCATCGTCAATCTTTCCCCCGCCGATCTGCCCAAGGAAGGCAGCCATTATGATCTGCCCATCGCGCTGGGCCTGCTGGCCGCGCTGGGCGTGCTGCCGCCCGATGCGCTGGCCGAATATGTCGCGGTGGGCGAACTGGGGCTGGATGGCGCCATCCTGCCGGTGCCGGGGGTGCTGCTGGCCGCGCTGCACGCCGGCGCCCGCGAACAGGGCCTGATCTGCCCGGCCGCGCAAGGCCCCGAAGCCGCCTGGGCCGGGGAGGTGCAGCTGGTGGCCGCGCCCGATCTGCTGCAACTGATCAATCACCTGAAAGGTTCGTTGATCCTGCCCGCGCCGTTGCAGGCCGAAGCCGAAATCCGCCGCCCCGGCCCCGACATGGCCGACATCAAGGGCCAGGAAACGCCCAAGCGCTGCATCGAGATTGCCGCGGCCGGCGGCCACAATCTCCTCATGTCCGGCCCGCCCGGTTCCGGCAAGTCGCTGCTCGCCGCGGCGCTGGCCGGCATATTGCCCGATCTCACCCCGGCCGAGGCGCTGGAGGTCTCCATGGTCGCCTCCATCGCCGGGGAGCTGGAGGGCGGCAAACTGAAACGCAGCCGGCCGTTCCGCTCACCGCATCATTCCGCCTCGATGGCCGCCCTGGTCGGCGGCGGGGCGCGGGCGCGGCCGGGCGAGGTTTCGCTGGCGCATCTGGGCGTGCTGTTCCTCGATGAACTGCCCGAATATCAGCGCACCGTGCTCGACAGTTTGCGCCAGCCGCTGGAAACCGGCCAGGTGCAGGTGGCGCGCGCCGCCGCCCATGTCACCTATCCGGCGCGCGTGCAGTTGATCGCGGCGATGAACCCGTGCCGCTGCGGGCATCTGGCTGATCCCGGCCTTGCCTGCGCCCGCGCCCCGCGCTGCGCCGCCGATTACCAGAGCAAGCTGTCCGGGCCCCTGCTCGATCGCATCGATCTCCATATCGAGGTGCCGGCGCTGTCGGCCGCCGACCTTTCCCTGCCGCCCCCGGCCGAAACCAGCGCCCAGGTCGCGCTGCGTGTCGCCGCCGCCCGTGCCCGCCAGACGGCGCGCTATGCCGGCACCGCCATCCGCAGCAATGCCGAGGCCGACGGCGAAGCCCTGCGCAGCCACAGCACCCCCGATGCCGAAGGCCAGCGCCTGCTCACCCAGGCCGCCGACACATTGCGCCTCTCCGCCCGCGGCTATGCCCGCGTGCTGCGCGTGGCCCGCACCATCGCCGATCTGGCCGCCAGCCCAACCATCACCCGCCCCCACATCGCCGAAGCCCTCAGCTACCGCCGCCGCCCCCCGGTGAATTGACCAGATCCTCTGTAAGGGGACAAGAGTGATTGGAGACCGGGATTAGGCGGCATGATCCGGGATTAGGCGGGATTTTCCGGGCGTTTACAAGGCCATCGGTCACCTGCCTGGCGCGCGACCTGCGCTTCCACTGTCTAAAGCGAGGCCCAATTTAGACAGCAAATCGACAAGACCGATTAGAGTCAACGGCTTGCGCGTGTCAGCCCCTCAGCGGCCTCTTATCGAAGGGTGAGACGGCTCTGAGAAGGCCATGCGCGCCTGACCCGACCAACAAATGAGCAGCCGAAACCGGGACCACAGGCGGCCCAGTTCCGACCGGCTTCGCAAAGCCATCCAAACTATTGAGAATATAGAGAAAAGGGGAGCAGATGGCGCAGGGCAGCGCGCGCGCCGGGTCTCTGGAAGTGGGCCTGTGTCAGAATCGCCACGGCGTGTCTCAATCGACACGGTTCAGGGGCAGGACGCGGCCCGCTTGAGGCTGTCGAAGGTGTAGCTGCGTGAGGCGTCGTTGCCGGCGATCTGGTCAAGCCGTCGCAAGGCAAGTTCGCGGTTTTCCGCCTCCCACTTCGCGCGATCCGATGGGCTGGCGTCGGCGGGAATGATGACCTCGCCGCTCGTGTTGCAGGCGGGCGGCTCGCCGCTGCAGCCGGCCAGCAGCTGCGCCAGCAAAACCGCCGCCATTGCCCCGCCGCGCATCAGCACGGCCTCAATTTGATGGTGCCCAGTATCCGGGCAACAATCTGCATTCCTGGTGGGTCTTCGGCTTCCCAGCCGTGCGGCTGGGCCTCGCCCAGGCCGAGCTTGGGCGCTTCAAACCGGCGAACAATCGGCAGCCCATCCCACAGATACAGGTAGCTGCCCTCCCCCTCTTTGACCTGGCAGTCGCGGCACAGGATGGTGTCGCCCTCTTCGCCGATCCCCTCGATCAGCGTGGCCGGCAGCTCGGTCAGCCACAGATTCGACGAGGCCCGCGCGTTGCGGTTCAGCCAGTCCTTGCGCAGCGGCACGGTCTCGATCGGCTCCGGCTTCCCGGTCTCGGTGAAATCGCCCAGGCGATAGTGCGGCACGATCACCCAGTCAGCCTCGTCGGCGGCGATCAGGCCGGCCCGGCTCGCCGGCGTCTCTCCGGTGATCAGCCATTCCACCGGCACGTCCAGCGCGTGGGCCAGCCGGATGGCTTTATCGGCGCCGGGCATCGTGCCCTTCAGATATTTGTCGATCATCTGCGGCCGAAGGCCGGCGTTGCGCGCCACGGTGGCAGCCGGAAGGCCACCCATGGCCTCCTTCAGACGGCGCGCAAAATCCCCCGAAAGTGGCTCGTCATCCCCTATTGGGGCTTGACTTGGCCGCCCCATCACGTCTTTATCCCCTTTATGGGATTTGCACAGCTTAAAGGGGATGAGATGGACCCCGGCCTCCATCCAGAGATGATCAAGGCGCGCATTCGCATCGCGCACGGATCAGTCGCCGCGTTCGAGCTGGCCAATGGCCTGCCCCGGCGTTCTGTCCGTGACGTGCTGCGCGGCCGCACCATCCGGCGCGCCGCGGTCGCGGTGGCAGAGTTTGTCAATGTCCCCCTCAATGACCTGTTCCCCGGTCGATACATTCTGGCGGACGATACGTCCCATTTGGGGGATTCGCACCGTCTAAATGAGCGGGGCGAATGAACATGGCCGCCGCCCCGAAATCCGCCGGCGAGGCTATCCTTCGCCTGTCCCTCGATCAGATCAGCGTGCCGGCCGACCGGCTGCGCGCGCTGAAGCCCGATCAGGCCGCCGCCATCGGCGCCGCCATCGCGGCCGACCGCCAGTATGATGCGATCGCTGTCGCCCGGCTGCCCGGCAAGGCCGGCTATGTCCTGGTCGACGGTCTCCACCGCCTGGAAGGCTGCCGCGCCGCCGGCCTGGCCGAGATCGACGCGCGGCTGGTGCCGGCCGACAAGGAAAGCCGCCGCCGCCAGGAGGTGCTGAGCGCCTGGGCGCGGGCCGATCACGACGCTTTCGACAAGGCCGCCCAGGTCGCCGCCATGGCCGACATGGCCCAGGTGCCGGCCGACGCTGATGATGAAGTGGTGGCCAGTGCAATGATTGCACTCACGGCCGGCTGGGACGAAATCGCGTGCGAAGCGCTCGGCATCTCTCGGCGCTCACTGTTCAACTATCTCAAAATCCACCGCTTCTACACCGAAGCCCAGAAGGCCCTGCTGCGCAATGTCGGCATGGCCGCCGAACTGGTGCCGCTGATCCGGCTGGCGGCCTTGCCACCAGAGGATTTTGCCCTGGTCTGGGCCATCATCGAACAGCGGCCGGTGGCTTCCATTGCCGAAGCCCTGGCCATGCTGGCCCCGGCGCCAGAACCGGCGTGGGCCAAGCAGAAGGCCAAGGTGCTGAAGCAGGCCGCCAGCTGGCAGCCGCACGAGCTGCGCGAACTGATCGACGAGCTGCGCGCGCTTTATCGCGCCGCCACAGCCAGCGCATCCGGCGGCCGGGGCGACGCCTGATGCCCAAGCGCCGGCCCGCCCTCACCGATCTGCAAATGGCCTTCAACTTTGAAGTGCCGCAGGCCGCGACTGATGCCGGTGATCTGGCCGGGTTTGGCGCGATGGTGGCGGCCGGCGTGGCGCGGGCCTGCCGGGATGACGGCCGCCCCCGCCATGAGATCGCCCGCGCGATGGGCGACGTGCTGGGCGAGCCGGTCTCCAAGGCGATGCTGGATGCCTATGCCAGCGAAGCGCGCGGCGAACACAACATCCCGGCCCACCGCTGGTGGGCACTGATCGCCGTCACCGGCCGCTGGGACATTGCCGACGCGCTGGCCGCCCGCTGCGGCGCGCGCCTCCTTTCGGGCGATGAAATCCGCGCGGCCGAGCTGGGCCACGTCCAGGCCCAGATCGCCGAACTGCAGGAGCGGCTGCGCGACCTGAAGGGCACCGCCCGCCCGATTGAAAGGAGCCCGCGCTGATGCTGGCGGCTGGCCTGTGGATGACGGCGACCGAGATCGCCGAGGCGGCGCTGCCCGGCCTGCCGCGCGACAAGCGCAAGGTGAACGAGCTGATCGCCGCCGACCGGTGGGCGCTGCGCGTTGGCCCGGATGGCGCCGCCCTGCACCGCAAGCGCGCCGGCCGCGGTGGCGGTTTTGAATGGCACAGCGCCCTGTTTCCCGAGCGCGCCCGGCTGGAACTGGTGCGGCGCGGCCTGATCGCGGCGCCGGTGGAAACCACGTCGCGCATCGTCGCCCTGTCCCCCGCGCGCGGCACCAGCGAGCGCGCCGCCGCCCAGTGGGCCGCGTTTGACCGGCTGCCCCAGGCGGCCAAGGATGAAGCCGGCCGCCGCGTGGGCGTGCTGGCGGCGGTGGAAGCGCTCCAGGCTGCCGGGCTCACCAAAACCCGCGCCGTCGCCCAGGCCGGCGCCGATCACGGCGTGTCCGCGTGGTGTTCGAACTGCCCGATCTGGCGGCCAAGAATTATGGCAGCGCGATCGGCGCCGGCACGCTGCTGCCCTTCACCATCGTGCACGGCACGGCGGCCGGCAACATCATCGAAATCGGCACGCCCACCGGCACGCCGGCGGCCCAGATCGAAAGCTTTACCATCGAGGACGTGGACAACCGGACCATGGCCACGATGGAGGGCGTGCTGGTTCCCACCGGCGCCACCGGCAACAACGAACTCAGCCTCGTGACGAAGTGAGGGCATCACCATGGCCTATGTGATCAAGAAGGGCGCCGGCGTGTGGCGGCCGGTGCGGTGGGACGAGGCGACCGACGGCGGCGGGGTGGAAGCCCAGGAAATCAGCGTGAAGTTCCGGCGCGTGGGGCTGGCCGAGGCCGAAGAGATCAACCGGGAGGCGGCCGCCGGCAGCCTGGCCATGTCTGATCTGGCGCGGCGGGTGGTGATGGATTGGGACGGCCCGGCCGGCCCTGATGGCGTGCCGCTGGCCTTCACGCCCGACAATCTGGCCGCGATGCTGGACGTGCCGGGGTTCCCGGCCGGGCTGGAACTGGCCTTCTGGCAGATGGTGGGCGGCGTTGCGGAGACCCGCACAAAAAACTGGCCGGCTTCGCCCGCTGGTGGGCCGGCGGCGGGCGAAGCGACAGCCGATCCGACGCCTGGCACGCCGGCCTGAGACAGACGCTGACCGAGGCCGGGCTGCCGGCCGACGAGATCGAGCGGCAGCTGGCCAGGGTGGCCCGGCCGGTGGAGCCGCTGATCGAGCTGGAAGACGAGGACGAGGGCCGGGCCGCCCGCCTGTTTCTGGGCATGGCGACACAGTGGAACTGGACGATGATGGGCGCCGCAGGAGTGATTGCCAGCAGCCGCACCGGCCTTCGTTACGAAGCGCTGCCGGTGGTGGCCGCCGCGCTGGGCCTGGCGCTTGACCGGCAGACGCTGGCCGATCTGCAGCTGATCGAGGCCGAGGCGCTGCTGGCGATGGTGCCGCGATGACCGATCTGCGCGTTTCCGCCTCTGTCACCGCCGATGGCAAACAGGCCGCGGCCGAACTGAACCGGCTGGCCGGCCAGGTCGGCCGCACCAAGCAGGAACTGGTGGAAGCCCAGTCTGCGGCCAAGGCGGCGGCGGCGGCACTGAAGGAGCACACGGCCGCAACCGTGGTGGACGCGGCCGAGACTGTCCGCCTGCGCGACGCGCTGATCGCCGCGCGCGCTGCCGAAGCCGCAGCCACCCGGCAATATGCCATCAGCCAGCAGGGCCTGAACGGGATCGCGCGCGGCGCCGGCCAGGCCCGCGCCTCGATGGCCAATCTGGGCCAGCAGGTGGGCGATGTTGCCCAGGGCGTCGCGCTGGGCGTGCCGGCCTTCACGCTGCTCGCCCAACAGGGCGGCCAGGTGGCCTTTGCCCTGTCGGGGCTGGGCGGCGTGGTTGGCCGCGTTGCCACCTTCCTGTCTGGCCCCTGGGGCGCGGCGATCACCGGCGCCGCCATCGTGCTGGGCAGTCTGTGGAGCGCGTCTGACAAGGCGGCCGGCTCGGCCACGGCCCAGACAACGGCCCAGATGGAACTGGCCAAGGCGCTGAAGGCGCTGGACGAAGCCGCCGGCCGCGCTGCCACTTCGCAGGAAGAAACGGTGGCCGCTGGCCGGCAGGCGGCCGAACAGGCGCTGAAAACCGCGCTGGCCAAGCGCCAGGAGGTGGCCGCCCTGATCGCCCAGGCCAAGGCCGAACTGGAACTGCAGCGGGTGCGGGCCGGCGCGCCGGGCCAGCGCGGTGAAGTCTCCGCCCTGGGCCTCGACGTGGCAGGCCGCCGGCTGGCGGGCCTTCAGGCCTTTGAACGTGACAACGACGCGTCGATCAGCCTCAACCAATCGCGCCTGCAATCGGCCGATTTCTTCACGGCCAGCCGCACCCTGAAGGCGAGCCGCGACGCGGTGGCCAAGGCGACACTGGAGGCGGAGCGGGCCGAAGTGCGGCTGCGCCAGGCCGTGGCGGCCGGGACGATGACGGCTCAGCAGGCCGGCGCCGAACTCGGCCGCTACCTCGCCGCCATTGATCAGGCCCGTGAAGCCAAGGGCGCCGCCACGCTGGCCAGCCGCGGCCAGGAGCAGGCGCTGAGGGCGCTGGACCGTGAAAACCAGCGTCTCACCGAAAGCTATAACCCACTGCTGGCCGCCCTCACCGATTACCGCGCCGCGCTGGACGATATCGCCAAGGCCGAAGCGCGCGGGATCATCAGCGCCGGCGCCGCGGCCGATGCGCGGGTGGCGGCCGAAGCCAAGGCCCGGCAGGCGCGGGTGCTGGCCCTGGGCGGCACCGCGGCCCGACCGCTCACCGTGGCGACGGCCGCTGATCTGCAAAACACGCTGTCGGCCCGCGTGTTCGCCGGCGATTTCGCCCGCGAGATGGATCGCGTGCTGGGGCCGGAAGGCCTGGGCCGGCAGCTGGCCGCCCAACTGGGCCAGCTCCAGGGCCAGAGCTTCACGGATTTCATGCGCCGCAACGCCGATGATCTGGGCGTGGTTTTGGGCGCCGGGCTGGCCGCCGGCTTCGGCCGCTCGCTGCAGCGTTCGCAGGCCTTTGCCAATGTTCTTGACCGCCTGTTGCCCGGCCAGGGCCAGGGCGCGGCCTTCAGCGAGGCGTTCCGCAAAAGCATCGATGACGCCTTCCGCCCGCTGACCAAGGGCCTGCAGGAGCTGTTCAAATCGCTGTTCGGCGAGGGCAGTGATCTGGGCAAGGCGCTGGGCAAGCTGGCCGGCGGCGCGGCCGTGGGCGGCGCTATTGCCGACGTGTCGGATCTGTTCGGGCTGGGCCTCAATCGGAAAAACGCCGTCCGCGGCGGCCTGATCGGCGGCGCTGTCGGCGCGCTGACCGGCCTGGGGCCGATCGGGGCGGTGATCGGCGCGGTGGGCGGCGGCCTGATCCGGCCGAAAAACCCGTTCGCCGACGTGGCGCTGCAAACCACGGCCAGCGGCGCCAGCGGCACCGTGTTTGGCAGCCGCGGCGGGGCTGACAGTATCCGCACCGGGCAGGGCTTTGCCGGCGGCGTGAACGACGCCCTGGCCCAGGTGGCGCAGGCGCTGGGGGCCGAAGTGCGCGCCGGGCTGAATCTGGGCAGCATCGGATTTTCCGGCAGCCAATATTACTTCAACCCCGCCGGTGGCGATTTCAAGGCGCCCGGCGGCCAGCGGTTTGACCAGGCCGAAGACGCGGTGGCGGCGGCGGTGGCCAGCGCCCTGGCCAGCGGCGCCATCACGGCCAGCCCGCGGGTGCAGCTGGCGCTGAACCGCTATGCCGGCAACGTGAACCAGGCCGTGGCCGAAGCCCTGAAAGTGCGCGACCTGGAGCAGCTGCTGGAGGCGCAGGGCAATCCCTTTGCCGCCGCCTTCCGCGATTTTGAACGGCAGGCGCGCAGCCGCGTGGATATCGCCCGGCAATATGGCTTTGATCTGATCGAGATCGAAAAGCTGAATGCCCAGCAGCGCGCCGACCTGATCCGCGACACGCTGGACCAGGCCACCGGCAGCGCCCGCGCCCTGCTGGACGATTTCCGCTTTGGCGACCGGGCCGGCGGTTCGGCGCGCGACCGGCTGGCCAGCCTGGGCGCCGAGCGGGACCGGCTGGCCGGCCTGGTGCGCGGCGGCGACGGCGGCCAGCTGGACGCGCTGGCCGAGGTGATCCGCCAGATTGATGATCTGCAGCGCGAGGCCTTTGGCGCCACCGGCGAGGCCGCCGGCGGCCGGGCCGCTTCGGCCGCGCTGCTGCAGGAACTGATCGACGCCACCGAGGCGCGGGTGCGCGCCGCCAGCGAAGAGGCGCGCCGCGCCCAGGCCGACAGCATCGCCACCCAGAAATCGATGGACGCCACGCTGGAGGATATTTTCCAGACCAGCCGGCAGCAGCTGGACGCGCTTAACACGCTTGCCGCCCGGCTGATCCCGGCCGGCGGCGGGATTTATGATTTCGGCCTGGCCGAAAGCGCGGCGCGGTGAGGACGGGATCATGAGCCGCACGACCCTGATCGAGTGCCAGCCGCGCCGGCCCGATGGCAGCGCCGTCACGCTGCGCCTGGTGGACCGGTCACCGCGCAGCGGCGCCTATCTGGGCGCGCAGTGGCTGCCCCACGTGGTGGAGCTGCCCGGCTTTGAAACCGCCGTGGGCTTTGATGGCCAGCGCTGGGGCACCGCGCCCAGCCCGCAGATCGGCGCGCTCGCCTTTGCCCTGGCGCCCGAAATCGCCGGCGCTGCCGGGTGGGTGTGGCAGGACGCGGCCGTGACGATCCGGCAGGCCGATTGGCCGATCGGCGGCGGCAACCCAGCCGACGCGGCGTTTCAGACTGTGTGGGCCGGCAGCGCCGCCGGCATCAGTGTGGACAGCGGCGTGGCCCGCGTGGAGCTGATCGACCGCGGGCAGCTGCTGCGCGTGCCGGCCGCGCCGCTGCGCTTTGGCAGCAGCGGCATCGCCCTGCTCGATTCGGCGGCGGCCGCGCGCGAACGGGCGGCCGGTGCGGTGGTGCCCGCCGCCTTTGGCCGGGTGTTCACCCTGCCGGGCCTGCTGGTGGACCGGCTGAACAATGTCTGGCTGTTCGCGGCCCAGCCGGCGGCCGCCGTGGCGGCATTCTACGACGGCGGCGCCCCGTTCACCCTGGGCAGCGCCCGCGCCAGCCTGGCTGCGTTGCAGGCCACCGCGCCGGCTGCCGGCCGCGTTGATTGGTGCCTCGACGCCGGCGGGATGCTGTTGGCGCGGCCGGCCGACCGGCCGGTCTATCCCTTCACCTGCGATGCGACGTTCGGCAGCGCGGCGCTGGGCGATATCGTGGCCGCCGTGGCGGGCGGGCGGCTGCCGCTGCGCGCCGGGCTGGTGGCGGCGCTGAACGGGCTGGGGCTGGGCGACTGCGGCCTGCTGATCGACGACGAGGCGACGGTGGCCGACGCGCTGGACCGGCTGCTGGCCGGGCTGGGCATCGCCTGGAAGGTGCGAAGCGGTGGCGTGATCGACGCGCTGCGCCTGGGCTGGGGCAGCCCGGTGGCCAGCTTTGCCGCCCACCAGCGGCACTGGCCGGCCCGCCGCCAGATCATTCTGCCCACCGGCCGGCGCCAGCTGGGCTTTGCCCGCAATAATCGCGTGCACGGCGAAGGCGAATTCGCCCGCATCCTGCTGGCCGAAAATCTGGCCTATGCCGACGGGACGCCGGTGGAGGCGCTGAAGCCGGCCGAGCCCGGCGCCGACGTGACGGCGGATCAGCCCGTGGTGGGCCAGCTGAACCCCGCCACCGGCACGGCCGGGCCGGGCTTTGCCGACGGGCAGACCGGGCTGCCCTTTGCCAAGATCGTCTATTCCGGCGCGGCGCGCGATGGTGACGTGGTCAGCTTTCCCGCCTCGCTGCCGGCGGTGCCGCAGGTGAGCTTTCTGCCCGGCGGCAACACCGGCCAGACCGGGCAGAACATCGCCATCGTGGCCGATGGGCTGAGCACCAGCGGCTTCACGATGCGCGCCAAATCCCAGGGCGTCTCTTCGCCCACCACCATCACGGATACCGGCGCCAGCCCCGGCGGCGCCGGCAACCCGGCGCTGGTGATCAACCGCAGCACCGGCGACACGCCCTTTGATGGCCGCTTCACCTACAATTACAGCGTGGACGTGGCCGAACTGGCGCCCGGCGAGCCCGGCTTTGTTTCGGTGGGCATTTTCGCCCGGCGCGACGGTATCTGGGTGGAGGTGGGCCGCGTTTCCCACGGCGCCACCGGCGATTACAGCGCATCGGTGGCGCCAGGCACGGTGGATTTCGGGGCCGGCGCCGAATTCGGGATTTCCACGATGGGCGGCAGCGCCGGCAGCGTGGTGAGCGCCTTCAACAGCGTGTCTTATCAGCTGGCCGGGTCGCTGGTGGAAACCAGCCTGACGCCGGCCGGCGCCAGCGCGATTCCGTTCCTGGTGCTGCTGTGATCGGCTGGTTCGACGTGCCAGAGACGGAGCGCCCGCCGCTGCCGCAGCGCGCCGGCGCCGTGCCCGAAGTGAAGTGCCCGTGCGGCCGCTGGCGCCCGGCGTTCTGCATGGCGCGGCTGGACGCGCCGCGCGACGGCCAGGATTGGGCCTGCGACGGCTGCCGCACCCGCTGGGATCGGGAGGCTGAGAATGGCTGAAGCCAGCGTTGACCGCGCCGAATATCTCCGCTCGGCCGAGCGCAGCGTGACCGCGACCGACGCCACCCTGCGCGGCCGCTGGGGCGCCGCCGCCGGAGACACGGCGCAATCCACCCCGCTGGCCACCGAAGCCGCCGCCACCGCCGAGGCGGCCCGCCAACTGGCCCTGCTGGGCAGCGTGATGGCCGAAGACCAGGTGCTGATCGAAGGCATCTGGTGGGATCTGGAAGGCCAGGTGGTGGCCATCGATTACCGCGCGCCGGGCGGCGGCACCTTCTTTGGCGGCGCGGCAACCGTGGCAATGCTGGTGACACGTGCGCGGGTGGACCTGAACGCCGGCACCACGCTCCTTCAGGGGCTGATCCAGCTATGAGCAAGAACGGCGCCGTCTTTCGCATCGTGCCCTATGCCGCCAGCGCCGTTGGCACGCCGGCCGGATCATGGCCGCTGGACGCCGCCTTTCCGGTGAGCGCGCTGGCCAATATCCAGCCCAAGGTCGTGATGCGCTCCACCTTTTCGGCCGATCCCAAATTCGTGGTGGTGGATATCGATCTGGGCGCCGACACGCTGATCGACGGGCTGGCCGTGCTGCACACCGGCTTCAGTCCGGCCGCGGGCTGGGCCATTCTGGGCGCCACCAACGCCCAGGGGCCGTTGCCGCTGCCGCTGGGCAGCGAGCCGGCCGGCCGCCGCCTGTTTGGCCAGACCGGCATCGAGAGCTTCGGGATCGAGCCCACGACGCTGGAAAACCGCCGCTTTGGCTTTATCGCCCGCGCCTCGCACAGCGTCCGCTATCTGCGCGTCTATTTCTATGAGCCGGCCGCCGGCGTGGTGGAGGTGGGCACGCTGCTGGTGCTGCAGCGGCTGGCCATGGGGCAGGATCAGTTCGGCAATTTCGAGCTGGGCAGCGGCCGCCGCGTGGATGACCGCAGCCAGCGCCGCGCGCTGCCCGGCGGCGAAACCGCCATCGAGCGCGGCGGCCGCGTGCCCGAATGGCGCGCCACCTGGAGCAGCCTGACCGAGGCGCAATACCGCCAGCTCTGGAGCCTGCTGAACGAAGCCGGCACCAGCGCCCCGGTGCTGGCCGCCGAATTTCAGGACGGCAGCGCCGGCCAGGCCGAGGCGCTGCACTATGGCCTTATTCAGAGCATCGATTTCAGCGAACGAATCCAGCTCGACAAACAGCGCGTCGAGCTGCGCTTCCAGGAGCTGCTGTGATGGTTCCCCGGTTGGCCAAAACCGGGGGGCCGGGGTGCGGGAACACCCCGAGCCGCGGGCAGGCACCCGCACCTTGGCCGCCGGCCAGCGGCCTCAGTCCCCGCACCCGACGTCGGGCGGGGCGCTTCGTGAAGAGCAACCATGCCGAACGCAAGGACAATTGCACCCACACCGACTGAAACCCCCAAACCCGCCTATCAGCCCAAGCGCGGCATCATCGTGATGGCCGGCGACGAGGCCGATCAGCGGCGCCTTTATGAACGGCTTCAGGCCGCCGGCTTTGGCCCGCTGCGCGTGGTGACCGCATGAAGATCGCGATTCGCCACCAGTGCGCCGAAGCCAGCAGCTTCCGCGCCGCCGCCGTCAAAAGCCTGTTCAATGCCGACGCCGTGACCAGCGAGCGCTTCGAGCTGGACGTTGATCTGCCCATTGAGGGGCCTGATTGGCGGCTGGGCGTGGTGGTCGGCCCATCGGGCTCCGGCAAAACCTCCATCGGCCGCGCGCTGTGGGGAAACGAGGCGCTTTACCAGCCGCAGGGCTGGCGCGCTGATCGCCCGATCATCGACGATATCGCGCCAGCCGCCAGCCTGGATGATGTCACCGCCGCGCTGGCGGCCGTGGGGCTGGGCACAGTGCCGGCCTGGCTGCGGCCCTATCACGTGCTGTCCAATGGAGAGCGTTTCCGCGCCGATCTCGCCCGCCTGATCTGTGAAGCGCCGGCCCGCGTGGTGATCGATGAATTCACCAGCGTTGTCGATCGCCAGATTGCCCGGATCGGCGCGCTGGCCTTTGCCAAGAGCTGGCGCCGCACCGGCGGCCAGGCGGTGCTCCTGTCGTGCCATTACGACATCCTCGATTGGGTGGAGGCTGACTGGGTGTTCGACACCCGGTCAGGGCGGTTTCTGGCCGGCCGGCA
>JAIXUQ010000031.1 GCA_027483465.1 Sphingomonadales bacterium
CCATCGGGCCAGCGGCCGGTCACCGTCTTGCGCTTGGTCCAGAACTGCACGCCTTCCATGCCGTGCTGGCCGATGTCGCCAAAGGCGCTGCGCTTCCAGCCGCCAAAGCTGTGATAGGCGACCGGCACCGGGATCGGCACGTTCACCCCCACCATGCCCACATTCACCCGCGCCGCGAATTCGCGCGCGGCGTGGCCGTTGCGGGTGAAGATGGCGACGCCATTGCCATATTGGTGCTGGCTGGGCAGCTGCAGCGCGGTTTCGAAATCGGGCGCGCGGACAATCTGCAACACCGGCCCGAAAATCTCGTCCTGATAGCTCTTCATGTGCGGCTGCACATGATCGAACAGGCTGGGCCCGATGAAGAAGCCGCCTTCATGGCCCTGCAGGGTGAAGCCGCGGCCATCGACCACCAGCTCGGCGCCTTCGTCCACGCCCATCTGGATATACTGCTCGATGCGCGCCTTGTGGGCGGCGGTCACCACCGGGCCATAATCGGCTTCCGGATCGGTGCTGGTGCCGATGCGCAATTTGGCAATCGCTGGCAGCATCAGGCTGCGCAGCCGCTCCGCTGTCTCCGCGCCCACCGGCACCACCACCGGCAGCGCCATGCAGCGTTCGCCGGCACTGCCAAAGGCGGCGCCCGTGAGATCGCGTACCACCTGGTCCAGATCGGCATCGGGCATCACGATGGCATGATTCTTCGCCCCGCCCATCGCCTGCACCCGCTTGCCGCGCGCGCAGCCTTCGGCATGGATATACTGCGCCACGTCCGACGAGCCGACAAAGCTGATCGCGGCGATATCCGGGTGCTGGATGATGGCGTCCACCATTTCCTTGTCCCCGTTCACCACGCTGAAAATCCCTTCCGGCAGGCCGGCCTCGCGGAACATGTCGCCCAGCAGATGCGGCAGGGTGGGATCACGTTCCGACGGCTTCAGGATGAAGGCATTGCCCGTCACGATCGCCACGCCGGCCATCCACATCGGGATCATCGCCGGGAAATTGAACGGGGTGATGCCCGCCCCGATGCCGATGGGCTGGCGGAAGGCCCACACATCGATGCCCGGCCCGGCGCCGTGGGAAAATTCGCCTTTCATCACGTGCGGCGCGCCACAGCAGAACTCGATCACCTCCAGCCCGCGCTGGATATCGCCCTTCGCATCGGCAATCACCTTGCCATGCTCGGCGCTCAGCACGCGGGCCAGTTCATCGATGCGGGCCTCCACCAGCGCCTTGAAGGCAAACATCACCCGGGCGCGGCGCTGTGGGTTGGTGGCGGCCCAGGCCGGCTGCGCGGCGCGGGCGGCGGCCACCGCCTGCTCAAGGAGATCAGCCCCGGCCAGCCTGACCTCGGCCTGCACCTGGCCGCTGTTGGGATCATACACCGGGCTGGTGCGGCGGCCGGCGGCCACAGGCTTGCCGGCGATATGGTGATCGATGATACGCATGGCGGCGTTTCTATCGGCTGGCGGCCGGGCTGGCCACAGTCGATTCCATCAGTGGTGATGATGGCCCAGCCCCTCGGGCAGCGCCTGGCGGCAATGATCTGCCCCGGTTTCCACCTGCAACGTGGCATGGCCGATATCGAACCGGTGGTGCAGCGCATGGGCGATGTTGGCCAGCGCCTCGTCGCCCGGATGGCCGCCGGGCATCACCAGATGCGCGGTCAGGATCGCGCCGCTGGTGCCCTGGGGCCAGATGTGCAGATCATGCACCGCCGCCACCCCGTCCAGCCCGGTGAGCCAGCCGCGCACCGCCGCCGGATCGATGCCGGCCGGCACAGCGTCCATGGCCAGCGCCAGCGATTCCTTCAACAGGCCCCAGGTGCCCTTCAGGATCACCGCCGCCACCGCCAGCCCCAAAAGCGGGTCCACCCAAACCCAGCCGGTTTGCCCGATGATCAGCCCGCCCACCACCACGGCCGCCGAAACCCCGGCATCGGCCAGCATGTGCAGATAGGCACCGCGGATGTTCACATCGCCCTTCCGCCCGCGCAGAAACAACAGGGCGGTGCCCAGATTGATGGCAATGCCCACGCCGGCCACCGCCATCACCACCGTGCCCGAAACCGGCAGTGGCGAGAGCAGGCGATGCACCGATTCGAACAGGATGCCGCCGCACGCCGCCACCAGGATCAGCGCATTGGCCAGCGCCGCCAATATCGGGGAGCGTTGCAGGCCCCAGGTGAAGCGGTCCGTCGGCGCCCGCCGCGCCAGCGCAAAGCCGCCCCAGGCAATCAACAGCCCCGCCACGTCCGACAGATTGTGCCCGGCATCGGCCAGCAACGCCATCGAATCCCAGGCGAGGCCAGCGCCGGCCTCGATCACCACATAGGCCAGATTCAGCACCACCCCGATGGCAAAGGCCCGGCCAAAATCCGGCAGCGGATGGGCATGGCCATGGCCGTGATGATCATGGCCGCCCAACGGGTGGGAATGGGCGTGACTGTGCATCGGCCTGTTATGGGGTGGCAGGGGGGCCGAGTCGAGGGGGTGATCCGCGTGGGGGGGAGGGCGTTTCAGATCCTCCCCCACTGGGGGAGGTGCCCGAAGGGCGGAGGGGGCGGGCAGGGCGCGAACATGGTTTCAAATGCACACCGCCCGGCCACGGCCGGCGGCGGAGCCGCCGAGTCCGTTGTTGGGATGAAAGGAAGGAAGGAAGAGCGCGGCGGAGCCGCGCCGTCAGACGAGTCAAAAAAAGCAGCCCGAAGGCCGCTTTTTTCGCTCGCTGTCCGAGCTTGATCGAGTCTGGCTGCAACACGCAGCCAGCCGATCTGCGCAGCGACTGGAGCGGGTGAAGAGATTCGAACTCTCGACTTCAACCTTGGCAAGGTTGCGCTCTACCCCTGAGCTACACCCGCTCACCGGTCGCTTCGGAAGCGCGCCTCTAGCATCGGGCTTCGGCGGCATGCAAGCCCCTTTTTTGCAGCCCCATGCGCGCAAGCGCCGTCTTGGCAAACCGCCCCCACCGCCCCCATATGGCGGGCAAAGCAATTTGCGGAGCATCACCTTGGCCAGCATTCCCAATCCGGCCGCCGAAAAGGCCAGTATCGAAGCCTTCCGCCGCGACGTGATCGAGGCATCAAAGGGCGCGCTGGTGCTGGTGGACTTCTGGGCCGAATGGTGCGGCCCGTGCAAGACCCTGGGCCCCCTGATCGAAAAGGTCGTCGCCGCCCGCGCCCCCAAGGTGAAGCTGGTCAAGATCGATGTCGACAAGAACCAGATGCTCGCCGGCCAGTTCCGCATCCAGTCCATCCCCACCGTCTATGCCTTTCTGGATGGCCGCCCCGTCGATGGCTTCCAGGGCGCACTGGGCGAACGGGAATTGACCGCCTTTGTCGATCGCCTGCTCGCCGGCGTGCCGGCCAGCGCCGATGAAGCCGCGCTGGAGGAGCAGATCGCCGCGCTGATCGCCGCCGCCGCCGAAGCCACTGCCGCCGGCGCCCATGATGATGCCGCCGCCATGCTGGGCGCCGCCCTGCAGGAATTGCCGGAGCGCGAGGATCTGGCCGGGCATCTCGCCCTGGCCCTGATCGCCGCCGGCAAGCTGGAGGGGGCCGCCGCCACACTGGCCGTGGTGCCGGCCACATCGAAGGACGAGGTGGTGGCCCGCGCCCGCGCCGCCCTGGCGCTGGCGGCCGAGGCCCCGGCCGATGACGAACTGGCGCCGCTGCTGGCCGCGGTGGAGGCCGATCCGGCCAATCACGAGGCCCGCTTCGAACTGGCCGGCGCGCTGGCCGCCAAGGGCGACCGGGACGGCGCCGCCGACCATCTGCTCAGCATCATCAAGGCCGATCGCAGCTGGAACGAGGGCGCGGCGCGCGAGAAGCTGCTCAAGATGTTCGAGGCGGCTGGCCTGGCTGATCCGTGGAGCGTCAAGACCCGCGCCGCCCTGCGCGCCATCTGGTTTGCCTGATCGGATGAGCGAGAGCGAGGCCTTTGAACCGCTGCCGGCCGCGGTGCCGGTGTTCCCCCTCACCGGCGCGGTGCTGTTCCCGCGCGGCGCGCTGCCGCTCAACATCTTCGAGCCGCGTTATCTGGCGATGGTGCGCGATGCCATGGCCGCGAGCGGCGCTGCCCACCGGGTGATCGGCATGATCCAGCCGAAAGGCGGCGGCAAGAATGGCGCGCCGCCGGCGCTCTACAAGGTCGGCTGCCTGGGGCGGATCAGCGATTATCGCGAAACCGATGATGGCCGCATCCTGATCGCGCTGGTGGGGATCAGCCGCTTCCGGGTGGGGGCGGAGCTGGAGCGGGACACGCTCTATCGCCAGGTGATGACCGATTATCACGGCTTTGCCGATGACCGGCACGAGCCGGCGCCGCTGGATGCCGCCACCCGCGCCGGGCTGGAAGAGGCGCTGCGCCCCTATCTCGATGCGCGCGGGCTGGCCGCCGATTGGGAAGCGGTGCAATCGGCTGACGACGAGGCGCTGGTGACCACGCTGGCCAGCGTGCTGCCGTTTGAACCGGCGGAAAAACAGGCCCTGCTGGAAACCATCACGCTGGCCGAACGCGCCCAGACGCTCAGCGCGCTGATGAGCTTTGCCGCCTCCAGCGGGCCATCCGGATTGCAGTGATGAGCAGCAGCGCGCTTGATCCCCGCCTGCTGGCCATATTGGTCTGCCCGGTCACCCGCCAGCCGCTGCGCTATGATGCGGCAGCGCAGGAACTGGTCAACGACACCGCCGGGCTGGCCTATCCCATCCGCGACGGCGTGCCGATCCTGCTGGAGGACGCGGCCCGGGAATTCCTGCCGCCCACCGGCTGAGTCAGGGCGATCCTCGCCCTCTGGGGGAGATGCCGACCGGAGGGAGGCGGAGGGGGCGCAGCGGTCAGGCGAAGCGCAGCCCCTTGAACTGGCCATCCGTGCGCCAGCCCTTCATGTAATTGAAAAAGGCATTGGGCCCGCCGGGATAGCCCACCGCATATTTGGCGCGCTCGTCCACGGGCAAGCCTTCGTTGTTGTAATAGCCCGGCGTGCAATCCGGGTTGTTGATCATCATGCCGGGGCCTTGCAGCAGCAGCTGCACCCATTCGGCCTGGGCGCCGGCATCGGCCTCCACGGTTTTCAGGCCATGGTCGGTCATGTGGCGGACGATGGCGGCCACGGTGGTGCCGGTTTCCATCCAGTTGTGCGGCACGTTCACGATGAAATTGGCGGCCTGGGCAAACTGGATCAGGAACAGATTGGGGAAACCGGCGCTGTTCAGCCCGTGCAGGGTGCGCATGCCATCGGCCCAGGCCTGAGACAGGGTCTGGCCACCGATGCCCACCGGATCAAAGCCGGCGCGCTCCTCGGTGGGGGTGCCCACTTCGAATCCGGTGGAATGGATGATGCAATCGACCGGATAATGCTGACCGCCGGCCCAGATGCCGGTTTCGTCAATGCGCTCCACGCCCTGGCCATCGGTGTGGACCAGCGTGACCGTTGGCCGGTTGAAGGCGGCCAGATAGTCATCGTGGAAGCACGGCCGCTTGCACAATTGGCGATACCAGGCCTGCAACGCCTCGCCGGTGGCGCGGTCCTCCACCACCGTCACCGCGCGCTCGCGGATTTCGCTCATCTTCTCATGATCGGCCATTTCCCAGACCTTCATGATATTCTCTGGCGTCCATTCGGTGGGCGGCAATTGCATCACCCGGGCGCGGACGCGGCGCGACAGATCGGTCCAGCCATCCTGCACCCAATCCTCGGCGGCGCCGCCCATGCCGACATTGGCGGCGAAATTTTCCAGCCAGCGCGTTTGCCAGCCCGGCGTGGCGATGCTGGCAAACCATTCGGGATCAATGGGTTGATTGGCGCGCACGTCCACCGATGAGGGCGTGCGCTGGAACACGAACAGCGCTCCTGAATCGCGCGCCAGATGCGGCACGCACTGCACGGCGGTGGCGCCGGTGCCGATGATCGCCACCCGCTTCGTCGCCAGCCGCTCCATCGGCGCGCCTTCGGCACTGCCGCCGGTATAGCCATAATCCCAACGGCTGGTGTGAAACTGGTGGCCGGCAAAGCGTTCGATGCCGGGGATGCCGGGCAGTTTCGGCACGTTCAACGGCCCGGTGCCAACGCCGACGAAATCGGCGGTGAACCGGTCCCCCCGGTCGGTTTCGATCAGCCACACGCCGGCCGTGTCATCCCACGTCAACCGCTCCACCTCGGTGTGGAACAGCGCCTTTTCATACAGGTTGAAACTGGTGGCGATCTTCCTGGCCTGCGCCAGGATCTCGGGCGCGTGGGCATATTTCTCGCTGGGCACGTGGCCCGTCTCTTCGAGCAGCGGCATGTAGATGATCGAGGCGGTGTCGCACTGCGCCCCCGGATAGCGGTTCCAGTACCAGGTGCCGCCCACATCGCCGCCCGCCTCGATGATGCGAACATCGCTGATCCCGGCCTGCGCCAGCCGTGCGCCGGTGCACAGCCCGGCAAAGCCGCCGCCCACCATGGCAAAGCGGACATGATCCGTGACCGGCGCGCGGTCGCGGCGCGGCGTGTAGGGATCGGCCAGCATCTGCGGGAAATGCGTGGCCAGCCGCACATATTGGGCATTGCCATCGGGCCGCAGCCGCTTGTCCCGCTCAAGCCGGTATTTTTCGAGGAGGGCGTCTCTGTCGATCATGGCCGCCAGCCTGTGCCCAGCCGGCGCCCGCGGCAACGCTGGATAGTGGGAGGCCGGATCACAGATGCCGCGCCGGCTCCATGCGCTGGTGGAGGATGCGCGGCGAGCGGAAATCGGCCTGGGCTGCGGTGCTTATCTCAAGAACGGCAATGCCGTTGCCGAAACTCGGCCATCAAGTCACCAAGGGTCTTGCCGCTGCTGCCGCTGGCCAATCCTTCATCGATGGCCGCTTCAAAGGCGTCGCGCCGGGCGGCCTCCTCGATCTCGCGCGCCACCAGCGCGGCCGGCACCTCGATGGTTTCGCTCACACGGGCCATGGCCGGCTTATGCCACAGCGGCGCCGGTCATGCCAGTTCGCCGCGCAGCAGCGCCGGCAGCTTGCCGGTCTCGCCGCGGGCCTGGTTCATGAAGAATCGCTTCAGGGGCGGCAGCCGCTCCACCGCCGACAGGCCGATGCGCCGCACCCGGCTGGGCACCCGGCCGGGGATGGCAAACAGCCGGTTGAGATTGTCGGTCACGGCGCACACCAGGCTGTTGTCAAACATCCGCCACGCCGAAACCTGCGCCAGCACATCCGGGCTGCCCAGATCCAGCCCCGATCGCGCCGCGGTGGCCAGCACCTCGGCCGCCGCCGCCACATCGCGAAACCCCATGTTGAGGCCTTGGCCGGCAATCGGGTGGATGCCGTGCGCGGCATCACCCAGCAGCAGCAGGCGATTGTCGGTATAGCGGGCGGCGTGGTGGAAGCCCAGCGGCCACACTGTCTGCGGCGCGATCACCTCGATCGCGCCCATGGTGCCATCACAGCGCGCCGCGATCTCGGCGGCCAGCGCGCGCGGGCCCAGCTTCTTCACGCCGGCCATGTGCTTGCCGTCCACCGTCCACACGATGGCGGTGCGCGGCCGGCCATCATCGGTGTCGGTCATCGGCAGCAGCGCCAGCGGCCCTTGCGGGTAAAACAGCTCGCAGGCCACATTCCCGTGCGGCACCGTGTGCGCCACCATGGTGATCAGCGCGGCATGGGGATAGTGCCACTGGGCGATGGGGATGCCGGCGGCATCGCGCGTGGCCGAGCGGCGGCCATCGCAGGCCACCGCCACGGCAGCGCGAAACACCCGGCCATCGGCGAGCGTGAGGGTGGCGGCATGATCGTCGCGCACCAGCCCGGCCACCGTCACCGGCGCCAGCAACTGCACATTTGGCTCGGCTCGCACCGCCCGCAGCAACGCGATGCGCAACAGCCGGTTTTCCAGCATCGTGCCCAGCGGATCATTGCCCTCGCCGGCATCGAAATGCAGAAATTGCGGGTGGGTGCCATCGGTCACGCGGATTTCGCGGATGGCACAGCCGTGATCATCCAGCAGCCCGCCCAGCCCCAGCGCACGCAGCATCCGGCCGCTGGCGCTGGCAATGGCGCTGGCCCGCCCGTCAAAGGCCGGCAGCGTGGTCGCGTCCAGATCCTGGGCGTCCACCACGATGCTGGTCACATCCGCTCTGGCCAGCGCCAGGGCCAGCGTGGCGCCCACCAGGCCGCCACCGATGATGATTACATCCGCATCATGAGTCTGCATGGCACCAGCCCTAGCCCATGCGCGCCCAACCCCCAAGCGGGACATGATGTCATCCGGGATGGACCGGGTGCGTGCTTGACCGCAAGCCCGACTTGATTCACACTTTGTTCGCTTTGTCCGGCCCGATTCACCGCCGGCACCGCCAAGGAAAGGCCCCCCGCCATGGCATCTCGGGCGTCTGCGTCACAGGCGGCTGGCAGCGCCGCCCCCCGCCGCCGGGCTGCCGCCGCCGGCCGGCTGGCGGGCGTGCGCGCGCAACTGGGCGTGGCGCTGGCGCTGGTGCTGCGGCTGGCGGCGGGCGCCCTGGTGGCGGCCGCCGGCGTGGCGCTTGCGCTCGCCCTCCTCAGCTATTCGCCGCGCGATCCCTCGTTCAACACCGCCACGGCGCGCGTGGCCGGCAATGCGCTGGGCGATTTTGGTGCCCATCTGGCCGATCTGCTGCTGCAACTGGCCGGCTGGCCGATGCTGCTGCTGGCCCCGGCCTTCCTGCTCGCCGGCTGGCGCATCGCCACCGCCGCCGGCCTGCCGCTGTTGCGCATGGCCGCCGGCACGCTGGGCGGCGCGCTGGCGCTGTCGGCCGCGTCCGGCGGCTTTGCGCTGCCGGCGCTGGGGGCCCCGGCCGGCCCCGGCGGCCTGATCGGCAGCGGGCTTGCCGCGCTGGCCGGCGTGATCGAGGCGCTGCCGGGGCTGGAAAGCCTGTCGGCCGGGCTGGTGCTGGGCCTGTTGCTGCTGGTGCCGGGCATCGGCCTCATGCTGTGGGGCACGGCGATCAGCCCGGATGCGGTGCTGGCCGCGCTGGCCAATCTGCGCCGGCCTGCGGCCGACGTTGAGGCGGATGATCTGGCCGATGATGGCAGCCTGCCGCTGCCGGCGCCGCGCCCGCGCACCCGCGCGGCCATTGACGCAGCCGTTGACGGGGCGGCCGAACCGCCGCTGCCCGGCCCGATGGTGGTGGCCCCGGCACCGCCACCGGCCCCCGGCAAGCGGGCGCAACGGGCCCGGCAACAGTCGCTCGATCTGGGCGATGCCGCCATCCTGCCCGGCCTTGATCTGCTGCGCCCGGCCCCCAACGGCCCGCGCGCGCGCATCGATACCGCCGCGCTGGAACAGAATGCCCGGCTGCTGGAAGGCGTGCTGGAGGATTTCGGCGTGCGCGGCCGCATCGGCGAAGTGCGGCCCGGCCCGGTGGTGACGATGTATGAACTGGAACCGGCGCCGGGCATCAAGGCCAGCCGGGTGATCGGCCTGGCCGATGATATCGCCCGCTCGATGTCGGCCTTGTCGGCGCGCGTCGCGGTGGTGCCGGGGCGCAACGTGATCGGCATCGAACTGCCCAACCAGACGCGCGAAACCGTCTCGCTTTCCGAACTGCTGGGCAGCGCCGGCTTTGAAAGCCGCAATGCCACGCTGCCGCTGGTGCTGGGCAAGGATATCGCCGGTGAACCGGTGGTGGCCGATCTGGCGCCGATGCCGCATCTGCTGATCGCCGGCACCACCGGTTCGGGCAAGTCCGTCGGCCTCAACGCCATGATCCTCTCGCTCCTCTATCGCATGACACCGGCCGATTGCCGGCTGATCATGATCGATCCCAAGATGCTGGAGCTGAAGATGTACGACGGGATCCCGCATCTGCTGGCCCCCGTTGTCGTTGATCCGCCCAAGGCCATCCGCGCCCTGAAATGGGCGGTGGAGCAGATGGAGGAACGCTATCGCAAGATGAGCGAACTGAATGTGCGCAGCCTGGCCAGCTTCAACCAGAAGGTGCGGGAGGCGCGCGCCGCCGGCAAGCCGTTCATCCGCCGCGTGCAGACCGGGTGGGACCCGGAAACCGAACTGCCGATCATCGAGGAGGAGGTGCTGGATTTCGAGCCGCTGCCGCTGGTGGTGGTGGTGGTGGACGAACTGGCCGATCTGATGATGACCGCCGGCAAGGAGGTGGAATTCCTGATCCAGCGGCTGGCGCAGAAGGCCCGCGCCGCCGGCATCCATCTGATCATGGCCACCCAGCGGCCATCGGTGGATGTGATCACCGGGGTGATCAAGGCCAATCTGCCCACCCGCATCAGCTTCCAGGTAACCAGCAAGATCGATTCGCGCACCATCCTGGGCGAACCCGGTGCCGAACAATTGCTGGGCAAGGGCGACATGCTGTGGATGTCGGGCGGGAAACTGGTGCGCGTGCACGGCCCCTTCGTTTCGGACGACGAGGTGGAGGCCGTGGCCGATTTCTGGCGCGCGCAAGGCCAGCCGGATTATGTCGAGGCCGTGACCGAGGAGCCGCCCGATCTGGATGGCCAGCTTGATCTGGCCGGCGCCGGCCTCAGCGGCGGCGGCCGCAGCGACGAGGAGGCCGATGTCTATGCCAGGGCCATCGACATCATCGCCCGCCACCAGAAGGCCAGCACCAGCTTCCTGCAACGCCACCTGCGCATCGGCTACAACAACGCCGCCCGCCTGATCGAACGCATGGAGCAGGACGGCTTCGTCAGCCGCCCCGACCATGTCGGCCGCCGCGAGGTGCTGGTGGACGAACACGGGCAGCGGCGGTGAGGGGCTTGCAGATCAGCTCGGCGCGTGATTCAGGATACAAGTTGGGAGCGGGCCATGGACCTTGAACAGCAGCGCAATGAAGTCGATCGCAATTATGATTTCTTTATGCGCACCATCGACAAATATCTTGGCGATCATGCCAACGAATTTGCCCTGATCCGCAACGCTGAGATCATCGGTTTCTTTCCGACCGTCCGCGCCGCCGGCGAAGCCGGTGACGGGCGGTTTCCGGACGGCCGCTATTCCATTCAGGAAGTGACCCTGGAACCAATTGATCTGGGCATCTTCTCCCATGCCGGTCATTGAAGGCCGGCACAATGGCCGCCAGATATTGACCAGGGTGTTTGTCGCCCCGCCCGCAACCGCAGCGGGCCTGGTGTTTGAAGCGGGAACCGCCCTGATCGATACCGGCGCGACGACATCGCTGGTTGGCCAGAATATTGCCCGAAAACTGGAACTGCCGCCGCGTGGCAAACGCCAGATGCTGACCGCGCGCGGCGCCGAAATGGTCATGCAGTTCCGCTTCATGCTGGGCTTTCCCGTTGGTGACCAGGGGCAGCCCTATCTGCTGGATGCGGATTTCACCGGCTCCGAACTGATCGTGCAAACCGGCTTTGACGTGATCGTGGGCATGGACGTGCTGTCCCGCTGCGCGTTTTCCATGTCTGGCGGCGGCCACTGGAGCTTGAGTTTCTGACGCTGCGGTGCCGCAGCCGCAAAGTGCCAGTGGTGGCGGTTGTGCGGAACGATTAGACATCGGCTGCCGGCGGGGGAGCGCGGGCACCAAGCGGGAGCGGGCGGCATGAGCAGCAATCCTGACCATCAGGCGATCTGGGCGGCGGTGCGCGCGCAGCGGGAGGCGGTGCCGGCGCTGTGGGCGGAGTTTGATTTCGATGCGCCGGCCGAGCGCTTCACCACCGATCCCGACGCGCCCTCCACCATCCCGCCGGCCCATGCCCACAAACGGGCGGGCATATTGGCCAATCATGATCTGGTCGAACGCTTGCGCGCCTATGCGATGATGGGGGATGTGACGGCCGATCGCTATGCCGCGCTGATGGCCACCACCAAGTTCCGCACCCTGATCGACATGCTGGAAACCGCCTGTGACCGGGGGATCGAAGCGGTGCCCGATGCGCCGCCGGAACTGGCCGCCTTCATCGCCGACATGGAGGCAAAGCCGGACTGGCTGGACATGGCGCTGGTGGAGCGCGGCGCAAAGCTGGAGCGCAACGGCACCGCCCATATCGCGCCCTTTGCGGTGCGCGGCGCCTTCATCGCCACCTTCATGAACGAATATGCCGCGCTGCCGATGGCGCTCACCGGTACATTGTCAGATCATGCCGCGGCCCGCCGGGTGAAGGAAACCGCCAATTTCTTTGCCGTCACCACCCTGCCGGGCGCGCTCGAACGCTTTGGCCCCGGCTTCAAGGCGGCGGCCATGGTGCGGCTGATGCATTCGATGGTGCGCTGCAACATCGTCCGCCGCCCGCACCTGTGGGACCGGGCGAAGTTCGGCTTTCCGATCCCGCAGGTGGATCAGATGCCGGCCGGCCTGATCAACATCTTCCTGCTGTCCTACCGGTTGATCGCCGAAGGCCGCACCCAGTTCACGCCCGATGAACGCGCGATCGTGGAGTTTGCCCGCTATCGCTGCCGCCTGCTCGGCCTGCCAGAAGCGCTGCTGCCCACCACGCCGCAGGCCATTGTCGATATCATGAACGTGCGCGCCGCCACGCTGCGCGCCGGCTTTGATGACCGCACCTGCGGCAGCCTGGTGCGCGCCACCATGGCAGCGCAACTGTGGGAGGGCGACGGGCTGCGGCTGCGGCTGTTCCGGCGGGTGGAGCAAAGCTTCAGCCGCGTGTTTTTCCTCAAGAATTTCATGAACAACGACCGCGTCGCCGCGCAGGCGGTGGGGGTGCGGGTGAGCGGCGCCGATCTGGCTCTGGCGGGCCTTGCCGGGCTGTGGATCGCCGCCACCATGACCGCCTATCGCCTGGCGGCGCGCATCCCCGGCCTCGCCACGCTGGCAGACCGGCGGCTGATCGCCAAGATCAGCGGCCTGCTCAAACATTATGGCCATGCCGAATTTCTGGTTTACGAGCATCGCCCGGCCAGCGCGCAGCCGGTTCCGGCCTAGCCCCTGACAAACAGCCCGATGGTGAGGCCGCAGCCGATCACGATCACGGCGATCTTCAGCGCCTTTTCCGGCACCACCGCCAGCGCCTTGGCCCCCACATAGCCGCCGGCCATGGCGCCGATGCCCACCACCAGCGCATGCGCCCAGGCGACATTGCCGGTGACGGCAAACAGCAGCGCCGCCGTGGTGTTTGAGAGGGAGACCAGCACATTCTTGGTGCCGCCGGCGTTGCGCACCGGCAGGCCGGCGATGGTGAGGCTGGCGAGCGTGAGGATGCCGGCACCGCCGCCGAAAAAGCCGCTGTAGAGCGCGATGAGGGATTGGCTGGTTGCCGTCACCCAGGCCGGGGGCGGCGGCTTGGCGCTGGATTTCTTGGGGCCAAAGGCGCCCCAGGCAAAGACGATGGTGGCCAGCAGCACCAGCCAGGGCACCATGGCGGCAAAGACCTGGGTGGGCGTGGCGTTGAGCAGCAGCGCCCCGGCCACCCCGCCGGCCAGCGCAATGGCCGCCAGTGTGCGGAAGCGCAGCCGCTCCGCGCCGGCGACCAGCTTGCGCCCGGCCAGGCCCGTGGTGATCTGGCCGGGAAAGAGCGCCATGGTGGAGGTGATGTTGGCCAGCTTGGGATCAAGCCCGGCGGCGATCAGGGCCGGCAGGGTGATGAAACTGCCGCCGCCGGCCAACGCATTCTGCGCGCCCGCCCACAGCCCGGCGCCGGCCAGCAGCGCCAGCATGGCAGGTTCGGGAAGCGGGCCAATCATGCGTCACCAATCGCCTTTTTGTGGACACGGATGGCCAGATTGCCGCCACCCGGCGCCAATGTGCCGCCACCCCGGCCCATCGCGCCGTCACCGGACTGCGCCGTTTTGGCAGGGATTTCCATCATTTTCCCGCGGAGCTGCCTTGGCGCTGCAACGAATTGCCGATAAGCATGGCGCCCATGCAAACTTCGCGCCAAGTGCTGGAGTGTTGATTCGATCATGAGCCGCAGCCAGACCCTGACCCGGACCGACACCGACGCGCCGCTGCGCGGCCTTTCGGTGGACGGGATTGGCAAGCGTTACGACAAGCGGGTGGTGCTGCGCGATGTGTCATTGTCGGTGCGGCGCGGCGAAGTCGTTGGTTTGCTTGGACCAAATGGCGCGGGCAAGACGACCTGCTTTTATTCGATCATGGGCCTGGCCACCCCGGATTCGGGCCGCATCCTGCTGGATGGGCATGATATCACCGGGCTGCCGATGTACCGGCGGGCAGCGCTGGGGCTGGGTTATCTGCCCCAGGAAACCAGCATCTTCCGTGGCATGACGGTAGAGCAGAACATCATGGCCGTGCTGGAAGTGGCCGAACCCGATGCCAGCGCCAGGGCCGCCCGCCTGGAAGAATTGTTGAATGAATTCAACATCACCCGGCTGCGGGCGGCGCCGGCGATGGCGCTTTCGGGCGGGGAGCGGCGGCGGGCCGAGATCGCCCGGGCACTGGCGGCCAACCCGTCGATCATGCTGCTGGACGAGCCGTTTGCCGGCATCGATCCCATCTCCATCGCCGATATCCGCGCCTTGGTGGTGCAACTGCGCGCCCGCGATATCGGCGTGCTGATCACCGACCATAATGTGCGCGAAACCCTTGAAATCGTTAATCGCGCCTGCATCATTTACGATGGCCGGGTGCTGTTTGAGGGCACGCCCGAAGCGCTGGTGGCCGACGAAACCGTGCGCCGCGTCTATCTGGGCGAAGACTTCAGCCTGTGATGGGCGGCTGAAATGGGAGGGGTTTGACGTGGCCCTGGGGCCCCGGCTCGAGATCAGACAATCCCAACAGCTGGTGATGACCCCCCAGCTGCAGCTGGCGATCAAGCTGCTGACGCTGACCAATGTCGAACTGGAAGGCTGGATCGGGGAAGAACTTGAACGAAATCCACTGCTTGCCAGCGGTGATGCGGCTGAACCCGCAGAGCAGCTGCCGGCCAGCATCGATGACATCCCGGAGGCGCCCGCACCGGCGGTGGAGGCAAGCGAGGCCGGGCTGGAACAATTGCTGAAGGATGGGCTGCCTGCCACCGACAGCGCGCCGCTGGAAGCCGATTACACCGGCGAACGCTTCCATCATGATTGCCCCAGCGATCAGCCACTTGATCGCGGCGAGGCGCAAGGGGTCGGCAGCGACGAGGAAGGGTTTGATTTCGATCGCGTTTCAGCCGGCGGCCCCACATTGGCCGACGTGCTTGAGCAGCAGGCCGCAGCGCGTTTTGACGGGCTGGACCTGATCATCGCCCGCTTCATCATCGATGGTCTGGACGAGGCTGGCTATCTTGCCGAAAGCGTTGACGATATTGCCGACCGTTTGGACACCTCGCCGGCCCGGGTGGAGACCGTGCTGGCCCAGGTGCAGATGTTCGATCCGGTTGGCGTGGCGGCGCGCAGCCTGTCGGAATGCCTGATCGCCCAGGCCCGCGCCGCTGACCGTTGCGACCCGGCCATGCACAAGCTGTTGAGCAACCTTGATCTTGTTGCGCGCGGCGACATGAACGGGTTGATGCGGCTGACCCGTCTGGAGCGCGAGGATATCGTGGACATGATCCGCGAGTTGAAGCGCTATGATCCCAAGCCGGGCCTGCGCTACAGCATGGAATTGGCCACGCCGGTGGTGCCGGACGTGTTCGTCACCCGCGGCGCCGATGGCAGCTGGCAGGTCAGCCTCAACCAGGCGACGCTGCCGCGGCTGATCGTGGACCGGGACTATCATGCCGAACTCGCCGCCGGGGCGGACAAGGCCACCCACGGATTCCTCAACGAATGTGTTTCAAGCGCCAACTGGCTGCTCAAGGCCTTGGATCAACGCGCAAAAACCATCGTGAAGGTGGCCACCGAAGTGGTGCGGTTGCAGCAGGGCTTTTTCGAGCATGGCGTGAGCCATCTCAAGCCGCTGACGCTGAGGACGGTGGCTGATCTGGTGGAAATGCATGAATCGACCATCAGCCGGGTGACCAGCAACAAATATCTGCTGTGCGAACGCGGCCAGTTCGAGCTGAAATATTTCTTCACATCAGGCGTTGCCAGCGGCGATGGCGAGGCCGCTTCGGCGCTGGCGGTGAAGGACCGGATCGCCCGCCTGATCGCGGCCGAAGGTGACGATGTGCTGTCGGATGACCGGCTGGTGGAGCTGTTGCAGGCCGAAGGCTTTGATATTGCCCGCCGCACCGTCGCCAAATATCGGGAGGCGCTGGGGCTGGGATCATCGGTGCAGCGTCGCCGGTCCAGGGCCATGCGCGCGGTGTGACGCGCTTCACCCGGGGTTAAATCATGATAAGGCAGCGCTGCACCATGTGGCTCCGCGCGCTCCTTGCCTTGCTTGCATCGCTGCTGCTGGCGTTGCCGGCGACAGCGCAGAGCATTCTGCGCGATGCCGAGACCGAGGCCTTTCTGCGCGATATCTCCCGCGACATGGTGGTGGCCGCCGGCCTTGATCCGCGCAACGTGCAGTTCGTGCTGGTGGGCGACCCCAGCATCAATGCCTTCGTGACCGGTGGGCAGAATGTCTTCATCCACTCGGGCCTGTTCATCGCGGCAGACAATGTGAACGAGCTGCAGGGGGTGATCGCGCACGAACTGGGCCATATCACCGGCGGCCACGCCGTGCGCTTTGGCGAGGGCGCCGGGCCGGCCGGCCGCATCTCACTGCTCAGCCTGCTGGGCGCTGCCGCTGCCGTTGCCGCCGGTGCGGGCGAGGCCGGCATGGCCATATTGGGCCTGGGCCAGACGGCGGCGATGAGCAAGTTCCTGAGTTTCACGCGTGATCAGGAGAGCCGGGCCGACCAGGCCGGCGCCAGCTTCCTCTCGAAGGCTGGTCTGTCGGGCCGCGGATCGATCGCCTTTTTCCGCAAGTTGCAGGGGGAGGAGTATCGCCTCGCCATCCCGCAGAACAATGAATATGCGCGCACCCACCCGCTTTCGAGCACGCGCATCAACAATCTTCTGGCCGTTTATGAGCGGGACAAGGCCTGGAACAGTGCGTCGGACCGGGCATTGCAGGCCCGTTTCGAACGGATCAAGGGCAAGTTGAGTGGCTATGTCGAAGAGCCGCGCATTGTCATGCAGCGCTATCCCGAAGGCAATAACACGGCGGCCGCGCTTTATGCGCGGGCCTATGCCTGGCACCGCTCCGGCTATCCCGATCAGGCGATGACGGAGGCAAGCCGGCTGGTGGCCCAGGCCCCCAATGATCCCTATTTCCTTGAACTGGAAGGCCAGATCCTGCTGGAGTCGGGCAAGGTGCAGGAGGCTTTGCCCGTCCTGCGCCGGGCCGTGGCCTTTGCCCCCAACGAACCGATGATCCTGACCTTGCTGGGCCATGCCCTGGTGACGGGAGAGGACCCACGGTTGCAGGCCGAGGCCGAACCGCTGCTGCGCAAGGCGGTGAACCTTGACCGCGAAAATCCCTTCACCTGGTACCAGTTGGGCGTGATTTATGACCGGCGCGGAGACAAGCCGCGCGCTGCGCTTGCCGCGGCTGAGCGCTTCAGCCTGGAAGGCAATGCCATGGGGGCGATGATGAACGCTCAGGTGGCCCACGCAGGCTTGCGGCCAGGCACCCCCGACTATATCCGGGCTGATGATATCATGCTGGTGGCCAGCGACGCGCTGGAAGCGCAGCGCAGGAAGAAGAGGTAGTGATGGCCGGTTTCTGGACGCGCCGATTGAGCATGGCGACCACGCTGGCGCTGACGCTGGCCGGTGCCGGGATGGGAGCAGGGGCAGCCATGGCGGCCGGCCAATCGGCCCAGCCCGCCAACCGTGCAGAAATCGAAGCCATCATCCGCGATTATATCCTCAACCATCCCGAGATCATCCCGGAGGCTGTGGCCCGGCTGGAGCAGGCCGAGGCGCGCAAGGCGCTGGCGGCCAACCGTGCTGCCATCGAAACCCCGTTTCCCGGCGCGGTCGCTGGCAATCCCAAGGGTGATGTCAAGCTGGTGGTGTTCTTCGATTATGCCTGCCCCTATTGCCGGCAGGGCCACGCCGATGTGCAGAAACTGATCGCAGCTGATCCCCAGTTGCAGGTGATCTACCGGGATTTTCCGGTGCTGTCCCCGGCCAGCAGCGAAGCCGCAATGGCCAGCCTTTCGGCCGCGACGCAGGGCAAATATACCAGTTTCCACAACGCCATGTTTGAAAGCCCCGGCCGGGTCAGCCTGGCCCGCACCATGGGCATCGTGAAAGGCGTTGGCCTGTCGGAGGCCAAGGTGACCGGGGATCTGAACAACCCGGCGCTGCGGGCGGAACTGGATCGCAACCTGGCGTTGGGCCGGGCGCTGGGCCTCACCGGCACCCCGTCCTATGTGGTGGGCAATCGCATCCTGTCGGGCGCGGTCGGCTTTGATCAATTGAAGGCAGCCATTGCCACGGCCCGCAGCGATCAGGGCCGCTGATGACAGCCCAGACCTTGCGGGGGTTCGATGGCGCCGCCATCGCCGTGACCGAACTGGGCGCGGGCCGGCCGATCCTGCTACTGCACGGCCTGTTTTCATCGGGCGAGATGAACTGGCGGCGCTATGGCACCGCCGCCGAGCTGGCCAGTGCCGGCTATCGCGTGATCATGCCGGATTTCCGGGCCCATGGCCAAAGTGCGGCACCCCATGCGGCAGCGGCTTATCCGCCCGATGTGCTGGCGCTCGATATCGAACATGTCATCGTGCAGCTTGGCCTGGGTGCGTTTGATATCGCGGGCTATTCACTTGGCGCGCGCACGCTGGTGAGGCTGCTGGCGCGCGGACTGAAGCCGGACCGCGCCATCATCGCCGGCATGGGACTGGAAGGGTTGACCGGCGGCACGGCCCGCGCGGCCTTTTTTGCCCGCGTGGTGCAGCAGCCCGATGGCTGGCCAGCAGGGAGCGCCGAGGCATTTGCCGCCGCCTTCATGCGACAGAACAGCGTGGACAGGGTGGCCGTGGGCCATTTGCTCAACAGCTTCGTGGCCACCCCGGCCGAGGTCCTGCGCGGGCTGGACACACGCTGCCTCGTGCTGTGCGGCCGGGATGATCAGGACAATGGCTCGGCCGCGGCGCTGGCGATGGAGTTGCCCAATGCGGCGCTGGTGGAGATCGAGGGCAATCACATGAGCGCGGTGACCAAGCCGGATTTTGGCACCACCATGGCGGCGTGGCTGAGCCATCCGCTGTAACTCGGCCCGGTTCAGAGCGGGCGGCCGATCCAGTGCAGGGCGGCGCCATGCCGGGCCAGCCAGCGTCGGGCCTCGGTTGCCTGGGGATCGAGGGCCCGGTTGAGCGCGTGAAATTCGGCGGAATGGTTGGGGTGAACGAGATGGGCCGCCTCGTGCGCGGCAATGGCGTGGCGCACGAAGCGGGGTGCCATGATGAGGCGCCAGCTATAGGAAATCCGGGCACCCTCTGGCCGGTTCCAGCCAGCGCAACTGCCCCAGCGGGAGGCCGGATCACCAATTGAGACGCGCGCCACACGGCGGCCAAGCTGGGCCGCAAAGCCGTGTGTGGCCTGTTCCAGATCGGCCTTTGCGCGGGCCTTCAGCCAGCGCTCGATGCGCAGGGCAACGGAATCGGCCGGCCCGCCCAGGCGCAGATTCTCACCCTGAAATTGCGGTGTGCGGGGATGGGATGCCTGCCAATCAATCAGCACCGGGGCGCCATCAATCGGAATGATGAAGCCCGGCGCAAAGGGAATCGGCCGCGGCCAGGCGGCTATGCGGTCGGCCAGCCAGACCTGGTGCGATTTCAGCAGGGCCAGCGCCGCCGCCTCGCCGCCGCGCACAGGCAGGCTGATCTCCACCGCGCCCGACACGCTGTTGGCTTTGAGGCGGACGGCGCGGGCGCTGGCACGGCGGGTCACCACCACCGGCACGCTGCGGCCGTTGATCTCGAGCAGGGGGGGAATGGCCGGGCGCGAACGGAACAGCATTGCCGGGTTCAGCCCATCACAGGGGCTTGTCGATGATATGGTCTTCCAGGTCGCCCACCTGGTCTTCACTGATCACCTTGCCGGCCACCGATTGGCCCTGCCGGTGAATGGCATCGCGATCCCCGCAGATCAGATGATGCCACGGGGCGAGCCCTTGGCCGCGATGCACCCGCAGATAGGTGCAACTGTCGGGCAGCCAATCAATGTCTTCAAGCCGATCCGGGGTGAGCCGCACGCATTCGGGCACCAGCGCCTTGCGGTTGCGATAGTCGCGGCACCGCGCGGTGGCGGGATCAAGCAGGCGGCAACAGACATTGGTGGGGAAGATCTCGCCGGTCTCCTCATCCTCCAGCTTGTGAACGCAGCATTTTCCGCAGCCGTCGCACAGGCTTTCCCACTGTTCGCGTGTCATCCGCTGCAGCGGTGTCGTTTCCCAGAATCGCTCAGTGGACATGGGCTGCCAGCATGGCGCTGATGGCTTCAACCGAGAGCCCCTGGTGCGGCAGAAAGGCAATGGGCCGCCCATCCCGGCCATAAAGATAGACCATGGCGCTGTGATCCATCAGATAATTGCCCGGATCACCGGTTTCCATGCGCTTGGCATAAACCCCATAAGCCCGTGCCACCGCCGAAATCTGCGCCGGGGTGCCGGTCAACCCGATCAGCCGCGGGTGAAAGGCTGCCACAAAGGGCTTGAGGACCGCCGGCGTGTCACGACCGGGATCAATGGTGATGAACAGCGGCACCACCTTGGCGGCCCGCGCCGGATCGCTCACTTCAAAGGCCTTGAGCGCGCGGCCGATCAGCGCCAGATCAGTGGGGCAAACATCGGGGCAGAAGCCATAACCGAAATAGATCAGGCGATAGCGGCCGGCAAAATCGGCCTCGCGCACGGTCTTGCCATCCTGATCAACAAGGGTGAACGGCCCGCCGAGGCTGGCACCGGCAAGATTGCCCTGCGGCGCTGCGGGCGTGGCATAGCGCATCCACCCCAGCAGGGCCGCCAACGCCACGGCAATGCCGAGCACAAGCCACAGGCGAACCGCCTTGCCTCTGTTCATCGCCGGCTCAAGTGGCTATTCCCATGCATGGCATGACGCATAAGGCGAAAGGCGGGCATTTGTCGATGAAAAGCCAGTTGATGGCCGTGATGATCGCGCTGACGATGGCCAGCCCGGCGGCGGCCCAGTTTTCGGACAGTTACAATTTCCTCAAGGCGGTGAAGGATCGGGACGTCAACAAGGCGATCGAACTGGCCGACAAGCCGGGCACCACCATTGTCAACGTGCGCGATGGCGATACTGGCGAAGCCGCGATCCATATCGTCACCAAACGCTCAGATCTGGGCTGGCTGGGCCTGCTCTACCAGAAGGGCGCCAATCTCAACGCCAAGGATCGCGACGGCAACACGCCGCTCATCCTGGCCAGCATCAGCCGCTGGGCCGACGGAGTCGCGACGCTGGTCCGGCTCAAGGCGCAGGTGAATGCCCAGAACCGTCTGGGAGAAACCGCCCTGCTGAAAGCCGTGCAGGCGCGCGACACCAATGTCGCCAAGCTGCTGATCGACGCCGGCGCCAACCCCGACATTGCCGACAACAGCGGCATTTCGGCAAGGGCGGCCGCAGAGTCCGATCCGCGCGCCGCAGCGGTGGCCAAGCTGATGAAGGATATTCCGGTGAAAGCTCCAAGCCGCATGCAGGGCCCCAGCCTTTGATCAGTGGCGCTTGAATGGCTGGAACCATGCGCCGCATGGGCATGGGCCCAGCGAAGGTCTAGGCGATGGCGATGGAAAGGCCATCGATTGCGGCAGCGGCGTTCGATCGCCCCAGTGTGCGTGTTCGCACCTTGGCCAACATCCGCTGGATTGCCATAGCCGGCCAGCTGATGACCCTGCTGGTAGTGGGCCTGTGGTTCCGCTTCCCACTGCTCTGGGGTTCACTGTTGGCGGCGATCGGCGCGTCCGCCATTCTCAATATTGGCCTTTCAACGCTCTATGAGCGTTCTGACCGGATGACCGGGCGTGAATTGAGCCTGCATCTGGCGTTTGATCTGATACAGGCCGGGGTGTTGCTGTTTCTTACCGGGGGGCTGGCCAACCCCTTTGCGCTGCTGCTGATCGTGCCGGTCACCATTGCCGCGACCTTGCTGCGCGCGCGCGACATGGGCCCCCTGGTGGCCTTGGCGGGCGGCGTGTTGATGGTCGTCTGGCTGTGGGCGCAGCCCTTGCCCTGGGCGGGGCCACCGCCGGAGTTTCCGCTGGTCTACCGCTTTGGCATGCTGATTGCCTATGCCCTCGCGATCGGCTTTTTGGCGGTCTATCTCTGGATGGTTTCAGCAGAGGCCCGTGATCGGGCGCGGGCGCTGGTGGCCACAGAGGCGGCGCTTACCCGCGAAGCCCGGATGAATGCGCTGGGCAGCCTGGCCGCGGCGGCGGCGCACGAACTGGGTGGGCCGCTCGGATCGATCAGCCTGATCGCGCACAGCCTTGAAGAGCAACTGGGCGATGATCCGGATTTCGGCGATGATATCCGCCTGCTGGGCGAAGAGGCCAAGCGCAGCCGGCGCATCATGAAGGAATTGTCCACCCGTGCCGAAGCGGAGGACCCCTTTGCCCTGCTGACCCTTGACCTGCTGCTGCATGAGGTGGCGCAAAGCGTGAAGCCGACCCGTGTGCCGGTGAAAGTGGTGGCGCCGCTGCCGCAGCCGATGGTGCAACGCTCCCCGGAGCTTCTGCATGCGCTGAACAATCTCGTGTCAAACGCGGTGCGTCATGCCGGCACTGAGGTGCGCATGGAAACCATCGTCACCCCTTCGGAAATCCGCATTGCCGTATTGGACGACGGGTTTGGCTTTCCCCCCGATCTGCTGCCCCGACTGGGTGAGCCGATGCTGGGGCCGTCGCGTTCAAAATCCGATTCCACCGGCCTTGGGGTGTTCATCGCCACCACCTTGATCGAACGCACCGGCGGCAGGCTGGCATTCTCCAATCGGCCCGAGGGCGGTGCCCGCGTGGACGTGCGCTGGCCAAGAGAAATTTTTGAGGTTAATGAAGCCGATCAGGGCCGAGAGGAGTATTGACGATGGCAACAGAGCCTGACGCCGAAGGTCGCCCGCTGCTGCTGGTGGATGACGATGCGCCATTCCGCCAACGCCTGTCGGTGTTGCTGGCCCGCAAGGGTTTTGCCGTCACCTCGGTTGGCAGCATATCCGAAGCCAGGGTTGAAGCGGCGCGGCTGCGGCCCAGCCATGCGGTGGTGGACATGCGGCTGGAAGACGGGAACGGCCTGGATCTGGTCGCCGAAATGCGGGCGATGAGCCCGGATGCCCGCATCGTGATGCTGACCGGTTATGGCAATCTTGCCACGGCCGTCGCGGCTGTGAAGGCCGGTGCCATCGATTATCTGGCCAAGCCGGCAGACCCGGAAGATATCGTCCGCGCACTTTCGGCCGATGGCAGCACCCGGCCCGAAGCGCCGCCAGAACCCATGTCGGCCGATCGTGTGCGCTGGGAGCATATCCAGCGCGTGTACGAATTGTGTGACCGCAATGTCTCCGAAACGGCGCGGCGCCTGAAAATGCACCGGCGCACCCTGCAGCGGATCCTGGCCAAACGGTCACCCAAATAACGGGTGGCGCGGCGGATCATTCGATTTCGGCGGCCAAGGCTTCTGGATCGACGGATGCCAGCCAGCGTTGCGCGGCGCGACGTGCAAAAGCGAGCGTGATGGCCTTTCGGCGGGCGGCATTGAGCGGTCGCCAAGGCGCATCGCGCAGGATTTCGGCGTCAAACCGGTCAGCAATCAGCAGGCCGGTTTCGTGCGGGCGATACGCCTGTGTTTCCAGATCGGATGTCGGGAAGCCTGGCGGGACCGCCCAGAAATAGCGCTCACAATGGTCGAGATACGTGGTCCATTTCTGATCGCCGCGCAAATCGCCCAGGCTGACCTTGATTTCAACCAGGGTGATGCGGCCAGCGGCATCAATCCCGAGGATGTCAGCGCGGCGGCCACCAGACAGCGTCACCTCCGCCAAGGGGCTCACCCCAAGCCGCGCCAGCCAGCGGCAGGTGCCGCGCAGCACATCCCGGGCAGGGGTCGATTGGTTCAACGCTTCGCGGTCCGGCAGCGCAATGCGTTCAGGAAGACATGCCCGAGCGGCACGCGATTTCAGCGATAGAAAACGTGATTGCCGATCTTGGCAACGCGGGTCAGGCGCCAGCGCGGGTTGAAGCGGACGGCGTGGAAGCTGTGGGCGCCCTTGGCCAGATCATGCCACATGCCCTGCATGGCGATGCGTGCAACCGCCATCGCGGTGGTGAATGTCGCGCTACCGCGCTGAACCTGCTTTGCAACGAAATTGAACTGGCGCGGCGCCCTGATGACATCACAGACGCCCTTGCCCCACCGGCCGGACTGGGCGCGGTTGACGACAGCCTGGGCCACAGCCAGTTGGCCATCAAGCGCTTCGCCGCGGCTTTCAAACCACACAGCGGTTGCCAGGCAATCAATTTCGGCATCGTTGGCAACGACGGGAGCGGAAGCGACCATCTGCACCAGCGCTGGCAATCCGGTGGGTGCTGGCGGAGCACTGGCAGCAACAACGGTCTCATCTTCGCCCGGGATCAGCGGCAGGCTGGTTTCGGCAAGCGAAGGCGCGGCAACAAGCATCAGCAGCGCACCCAATGTGATGCGTGCGATCGGCTTGATGCGTGCAAGAATGTCGATTGCAACCATGGACACGCTTACAGCGTAGCTCCGCGCCGCCAATCAACCGGTGGCCCACCAGCCTGCGACGAGTTGAGCGGCTTGCGGGATATCCAGTTCAACCACCCACAGATCGGGATCGCGGCGAGTGGCGCGTTCGATCCAGCCCGGGACCGCAGGGCCAATGGCCATTTCGGCCAGGCAATAGCCTTGCGCCCCCAGCACGGGGGCAAGCAGCCGTTCCTCGCCCCCCTCACGCACCACCACGGCAATCGCACCGGCCTCGTTGTCACCGCGCGCGAGCACAGCCCCGAAGCCCCCCTGCGCTGCCACCTGCCGAAGCAGGATATCGACCCGCATTCGGCTGACCAGCCTCGGCCCGGTTTCAGCGCTCACGATGCAAGCGTGTCTGGCCCGTTGACCACGGCGCGCATGGCTTCTGCATCTGTCGCCAGCCGCAAGGCCGATAATGCCACCGGATCGCGCAGCCACCGGCTGATGCGGGCCAGAGCCTTCAAATGGTCCGTTCCAGCACCAGCCGGTGAGAGCAGCATCACGACAATGTCAACGGGCTCGGCATCCGGTGCTTGCCAATCAATCGCTTGTGGCAATCGGGCAATGACCGCGGCGCAGCGATCCAGCCCCGCCAGGCGGGCGTGTGGAATGGCAACCCCAGCGCCAAAGCCGGTGGAACCAAGCGCTTCGCGATTCCTGAGCGCCGTCGCCACAAGAGCACCCGGAATGCCGATGCGCGGTTCGGCATAGCGTGCCAATGCCGCAAGCGCCGCATCGCGCGAAAAGGCTGCCAGGGACGGAATCAAGCCGTCGTCCAGCATCAGGCCGGCGATCGTGGAGGATGGCGCTGTGGTTGCCATTGCCGATTGGTCAGCCCGCCATCGCAGGCTGGCGCGGCGCGCTGGCGGGGTGTTCCCGCGGTTCAACCCAGCCGATGGTGCCGTCTTCCCGGCGATAAACCATGTTGTGATCACCGGTTGCGCTGTTGACGAACAGCAAGGCGGTCGTGTTGCGCAGATCAAGCATCATCACTGCGTCGCCCACGGTGGCGGTTGGGATGTCCACCCGCGTTTCCGCGATGATCAGCGGCGCATCCCCAACCGGTTCGGCATCGTCCGGGGAGGCCGCAAAAATCTTGTATTCGGCATTGTCCAGCGGCGGCAGTTCGGCCACGTCCGGGGTGGCGCGGGCGGCAGCCGGGGAATGCCGGTCCTTCAGGCGGCGCATGTAGCGGCGCAACTGCTTGTCGATCCGTTCGGCAGCGGCATCAAAGGCAATATGGGCATCAGCAGCCCGGGCCGAGCCTTTCAGGATCAGATCCGCCATCACATGCATGACGATGTCGCACGCGAAATGCCCATAGGGCGCCGGTCCCAGCGTAACGTGTGCTGAAAGCGCCCGGGGGAAATGCTTGGCCACCATCGCGCCCAGACGTTCGTGCACATGCTCGCCAAAGGCTGCCCCAGTATCAACCTGGTGCCCTGAAATGCGGATATCCATGCCTTGATTCTCCCTAACCGCTGTTGACCAGCGACGACTGCCGGTCATGACAGCCAGAGCGGGTCTTTCAGGCCGGCCACGAAGCTGGCGTGGGCTGCCAGCTCCTCCTCGCTGGCATGGTGAACACGCGCGGCAAGACTCACCCGCTCATATTCAGTCTCTTCCTGTGTTGCCTCGGTGGCAAGGTCGAATCCGATCTGCCGGCCTCCGGTCAACTCGATATAGACACGGGCCAGCAATTCCGCATCGAGCAGCGCGCCGTGCTTCGTGCGGGCTGAAAGATCAATGCCATAGCGGGTGCAAAGCGCGTCCAGCGTGTGCTTGGCACCGGGATTGGTCTTGCGGCTGATCTCCAGCGTGTCGATCGCCCGGCTCATCGGCACGATCGGCAGGCCGGCGCGCTTCAGTTCCCAGTTCAGGAACTCCATGTCGAATGCGGCATTGTGGGCCACCAGCGGCGCATCGCCGATGAAGGCGAGGAAATCATCCACCACCTGTTCAAAAATCGGCTGGCCGGTGAGGAAGTCGGTGGAGAGGCCATGCACACGCTCGGCATCCTTGGGCATGGGCCGCTGCGGATCAAGATAGGTGTGGAAGCTTCTTCCCGTGATGGTGCGGTTGATCATTTCCACCGCGCCGATCTCCACGATGCGGTGGCCATCACCTGGCATGATGCCGGTGGTTTCAGTGTCCCAGACAATTTCGCGCATGTCCCCCATGTAATGCAAAGGGGACGAAGGGCAAGCACTAGACGTTGCTGAGCAATGATTTCACCGCCAGCCAGGTTTCGCGCCGGCCGCGGCCGGTTTCGATCACCACGTCGGCCATGGCGCGTTTTTCCCGGTCCGGCATCTGGCCTTTCAATATGCCGGCAAATTTCTCGGCGGTCATGCCGGGGCGGGCCAGCACCCGGGCGCGCTGCACCCGAAACGGAGCGGAAACCACCACGGTCACATGGCAGCGCCGCCAACCGCCCTTTTCAAACAGCAGGGGAACATCCAGCACAATGGCCGGCTTCAAGCGGTGAGCGCCGAGAAACGCACTCTGCGCCTCGGCGACGAGCGGGTGCAGCAGCTGTTCAAGCTGGCGCAGTTTGGCATGATCGCCAAACACGGCAGCCCCCAGACGATCTCGGTGCAGCCCGCCCTGGTGGGTCGTGCCAGGAAACATTGCCTCGATCGCGGCCAGGGCACGGCCACCGGGCCCCTGCAGGCGCCGCACTTCGGCATCGGCATCAAACACTGGCACGCCCAGCTTGCGGAACATGCTGGCCACCGTGGATTTGCCCATGCCGATCGAGCCGGTGAGACCGATGATGGTGGTACGGCTCATCGGGTCAGATACTCCCTGAGTTCGGCATCGTGCTGGCGCGGAGCCCCGGCCCCATAAAACAGCCGGAACGCTTCGGCCGCCTGGCCGATCAGCATGGCCAGACCATCGATGGTGGCAAGACCCCGGCTGCGCGCGCTGGCCAACAACGCGGTTTCAAGCGGGGCATAGACGGCATCAAACACCACCGCATCGTCGGGCAGAGGCGAAAGATCAAGATGAAGGGGCAACTGCCCCGCCATGCCCAACTGGGTGGCATTGAACACCAGGCCGATGCTGGCGGGGAGCACATCGCCCCATGGCACGACAGCACCAGCCAATCCGGTTTGCGCCAGGATCACCGCCGCCTCGGCCTGGTTGCGGGCCAGAATGAACAGGGCGGCGGCGCCGCAGCGGCGGGCGGCGGCCGCGCCGGCCCGGGCCGCACCGCCGCTGCCCACCACCAACATGGCACGACCCTTGATGGCAGCAGCGGCCGGACCAGCGATGCCCAGCACGTCGGTGTTGTGGCCAGACAGATGTCCTTCTTCTTCCACCACTATGGTGTTGACCGCGCCCACCGCCTGCGCCGACGGTGCCAGTTCAGCCAGCATGGCCATGCAATCCAGTTTGTGCGGCACTGTGACATTGACACCGCGCAACCCCATCGCGGGCAGCGCCGCCACAAACTGACCGAGCCGGCCGGGCGCCACCGGGAAACGGCAATAGTCGCCATCCATGCCCAGCTTGGCCAGCCAGAAACGGTGAATGAGCGGTGATTTCGAATGCTTAACCGGCCAGCCAATCACTCCGGCCACCGCGGGTTCGATCATGATGCAAGCACCCCCCGCACCCGCAGATAGTCAAGCACGGCAAGCAGCGGCAGGCCGCGGATGACGAACTGGTCGCCATCGATCCGGCTGAACAACTGGGCGCCCAGCCCTTCGATGCGGTAACAGCCGACACAGCCAAGCACGGCTTCCCCTTCAGCATCGAGATAGCGCGCGATGAACGCGTCCGACAAAGGACGCATCGTCAGCCGTGCCGCCCCCCCCTGCCGCCAGACCGGCTTGCCGCCTTCACAGATCACGGCGGCCGAAATCAACCGATGCGTGGTGCCCGCCAGCTGGCGCAGCTGGGTTTCGGCGCGCGGACGGATCTCCGGCTTGTTGATCAGCGTCCCGTTGGCGGTGACAACCACGCTGTCGGCCCCCAGCACAAGCGCGCCGGGATGCTGGCGGCTGATCTTCAGCGCCTTCACCTCGGCGAGCGTATCGGCAATGCGCTCGGGACTCGCCTGTTCGGCAACCAGGCCGGCGGTGATGCCGTCCTCATCCACATGGGCCGGCAACGCTTCATGCTGGACACCGGCGGCGCTGAGCATGGCGCGACGGGCGGCCGACTGGCTGGCGAGGACAAGCATCATGAGGTCCGCTCCACCCGCGCCTGATGCAGGTTGATGATGGCAGCGGCCGTTTCCTCGATGCTGCGGCGGGAAACATCGATGACTGGAATGTCGTGATCGGCAAACAGTCGGCGGGCGAAGGCAACTTCGGCATCGATGCGTTCGGCATCTACATAATCGGTATCGGGCGTCTGCCCCAGAGTGAGCAGCCGGTTGCGGCGGATTTGCACCAGACGATCTGTGGCGGTGGTGAGGCCGACGAGCAGCGGCCCCCTGATCTGCCAGACATGGGCTGGCGGCGGTGATTGCGGCACCAGCGGAATATTGGCGGTCTTGTAGCCGCGATTGGCCAGGTAGATGGACGTGGGCGTTTTCGAGGTGCGGGAAACCCCCAACAAGATGATGTCCGCTTCCTCCAGATCCTCTGCCGAAGCCTGGGCGCCATCATCATGCACCATGGTGTAGTTGATGGCATCGACCCGGCGAAAATAGGCTTGATCCATGACATGCTGTCGGCCAGGGCGACGGGTCGCTGCCTGACCCAGAAGCTCCGACAAGGCCGAGATCGTGGGATCGAGTGGGGACACCATCGGCAACCCCAGCGTGGCGCAGCGCTGTTCGAGGCGATCGCGAACGGCACCGTCGACCAAAGTGTAAATCACCAGACCGGGCTTTTTCGCCACTTCGGCCATGATCCGATCGAGATGGCCCTCGCTGCGCACCATGGGCCAGAAATGCTTCACCGCTTCAGCATCCTCGAAGCGGGCCAGGCTGGCCTTGGCAACGGACTCGAGCGTCTCCCCGGTCGAGTCACTGATCAGATGCAGGTGAAGCGCCTCTGGCTGCATCATCACCGGCCCCCGGCCCGTTGGATCAACCAGGCCCGGTTCGGCAGATATCTGCGGTCAAGTCTGTGGATAAGCATCAGGGCAAAGCGTTAAGGCCGGTGTGGACATCCCGGCAAGCCACTTTTTGCTGGCAACGCCCCCGCCTTCCAAGCCGATTCATTAGCAAGGGGAAGAATCCACAAGCGGGGCTGTGAACAAGGTGGACAAGTGCAGCGACTCGCCGGATTCCGGCAATTTCCTGCCGCATGGGGCTGTTGATGAGGCTGGGAACCATCTTTGATCCCCAGCTTCCACCGGAACAACCACAACCACACTCTTTCGAATCTCTTTTGAAAGGATAGAGGCTGTCTGCGCTCTTGACCGGCACCAAGGCTTGCCTTCTAGGGGAGCCATGACCGACCTGTCTCCTGCTGACCCTCCGTTGCTGGCCGTTCTGAAGGGTGAACGCCGTGACCCGCCCCCAGTATGGCTGATGCGCCAGGCCGGCCGTTACCTGCCGGAGTATCGCGCGCTTCGGGCCGAAAAAGGCGGTTTCCTCGAGCTGGTCTACGACAGTGACGCAGCTGCCGAGATCACCATTCAGCCGCTCAAGCGCTTTGGCATGGATGGTGCCATCCTGTTTTCCGATATCCTGATCGTGCCACATGCCATGGGCCAGGGCCTGACCTTTGGTCCGGGCGAGGGGCCACAGCTGAGCCCGCCCCTCACGGACGGGGATTTTTCAATGCTGGAGCCCAACCCGCTCCACTTCGCCCGGATTTATGAAACCGTGGCCAAGGTCCGCAAGGCCATCGATCCCGCGGTGACGATGCTCGGTTTTGCCGGCAGCCCCTGGACTATTGCCACCTACATGGTGGCCGGTCATGGCAGCAAGGATCAGGCCGAAACCAGGCGCCTTGCCTACAAGGATCCGGCGCGGTTCCAGGCGCTGATTGATCGGATCGTAGCCGTCACAGTCGATTATCTGTCTGGGCAGATCGAGGCCGGGGCGCAGGCGGTGCAGCTGTTTGACAGCTGGGCCGGGACGCTCTCGCCAGCCCAGTTCGAACGCTGGGTAATCGCGCCCAATGCCGACATCGTTGGCCGGCTGATGGTGCGCCACCCGGATGTGCCGGTGATCGGTTTTCCCAAGGGTGCTGGCGCCAAGCTCGCCGCCTATGCTGCTGAAACCGGGGTTGATGCGGTTGGCCTTGACGAGACTGTGGATCCGGCCTGGGCCGATGCGATGCTGCCGCCGGGCATGCCGGTGCAGGGCAATCTTGATCCCCTCGCGCTCATTGCAGGCGGCCAAGCACTCGAACAATCGGTAACCCGTATCCGTCATGCGCTCGCCGGCCGACCGCATGTGTTCAATCTGGGCCATGGCATCCTGCAGGACACCCCGATTGCCCATGTCGAGCATCTGTTCGATCTGCTGCGAAAGCCGCTCTGAGTGATCGCGTGGGGTGCCGGCTGGCTGGGTGACGCCTATCTCTGGGTGAAGGCGTTACACGTTGCCTTTGTCATCTTCTGGATGGCCGGCCTGTTCATGATCCCGCGCTTCCTTGTCTATTGGCATCCGGTGCCCGCTGGAAACCCGGAAGCGCTGCTGTGGGACGAGCGTTGCCGGCGCTTGCGGCGCATCATCCTCTCACCGGCCATGACCGTAAGCTGGATTGCCGGGTTGAGCCTTGGCTTCCATCTTGGCTGGCCGCCGTGGCTGGTGGTGAAGTTCCTGTTCGTGTTGGGTCTGACCGGTTTTCACCACTGGATGATCCGCATGGTGCAGGCCTTCGCCGCTGGCCAGCGCCCGGTGAGCGAGAAGGGCCTCCGTCTTGCCAATGAAATTCCGTCCCTGGTGACGTTGGCGGTGGCCGTGCTGGTGATTGTCCAGCCGTCCTTCTGATGCTGCCGGTTCTGGCAGTCCTGGACCAAGTGCAGGCCGCACTGGCTGCCAACCGGCCGCTTGCCCTCATCGCTCCCCCAGGTGCCGGCAAGACCACGGCGCTGCCGCCAGCGTTGCTGGGGGAGACATGGGCAAAGACCGGCAAGATCATGCTTCTTTCGCCGCGGCGATTGGCAGCGCGGGCCGCAGCCGAGCGCATGGCTGAACAGCTTGGCGAGCCTGTGGGCCAGACCATCGGCTATCGCACCCGGCTGGATCGACGAACTTCGTCTGCCACCCGCATTGAAGTGGTGACGGAAGGCATCTTCACCCGCATGTTGATTGCCGAGCCTGAACTGCCCGGCATTGCCGGCGTGCTGTTTGATGAAGTGCATGAACGCAGCCTCGAAAGTGACTTCGGACTTGCCCTTGCCCTCGAGGTGCGGGAAGCGTTGCGTCCTGATCTGCGGCTGGTGCTGATGTCAGCCACGCTGGATGGTGGGGGCTTTGCCCAGATCATTCCCGATCTGACCGTGGTGGAATCGGCTGGCCGCATGTTTCCGGTGGCCTTGCGCCATATTGGCCGTGATGCCGGGCAGCGGCTGGAAGATGCGATGGCCAGCGCGATCCGCCGCGCGCTGGCCGAAGAGGAGGGCTCGATCCTGGGCTTCCTGCCAGGGGTTGCCGAGATTGAGCGCACCGCTGAACGCTTGCAGGATCGGTTGCCGGATGGTGTCACGCTGTTCCGGCTGCACGGTGGGCGGGAGGCTGCCGATCAGCGGGCCGCCATTGCACCCCCGATGCCCGGCACGCGCAAGATCGTGCTGGCCACCAGCATCGCCGAAACCAGCATCACCATTGAAGGCGTCCGGGTGGTGGTGGATTCCGGTCTGGCCCGCCGGCCACAGATTGATCGTGCCGTGGGCTTGCAACGGCTGACAACGGTGCGTGCCAGCCAGGCGGCGGTCACCCAGCGGGCCGGGCGTGCGGGCCGAACAGCGCCCGGGGTGGCAATCAGGCTGTGGGAGGCGGCCGAAACCGCGGGGCGCCCGGCGTTTGATCCGCCGGAGCTCCTGGAAGCCGATCTTGCCGGGTTGGTGCTGGAATCCGCCCGCTGGGGTGTTGCCGATCCCGCCAGCCTGCGCTGGCGTGATCCACCGCCAGCGCCGGCCATTGCCGAAGCGCGCGAACGACTGGTGCGCTTGCAGGCCATCACGCCGGACGGCCGGATCACGTCGCATGGTGAGGGGATGGCGCAACTGCCACTGCCGCCAGCGCAGGCGCATATGCTGATGATGGCGGCCAGGACCGGCCTGAGCCTGCTGGCAGCCAGCATTGCCGTGCTGATGGGGGAACGCGGTTTGGGCGGCCGCAGCGATGATATCGAACAACGGCTGCGGCAGTGGAGCCGGGAGCAGGGTGAACGGGCGAAAGCCGCCCGCCGCATGGCCAGCCGGTGGGCCGGAGCGGTTGGCGCCAGGGAACCCAGCCTGCCGTTTGAACAGGCCGGCCGCGTTCTGGCGCTTGGTTTTCCCGACCGCGTCGCCAAACGACGCGGAGAGGCGTTTCTGATGGCCAATGGCCGCGCCGTGACGGTGCCGCCTGAATCGCCGCTGGCGCGCGAGCACTGGATCGTCGTTGCCGATGCCACCGGCAGTGCTGCCGGTGCCCGGCTGCTCCTCGGGGCAGCGCTGCACGACGATGTCGAGATGATACTGGCCGATCGCATCGAAAGCCGGCCACTGTTTGCATATGATCCGTCGTCGACGGGGGTGGTGGCTGAAGTACAGCGCCGGCTGGGCGCCATCATTCTCACTCGGCAGCCAAGCGAGCGCCCTGATCCAACGCGGATCAGGGCGACGCTGTTGCAGGCAGTGCGGGAACGCGGCCTCGCCCTGCTGCCCTGGGGAGCGGATGCCATGGGCTTGCGCCATCGCCTGGCCTTTGCTGCCGCCCATGATCCAGCGCTGCCGGCCGCGGACGATGCAACGCTACTTGCCGATCTGGAGGCGTGGCTGGGCCCGCTGATCGGGCGGCGTCTGCGCGACATCAGCGATGCCCAGTTGGCCGAAGCCCTGATGCAGCGGCTGGACTGGAACCAGCGCCAGGCAGTTGAGCGTATCGCGCCGCAGCGCTTCACCACACCGGCCGGCAGCGCCCATCTGATTGATTATGCAGCCGAAGGCGGGCCGGCGGTTGATGTGCGGGTGCAGGCGCTGTTTGGCCTCGGCCGCCACCCGATGCTGGCCGGGGGGCGTGTGCCGCTCACCTTGCGGCTGACATCGCCGGCCGGGCGGCCGATCCAGGTAACCAAGGATCTGCCGGGCTTCTGGGCTGGCAGCTGGGCTGATGTGCGCAAGGATCTGAAGGGCCGTTATCCCAAGCATCCCTGGCCGGAGGATCCTCTGGCGACAGCCCCCACGCTGCGGGCAAAACCAAGATGATGCTGTGGTGCACCCGGCAGGATTCGAACCTGCGACCTGCGGTTTAGGAAACCGTCGCTCTATCCTGCTGAGCTACGGGTGCGTGGCCTTTTCCCAGCCACGGTCGGCCATCAGATTCAAGCGGAAACTTCCCGACCAGGTTGCCTGGTTGGGCTTAGGCGTCGGATCGGGCGCGTGGCCGGAAGGGCAGTGGTAACAGGGGAACCCCTTCTTCGCGCAGGGATTTCACCTCTTCGGCCGTGGCCTCGCCATGCACGCTGCGCAGCACGCCACTGCTGTGGATGGCGCGGGCTTCCTCGGCAAAACGGTCGCCCACATACTCGCTTTGCGCCTCGAACTGGCGCTGCAATTGCAGCAGACGCGCCATCGGATCATCATTGGCCAGCGATGCCCGCTCGGCCCTCTGGTTGGATTTGGCCGGCACGGCCGGCGCCATCACGGCCTTTTCGATTTGAGCTGACCCGCAGAAAGGGCATTCCAGCAGGCCGCGCGCCTTCTGATCATCGAAATCGCCGCTGCTGCCAAACCAGGCCTCAAACCGATGGCTGCCATCGCAGACAAGATCATAAACGATCATGAGGTCATCAGCCGAAATGGGCGTGCATGCTCAAGTGCCGGCACCTTTCCGCGTGCGGCGTCCACGGCGGCAAGATCAATGGCAACGATGCCGATCCCAGGCGTTTCGCCCATATCCTCAATCACTTCGCCCCAGGGAGACACGACCAGACTGTGGCCATAGGTGGCGCGACCATCGGCATGCTCGCCGCTTTGCGCGGCAGCGATGACGAAACAGCCGGTTTCGATTGCCCGGGCGCGCAGCAGCACATGCCAATGCGCCTGGCCGGTGGGCCGGGTGAACGCGGCCGGCACGGCGAGCATGCGGGCGCCGGCGCTGGCGAGCGCCCGGTGCAGTGCCGGAAAGCGCAAGTCATAACAGATGGTCAGGCCAAGGCCGCCCCACGGCGTGGTGGCCACCACGGCTTCCTCGCCGGCATCATAAGCCGCTGATTCCCGCCAGTTTTCCGATCCAAGCGTCACATCGAACAAGTGAATCTTGCTGTATCGGGCGGTGATGGCGCCGTCCGGGCCGATCAGAAAGCCCCGGTTGACAAACTTTTCGCCTGCGCCCCGCAAGGCCAGGCTGCCCAGTTGCACCCACACGCCGGCCTTTGCCGCCGCGTCTCGCACCGCTGCCAGCACCGGATCATCGTCCTCATGGCGCACATGGGCGGCGGCGCGTGCCCGGTCCCGATCCAGCAACCCACTCATTTCCGGCGTGAAAATCAGCTCTGCGCCGCGGGCGGCGGCCTCGGCCACCTGTGCCGACAGGCGTTCTGCCTCGTCAGCCGGATCGATGCCGGTGCAGGTCTGGATCAGGCCGATGCTGAGCGTCATGCCGCCAGCAGCGGGTCCAGCTTGCCGGCGCGATCGAGGGCGTGGAGATCGTCACAGCCGCCGACATGGGTGCCGTTGATGAAGATCTGCGGCACGGTCTGGCGGCCGCCGCTGCGGTCCAGCATTTCGGAGCGGCGCGGGCCACCGGTGGAAATGTCAATCTCTTCAAAGGCTACGCCCTTGTTGGTGAGCAGCGCCTTGGCGCGCGTGCAATAGGGGCAGAGGAATTTCGTGTAGATTTCAACCCTGGCCATCGCGTCCCGTCCCATGCAGCAATGCCGGTGGTGTCACCGGATTGCAAAATTTCCTTGTCCCTCGCGCAGTGCGTGGGTGTAGGTCAAGACTTCGACTTGTCGCGCCCCGGCCCTTTTCAGCCTTGCGGCACAGGCGGACACGGTGGCGCCGGTGGTCATCACGTCGTCGATCAGGATCACGCAACGCCCGCGCACCAGTTCGGGCCGGGCCACCCGGAAGGCGCCAACCACATTCTTGCGCCGGGCCTGGCGGGTGAGGCCCTTGGTGCTCGCGGTCGGCTTGATGCGATCAAGCGCATCCACTGCTAGCGGGCGCCCTGATATCCGGGAAAATTGCCTTGCAATTTCAGCGGCCTGATTGAAGCCCCGGCTCCACAGCCGCCAGCGGTGGGAGGGCACCGGCACGATCAGCGCGTCATCCGGCAGCGCGCCGGCCACCCGCAGCATGGCCATGGCCATCATCCGCGCCAGCGGCAGGCGGCGGCCGTGTTTCAGCGCCAGCACAACTTGCCGCGCCGGCCCGCCATAGGCCAGTGGCGCCCGCGCCCGGGCAAAGGCCGGCGGCTCAGCCAGGCAGGCCCCACAACGCGCCGCGGCATCCGCCTCGTGCGGCAGCGGCACCCCGCAGCAGGCGCACTGCGGCGGGCCCAAAAAGGCCAATTCATTGAAACAATTGGCACAAAACCGGTCATCACCGTCCACGATCACCCCGCATCCGGGGCAGCGCGGCGGCAGCACCAGATCGATCAGGCCGGTGAACGGGGCAAGCAGCGCAGCCGTCATCGCACCAGCTTGCGCCCGCCGGCCGCTGCCGTAAAGGGGAGGCATGGCCGATGCCCAGCCCTTCGATGCCGCGCTGCGCCGCCGCCGCCATGCCCGCGCGGCGCCGGGCTTTGCCGAGGTGGATTTCCTGCACCGGCTGATGGCCGACGAGCTGCACGAACGCATCGCCATGGTCGCACGCAGCTTTGAATCCGTGCTCGATCTGGGGGGCCCGGTGTCCCTTTCGTGGCCCCCGGTGACGGCACAGCGGCACCTGGTGACGGCCAAATTGTCACCGGTGGCCAAAGCGGACCTCGTGTGTGACGAGCAGTATCTGCCCTTCGCCGATGCCAGTTTCGATCTGGTGGTTTCGGCCGGCGCGCTCACCACAGTCAATGATCTGCCCGGCGCCCTGGCCGGCATCCGCCGCGTGCTGCGGCCCGATGGCCTGTTCCTGGCCAGCTTCGTGGGCGGCATGAGCCTGGTGGAGTTGCGCGCCTGCCTGCTGGAGGCCGAAGCCGCGATCACCGGCGGCGCCGGCAGCCACACCGCCCCCATGGTGGAGGCCAGCGCGGCCGCCGGCCTCTTGGGCCGCGCCGGCTTTGCCATGCCGGTGGCCGATGTGGAGCGGGTGCAGCTGCGCTATGCCAGCCTGTTTGGCCTGCTGGATGATCTCACCGCCATGGGCGCGCGTTCGGTGCTGGCCCGCCGCCGGCCGCTGCGCCGCGATGTGTTGATGGAGGCTGCCCGCCGCTTTGCCGCGATGGCTGATGGCGGCAAGACGGCGGTGACCGTTGAGATCATCCACATGGCCGGCTGGGCGCCCGGGCCCGGCCAGCCGGTGCCCAAGGCACCGGGCAGCGCCACCACCAGCCTGGCCGCCGCGTTGCAACGCCGGGTCTGAGGGCCGGGTGTAAGGCTTGCCGCCACCGGCCGCTTGGCCTTAGGCTGATGCCATGCACGAGGCGGCAACCTATCTGGTCGTGATCGACGACAGCCCGGAAAGCCGGGTGGCCATGCGCTTTGCCGTGCTGCGCGCCGCGCATGTGGGGGCTGATGTGCGGCTGATCAGCGTGGTGCGCCCCACCGAATTCATGCATTTCGGCGCGCTGCAGAGCGTGATGGCCGCCGAAGCGCGGGACGAGGCGGAAGCGCTGCTGGAAACCCTGGCGGGGGAGGCCGAGGCCGAGGCCGGGGTGCGCCCGGCCATCACCGTTCTGGAGGGCGAGCCGGCCGGCGCCATCCTGGCGCATGTGAAGGCCAATCCCGGCATCCGGGCGCTGGTGCTGGGCACCGCCAGCCGGGGCACGCCGGGGCCGCTGGTGAGCTTTTTTGCCGGGGAGCGCGCCGGCAGCCTGCCCTGCGTGCTGATGCTGGTGCCCGGCGGGCTGGAGCCGGAGCGGCTGGCCACCATCGCCTGAAACGCCGGGCCGGCGCCGGCAAACACGACAGTTTCTGTCTGATTTGGCTTGAAGCCGGCGTGGGCCTGCGCCATATCGGCGGCACAACCTTCAGGATGCTGCCCGATGTTCATCGAAACCGAACAGACCCCCAATCCGCTCACCCTGATGTTCCGTCCCGGCCGCAAGGTGACCGGGGAGGACGGGGTGGACCTGCCCAATGCCGAGGTCGCCGAAGCCTCCCCGCTGGGCAAGGCGCTGTTTGCGCTGGGCGATGTTGACCGGGTGTTCTTCGGTTATGATTTCGTTTCGGTCACCCGCAACCCGGCGGGGGCGGACTGGCCGGCGTTGAAGCCGCAGATCCTGGGCGTGCTGGTGGATCATTTCACCTCGGGCGCGCCGCTGTTCACCGGCAATGTTGCCGAAGCGGCCACCGATGATGATCCCGCCGATGCCGATATCGTGCTGCAGATCCGCGAACTGATCGAAACCCGGGTGCGCCCGCAGGTGGCCGAGGACGGCGGTGACATCGTCTATCGCGGCTTCCGCCAGGGCACGGTGTTCCTGGAAATGCAGGGCGCCTGCTCCGGCTGCCCGTCGAGCACCATGACCTTGAAGATGGGCATTGAATCGCTGCTGAAATATTATGTGCCCGAAGTCACCGAAGTCAGGGCGGTCTGATCATGGCGGGCGATCCGCTGCCGGATGCCGCGCTGGCGCAATTGTTCACCGATGCGCGCACCCATTATGCCTGGGATGCGACGCCGGTTTCGGAAGCCGATCTGCGCCAGCTCTATGCGCTGACGAAGCTGGGCCCCACGTCGGCCAACGGCTCGCCGGCGCGGTTCATCTTCTGCCATTCGGCCGCCGCCCGGGAAAAACTGGCCGGGCTGGTCAGCGCCGCCAACGCGCCCAAGGTGCGATCGGCGCCCGTCACGATGATCATCGGCTTTGATCCGAAATTCCACGAACGGCTGCCCGAGCTGTTCCCGCATGTCGATGCCCGGCCCTGGTTCAACTGGAGCGCCGATTTCGCCCGCGAGACGGCCTTTCGCAATTCATCGCTGCAAGGCGCCTATGCCCTGATGGCCGCCCGCGCGCTGGGGTGGGACACCGGGCCGATGTCGGGCTTTGACAAGGCGGCGGTGGATGCCGAATTCTGGGGTGACAGCGGGATCGAGACCAATTTCATCTGCGCGATCGGCAAGGGGACGGACGAAGGCCTGTTTCCCCGCCTGCCGCGGCTTTCGTTTGAGGATGCGGCCCGCATCCTGTAACGCGCCCGGCTAATGATCACGCTGGCGCTCTCCACCTCATCGCCCGCCCTGTCGATCGCGCTGGTCGATGGCGCGGCGGTGCTGGCGCGCCACCACCAGATCATCGGGCGCGGCCATGCCGAGGCGCTGGTGCCCCAGGTGCAGGCGCTGCTGGCGGGCCACGCTGGCCAGGGCTTCCGGCCGGATCGTGTTCTGGTTGATGTGGGCCCCGGCAGCTACACCGGCATCCGCATCGGCATTGCCGCGGCGCGCGCGCTGGGCCTGGCCTGGGCGGTGCCGGTGGCCGGGGTCAGCGCCCTGCAATTGGTGGCGGCGCCCGCCTTTGCCGCCGATCCCGGCCTGGCCGCGCTGTGGGCGCTGATCGATGCCGGGCGCGGCCAGGTGGCCGGTGCGCTGATCGGCCGTGATCTGGCGGCGGCCGGCCATGGCCTGCTGGCCGCACCGGCTGGTGATGGCCGGCCGCTGGCCGGGGCGGGCGCGGCGCTGTGGCCGGTGCCGGCGCTGCATGTGGATCATCCCGATGCCGGCTGGGCCGGGCTGGTGCCGGCGGCCGCGCTGTTGCCGCCACAGGCGCTTTACGCCGGGGATGCCGCACAATAATCATTGGGCGTGGATCCCGATTTCATGCCCCCGTTTCCCTTTCAGCCCGCGGCGGCGCCGGCCGTGGGCCTGTCCATCATTGCCGCTGATCTGCGCCATCTCGATGCGATGATGGCGGTGATGCATGCCGCCTTTGATCCGCTGTTTGGCGAAGCCTGGTCGGCGGCGCAGCTGGCGGGCACGCTCACCATGCCGGGCTGCTGGGCGCGGCTGTCGCTGGCCGGCGCGGTGGCGACCGGTTTCAGCCTTTGCCGGGCGATGGGGCCGGAAGTGGAATTGCTGCTGATCGCGGTGGACCCGGCGCAGCGCCGGCAAGGCATAGCCCGCCGCCTGCTGGCCCGCGCGCAAGAAGACGGCCGTGCGCGCGGCGCTGCCGAGCTGTTTCTTGAAGTGCGGGAAGACAACGCGGCCGCTCTCAGCCTCTATGCCGGGGCCGGCTTTGCCGAGGTTGGTCGGCGGCGGGACTATTATACCGGGAAGGACGGCAGCCGCCGCGCGGCAATTAGCATGCGGATTGCTCTGCCAGAGTAAAGCGCTGCTTGTTATCCATGGTTAACCGGTGCTTTTTCTTGTTGCATTATGATGTGACAAAGCCCACACAAATGGTGCAGGCAAGGGACCTGTATGTGTTAAACAAGGGTCGAGGAAAAAGGACATGACAGAAAGTTCACAAAATCATGCCGAGTTGCTGGCACTGACGGCTGACATTGTCGCCGCGCATTTTGCCAACAACACGGTGGCATCGGCGGATGTCGCCGGGGTTATTGAAACTGTTTATGCGACCTTGTCGCGCCTTGGCGCCCCGGCTGAACCGCCGGCGCCCAAGCAGGAACCGGCTGTGTCGATCCGCTCGTCGATCAAGCCTGACTATATTGTCTGCCTGGAAGACGGCAAGAAACTGAAAATGCTGAAGCGCCATCTGATGACGCATTACGGCATGACGCCTGACGATTACCGCGCCAAGTGGGGCCTGCCCGCCGATTATCCGATGGTGGCGCCCAATTATGCCGAACAGCGCCGCACCCTGGCCAAATCCATTGGCCTGGGCACCAAGAAGACCTCCAAGCCGCGCGGCCGGCCGCGCAAGGTGGCCGCCGCCTGAGCGGGCGGACTGCCAGCAATACTGAACGGCCGCTGCCGCTCCCGACCTGGTCAATCGGGAGCGGCAGGGTTTTTCCGGGGGCCGCCCGGCCGGTTTTCGCGCCCGGTGGCCAGATGTCCCGCCGGCTGCACTTGCCCGGCGCGCGGTCGCGGCTTATCTGTCCATCATCCGTGGGCAGGCGGGATGGCGTGGCTTTGGGGCGAGCGAGGCGGATATGGGCGTGCCGATCGATATCGAGGCGCTGTGCCTGAAAAAGGGCCTGCGCATCACCGAACAGCGGCGGGTGATCGCCCGCGTGTTGGGCGAGGTGACCGATCATCCCGACGTGGAATCGCTGCACCGCCGCGTGGCGGAGGTGGACCCGCGCATTTCCATCGCCACCGTCTATCGCACGGTGAAATTGTTTGAAGAGGCCGGAATCCTGGAACGTCATGAATTCCAGGGCGGGCGTTCCCGTTATGAAACGGTGAGCGACGAGCATCACGACCATCTGATCGATATCGACACTGGCGACGTGATCGAATTTCATGATGCCGAGATCGAGGAACTGCAGCGCCGCATTGCCGAACGGCTGGGCTATCGCCTGATCGATCACCGCATGGAGCTTTATGCCCAGGCCATCAAGAAGCCGGCCTGATCCGGTGGCTGGCTGATGGCGCCCACGCCGTTTGCGCCCGCGCGCATCCGCCGGCCGCCGCCGCAGCGCCGGCTGGGCCCGCTGCGCACCGGCCTGGGCGCGGTGGCGACACTGGCGGCCACCGTGCCGCTGGAGGTGTTGCTGCGCACCCTGTCACTGAAGAACCGGCCCTATATCCCGTGGGTCTTCCACCGCGGCCTTGCCCGGTCGCTGGGGCTGGTGATCCACACCCATGGCCGGCCGCTGCGCCGCGGCCCCGTGCTCTATGTGGCCAACCACTTGAGCTGGGTGGATATTCCGGTGCTGGGCGCCCATATCCGCGCCAGTTTCGTGGCCAAATCGGAAGTGCGCGGCTGGGGCCCGGTGGGCTGGCTGGCCAGCTTTGCCCACACGGTGTATGTGGCGCGCGAACGCCGGCAGAACAGCGCCGCCCAAAAGGATGAACTGGCCCAGCGCCTGCGCGCCGGCGGCAGCATCATCCTGTTTCCCGAAGGCACCAACAGCGACGGGCAGAGCGTGTGGCCGTTCAAATCATCGCTGTTTGCCGTGGTGGCCGATGTGCCGGGCCTGCGCATCCAGCCCGTGACCCTGGCCTATACCCGCGTGAACGGCCTGCCGGTGACGCGCCGGCAATTGCCCGATCTGGCCTGGGTGGGCGACACCGAACTGGCCCCGCACGCGCTGGCCTTCATGAAACTGGGCACGGTGCGTGCCGACATCGTGTTTCACGATCCCATCGATCCGGCCGATTTTCCCGATCGCAAGGCGCTGGCCCGCCATTGCCACGGCCTGATCAGCCAGCGGTATCGCCAGTTGATGCGCGGGGAAGGCTGATGACCTTGGCCGCCAAAGCCGCTATGGCGGGCGCTGTGAGCACCAACGATTCCGCCGCCAACCGCCCCGCCAAGCGCTTTCATGTGAAAAGCTTTGGCTGCCAGATGAATGTCTATGACAGCGAACGCATGGGCGATCTGCTGAGCGCTGAAGGCATGACTGCGGTGGACAGTGCCGAGGCGGCCGATGTGGTGGTGCTCAACACCTGCCATATCCGCGAGAAGGCGGCGGAAAAACTCTATTCCGATATCGGCCGCCTGCGCCGCCCGCGCGCCGATGGCAGCCGGCCGACCATCGTGGCCGCCGGCTGCGTGGCCCAGGCCGAAGGCGCCGAGATCGCCGCGCGCGCGCCCGATGTGGATGTGATCGTGGGCCCGCTGGCCTATCACCGCCTGCCGCAATTGCTGGAACAGGCGCGCCAGCAGCGAGCCATCGATATCGACATGCCACCGGTGCCGAAATTCGATGCGCTGCCCGCCCGCCGCATCCGCCAGGCCAGCGCCTTCCTGACCGTGCAGGAAGGCTGTGACAAATTCTGCACCTTCTGCGTGGTGCCCTATACGCGCGGGCCGGAAACCAGCCGCCCGGCCGCCGATCTGCTGCGGGAGGCGGAAGGCCTGGTGGCGCGCGGGGTGAAGGAAATCACCCTGCTGGGCCAGAATGTGAACGCCTATCACGGCGGCCTCAATCTGGCCGGCCTGATCCGCGCGCTGGCCGCCATCGATGGGCTGGAGCGCATCCGCTATACCACCAGCCACCCGCGCGACATGGACGATGATCTGATCGCCGCCCATGCCGAGGTGGAAAAACTGATGCCCTATCTGCATCTGCCGGTGCAATCGGGATCAAGCCGCATCCTGAAGGCGATGAACCGCGCCCACACGCGGGAAAGCTATCTGGCGACGCTGGCGAGGCTGCGCGCCGCCCGGCCCGACATCGCGCTGTCGGGCGATTTCATCGTCGGCTTCCCCGGCGAGACCGAGGCCGATTTCGAAGCGACGCTGCGCATCGTTGCCGAGGTGGGCTATGCCGCCGCCTTCAGCTTCAAGTACAGCATCCGCCCCGGCACCCCGGCCGCCACCATGGCCGATCAGGTGCCCGAGGATGTGAAGGAGGAGCGGCTGGCCCGGCTGCAGGCCGAAATCGCCCGCCAGAGCCTGGCCTTCAACCAGGCCAGCATCGGCCGCCGCTGCACCGTGCTGCTGGAACGGCCGGGCCGCAAGCCGGGCCAGTTGATCGGCAAGACGCCGTGGCTGCAATCGGCCGTCGTCAGCCTGCCCGGCGCCGCCATCGGCGATCTGGTGGCCGTGGAAATCGTGGGCGCCATGCCCAACAGCGTCGACACCATCCCCTTGTCTCCCAGCGAAAGCGCAGCCGCCTGATGTCAAGGAAACACCCGCGCGGGCCGGTTGATGCCACCGATCGCGTGAAGCTGGAGATATTGTTCGACAAGGTCCAGCTGCTGGGCCCGCTGTTTGGCCAGTATGACCAGAATCTGATCGAGCTGGAGCGGCAGCTTGGGGTCTATATCAGCGCGCGCGGCAACCGCGTGGTGGTGGAGGGCGAGGCCGATGCTGCCGCCCGTGCCCGCGATGTGCTCACCAGCCTCTATGGCCGGCTGCTGAAGGGCGGCAGCGTGGAAACCGGCGATGTGATCGGCGCCGTGGCCATCGCCGCCGATCCCTCGCTGGATGGGCTGGTGCAGGCCGATGCCGGCCGGCCGCCCAGCGCCGCCATCCGCACCCGCCGCAAGACGATCGTGGCCCGCTCCCCCACCCAGGTCCGCTATATCGAGGCGCTGGCCACATCAGATGTGATCTTCGCCCTCGGCCCGGCCGGCACCGGCAAGACCTATCTCGCCGTCGCCCAGGCCGTCAGCCAGCTCATCGCCGGCAGTGTTGACCGGCTGATCCTCTCCCGCCCCGCCGTCGAGGCCGGCGAGCGGCTGGGCTTCCTGCCCGGCGACATGAAGGAAAAGGTCGATCCCTATCTGCGCCCGCTCTATGATGCGCTCTACGACATGCTGCCGGCCGAACAGGTGGAGCGGCGGCTGGCATCGGGCGAGATCGAGATCGCGCCGCTGGCCTTCATGCGCGGCCGCACCCTGGCCAATGCCTTCATCATCCTGGATGAGGCACAGAACACCACGCCGTTGCAGATGAAGATGTTCCTCACCCGCTTTGGCGAAAAGAGCCGCATGGTGATCTGCGGCGATCCCAACCAGGTCGATCTGCCCAGCCCCGGCGCCTCGGGCCTCGCCGATGCCGTCAGGCGGCTGGAAGGCGTGGAGGGCATCGCCGTGCTGCGCTTCTCGGCCAAGGAGGTGGTGCGCCACCCGATCGTGGGCCGCATTGTCGAGGCCTATGAAGGCCCGGCGCAAGACGCCTGATGCTCAGCGTTGAAGCCGATCAGGTGGCCGGTGACTGGCCGGCGGCCGACTGGGCGGAACTGGCCCGCGCCGCCGTGGCCGCCGCCGTGGCGCAAACCCCGCACGCCGATCTGGCCAGCGCCCCCATGGCCATCGAAATCGCCGTGCGCCTCACCAGCGATGCCGAGGTCCATGCCCTCAACCGCCAATATCGCCACAAGGACAAGCCGACCAACATATTGAGCTTCCCGCTGCTGGCGCCCGACATGCTGGTGAGCCTTGCCAACAGCGACGATGGCGAGGTGCTGCTCGGCGATCTGGTGCTCGCCGCCGAAACCACCGCCCGCGAAGCCGCCGACAAGGCCTGGCCGCTCACCGCCTATTGCCAGCACCTCATTGTCCACGGCACCCTGCACCTGCTAGGCTATGATCACGAGGACAGCGAAGCCGAGGCCGAGCATATGGAAGCGCTGGAACGCGCCGCCTGCACGGCCCTGGGCCTGCCAGACCCGTATGAAGGATGAAGCCTGACCATGCCCGAGGGCGACAGTAGCGGCGACAGCCGATTGCGCAGCAGCCGCTGGTGGCGGCAACTGAGATCCCTGATGGGCCGGGATCATGAGCCCACGCTGCGCGAAAGCCTGGAAGAGGCGATCGACGAAGCCGAAGACGCCCGCCCCCGCACCGGCAGCGCCAGCGATGATCTGGGCCCCGATGAACGCGCCATGGTGCGCAACATGCTGCACCTGGGCGAACGCCGCGCCGGCGACATTGCCGTGCCCCGGGCCGACATGGTGATGTTCGATGCCGATGCCGGCTTCCCCGCCCTCGTCGCCCGCTTTGCCGATGCCGGCCACAGCCGCATGCCGGTGTGGCGCGGCGACCGGGACGAGATCATCGGCATGGTTCACGTGAAAGACGTCTACGCCCGCATCGCCAGCACCTTCTCCGACGCCGTCTCCTCCGCCCCGCTGCACAGCCTGCCGATCGAGCCGCTGCTGCGCCGCGTGCTGTTCGTCCCCGCCTCCATGCGCCTTGTCGGCCTGCTCACCCAGATGCGCAGCGAACGCATCCACATGGCCATCATCATCGATGAGCACGGCGGCGTGGACGGCCTTGTCACCATCGAGGACCTGATGGAGGAAATCGTCGGCGATATCGAAGACGAACATGACGAAGCCGAAACCGCGCTGATCACCGCCACCGGTGACCATGCCTGGGAAGCCGACGCCCGCCTGCCCATCAGCGACCTCGAATCCACCCTGGGCGAACCGCTGGCCGACGCCGAAACCCTCGACGAGGTCGACACCCTCGGCGGCCTCGTCTTCATGCTCGCCGGCCGCGTCCCCGCCCTGGGCGAAACCGTCGCCCACCCGGCCGGCTTCACCTTCACCGTGATGGAAGGCGATCCGCGCATGGTGAAGCGGCTGGCGATAGCGCGCGCGGCGGTTGTGGAAGAGTAAGGGAGCCTCCGGCAGGCAGGGTCGCAGACCCTGCACCCGAACCATTTTCAACCGCGCCCGATGACCAAAGCTCCTCTCCGCCCGAAGGGCTGGGGGGTGCTGTATACCGAACAGGATTCCCTTTTCCGCCTGTGGCCGTGGACACAGCGCCGAACTGCGCCGGGGTTGGCCCCTCGCCAATTTATGGACGGGAAGGATCGTCCTGCGTGCGGAGCGGCCTGAAAATGAATCGGGTCAAGGGTCCGCGACCCTTGCCGCCGGAGGCTTTTTTCTTGGCCTGTTCATCTTCGCGTGCCCGCCCCCTCCGCCCTGCGGGCACCTCCCCCAGAGGGGGAGGATCTTGTGTGGCTTGGGCTGGGTCTCCACCGCGGCCCCTCCACCGCCTTCGGCGGTCCCCCTCCCCATCCTGCGGCTGGGGAGGACCTGCGGTCAGCCCCTCGCGCCGAACAGCGCGCTGCCCACGCGGACCATAGTGGCGCCCAGCAAGGTGGCGGTTTGGTAGTCGCTGCTCATGCCCATGGAGAGGCCAGGGAGCCCCAGGCGGCGGGCGTGTTCGGCCAGCAGGGCGAAATAGGGGGCCGGTTCGCGGGCGGCGGGGGGGACGCACATGAGGCCGGCGATGGTCAGGCCGGCGCTGCGGGCCTGGGCGAGCAGGGCGGGCAGATCGGGGAGGGCGCAGCCGCCTTTCTGGACTTCGTCCCCGATATTGACCTGCAGGTAGCAGATGGGCTGTTTGCCGGCGGCGGCTTGCGCCTTGGCCAGCGCGGTGACGAGCGAGGGCCGGTCAACGCTGTGGATCACATCGAACAGGGCGACCGCTTCGGCGGCCTTGTTGGATTGCAACTGGCCGACGAGGTGGAGGGTGATATCGGGGTTTTCGGCCAGCAGGGCGGGCCATTTGGCTTGCGCTTCCTGCACCCGGTTTTCGCCGAAGTGGCGTTGGCCGGCGGCGATGAGCGGGCGGATGGTGGCGGCGTCGAAGGTTTTCGAGACGGCGACCAGCGTGGGCGGGGTGCGGCGGGCGGCGTCGCGGCAGGCGCGGGCGATGCCGGAATGGATGGCGGCGAGCCGCGCGGCGGCTTCGGCCTGCGGATCGGTGTTCATGCGATCAGAAGGCGATGCTGGTGCCGAAATAGACAGCCTGATCGTCCCGGTTGGGGAAGAGCAGGCTGGGCGGTTCGGGGGCGATGCGGTAGCGCACGCCGCCGTTCAGCGAGAAGCGCGGCGCCAGGCGATATTGGCCGCCCAGTTCCAGCGAGTAGCGCCGGCTGAGCGGCGAGAGTGCCAGGCTCTGGGTTTGTTCGGCGGTGCCTTCCAATGTGGTGCGCCAGCGCGCGCCGCCATAGGAGAGGCCGAGATTGACCGCATCGGAGCCGCGCGGGATGGCCGGGGTGGGCAGCACCGGTTCGGCGTGGCTGTAGCCGCCGCTGAGCGCGAAGCCCTTCCAGCCAACCGAGAGATTGACGCCATAACCCTGCGGGATGACGAACAGATCGGCCGGGGCGGCGGCGCGTGACCGGTCAACCACCGGGGTGGTGACGCGGGTGGCGAGGCCCAGCGAGAGGGCGCGGCGGTTTTCGGCCTGGCCCGACGGGGTGAAGCGGAAGCCGCTGGACAGGGATTGCGGCTGGCTGGTGCTGCCCGGCGCGGTGAAGGCGAAACGGCTGGAATCAGCGACGCTGGGCGCGAAGCTGGAGAGCGGCTGTTCCATCACCAGGCGCTGCTTGGGCGCGCGGTTGGGCTTGGCGGCATGGGCGATGTGCGGGGCGCACAACAGGGCTGCTGCCGCGGCCAGCATGGCCGGGCCGGCGGGCACACGAAGCCCCGCGCGTGAGTCGCCCCCTGATCTCATGCCATGAACCGTATCAAGCGCATCGCAGCAAGCCCATAGGCGTTTCATCCTATCTACGCCATGAACGGCCGGATTCCCCGATTTTGCAGCCGGTGTGGCGACAAGTGCACAGTTGCGGGACGCCGGCCCCGCCGCCGGGCGCTGGCCGGGCTTGGCCTTTGGGGTGCAACATGCCAAAAGGCGGGCCGTGGCCAGCCCCGTTGTGGGGGGCGGCAGCAGGGAAGATGGCGCATGCGGCGAGTGGCAACTCTGGTGTTGGTGGCGGGCCTGGCGGTGATGGCGCCGGCTTGTGGCCGCAAGCAGCCCAAGCTTTCGGCCGAGGCGCCGGCGCGGGTGACGACGCTGGGCATCAATGCCTATCTGTGGCGCGCCGCGCTGGACACGATCGGCTTCATGCCGATCGCCCAGGTGGACAGCAACGGCGGGGTGATCATCACCGATTGGTATGTCTCCCCGCAAAGCCAGAACGAGCGGGTGAAGGTGACAGTGACGGTGCTGGACACGGCGCTGGCGGCCGATGCGGTGCGGGTGAATGTGCAGCGGCAGACGCTGGGCGCCACCGGCTGGGCCGAGGCCAATGTGCGCGCCGGCACGGTGCAGCGGCTGGAAGAGACCATCCTTTCCAAGGCGCGTGACCTGCGCCGCGCTGCGGTGCTGCCCGACCGTTGATCGTCCTGTTGCATTTGATTTGAGAGACCATGGCCCGTTTTGACCATAGTGCCGCCGAAGCGCGGTGGCAGGCTGTTTGGGATGAGCGGCAGAGCTTTGCCGCGCGTGATGACAGCGGCAAGCCCAAGGCCTATGTGCTTGAAATGTTTCCCTATCCATCGGGGCGCATCCATGTTGGCCATGTGCGCAATTATACGATGGGCGATGTCGTGGCGCGCTCCCGGCGGATGCGCGGCTATGAGGTGCTGCACCCGATGGGCTGGGATGCCTTTGGCATGCCGGCCGAAAATGCCGCCATGGAAAAGAAGGTGCATCCCGGTGACTGGACCCGCGCCAACATCGCGGCGATGCGCGCCCAGTTGAAGCGGCTGGGCTTTGCGCTCGATTGGAGCCGCGAACTGGCGACCTGCGAGCCGGATTATTACGGGCAGGAACAGGCGCTGTTCCTTGATCTGCTGGCCGCCGGCCTGGTGTACCGCAAGGAAAGCGCGGTGAACTGGGACCCGGTTGACATGACCGTGCTGGCCAACGAGCAGGTGATCGATGGCCGCGGCTGGCGTTCGGGCGCGCTGGTGGAGCGGCGCAAGCTGAACCAGTGGTTCCTGAAGATCACCGATTTCGCCGACGATCTGGTGGCGGGGCTGGAAAGCCTGGACCAGTGGCCCGAGAAAGTCCGCCTGATGCAGGAGAACTGGATCGGGCGTTCCACCGGCCTGCGCTTCACCTTCCAGGTGGAAGGCGGGGGTGAGTTTGACGTGTTCACCACCCGGCCCGACACGCTGTTTGGCGCCAGTTTCGCCGCCATTGCCGCCGATCACCCGCTGGCGGCGCGCTGTGCCGAGGGCAACCCGGCGCTGGCCGCCTTCATCGCCGAATGCCGGGCGGGCGGCACCGCTGCGGCCGAGATCGAGACGCAGGAGAAGAAGGGCTTCGACACCGGGCTCAACGTGATCCACCCGCTCGATCCCGCCATCCGCCTGCCGGTGTTTGTCGCCAATTTCGTGCTGATGGATTATGGCACCGGCGCGCTGTTCGGCTGCCCCGGCCATGATCAGCGCGATCTGGATTTCGCGCGCAAATATCAGTTGCCGGTGATCCGGGTGGTGGCGCCCGATGGCGAGGCCGATGCCCCCATCCATGATGAGGCCTATACCGGGCCGGGGCGCATGGTGAATTCGCGCTGGCTTGACGGGATGAGCGCCGAGGATGCGCGCGCCGCCGTGATCGCCCGGGCGGAAGGCCAGGGCTGGGGCCAGGGCGTGACGCAATATCGCCTGCGCGATTGGGGCGTGAGCCGCCAGCGTTATTGGGGCACGCCGATCCCGATCATCCACTGCGATGATTGTGGCGTGGTGCCGGTGCCGCGCGATCAACTGCCCGTCACCCTGCCCGACGATGTCAGCTTCGACATTCCGGGCAACCCGCTGGAACGCCATCCCAGCTGGAAACATGTGCCCTGCCCCGCGTGCGGCAAGCAGGCCCGGCGCGAGACCGACACGCTCGACACGTTCGTCGATTCCAGCTGGTATTTCATCCGCTTCGCCAGCGCGCCTGCCGATCGCCCGTTCGATCCGGCGGTGGCCGCCCAATGGCTGCCGGTGGGCCAGTATATCGGCGGGGTGGAACATGCCATTCTCCATCTCCTCTATGCCCGCTTCTGGACGCGCGCATTGAACCGCATCGGCCAATTGGACGTGGCTGAGCCGTTCGCCGGCCTCTTCACGCAAGGCATGGTCACCCACGAAACCTACAGCCGGCCGCAGGGGGAAGGCCTGCCGCCGATCTGGTATGGGCCCGACGAGGTGGAGCGGGGCGGCAACGGCGCCATGTTGAAGGCCGATGGCCAGCCGGTGGACGTGGGCCGGGTCATCAAGATGTCCAAGTCCAAGAAGAATGTCATCGATCCCGATGCCATCATTGGCCGCTATGGCGCCGATGCGGTGCGCTGGTTCGTGCTGTCTGACAGCCCGCCGGAGCGCGATCTCGTCTGGTCCGAAGCCGGGATCGACGGCGCCTGGCGCTTCGTGCAGCGCGTGTGGCGGCTGGCCGAGGACAATGCGGCCGCGGTGGCGGGGGAGGAAGACCGCAAGGTCACGCGCCTTCTGCACCGCACCATCGCGGCGGTGACCGACGATATCGAGCGGCTGCAGTTCAACAAGGCGGTCGCCCGCCTGTATGAACTGGTCAACGCGCTGGAGCGGGCGCCCGCCGGTGCCGCGCGGCGTGCCGCCGTGGTGACGCTGGTGCAGCTGGTGGCGCCGATGGTGCCCCATCTGGCCGAAGAGGCCTGGGCCCTGCTCGGCCAGCCCGGCCTGGTCTGCGATGCCGCCTGGCCGGTGGCCGATCCCGCCCTGCTGGTGGATGATGAAGTCACCATCGCGGTGCAGGTGAACGGCAAGCTGAAGGGCAATTTCACCGCCGCCAAGGGCGCGGAGAAGACCGCGCTGGAGGCGGCTGCACTGGAATTGCCCAACGTGCAGCGCACGCTGGATGGCGCCACGCCGAAAAAGATCATCGTGGTGCCCGACCGGTTGGTGAACATCGTTGCCTGATGCGGCCCGCCTTGCCCTGATCCTGCCGCTGCTGGCCGCGCTGGCCGGCTGCCAGTTGCGCCCGGTCTATGCCGGTGGCAGCGCGTCCGCGCCGGCGAGCCTGATGGCCGATATCGGCATCGCGCCCATCCCCGAACGCGCCGGCTTCATGGTGCGCCAGGCGCTGGAGGAGCAGTTTGGCCGCACCGCCGACAATCCGCGCTATCGGCTGGAGGTGGTGCTGGACGATCAGATCATCGCCTTTGGTGTGCGTGGGGACAGTTCGGCCGCGCGCGAGCGCCGCACCCTGCGCGCCCGCTTCCGGCTGGTGGATGCCGCCAGCGGCGTGGTGCTGGTGGACGACAGCGCCAGCGCCGATGCCGGCATTGATCGCGTCTCCTCCAATTTTGCCGTGGTCGCGGCCGAAACGACGGCGCTGGAACGGCTTTCGGTGGACATCGCCCGCCAGATCAGCGCCCGCCTGGCCCGCTATGCCCGCGCCGCCCGCCAATAGGCCGCGCCGGTGAAGATCGATGCGGCCCGCGCCGCCGGCTTTGCCCGCGCCTGGCCGGCCGATGTGCGCCTGCTGCTGCTGCACGGTGCTGATCTGTCGGCCTCGCGCGATCTGGCCGGGCAGATCATCGCCGGGCAGGTGGCGGCCGGCACCGGGGTGACCGAACTGATCGGCGCCGCGCTGAAGGATGATCCCCAGGCGCTGCTGGCCGCGGCCACCAGCCTTTCGATGTTTGGCACCCAGGAATTGCTGCGCATCGATGGGCTGGATGATGATGGCGTGGCCGCGGTGGAGGCTCTGCTGGCCGGGCCGGCCGGCTATCCGGTGCTGGCGCTGGCCGGGCTGCTGAAAAAGGGCAGCAAGCTGTTGGCATTGGCCGAAAAAAGCCCGGCGATTGCCGCGTGCGTGCAATATGAGGCGAGCCTGCGCGATGCCGGCCGGCTGCTGGCCGACATGGCGGCGCCGCTGGGCCTGCGGCTGGATCGCGAGGTGGCCGAAGCCCTGTTTGGCCTGGCCGATGGTGATCGCATGATCCTGCGGCGCGAGCTGGAAAAATTCGCGCTCTACAAGGATGCCGCGCCCGAAACCCCGCAGCGCCTGACGCTCGATGATCTGGCCGCGCTGGGCATCGCCTCGGGCGAGGCCGAGCTGTTTGCGCCGATTGCCGCCATCACCACCGGTAACGCCGCCGAAGCGACCGAACTGCTGGCCCGCCTGCCCGATGGCACCGCCATCCCCCTGCTGCGCGCGCTGGAACGGCGGCTGGCACAGCTGGCGCTGCTGCGGGTGGAGGTGGATGCAGGGCGCAGCCCGGCCGACGTGATCGAGGGGCAGGGCAAGGCGATCTTCTGGAAGGAAAAGCCGGCCATCACCCGCGCGCTGGCGCTGTGGGACCAGCCGCGCCTGGTGGCGGCGCAGGCCGATGTGCTGGCCGCCGAACGCGCCGTGAAAACCAGCGGCAGCCTGGCGGATCTGGGTGCCCATGCCCGGCTGCTGGCCATCACCCGCCGGGCGAAGGCGGCACGGCGGCGTTAGCCTGCACTGCCACCCAGTTTGGCGCAGAGCAGATCAAGCTGATCCAGATCGGCGAAGCGGATGGTGAGGCTGCCGCTGGTCGCGCCCGGCGCCACTTGCAGCGCCACCGGCATGCCCAGCGCCTCGGCCAATTGCTCCTCCAGCGCCTCGCTGTTGGGATCATTGGCGGCCACCGGCGGCGGGGCGGCGCTGCGCGGCTTGCCGGTGCGGGCCCCGGCCAGCAGCGCCTCCAGCGCGCGCACCGACAGGCCATCCTTCACCACCTTGTGCGCCAGCGCCTGCGGATCGGGCGCGCCAGCCAGCGCGCGGGCATGGCCCATGCTCAACTGGCCCTGCTCCACCATCGCCTGCACCGGCGCCGGCAGATCGAGCAGGCGCAGCAGATTGGTGACATGGGCGCGTGATTTGCCGACAATTTCGGCCAGGGCCGCCTGGGTGTGGCCATAATCGGCGATCAGCTTCTGGTAACCGCGCGCCTCCTCGATGGCGTTCAGATCGCTGCGCTGGATATTCTCGATCAGGGCGATTTCGGCCACCTGCCGGTCGTCCAGCGGGCGGATGATCACCGGCATCTCATGCAGGCCGGCCGCCTGCGCCGCACGCCAGCGCCGTTCCCCCGCGATGATCTGGTGGCCGCCGCCATGGGCGCGCACCAGGATCGGTTGCAATATGCCGTGCACCTTCACCGATGCGACGAGTTCAGCCATCGCGTCGGCATCAAAATGCCGGCGCGGCTGATCAGGGTTGGGCTGGATGGCGCTGATGCTGAGCCGGGTGACGGCCGCACTGTCAGCCGGTGGCGGCGAGGCGATGTCTTCCAGCAGCGCCGAAAGCCCCCGGCCAAGGCCAGTTTTCTTTTTGTTTTCAGCCATTTGTGCGTTCCTGCCAGATCAGACGGCTACCGCCAGCCGGGCGTTGATGCGGCCCAGCAACTCCCGCGCCAGCGCTACATAGGCTTCCGATCCGGCGCAGCGATTGTCATAGATCAGCGCCGGCAGGCCGTGGCTGGGCGCTTCGGAGAGGCGGACGTTGCGCGGCACCTGGGTGCTGAACACCTTGGCGCCCATCACGGCGCGCACATCATCACACACCTGATCCGAAAGCCGGTTGCGGCGATCGACCATGGTCAGCACGATGCCGAGCAGTTCCAGCCGTCGGTTGAGGCCGGTCTTCACCCGTTCGATGGTGCCGAGCAATTGCGACAGGCCCTCCAGCGCGAAAAACTCGCTCTGCAGCGGCACCAGCACGGCATCGGCCGCCACCAGCGCATTCACCGTGAGCAGGCCAAGCGAGGGCGGGCAATCGATCAGGGTGAAATCCGCCACCGGCAGCGCCGCCAGCGCATCGGCCAGCCGGTGGCTGCGCCGCTCCGCCGCGACCAGTTCCACCTCCGCGCCCGACAGGCTGGCCGCGGCCGGGATCACCGACAGGCCGGGGATCGCCGTGGCCCGCACCGCGTCGGCCGGGGCGGCATCGCCGATCAGCAGTTCATACAGCGAGGGATCGCGCGCCTTGCGATCAAGCCCGAGCCCCGTGGAGGCGTTGCCCTGCGGGTCGCTGTCCACCACCAGCACCGATTTGCCGGCGGCGGCCAACGCGGTGGCAAGATTGACCGCGGTGGTGGTCTTGCCCACGCCGCCCTTCTGATTGGCAATGGCGATGATCATCGGCGTTTCACCCCAATTGGCCTGAGATCCGTGGCAAGCACGATCCGCGCATCAGAATCAGTGCGGCTGGGAATCAGCTCATGCGCAAAGTGGAATCGCTTGGCGGCGGTGGCAAGCTCTTCCTGCACATTGCGGCCCTTGGGCAGGATCCAGCGGGTGCCCGGCCGGGCGAAACGCACGCTCCAATCGAACAGCACGTCCAGCGCGGCGGCGGCGCGGGCGGTGATCACGGTGAAATCGCCCCTGGCCAGCGTTTCCACCCGCTGATTGGCAATGGTCACCTGGGCGAGCGTGCCGGTTTCGCTGGCGACTTCGGTGAGGAAGCGGCACTTCTTGGTGATGGATTCGACCAGGGTGAAGCGCGCGCTGGGATCGAGAATGGCCAGCACCAGACCGGGAAAGCCGCCGCCGGCGCCAATGTCCAGCCAGCGCTGACCAGTGCCGGCGATGGCCAGCAGCTGCGCCGAATCGCGGAAATGGCGATCCCAGATGTGGGGCAGGGTGGACGGCGCCACCAGGTTCATGCGCTGCTGCCACTCGGCGAGCAGCTCGGCATAGCGATCCAGCCGTGCCAATGTTTCACGTGAAACATTGAACTCCGCTGCGAAGGCGGCGCGGGCGTCCTCGCTCACGTCAGGCGGCCAGCTCGGGATTGCGCCGGCTGGTGTGCGGCAGCAGGGCAATCAGCGCCGCCGGGGTGATGCCGGGGACGCGGCTGGCGGCGCCCAATGTCTGCGGCCGCGCGCGCGACAGGCGTTCAACCATCTCCTTCGACAGGCCGGCGACTGTGGCAAAATCCAGCCCGGCCGGCAAGGCGAGTGCCTCGTCCCGCCGCAGCGCCGCTACCTCGGCCTCCTGCCGGGCGATATAGGCGGCATAATTGGCATCCACGGCCAGGCTGGCGAGCAGATCATCGCTGACCGTGGCCAGTTCCGGCCACACACGCCGGGCTGCCTCATGGGTGACGGCCGGGAAGCGCAGCCACTCGAATAGGCTGCGGCTCTGCCCGTCCTGCCGCACCTCGATGCCGTGGCTGGCGAGTTGGTGCGGCGTGGCGGTGAGGCTGTTGAGCAATGTGCGGGCGCGCTCCCGCTCGGCCTGTTCAGCGGCGAAGGCGGCGGCCTGTGCGGCCGGCACCAACCCCAGCGCCTCGCCCAACGGCGTCAACCGTTGATCGGCATTGTCGGCCCGCAGGCGCAGGCGATATTCGGCGCGGCTGGTGAACATGCGATAGGGCTCGGCGACGCCATGCAGGGTGAGATCGTCGATCATCACGCCGATATAGGCCTGGGTGCGGTCCACGATCAGATCAGGCAGGCCCAGTGCCAGCGCGGCGGCATTGGCGCCGGCCACCAATCCCTGTGCCGCCGCTTCCTCATAACCGGTGGTGCCGTTGATCTGGCCGGCCAGAAACAGGCCGGGCACCGCCCGCGCTGCCAAACCGGGCGTCAGCGCGCGCGGATCGACATGATCATATTCGATCGCATAGCCGGGCCGCATAATGGCCACCTGCTCCAGCCCCCTGATCGAGCGGATGAACTTCTCCTGCACATGCAGCGGCAGCGACGTGGACAGGCCATTGGGATAGATGCTGATGTCATCATAACCTTCCGGCTCCAGGAAAATCTGGTGGCCGTCACGGTCGCCAAAGCGCACCACCTTGTCTTCGATCGACGGGCAATAGCGTGGCCCGACCGAATCGATATGCCCGCCATAAAGCGCCGATTCGCCCAGATGATCGCGGATGATGCGATGCGTTTCGGCATTGGTGCGGGTGATCGCGCAGGGGATGGGTGGGTGGCCATTGCGCTGCCCGAACCGGCTGAAGCGCGGATCATCGCCATCGCCATGCTGCCATTCCAGCACCGACCAATCTATGCTGCGGCCGTCCAGCCGTGCCGGCGTGCCGGTCTTCAACCGACTGACCGGCAAGCCCATGGCCCGCAATGCCGCGCCCAGATCCGATGCCTGCGCGCCAACCCGGCCGCCGGCCTCACGCTGGCTGCCGATGTGCATCACCCCGCCGAGAAATGTGCCGGTGGTCAGCACCACGGCTGGCGCTGCCAGGTGCCCCGCGCTGGTTTCCACGCCGGTGATGCGGCCCTGATCCAGCACCAGCCCCTCGACCGCCGCGGTGACAATCGACAGGCCGGGAAACTCTGCGAGCACGGCCGCCATCGCGGCGCGATACAGGGCGCGGTCCACCTGCGCGCGCGGGCCGTGCACCGCCGGCCCCTTGGAGCGGTTGAGCAGCCGCGATTGCAGCCGCGCCGCATCCGTCACCCGGCCCATGATGCCACCCAGCGCGTCAATCTCGGTGACGAGATGGCCCTTGCCGATGCCGCCCACCGCCGGGTTGCAGCTGAGCGTGCCCGGATCATCGGCACGCAGCGTCACCAGCGCCACGCGCGCACCACGCCGGGCAGCGGCAGCGGCGGCCTCGCAACCGGCATGGCCGGCGCCGACAATGATCACATCATATTCGCGCATGGCCGCTTCCATAGCGATTCGCGGGCAATGTTTCACGTGAAACATTTTGCCAGAGAAGAGGGGCCTCCGGCGGGCAGGGTCTGGACCCTGCACCCAATTTGTTCGGGGCAGTCCTTTAACTTGAGCGCTGCCGTTGCTTGGCAATGTTCAATTGCCTGCGGCGCCGGACAAAAACGAATCGGGGTCAGGGTCCGCGACCCTGCCCGCCGGAGGCCTGCCTTCTGTTACTTCCCGATGCAGAAGCGGCTGAAGATCCGGTCCAGCACATCATCCACGCCCACGCGCCCCGCGATCCGCCCAAAGGCATGCGCGGCCAACCGCAGGGCTTCGGCGCGCAGCACCGGTTCGGGGGCCAGGGCCGCGTCGCGCAGGGCCGCTTTGGCGTCGGCAAAGGCGGCCCGGTGGCGGGCGTGGGCGAGGAGGGCGGGTTCGCCGGGGCGGGTGAGCCTGTGGGCCCAATCGGCCAGCCAGTCGCGCAGGGCGGGCAGGCCGGCGCCGGTGGCGGCGGAAACGCGCAACACATCGGGCGGCACGCCGGGCGCGGCCAGGTCGCACTTGTTGAGCAGGCGCAGGCCGGCGGTGTCTGGCCACGCTGGTGCTTCGGCGCTGGACACGCTGATCACCAGATCGGCGGCGGCGGCGCGCGCACGGGCGCGGGCGATCCCGATGGCCTCCACCGGATCGTCGGTGTCGCGCAGGCCAGCGGTGTCGATCAGCACGGCCGCCACGCCGGCCAGATCGATGGGCACTTCGATGGCATCGCGGGTGGTGCCCGGAATGGCCGTCACAATGGCAACATCCCGCATGGCCAAAGCATTGACCAGGCTGGATTTTCCCACATTTGGCGGGCCGGTGACCGCGATGCTGAGCCCGTCGCGGATGCGCATGGCGCGGGTGGCGTCGGCAATCACGGCCGCGAGTTCGTCAGCCATCGCGGTCAATTGCTCGCGGGCCGCTTCGTCAAGCCGCTCCGCCACGTCGGCTTCATCCTCGGCGAAGTCCAGCCCGGCTTCGGCTTCGGCCAGCACGTTGAGGCACCGTTCCCGCCAGGCATCGGCCAGCCGGCCCAGCGCGCCCCCGGCCAGCGCGAGGGCTTGGTCGCGCTGGCTGGCGGTTTCGGCGCTGACCAGATCGGCAAGGCCCTCCACCTGGGCCAGGTCCATGCGGCCGTTGGCAAAGGCGCGACGGGTGTATTCGCCGGGTTCGGCCAGGCGCACACCGGGCTGGGCGGTGACGGCATCCAGCACGCCCGCCACCACCGCTGGGCCGCCGTGCAAATGGAGTTCGGCCAGATCCTCGCCGCTGGCGCTGGCCGGACCGGGGAAGACGGCGACCAGCGCCTCATCCAGCAATTGGCCGGCGTGGTGCAGCCGGCACAGGCTGAGCCGCCGCGGCGGCGGCACGCGGCCGGCGAGGCGCTGCACCACGGCCAGCGCGGCCGGGCCAGAGATGCGGATGATGGCCAGCGCGGCCGGCGGGCGCCCGCTGGCCAGCGCCGCGATCGTGTCGGTCATGGCCGGCGGGTCAGCCCTTGGCGGCCTTGCCACCGGTGGCGGCATTCATGCCGGCGGCAAAGAGTTTCTGCCATTGCTCAAAGCCGCCGGCGATGCCGGGGGCCCAGGTGCGCATCATGCGTTCCCAATCGGCCGGGGTGATGCCTTCGGTCATGGCGGCTTTCATGCGATCCAGATAGACGTCGTGCAGCGGTTGCAGATCGGGCAGGCCGAAAAAGGCGCGCGCTTCCTGCGGCGTGCAATCAATGTCAAAGCTGATCTTCATGCGCGCTTTGCCTCTTTTCCTTGTGGCCCAAGGCGTTAGTGTAGCGGGCGAGGGGCTGGCTGGGCAAGCCTGTGGCCAATGCCCATGAAATCAGTGACTTGCCGCGCAACATGGCGTGCAGCATGAAGGAGACGGGGCATGAAGGCGATCCGGATCGAGGCCACCGGCGGGCCGGAGGTGATGCAGTTGCTGGACGTGGCGCTGCCCGATCCCGGCTCCGGCGAGGTGCGCATCCGGCACACTGCCATCGGGCTGAATTTCATCGACACCTATCACCGCTCCGGCCTCTATCCCATGCCGATGCCTTCGGGCCTGGGGCTGGAGGCCGCCGGCGTGGTGGAGGCGGTGGGCGAGGGCGTGAGCCTGACGCCGGGCACGCGGGTGGGCTATTGCTGGGGGCCGATCGGCGCCTATGCCACCCACCGCAACATCGCCGCCACACAGCTGGTGGCGCTGCCCGATGGGGTGAGCGACGAGGTGGCGGCGGCCGGCCTGCTCAAGGGCTGCACCACCGAATTTCTGGTCGACCGCTGTGCCCGCATCCAGCCGGGTGACTGGGCGCTGGTGCCGGCGGCGGCGGGCGGTGTGGGCCTGCTGCTGGTGCAATGGCTGAAGGCGCGCGGTGCCACGGTGATCGCGGTGGCCGGCACGGCGGAGAAGCTGGCGCTGGCCGCGGCCCATGGTGCCGATCATGGCCTGCTCGACAGCGCCGATGTGGCGGCCGCGGTGCGGGCGCTCACGGACGGTCGCGGCGTGGACGTGGTGTTTGACGGGGTGGGCAAGGCGAGCTGGGAATCGAGCCTGGACAGTTTGAAGCGGCGCGGGCTGATGATCAGCTTTGGCAATGCCTCCGGCCCGGTTTCGGGCGTGGATCTGGGCATATTGGCGCGCAAGGGCTCGCTGTTTGCCACCCGGCCAACGCTGTTTGATTATTATGCCACCCCGGCCGAACGGCAGGAATTTGCCGGCACGCTGCTGGCGATGATGGCCAGCGGCGCGCTGAAACTGGCGGTGAACCAGCGTTATGCGCTGGCCGATGTCGCCTGCGCCCATGCGGATCTGGCGGCGCGGCGCACCACCGGTTCGACCGTGCTGATCCCCTGATCAGCCGGCGACCATGGGGGCGACCATCGGCATCACCTCGTGCGCGCCCTCCCAGATCATCTTGAGGGCGACATAGACGATGACGGCGAGGCCGACATAGGCGATCCAGCGATAACGCTCGATATATTGGGCGATGATGTTGGCCGCCACGCCCATCAGCGCCACCGAGAGCACCAGCCCGATGACGAGGATATCGGGATGCTCGCGCGCCGCCCCGGCCACCGCCAGCACATTGTCGAGGCTCATCGACACGTCGGCCAGCGCGACCGACCAGGCGGCGGCGGCAAAGCTCTTGGCCGGGGGCGGGGTGTTGGTGGCAACGAAATCATCGGCTTCGCCCGGCGCATCGATGAAGCTGGCGCGCGGGTGCAGCTCGCGCCACATGCGCCAGGCCACCCACATCAGCAGCAGGCCGCCGGCCAGGATCAGGCCGACAATCTGCAGCAGCTGGCTGACGGCGAGGGCAAAGCCGATGCGCAGCACCAGCGCGGCGATGATGCCGATCAGGATCACCTTCTTGCGCTGATCGGCGGGCAGGCCGGCGGCGAGCGCGCCCACCACGATGGCATTGTCACCGGCCAGCACGACATCGATCAGCACCACCTGGCCAAAGGCCGACAGCGCTTCGGGGGTGAGGAAATGGGCGAAATCCATGCCCTGCATGTAGGGGCAGGCCGTGGATTATGCCAGCGGCCTATTTGGGATTGGCCAGCACCGCCACCAGATCCGACAGATAGTCGCGGCCCTTCATCAGGCTTTCCACCTTGATGCGTTCGTTGAGGCCGTGGATGCCGTTGCCATCGGGATCGATCAGCGTGCCGGGCGCGCCATAAACCGGGATGCCGATCGGCGCGATATAGATGGCATCGGTGGCGCCCGTGCTCATCATCGCCAGCATCGGCACGCCGGGGAAATGCCGGGCGGCCAGCGCTTGCATCGGGCCGATGATGGCGGGATTGAGCGGCGGCGCCTTGGCCACCGGGCGGATCGGCGGCTTCAGGGTCACGCTCACCTTGGCCGGGGCCAGCACCATTTCCAGATCGGCCTTGAGCAAGTTGGGATCGGTGCCGGGGAACATGCGGCAATTCACGTTGGCGCGGGCGCGCTGGGCCAGGGCGTTTTCGGCGTGGCCGGCCTCCAGCAGGGTGGCGACACAGGTGGTGCGCAGGATGCTGTGGTTGGTGGGATCAAGGCTGACGATGCGATCCGCCTCGGCATCGGCCGGATTGGCCAGCAGGCGGGTGATCGCCGGGCCGACCGGATCGGGCAACACCTTGGCCAGCCCGGCGAAATAGGCGCGGGTGGTGTCAGAGAATTGCACCGGGAATTCATGCGTGTTCACCGCCACCACGGCGCGGGCCAGTTCGGTGATGGCGTTGTCTGGGCGGGGCACGCTGCTGTGGCCGCCGGGGTTGGTGGCCTCCAGCCAGAAATTCTGCACCGTCTTCTCGCCCACCTGCACGGCCAGGCCCTGCGGCTTGCCATCGGCGCCATAACGGCCGCCGCCGCCTTCGTTCAGGGCGAATTCGGCCATGATCAGCTCGGGCCGGTTCTTCGCCAGCCAATCGGCGCCGTTGAAGGCATAAGTGGTTTCCTCGCCGCAGGTCAGCGCCAGCTTGATGGTGCGCTTTGGCGGCTTGGCGGCCTTCATGCGGATCAGCAAATCGGCCCAGATGCTGGCCTGCGCCTTGTCGTCAAAGGTGCCGCGGCCATAGAAATAGCCGTCTTCCTCGATCAGCTTGAACGGGCTGCGGGTCCAGTCCTCCGGCTTGGCCGCCACCACGTCGAGGTGGCCGAGCAGCAGCATGGGCTTCACCTTCGGGTCACTGCCCTTGAGGTGGACGACGATGCCGCCTTCCTTGGGGAACTCGGGCACGCTGAACAGCGTGATGTCGGCATCGGCATAGCCGGCGGCCTTGAAGCGCACCGCCAGTTTCTCGGCGGCGGCGGTGCAGCTGCCGGTGGTGACGCTGGTGTCCGTCTCCACCATTTCCTTGAACAATGCGCGGAACGCCGGCTCGCCCGGCTGCTTGCTGACATATTGGGCGTTGGCCGCCGAAGCGAACGCCGACGAAGCGAACAGGGCGGTGGCAAGCAGCAGGGCGCGCATCATCAACTCCTTATTTGCCGGCATAGGTGGTGATGAGATCGAACAGATAATCCCGTTCCTTCATCACGCCGGCCACCGAAATGCGTTCGTTGAGGCCATGGACGCCATTGCCATCGGGCATGCCAAAGCGGCCGGGCATGCCATAGGTGGCGATGCCGGCGGCGTTGAGATAGCGGCCATCGGTGGCCCCGGTGCTCATGGTGGGGATGAGCGGGATGCCGGGGAAATATTTGGCCGCCAGCGCCACCGCCGGGCCATAGATGTGCGGCGCCAGCGGCGGCGGCGGCGGCGCCTGCGGCGGATTTTCGGAGGCGCGCGGGGTCACGCTGATGGTGGGATCGCCCAGCCGCTCGGCAATCTGGCCACGCACCTTCTCCACGCTTTCGCCGGGGAACATGCGGCAATTCACATTCGCCTGGGCGCGTTGCGGCAGCGCGTTGCGGGCGTGGCCGGCATCCAGCATCGTGGCCACGCAGGTGGTGCGCAGCGTGCTGTGCCAGCCCGGATCGCGGGAAACGATGGATTCGGCATGGGCATCGGCCGGATTGGCCAGCAGCGCCCGGATGGCCATGGCGGTTTCGGCATCGGCGATCTTGGCCATTTCGGCGAAATAGGCGCGGGTGGTGTCAGAGAGGATCACCGGAAAATCGTTGCGTGACAGGCGCACCAGCCCGGCGGCCAGTTCATAGATGGCGTTGTCAGGCCGGGGCCGGCTGCTGTGACCGCCGGGGTTGCGGGTTTCCAGGGTGAAATCCTGATAGACCTTCTCGCCGGCCTGGAAGGCGAGGCTGATCGGCTTGCCGCTGGCATCGGCCTTGCCGCCGCCGCCTTCGTTCAGGGCGAATTCGGCCTCGATCCAGTCGCGGTGGTTTTCCACCAGCCATTTGGCGCCGTTGAACGGCCCGCCCTCCTCGCCGCAGGTGAGCGCCAGTTTCAGCGTGCGCTTCAGCGGCTTGCCGGCCTGTTTCAGGCGGATCATCGCATCGGTGAAGATGGCGCCATGCGCCTTGTCGTCGGAAACGCCGCGGCCGTAAAACCAGCCGCCCTCCTCGATGAAGCTGAACGGATCGCGTTCCCAATCGGCGCGCTTGGCCTCCACCACGTCGAGGTGGGAGAGGAGGAGGATGGCCCTGGCCTTGGGGTCCTTGCCCGGCAGCGTGGCGACCAGCCCGCCATCAAGCGGGCGTTCCGGCGGGCCGGGAAACAGCTTGATGTCGGCATCGGCATAGCCCGCCGCCTTCAGCCGCGCCGCCATGCGCTCGGCCGCCAGATTGCAGCTGCCGGTGGAGACGGTTGTGTTGGTTTCCACCAGCTCCTTGTAGAGCGCGCGAAAGGCGACCTGATCGGGCCGCAGCGGGGCGACGGGTTGGGGCGCCGCTGGTTGGGCGGCGGCCGGAACAGCAAGGCTGGCGGCCAGCAGGCCGGCGATGATGGTGCGCATGGTCATACCCCCTTGTCGCCGCCACCAAAGCCGCGGCCGCGCCGCTTGGCAAGAGGCTGTGCGTCAGATGTCCACGCAGATCTTGCCGAAATGGCTGCCCGATTCCTGGTGGCGGAAGGCGGCGCCCAGTTCGGCCAGCGGGAAGTGGCGATCGATCACCGGCTTCAGCCCGCTCTGGTTGATGGCGCGGATCATCTCCTGCTGCTGGCGGCGGGTGCCCACGGTGATGCCGATCAGGCGGATCTGCTTGGCCATCAGCATCATGGTGGGCACCGTGCCGGCATAGCCGGCCAGCACGCCGATCAGGCTGATATGGCCGCCCACGGCGCAGGCAGTGATCGATTCGGGCAGCGTGCCGGCGCCGCCGATCTCGACGATATGATCAACCCCGCGGCCGTGGGTGAGCTTTTGCGCCTCCGCCCCCCAGCCGGGCGTGGCCTTGTAGTTGATCAGGTGATCGGCCCCCATTGCTTTCAGCCGCGCCAGTTTCTCATCGCTGCTGCTGGTGGCGATCACGGTGGCGCCCATCAGCTTGGCAAATTGCAGCGCAAAGATCGAAACGCCGCCGGTGCCCTGCACCAGCACGACATCGCCGGCCTTGATCCGCCCTTCCGGCACCAGCGCCCGCCAGGCGGTGAGCCCGGCGCAGGTGAGGGTGGCGGCCTCGGCGTGGCTGTAGCCGAAGGGCGCATGGGTGAAGCTGGTGGCCGGCGCGATCACCTGCTCGACGGCATAGCCATCGGCGCCATCCCCTGGCACGCCGGCAAAACCGGCCATCGAGGGCAGGCCATCGGTCCAGCTCGGGAAGAAGGTGGAGACCACCATGTCGCCGGGGCGGAACTCGCTCACGCCCTCGCCCACCTCCAGCACCTCGCCGGCGCCGTCGCTCATCGGGATGCGGCCATCGGGCGTGGGGATGCCGCCCACCACCACGATATAATCATGATAATTCAGGCTGCTGGCGCGGATGCGCACCTTGATCTGGCCGGGGCCGGGGCTGCCCGGTTCGGCCATGTCCTCATGGCGCAGATTGTCGATGCCGGCGGGGTGGCGAAGGCGGATGGCTTTCATTGGTGGCTGCTCCCTTGATTGTCGGCAGCCTAGCGCGTTTCACGATCCTCCCCATTCTCTGAATGGGGAGGGGGACCGCCGGCACGGCGGTGGAGGGGCCAGTGCCACGCACCCCTCGCCCCAAACACGTTTGGGGAAGATCTGTGCTGTCAGGCCCACCCTTCCAGCACGATATCCGGCGGCCGGTGCCCGTCCACCCACACGCGGATGTTGGCGATCACCTTCTCGCCCATGGCCTGGCGGCCTTCGAAGGTGGCGCTGCCCATGTGCGGCAGCAGCACGACACCGGGCAGATCCAGCAGGCGCGGATCAACCGCCGGTTCATGTTCGAACACGTCAAGCCCGGCGCCGGCGATCTGGCCGCTGGCCAGCGCCTCGCACAGGGCGTTTTCATCGACAATCTCGCCGCGCGCCGCGTTGATGATATAGGCCGATTTCTGCATCAGGCCGAAACGGCGGGCATCAATCAGATGATGGGTGTCGGGCGTGTGCGGGCAGTTGATGCTGATGATGTCCACCCGGGCCAGCATGGCGTCCAGATCGGCCCACCAGGTCGCCTCCATCTCCGCCTCGATGCTGGGCGGCAGGCGGTGGCGGTTGTGATAATGCACAGTCAGGCCAAAGGCGCGGGCGCGGCGGGCCACGGCGCTGCCGATGCGGCCCATGCCGATGATGCCCAGCCGCTTGCCGGTGATCCGGTGGCCCAGCATGCCGGTGGGCGACCAGCCGGCCCAATTGCCCTGGCGCACCAGCTTCTCGCCCTCGCCCAACCGGCGCGGCACCGAAAGGATCAGCGCCATCACCATGTCGGCCGTATCATCGGTCAGCACGCCGGGCGTGTTTGACACGGTGACCTTGGCGGCACGGGCGGCGTGCAGATCGATATGATCCACCCCCACGCCGAAATTGGCGCACAGCTTCAGCCGGCCGGCGGCGGCGGCCGCGGCAAACACCGCCGCATCCACATTGTCGGTCACGGTCGGCACCAGCACGTCGCAGCGGGCGGCGGCATCGGCCAGCTGATCCTGGCTGAACGGCGCATCGGTGAGATTCAATTCCAAATCGAACAATTCGGCCATGCGGGTTTCCACCGCCTGCGGCAGGCGGCGGGTGACGATGACCTTGGGGCGCGGCTTGTTCGGCATGGGGCGGCCTTCCGGATGCTGGCGGGACGACGCGGCAGAGGCTTGCGCGGCAACGGCCGAGCGGTCAAGAGGAAGCCCATGCTTCGCCCACGATCGCGTCTTCTCCTGCCGCTGCTCCTGCTGGCCGCTGCTGCCCCGGCGGCCGCCAAGGAATATGCCGATGGCACCACCGATCTGCCGCGCCCGCGCTTCGTGTCGATCAAGGGCGGGCGGGCGATGATGCGCGCCGGCCCCGGTGAGCGCTTCCCGATCAAGTGGGAATATCGCCGGCCCGGCCTGCCGATGGAGATCCTGAAGGAGTATCAGATCTGGCGGCAGGTGCGCGACCCGGCCGGGGAAACCGGCTGGATGAACAAGGCGCTGCTCACCAACCAGCGCACGGGCATCATCACCGCCACGCCCGGCGGCCAGCCGCGGCTGCTCTATGTTTCCCCGGATGTGAAGAGCCGCATCGCCTGGCGGATCGCCCCCGGCGCGGTCGTGCTCGTCACCCTGTGCGATGAAGGCTGGTGCCGGGTGAGCAAGGACGGCAAATCCGGCTATATCCCGCGCGGCGAAATGTGGGGCACCTATCCGGCCGAGAAGATCGAGGGCTGAGGCGCCAGCCGGCCGCCGCCCTTCACCAGCGCCAACAGGGCCAGGCCCACCACCAGCAGGCCGATCACCGGCCAGAAGCCGGCAGCCTGCGTGCCACCGGCCCGCGTGGCGGTTTCCACCAGCAGGGGCCCCAGCCACATGGTGGCCGAACCGGCCAGTGCATAAAGGCCGAAGAAGGCGCCCAGTTGTTCGGGCGGTGCCAGCCGGGTGAGCAGGGTGCGCGACGAGGCATAGGCGGCCGTGATGGTGACAGCGAGGCCGCAGCCCAGCGCCAGAAAGCCCAGTTCGGGCAGGCTGGCATAGACCGGGCTGGCCCACACCGGGGCCGCATCCACCGCCACAAAGCCGATATGGCCGCGATCGGTGCCGATCACCGCCAGTTGCAGCAGGATCAGCAGCGCCAGTTCGCCCATCACCGCCGGGCGCGGGCCGATCGCCATGTCAAGCCGGCCGGCCAGCAGCCCGCCGGCCACCGCCGCGCCGCTGAGCAAGAGGCCATAGCCCAGCATCTCCAGCGTGCCCCAGCCCATCGTGCCGCTGGCAAAAATGCCGCCAAACAGCAGGATGGCGGTGAGGCCATCGGTGTAGACCATGCGCGCCAGCAGATAGAGCAGCGGATTGGCATTGCCCCTGACATTGGCAAACAGCCGCAGCAGATCGCCAATCCCGCCCGCCAGCGCCGCACCCAGGCTGGCCTGGCTGCGCGGCCGGTCCGGCACCAGCGGGAACAGCGGCAGGCTGGCCAGCGCCATCACCAGCGCCACGATCGGCCCGGCGATGCGGGCCGGTTCGCCCAGCGCCGGATCAAGGCCGAGCAGCGGCCGGGATGGCAGCCACGGCAGCGCCACCGTGCCGGGCAGGGCAAAGGCGAACAGCACCAGCAGTAGCAGCCCCACGCTCACCGCGTTGCCGGCGGCCAGCCCGGCACCGCTGGCTCGCGCCGCGCCCGCCGCCCCGGCCGCCGGCACCAGCAGCGCATTGTGCAGCATTTCATGGGCGGAGATCAGCCAGGTCATCGCCGCCCCGGCGCCGAGCACCCAGGCCACGCCGAGCAATGGCTCGGGATGGCCGCGCGGCGTGACAAACCACAGGCTGGCGCAGATCGCCACCATGGTGGCAATCACCACCGCCAGCAGCGGCTTGCGCGGGCCCAGCCGGTCAACCGCCGCGCCCAGGATCGGCATTGACAGCATCACCGCCCAGCCGCCCCATTTGCCGCTGGCTGCGATCAGCGCCTGGCCCTCCACCGGATCGCCCACCACGGCGGTGACGAACCAGGGCGCAAAAATATAGATGGAAATCAGGATGACATAGGGATCGCGCCCGCCCTGTGCGGCCACCCAGGCGCGCACGGCGCCGTTCACCGGGGTGCGCCGGCCGCGGGAAGCAGCGGGGCCGGATTGGCCAGCGGCGTGGTGGCGGCGGCCTCCAGCCGGGCCAGCGCGGCTTCGGCGGCCAGCAGGCGATCGGCATTGGCCAGCCAGCCGCGCACGGTGGGATTGGCCGGCAGCGCCGGGGATTGGCGCAGCCGGGCGACCGCGGTGGCGACATCGCCGCGCGCCATGGCAGCGCGGGCCGCCGCCACCGGGCCCTGGGTTTCGGCGCCCGACATGGCATCATCCAGCCGCACCATCAGCGCCCGCCACCAATTGGGCCGGGCATCGGCCGTGTCTGACAGCACGCCCAGATCGCGGGCCAGGGTGGCGCGGGTCACGGGTTTGGCCGCCAGTGCCGCCAGCGCGTTCACCGCATCGCCATCGCTGCTTTCAAACAGGCGGCGGGCGGCCGGCAGCAGCGCATCCAGCGGCCGGCCATCGGCCAGCGCGCGGCGCAGCAGCAGCACGGTCAACATTGCTTCGGCGCGGTTGGCCGCCCCTTGCGCGGTGGCAACCACGCTGGCGTCGCGTGCCTCCTGCGCCGCCAGCCGGGCGCTCAGGCTGGCCAGTTCGCCGGCCAGCGCATCGATGCGCTGGGCATCGCGCTGCAACTGGTCGGTGCTGCTTTCCACCTTGGCTTCGGCGCGGGCCAGCCGTTCGGCCGCCACCACCGGCGCGCTGGGCGCGCGCTTTTCCAGCGCCGCCAGCCGTTGTTCCAGTGCGCGGGTGGCAGCGGTGCTGGCCGGCTGCGCAAAGGGGGCGGCAAAGGGCAGGCGCCCGCGCACCGCCGCTTCAAACCAGGGGTTGGCAATCAAGCCGGCGGCAAAGGCAAACAACGCCGCTGTGACCGCCCACGGCAGCACGCTGCGCCCGCCGGCCGGCTTGGCCGGGGTGGCGGGCTGGCTCATCAGCCGGGCGCGCAGCCGTTCGGCCGCCGCCAGACTGGCCTCGTTGATCTCGCCACGGTCAAACGCGTCGTTCATGCGTGATGACACTAGCCGGCTTTGCCCAGCATCGCCAGCAGCGCGGCTTCATCCGGGCGGGCGGCAGCCTGGGCGCTGCGCCAGCCGGGGCCGGCGGCGGCCAGCGTGAGCGGGCTGATGGCAAACAGGCTCACACTGCGGCGGTTGCCGCCCAGCCGGTCCCACTCGGCGGCCAGATGGCGGGCGGTGCGCTGGGAATGCAGCAGCATGGCATCCACCGGCAACAGCATCGGCAACGGCAGCAGCCGGGCGCGATAGACGGTGCGGGTGATGATGGTGAGGCCGGCGGGGATGGTCACCTCGGTGCGGTCTTCACCGGCCAGATGCAGCAGCGCCGGCGGGGCGGCAGCGGCCAGTTGATCGATCAGGCCCTGCATGGTGCCCGGTCCGGTTTCCACCCGGGCCCAGCCGGCGGCGCGGGCGGCGCGGGCCGTGGCCTCCCCCACGCAGTGCAGCGGCAGGCCGTGCAGCGCGGCGGCCGCCGGCCCGGCATGGCGCACGGCCGCCGCACTGGTGATGATCACCGCGGCCGGCGGCTGATCGGGCGGGCGCCAGTCCAGCGCCTCGGTGGCGAGCAGCGGCAGCGGCATCGCCTCGTGGCCCAGCGCCCGCACCCGCGCCGCCGTGGCGCTGGCGCCCGGTTCGGGCCGGACGACAAGCACCCGCATCAGGGGTTGAACAAGGCCCTGAGGGCCGGGCCGGCCTGGCCCAGCAGGCGGGCGGCCAGGGCGGCGATCGCGGCCGGGGCATCGGCGAGCGCGCCGGTGAAGCCGCCTTCCTGCATCTCGCTGCCGTCCTCGGCGAAAATCTGGCCGCGGAAACATATGGCACCATCAACAAATTCGGCCAGCGCCGCCACCGGCGAATGGCAGGTGCCGCCCAGCGCCGCCAGGAACCCGCGTTCCAACAGCACGCAATCCAGCGTGGGCTGGTGGTTGATCGCCGCCAGCCGCGCCAGCGTTTCAGCATCGCCGGCGCGCGCCGTGATGCCCACCGCGCCCTGCGCGCTGGCCGGCAGCATCTGCTCCACCGGGATGGTGCTGCCCACCGCCATGCCCAGCCGCGCCAGGCCGGCGGCGGCCAGCAAAGTGGCATCGATGGCGCCCTGTTCCACCTTGGCCAGCCGGGTCGCCACATTGCCGCGCAGGATCTCGGTGCGCAGATCCGGCCGCTGCGCCTTCAACTGCGCCGCCCGGCGCGGGGAGGAGGTGCCGATCAGCGCGCCGGGCTTCAGCGCGGCGATGCTGGGCGCCCCGATCAGCGTTTCGCGCACATCGGCGCGCGGCAGCATGGCGGGCAGCACGATGCCGTCTTTCAGGATGGTTTCGACATCCTTCATCGAATGCACGCCGATATCGATGCGGCCGTCCAGCAGGGCGGCGTCCAGCTCCTTGGTCCACAGCGCCTTGCCGCCGATCTCGGCCAGCGCCCGGTCCTGCACCTTGTCACCGGTGGTGTGGATGATGATGATCTCCACATCGCCATCGCCCCAGCCGTGCGCCTGTTTCAGCGCGTCGGCCGTCATGTGCGCCTGGGCGAGGGCAAGGGGAGAACCGCGGGTACCGATCTTGAAGCTCATGCCCCTGCCCATGGCGCGATGGTTGCGGATTGGCAAGGGAGCGCCTAGCTGGGCGGCATGGCAAACCCGCTTGTTCTGGGCATTGAATCGAGCTGCGATGAAACCGCTGTGGCGCTGGTGCGCGGCGACCGCACCATCCTGGCCCAGCGCATCGCCAGCCAGAACGAGGCGCACGAACGCTTTGGCGGCGTGGTGCCCGAACTGGCGGCGCGCGCCCACGCCGATCGGCTGGCGCCGATGGTGGCCGCCGTGCTGGCCGAAGCCGGCGTGGGCCTGGCCGATGTGGACGCGATTGCCGGCACCGCCGGGCCCGGCCTGATCGGCGGGGTGATGGTGGGCCTGGTCACCGCCAAGGCGCTGGCGATGGCGGCGGGCAAGCCGCTGATCGCGGTCAACCATCTCGAAGGCCATGCGCTGTCGCCCCGGCTGGCCGATGCGGCGCTGGGCTTTCCCTATCTGCTGCTGCTGGTTTCGGGCGGGCATTGCCAATTGCTGCTGGTCGAGGCGGTGGGCCGTTATCGCCGGCTGGCCACCACCATCGATGATGCGGTGGGGGAGGCGTTTGACAAATCGGCCAAGGTCCTTGGCCTCGGTTTTCCCGGCGGCCCGGCGCTGGAGCGGGCGGCGCGCGCCGGTGATGCCGGCCGCTTTGCGCTGCCGCGCCCGCTGGTGGGCACGCCAGAGCCGCATTTCTCCTTTGCCGGGCTGAAGAGCGCCGTGCTGCGCGCCCGCGCCGCCATGGCCGCGCCATCGGAGCAAGACATTGCCGATCTGGCCGCCAGCTTTCAGCAGGCCGCCTGCGATTGCCTGGTGGACCGCACCGAACGGGCATTGGCCCAGGTGCCGGGCACCACGGCGCTGGTGGTGGCCGGCGGGGTGGCGGCCAACCAGCATATCCGGGGCGCGCTGCTGGCACTGGCCAGCGCGCACGGCCTGCCCTTCGTCGCCCCGCCGCTGTGGCTGTGCACCGACAATGGCGCGATGATCGCCTGGGCCGGGGTGGAGCGGTTTCGGGTTGGCGACATCGATGATCTCAACGCCCCGGCCCGCCCGCGCTGGCCGCTCGATCCCGAAGCCGAGGCCGTGCGCGGGGCCGGGGTGAAGGCGTGACCATGTTCGGCGTCATCGGTGGCGGTGCATGGGGAACCGCACTGGCCGCCACCTTGGCCGGCAATGGCCCGGTCACGCTGTGGGCGCGGGAGGCCGACGTGGTGGCCGCCATCAACGGCGCGCGCGAAAACCCGCCGTTCCTGCCTGGCATCCGCCTGCCCGCCGGCATCAGCGCAACCGAAGATCTGGCCGCCATCGCCGCTTGCCCCATCGTGCTGCTGGTGGTGCCGGCCCAGCATCTGCGCACCACGCTGGCACAGGCGGCGCTGCCGGCCGCCACGCCCATCATTTTGTGCGCCAAGGGGATCGAGGCCGGCACGCACAAATTGATGCTGGAGGTGGCGCGCGATCTCGTCGCCAATCCGATCGCCGTGCTGTCGGGCCCCAGTTTCGCGCACGAGGTGGCGGCCGGCAAACCCTGCGCCATCACGCTGGCCTGCGAAGACCGGGCGCTCGGCGAGCGCCTGGTCACCGCCATGGCCCGGCCGACGTTTCGGCTCTACCAGTCCGATGATGTGATCGGCGCTGAAATCGGCGGCGCCGTGAAGAATGTGCTCGCCATCGCCTGCGGGGTGGTGGAGGGCGCCGGGCTGGGTCTGAACGCCCGCGCCGCCCTGATCGCGCGTGGCTTTGCCGAGATGACCCGCTTTGGCGTCGCCCGCGGCGCGCGCCCCGAAACCCTGGCCGGCCTGTCCGGGCTGGGCGATCTCGTCCTCACCTGCTCATCGGAAAACAGCCGCAATTTCCGTCTCGGTGTCGGCCTGGGCCAGGGCCGCCCGCTGGCCGATCTGCTCGCCGGCCCGGCCGTCGCCGAAGGGGCTGCCACCGCACCGGTGCTGGTCGAGGCCGCGCGCGCGGCCGGCGTTGACATGCCGATCGGCGCGGCGGTCGCCGCCCTGCTCGCCGGCGCGCCGGTGCCGGACACGATCAACGCCCTGCTGGCCCGGCCGCTGAAGGCGGAATGAGCATCACAGCGGGCCGCTCAACAACCGGCCGGCGTGGAACACCCCCAGAATCAACACCTGCTCGCGGTCCACCCGATAGGCAATGGTCGCACGCCCTTCGAAACTGATCGTGCGCACGCCCGGGCACAGATCATCGCGCGGCGTGCCCCGCCGGGGGAAGTCGCGCAAAACGGCACAGGCCTGTTCCAGGCGGTCAAGATAGGCCAGAGCCACTGCTGCCCCGGCATTGGCAGCGATCCAGTCCCCGATGCGCTCCAGATCGGCCAGCGCCAGCCGGCTCAGTTCAACCCGCATCAGCCAGGCGCGCGCGCAGCCCGGCCATCGCATCGGCCAGCGGCACGGCATCGGCCGGAGCCGCATTCACCGCCGCAATGCGGGCGCGGATCAGATCGTCCAGCGCCGCCTCCTCGCGGTCCAGCGCCCGCAACCCGGCGCGGACCACTTCGCTCAGGCTGGCATAGCGCCCATCGGCAACGCGCGCCTGCGCAGCCTCGGCCAACTCGCCAAGCGTCACGGTTACGGGTTTGGAAGGGCGGGCCGCCATGGCCTGACGTTATGACAATGTCATACGCCCGACAAGCGCCGTGGCATCACGGATCCTGCTGCAGGCCATCGGCGATGTGGACATAATCGCCCCTGCAGCCCAAAAACGTCACCCGGCGGCAGCGGGCGTCATGCACCTGCCCCATCAGAAATCCACGGCGATGCCGCCCTTTTCCCAGTCGCCATAGCGCACCGGGTCGGGGCCGCCGCGGCCGCCCACTTCCTTGTCGGTGGGGGGCGGTGGCGGGGCTTTCGGCTGTTTGTCGCGCGGATCGGGTTGCTTGTCCTTGTCCATAAGCCAGTGTTGCCACCGCCCGCCGGCTGTTAGCAATGGGGTGAAGGGAAGCAGCCATGTTCGAGCATAAGGTGATTGCCATCACGGGCGCCGGCAGCGGCATCGGCCGGGCGCTGGCGCTCGATCTGGCGGCGCGTGGCGCGGTGCTGGCGCTGGCCGACAAGGATGAGGCGGGCCTGGCTGAAACCAAACGCCTGCTCGGCAACCGGCCGGCCAGCATCACTGCACTGGATGTGACCGACACGCCGGCGCTGCACGCCTGGATTTCGGCCGCTGTCAGCGATTTCGGCCGGCTGGATGGCATCATCAACAATGCCGGCCTTTCGGTCGTCGCCCCCTTTGCCGACTGCCCGCGCGCGGATTTCGATCGGGTGATGGCGGTGAACTTCACCGGCGTGGTGGAAGGCTGCCGGGCGGCGCTGCCCCATGTGAGGGCCAGTGCCGCCAAGGATGGCGTGGGCTGGATCGTCAATATTTCCAGCGTGTTCGGCATGATGGGCTATCCCACCCAAAGCGCCTATAATGCCAGCAAATATGCAGTGCGCGGCCTCACCGAGGCGTTGGCGATGGAATTGGCGCTCACCGATCCCAATGTCTGCGTGATCCGGGTCCACCCCGGCGGCATCAAGACCAATGTGGCGAAAAACGCCAAGCGCGTCGCCCTGTTGCCGGGGCAGGATCCCAACACGGATTTTGCCGCCGAGTTCGAGAAGAATGCCCCGACCACGCCCGAGCAGGCCGCCGCCACCATCATCAGGGGCATGGAGCGCCGGCAGCACCGTGTGCTGATCGGACCGGATGCGCGCTTCATCGATTGGATGGTGCGGCTGTTCCCGGTCAAACATTTCAAGGTGATCGGCAATTTCCTCGGCCGGCGGAAATAGATGGGAAAGCGGCGCGCTTTGCGGCAAGGGGCGCTGGCATGACCAGCCCGCGCCGCCCCACCGCCAAGCCCGTCCGTTCCGGCCGCCCGACCACCAACCGCGATGATTCCGGCGTCGCCGCCCGCCGCGCCGCGTTGAAGATCGGCATGGCGGTGCTGGATCGCGGCGTGCCCTTCGATGTCGCCGCCGCTGCCGCCGATGGCCTGCCGCTCAGCCAGGATCGCGCGCTGGCGCGCCTGCTGGCCCTCACCGTGCTGCGCTGGCTGCCCGAGCTTGATCCGCTGATCGACAGCGCCACCCCGCGCCCGCTGCCCATCGATGCCCGCGCCCGCCATGTGCTGCGCCTGGCGCTGGCCGGCTGGCTGCGGCTGAACACGCCGCCGCATGCCGTGGTCGCCACCGCGCTGCCGCTGGTGGAAAGCGGGCCGCGCCGGCTGGTGCACGGCGTGCTGGGCAGCCTGATCCGCCGCCCGGCGGTGCTGCCGGCCAGCCCCCGCTTGCCCGCCCCCTTCGATGTGCAATGGGCGCGCGATTGGGGCGCGGCCATGGCCGATGCCGCCAGCGCCGCACTGGCTGATGAGCCGGCCACCGATCTCACCCTGAAAAACCCGGCCGAAACCGAACAGTGGGCGCAGGCGCTGGAGGGCATCAGCCTGGCCCCCGGCCATGTCCGCACCGCCCGCAAGGGCAGCATCACCGAATGGCCGGGCTTTGGCGAAGGCGCCTGGTGGGTGCAGGATTTCGCCGCCAGCCTGCCCGCGCGGCTGCTGCCGGCCCATGCCGGCCAGCATGTGCTCGATCTGTGCGCCGCGCCGGGCGGCAAGACGCTGCAACTGGCGGCGCGCGGCTGCCATGTCACCGCGGTTGATGTGTCGGATGACCGGCTGGAGCGGGTGCGCCAGAATCTCGAGCGCACCGGGTTGCAGGCCACGCTGATCGCCGCCGATGCGCTGCGCTGGCAGCCGCCAGGCCTGTTCGATCATATCCTGCTGGATGCGCCCTGTTCGGCCACCGGCATTTTCCGCCGTCACCCCGATGTGCTGCACCTGAAGGGCTGGGCCGATCTGGCCCCTGTCACCCTGTTGCAGGCCGCGCTGCTGCGGCGGGCGGTGGGCTGGCTGAAACCGGGCGGGCGCATCGTCTATGCCACGTGCAGCCTTGATCCGCGTGAGGGTGAGCGGATTGCCGAACGGGTGATCGCCGGCGCCCCGCGCGATCTGATCGCCGCCGATGAGCTGCCCGCCGGCCTGAAGCCCACGGCCGAAGGCTTTGTGCGCACCCTGCCTGGCCAACTGGACGGCGGCCTTGATGGCTTTTTCATCGCCCGGCTGCACAAGCTGGCTGATTGACCGAGGCCTGTCCTACATGGGCAAAGCCTGTCATCATCATGATTCGGCGTTCAGGAATTTTGGCTGATTTTGCAATCGAAATCCCGGCCATATGCGTAAAAACTGTCAAAACCCGACGGTTGCACCTGTTCTTTCCCGGTTGAATCGGCTCAGAATCGCGGCTCCAGCTTCCAGCCCGGCCGCTGCCAGCGGTTGGCCACCTCCAGCCCCACCCGCCAGGCGGCCTCGGCCTCCTGCGCGGCGGCTTCGAAGCTGAAGCCGGGGCCGATCTGGTCGCAGGGCTGGTGATAGCAACACTGGTTGTACCGATCGATCAGCGCCTGCCCGGCTGCCGTGCCGCCGGCCGCGATGTCCCGCCCGGCGCGGAAGGCCAGCGCCGGCACGCCGCGCTGCACGAAGGGAAAATGGTCTGACCGGAAATACCAGCCCGCCTCCGGATTGGGTTCCGGCACCGTCACCAGCCCCATCGCCCGGGCGGCCGCCGCCAGATCATCCTCCAGGCTGGTGCGGCCGGCGCCGATCACCTCCAGGCTTTGGGTGCGCGGCAGTTGCACATGGGGATCAAGATTGATCACCGCCACTGTCTTGCCCAGCGGCACCACCGGGTAAGCCGCGTAATAGTCGGCGCCCAGCAGGCCCTTTTCCTCCGCCGTCCAGGCCGCAAACAGGATGGTGCGCTCAGGGCGCGGCCCGGCGGCAAAGGCGCGGGCCACCTCGATCAGTTCGGCGGTGCCGGTGGCATTGTCGATGGCGCCGTTGCGGATGGCGTCCCCGGCCGCATCGGCCACGCCCTGGCCGTTGGCATCCCAGTGGGCGCCATACAGCAGCGCCTCGTCGGGCCGGCTGGTGCCGGGCAGCCGGCCGATCACATTGTGGCTGATGAACGGGGTGGCGGTGAGCGTGCCGCTGGCGCTGACGGTGGCCGGCAGCGGCAGACTGCGAAATCCCGGCTTGCGGGCGGCGGCCTTGGCGCTGGCCAGATCAAGGCCGATGGCGGCCAGCAGCCGGGCTGCCACCGCGCCTTCCACCCAGCTGGCAAAGCGCAGCGGCCCGCCAAAGCCGGTTCCGGCCGGCACCATCTGGGGCACCAGTTCGGTGCCGGTAAGCTGGGCAAGCGGGTAGGAGGCAGGAAAATCCTCGTGCAGCACGATCACGCCCACCGCACCGGCCTTGGCAGCGGCAGCGATCTTCACGCCCAGCCGGCCCCGGTAGGCCAGGGCGCGGCCGCCAAAGCCGAGATCGGCGCCGGCCTCGCCATCCGGATCGCCGGCCAGCAGCAGCACCACCCGGCCGGCCACATCCACACCGGCATAGGGATCAAACCCCTGATCCACCACACCAAAACCGGCAAAGACGATGGGCACATCGGCCATCCGCGTCTCCCCCGGCTGGCGCAGCGCCAGCGTGGCGTTGCGGCCCAGACTGATCGGCAATGGGCCATCGCGGCTGGTGATGGACAGCGTGGCGCCCGGCTGCCGCTCCATCCGGATCAGCGGCACCTCCTGTAGCCAGCTGCCGCCCGGCCCGGCTGGCTCCAGCCCGGCGGCGCGGAACTGGCGGGCAAGATAGGCCAGCGTATAGGCCTCCCCTGCCTCCCCCGGCCCGCGCCCGGCAAAATCGTCGGAGGCCAGCGCTGCCGTGTCGGCCGCGATGCGTTGGGCGGAAAAGGCAAAGGGCGCGGCGGTGGCCGGGGCGGCGAGCAGCAGGGCGAGCATGGGGGCGAGGATCGGCGTGATGCGCATGGCCGGCAGCATGGCGGCGTTGCGTTCGCTTGCCAAGCGGCTATGTTCTGCACCCGTTCCCCCTGCTGCCAATGGTGCTGCCCGTGACCGAAGCCATGATTGCGATTGCCGCCCTGCTGGTTGGCCTGGGTGCGGGCTGGTGGCTGGCCAGCCGCCCGGCAGCCGCCTTCAGGGCCGAACGCGATGAGGCCCGGCGTGAGGCGGACGAGCGGCGGACGAAGCTGGCCGAGGCGGCGGTGGAAATCCGCGCGTTGCAAACCCAGCGCGAGGAGCGCGACGCCGCTCACGCCCGCCAGCTGGAGGAACTGAACACACGGTTCGAAGCGCTGGCCGGCCGCGTGCTGGAACAGGCGCAGGGCCAGCTGATCAACCGTGCCGAACAGCGTTTTGCCGAGGCCGAAGCCAAGAATCAGGCCAGCTTGAAGGCCGTGCTGGCCCCGGTGGCCGAGACGCTGGCAAAATATGAAAATCGGTTGGGCGAGGTGGAAAAGGCCCGCGCCGAGAATTATGGCGCCCTGACCCAGGCGCTGGAGCAGGTGGCCCAGGGCCAGGCCCGGGTATCGGACGAGGCCGCGCGGCTGGTCACGGCCCTGCGCAGCAGCGGCAAGACCAGCGGCAGCTGGGGCGAACAGCAACTGGCCAACACGCTGGAAATGGCCGGGTTGCGGGCAGGCATCGATTTCACCCTGCAGGCCAGCAGCGAAGGCGGCGGCAAGCGGCCTGATGCCATCATCAATCTGCCAGGCGGTCGCCAGCTGATCATCGATTCCAAGTGCAGTCTGAATGATTATCTGGCCGCACTGGAAGCCGGCACCGATGCCGAGCGGCTGGCCGCCATGAAGCGCCACGCCACCGCCGTGCGCAGCCATGCCCGCGGCCTTTCGGAAAAGGCCTATTGGAACGAGTTCGGCGCGGCGGCGGACTTCGTCATCATGTTCATCCCCGGCGAAAATTTCCTGTCGGCCGCACTGGAACATGATCTGGCGCTGCTGGGCTGGGCCTTTGATCAGCGTATCCTGCTGGCCGGGCCGATCAACCTGCTGGCCATCGCCAAGACGGTGGCGCTGAACTGGCGCCAGGAAAAGCTGGCCGATGAGGCGCGCGAGATCGGCAAGCTGGGGGCCGATATCTACAGCGCGATCGCGGTGATGGCCGAGCATCTGGCGAAGATGCGCCGGAACCTCACCGAAACGGTGAGCAATTATAATGATTTCGTCGGCTCGCTGGAGCGCAACGTGCTGCCCAAGGCGAGGCGCTTTGCCGACATGGGCGTGGAGCAGGGCAAGAAGCCGGTGCCGCAGCTGGCCACGGCCGACGCGCCGGTGCGCAGCGAGCAGGCGGCCGAACTGCTGCCACCGGCCCCAGCGGCGTTGCCGCCGGCCTGATCAATCGAGCAGGCCGGCCAGGACCAGGATCAGGAGATAGAAGGAGAGGGTGAGCACGGCCGCGATGCTGAGATGCAGGGTGCGCCAGCCCGCGCCCCACCAGCCCAGGCCATAGGCACCGCGCAACTGGACGAACATGTGCACCGCCGGCAGCAGCGACAGCACCAGCCAGAAGCCGCCGGCCGTCACCCCGGCGGTGAAGGCGAGGCTGCCGACGATGAACAACAGGCTCATGAAGCTGATCGAATACAGGGTGAAGATGGCGTGATCATACATGCCGATCCCGCGCTTCCAGAAAAAGGCCAGCCACAGCCACGGCAGTGACAGAGGCACCAGCAGGAAGCTGAGCTTGTAGGCCTTGGTCTGGAGCTTGTAGATGACCAGGCTGGGATTTTTGAGCGCCTCGCGCGCCTTGGCGTCCAGCGTCGCGTTGCCGGTGTTCACCTCCACCTTGCCGTCCAGGGCGGTTTTCTGCATTTCCTCGCTCAATGCCTGTGTGGCTTCGCCCAGGGTCACGTTCGGGTCGCTGGTCAGCCGCTTGATGGTGGCGCGTGCGGTTTCCAGCCGGGCCACCTCCGCCTTGTCCCCCTTGGTGCGGGCTTCGGCGATCTGCCGGTCAAGATCGGCCAGCGCCCGCTTGGCATCCTGCGCGCGGCTGGCGGTGGTGCCTTCGCCGCCGATGCGGATCTCGTCCGCCGGCAGATGCGCAAAGCTGAGCGCGAAGAACATCAGGAACACCACCATCAGGAACATCGGCACCGGCGCGATGTAGCGGGCGCGCTGGCCTTCGATATAGCTGCGGGTCAACTGGCCGGGGCGGAACAACAGCATCGGCAGGGTTTTCCATGCCTTGCCGTCCAGGTGGGTGATGCCGTGCAGAAACTCGTGGAACACCTCGCCGACATGGCGGTGCAGGTGGGCGCGCTGGCCGCACTGGCCGCAGAAGGGCCCGCTGAGCGGGGCCCCGCAATTGGCGCAAGTGGCTGAATGTGGGCCTTTTCCGGGCCCCGGCTGATCAAGCGCGTGCGCGGCCAGCCCGGCTGTGGCCAGCGCCCCGGCGGCTTCGAACTGGTCTGACATCAGGGCCCCCACTGGCAGAACGTCGTGCCGCAGCAAGCGCGAAATCCACAACAAAGGCAAGGGGCAGGGCAGCGCATGCAATTGCCTGACAGGCTGGTGCCGGTTAGGGTTGCAGGCAAGACAGAGGAGAAACAGATGGCGGGCGTGAACAAGGTGATTCTGGTCGGGCGGTTGGGCAAGGACCCGCAGACCAAGAATTTCCCCAACGGCGGCAGCGTGGTGGAATTCTCCCTGGCCACCTCGGAAACCTGGCGGGACAAGGCCAGTGGCGAGCGCAAGGAAAAGACCGAGTGGCACAACATCGTTATTCGCAACGAGAATATTGGCCGGATCGCCACGCAATATCTGCGCAAGGGCAGCGAGGTCTATATCGAAGGCAGCATCTCCACCCGCAAATGGCAGGACCAGAGCGGCCAGGACCGTTACACCACCGAAATCGTGATCGGCCCGTTCAAGGGGGAACTGGCGCTGATCGGTGGCCGCGACGGGGGCGGGGGTGACCGCATGATGGGCGGCGGTGGCCGGTCCGAGGACTTTGGTGGCGGTTATCGGGGCGGCGGTGACGGCGGCGCGGGCGGCTTTGGCGGCAGTGCCCCCGCCCCGGCCAAGCGCCCCGGCGCCTTCGACGACGACCTTGATGACGACGTGCCGTTCTGACGAAATATTGAAATTTGGGTCGGCCTCCCGAGCAAGGTGCAACCGACCCAAATCCAGCCCCCTTCCAAAAGGGGCCCAGGCGGGCCGCCACCGAGTCCATACCGGTGGCGGCCTTACTGTCTTTGGTATTCTTGACCAGCCGGCTGGTCAATCAACCCTTTTTGAGCACCGCAAACGGGCTGCGCGCCTCGGCGGCCTCTTCCTCGCTCAGCAGGCCGGCGACGCTGCCGGGCCGGCGCGGGTAGGGATCAAGGCCCAGCGCCAGCGCCTGGGCGGCAATCTCGCCCAGATCGATGATGTCGCCGGCCTGCGGCTCCACGTCCAGATCCTCGGCGGCCAGTTCGATCTCGCCGCCATCCGGCGCATCGGCCAACAGCAGCGCCACCGGTTCCGACAGGCGGAACGGCACCGGCTCGCCGCTGGCCACGCAGGCCTGGTCGCCCACGGCGCGCACCGTGCCGGTCACCCGGATGCCGGCGGCCTCCCGCTTCACCTCCAGGCTGGCGGCCAGGCTGGCCAGCGCCAGCAGATCAAAGCGGCTGGCCAGCGCCGCCCGTTCGGCTTCGTTCGCCGCGATGTCCACGCGCCGGGGCGCGCCGCCAATCTCGTGGGCGCGCAGCGGGTGGCTGAATTCCGGGGCCGGCGCGCTCAATTGGCCGGCTCCATGATGCCGGCGCTCAACCGGGCAAAGCTGGTCGCCGCCAGCCGGCCCGAAAGCCGGGCCCATTCCGCCACGACATGGCCAACAGCAGCCGCCGGCACCGCGGCACCGCGATAAAGATTGCGCTGCAGCGCCTGGGCCAGCGCTTGCGGATCGCCGCGGGCGGCGCGATAGGCGCCCAGCCGGCCACCCAGCGCCGCCATCATCTGGCCCAGGTGGCGCGGCACCGCCTGGTCGCTGATCCCGTCTTCCCGCAGATTGCCCTCCATGTCGGCGATGAAGCGATCGGCCAGATCGGCCGAAAGCTGCGCCGCCGGGTGGCCGGGGTTGCCCGCCGTCACCTCCTCCAGCCGCAGCAGCAGCAGCGACAGCACCAGCGCCACCATGTCAAACCGGCCGTCCAGCGTGTCGGGCACCGCGCCGTCCACATACCAATCGGGCCGGCGCGCTTCGGCCACCACGGCGGCATAAAGCAGATCAACCGGGGAAGCCGGGGGGCCGGAAACCAGGCGCTTGAGGCTGGCAAGGATCGACATGGCGGGCACGGCTAGCATAATCGCGGCGGCTGGCATAATGACAAGGTGAACGGGATTGTCGCAGCCGGGGCCGGCCGCGCCACACACGCAAGCGGGGGCGGGTTGTTCGGTTTGGAGCCTGATGGAATGAAGATTGCCGTGCACCGGGTTTTGCCCCACCTGATCCTGATCGGCGCCGCGCTGGCCACCGCCGGCTGTTCACGCATCAAGGCGAATCAGGGCTATCTGATCGATGAAACCCTGTTCACCTCCATCCTGCCGGGGGTGGACAACCGCGAATCCGTGTCGCGCACGCTGGGCCGGCCCACCTTTGCCGCCCAGTTCGACAATGGCAGCTGGTATTATGTCAGCCGTCTCACCGGCCAATATGCCTTTGTGGCGCCCAAGACGCTGGATCAGCAGATCCTGATCGTCAGCTTTGATGCCGAGGGCAATGTGGCCAAGGTGGAACGGCGCGGCATGGAGAAGATCGCCCGCATCAACCCGGTGAGCGACAAGACCCCCACGCTGGGCAAATCCGAAGGCTTCTTCGAAACCCTGTTCGGCAATGTCGGCGCGGTGGGCGCCGCCGGCGGCCCGCTGGGCGGCCAGCCCGACGGTCGCGACGGCCCGCGCTGATCGCGGCCATGGCGGTGCGGCCGGCCCTGCTTGCTGCGGCCGTGCTGGCCGTCCCCGCGGCGGCGCAGGCGCCGCCGCCAACAGCGTCTCCGGCGGCGCAAACGCCGCCACCAACAGCCGCTCAGGCGGCGCAATCGTCGCCGCCCGATACGGGGGCCATTGCCGCCCAGCCCCGGCTGGCCGGCTGGCTGGCCGACCGGGCGGCGCAGGATGTCACCCAATCGCTGTGGTGGCTTGATCCCGATGCCCGCGATGCCGCCGGGCCGGCCACGCTGACCGAGGCTGCCCGCGCCGCGCCCGGCTGGCTGGCGCTGGCTGCGCCGGGCAATGGCAGCCTGGCGCTGATCACCCACCATGGCCGGGCGCGGCCGCAGCTTGGCATCAACGGCATTGCCTTGCCGGGGCAGGCGCCCTTGCTGGCGGCGCTGGGCGATGCCGATCTGCTGCTGGGCAGCGGCCCGGCGGTGGGCCCGGCGGCGGCTGCGGCAGCCGGCAGCCTGTCGCTTGATCTGCGGCGGCCCGATGCCACGCTGGCCGGGGCCGGCGAGTTCGGCGCCGGCGGCTTTGGCAGCCGGCGGCTGCTGGGCCGGCTTGATCTGCCGCTGGCGGCCGGTGTGCGGCTGGGCATCGGCGGGCAATTGCATCATGATCAGGGCTGGCTGGCCAATGTCAGCACCGGGGAACGGTTGAACCGCGGCCAGCGCGCCGGCCTGTCGGCGCTGGTGGATCTGGATCTGACCCCCGGCCTCAAATGGGGGCTTTCGGCCAGTTACCACCGCAGCCAGGCCGGCAACCTGCCGGCCAGCGCCTGCGATCCGGGCGCGCCGTCGCGCTGCGGCGGCCGCTTCATCGCCAGCCCGGCCACCACCACGCTGGCATTTGATGCGCCCGGCCTGTGGGGGCCGATCAGCGCCGATCTGGCGCGGCTACCGCTGGGCCAGCGCGGCGATCTCCAGCTCTATGGCTCTGATCTGGCGTGGGAGGCGGGCCGCATCAGCGTGCTGGTGCACAATGGCTTTGGCCGGCAGGGCGGCCGGCTGGCGCTTGATCCGGGCGGCCAGGCCCAGGTGGCGCGCACCAGCGCCACTGGCCAGCAGCACCGGATCGAATTGTTGGCCGAGTTCAACATCCTGCGCCTGGGCCTGGAAGCCGGGGTGGACGACAGCCGCGAAACCCGAACCGCCGCCGATACCGCCGCCGCCAATACGGCCGCCGGCCGCATCATCGCCGATCGCCGCATCAGCCAGCAGCACAGCAACCGCCACATCGCCGCCCGTGCCAGCTGGCAGGCCAGCGGCCGGTTGGAACTGGCCGGCGAAGTGCGGTTGAGCGATACCGATGTGCGGCTGACGCTGGAGGATCGCCGCCCCGGCTGTGCCCCGTGCCTCGCCATCCCCGGCCTGGCGCGGCAACGGGCCAGCCTGCTCACCGGGGAGGCCAGCGCCGGCTTTGCCGCCGGAGACGTGCTGCTGTTTACGCGCAGCGTGCGCACCGCCCGGCTGCCGGGCTGGAATCTGCTGGCGCGTGATGCCGCCGGGCTGGCGGCGCTGCCGCGCGAAACCGGTTGGCATCATGAAGCCGGGGTGAAGGGCGACCTCTGGGGCCAGCGGCTGCGGGTGAACGCCGCGCTGTTCGTTGATCGCACCCGCGCGCCGGTCTCGCCGCTGCTGGGCATTGATCCCACCGCCATGGTTGATGCCGGCCGCGCCCTGATGCGCAATCACGGGCTTGATCTGTGGGCCGCCGCCCGGCCGCTGCCCCGGCTGGAACTGGCCGGCAGCCTGGCCGTGCAGCAGGCGCGCTGGCAGGGCGCGGCCCCCGCCGGCGGGCCGCCGCGCCCGCTTTACGCCCCCGATGTGAGCGCCGGGGTTTCGGCCGCCTGGCACCAGCCGCTGGCCGGCGCCGGGGCCGATCTGGTGCCGCGCGTGGGCGCGCGCTGGCGCAGCGCCATGCAGGTGGCGATGGCGGGCCTGCCGGGCGCGGCTGGTGGGCTGGCAGCGGCCGGCTGGCAGGTGGATGCCGCCCTGCAACTGGATGTGCGCGAAGGCGGCTGGCTGGCCAGTCTGGAGTGCGAGAATTGCCTGAATCAGACGATGGTGGATGGCGCGGTGGCGGGCAGGCTGGTGTTGAACCGGCCGCGCTGGTGGCAATTGCGGCTGTTGCGCCGTTTTTGAGGCCGGGGACTTGTGGCATTTTGGTGGCAGTTTTGTCACGGCCGGTCGGCATTGGCAGCGATGCTGCGGCAAATCACGCATTTTGGGCTTGCGCTGGGCCGGGGAAGCTCGCTTTAAGCCATGGGTCAGGATCAAACTGATGTGGACGGGCCGCGCTCGCGGCCCAAAGCGACAAAGGGGATCGGAATGGCAAAGGATGCCAAGCCCGCGGGCAAGAAGATGGACGCGTTGATGAAGCCGCTGACGCCGCAGGGGCCGCTGGTGGCCGTTGTGGGCGCCGAGCCGCTGCCGCGCGGCCAGGTGGTTGCCAAGGTGTGGGACTATATCCGCAAGCACAATCTCCAGAAGCCGACCGACAAGCGGGTGATCGTTGCCGATGCCACGCTGAAGGCGCTGTTCGGCAAGGACGAGTGCTCGATGTTCGAGATGAACAAATATATCTCGGCCTATCTGAAGTAAGCCCGGCCACGCGCCGGACAAAAGGGGTGCCGCGCCAATGGCCGCGGCACCCCTTTCGCGTTTCTGGGCCCCTGTTTCTGGCCCCCTGTTTCTGGCCCCCTGTTTCTGGCCCCCCTTCAGGCCCGCCGCGCCGGCAGCCGGGCGATAACCAGCGCCGCCACCACCAGCGCGGCGCCGGCCAGTTCGGGCGGGCCCGGCATCTCGCCAAAGCGCCACGCGCCGACGGCCGCCCCGATCGCCGGCTGCACCAGGAACGACAGGCCCACCACCAGCGGCGGCAGGTGCCTGACGGCATAGACGATCAGCCCCTGGCCGATCACCTGGCTGCCGATGGCCAGCGCCAGCACCGGGCCCCAATCCTGCGGCCAGAAGCGGCCGCCGGCGGCCAGCGGGGCCAGCACCAGCGCCGATGCCAGCGTGGCCAGCGCCAGCGCCGGCAGCGCATCCAGCCGGGCGCGCAGCTTTTCGATCACCACCAGATAGAGCGTGTAGAAGACGGCGGCGGCCAGGCACAGGAGATCACCGGCCAGATGCGTGGCCGAAAGTTCGGCACTGCGGCCCAGCAGCAGCGCCACGCCGGCCGCCGCCACCGCCAGCGCCAGCCATTGCGGCCGCGTGGGCCGCTGGCCCAGCACGACCAGGGCATAGAGCGGCAGCAGGAAAGTGGCGGCATTGGCCAGCAGCGAGGCATTGCCCAGCGTGGTGCGCACGATGCCCAGGTGCCACACCGCCAGATCGCCGGCAAAACCGGCGCCGGCCAGCGCCGCCAGCGCCAGCCCGGCACCGCCGGCCGCGCCCAGGCCGCGCCCGGCCGGCGCGCGCAGGGCAAGGACCAACAGGAAGGGAACGGCCAGCGCCTGCCGCCAGAAGGCGGAAGCCAGCGGCGCCACATCGGCCAGCCGCACCAGGAACGGCCCGAAGGCCAGGCAGGCCGAACCGGCCAGCATGGCCGGAAAGGCGAGACCGCCCCTTGGGTGGCTGGCAGGCGGGACAGGGGCGGTCATGGCCCTGCATGGGTGTTTTGTCGGAAATTTACAATATCCCGCCGGGCCACCGGCCTAGCATGGCAATGCGACCCGTAAGGTGCTGCTGTGGCAGTGCTTTTCGAACTTTGGGGCTCCGGCTGCGGCCGGAGCCTCTTTTTTTGCAGCCTTTTCCCGCGCCTGGCGTTATGATGCGCATGGGCGGCAGCTGCGGCAGCCGGGGAGGGGTCATGATCGCGATCCAGTATTTCGAACCACCGCCAGCGCTGCGGCAGCATGTGTCGTCGCTCTACTGGTTCGAAAGCCCGAGCAGCGGCTTCACCGATCTGCTGCGCGCCGAACTGGGCCAGATCCGCCTGCTGATCGAAGGCAGCGCCACCAACCGTTATGGCGATGTGCGCGAACGCGTGGCCAGCGGCGCAGTGCTGCAGGGGCCCACCTCGGCGCCCACCCATTATTGCGCCACCGGCACGCTGCGGCTGTTTGGCATCGGCCTGTTGCCGCTGGGCTGGGCCGAACTGATCGGCGCGCCGGCCGATGAACTGGCCGATGATGTTGCCGATCTGGCCGGGGTGATGCCGGCGGCCGGCATCGCGCGGCTGATGGAGGCCATCGCCTGCGCGCCCGACAATGATGCCCGCAACGCGGCGGTGTGTGATTTCCTGCGCGAACGGCTGGCGGCCAACCGCCATCCCGCCGGCTGGTTCACCCGCCTGGCCGATGAATGGCTGACCGCCACGGTCAACCCCCAGGTGGATGATCTGGTGGCGGCGTCGGGCATGTCGGCCCGTTCGGTGGAGCGGTTGACGCACCGGCTGTATGGCGCGTCGCCCAAGCTGCTGGCGCGCAAGTATCGCGCGCTGGGCGCGGCGGTGCGGCTGGGCATGGGGGAGGCGCGCAACTGGGCCGATGCGGCCGGTGACGCCTTTTATGACCAGGCGCATTTCATCCGCGAATTCAAGGCCTTCACCGGGATGACGCCCACCCGCTTCCAGGCCACGATCACCCCGCTCACCCGTATCACCATGACCCGGCGGCGGCAGTTGCCGGGCCTGCCCAGCCTGGTGCGGATCGCCTGAGGCCGCCCCTGCGGCGCAATCGCCGCAGCAGTGGCCAATCTTGACTATTGGGCCCGGGCGGACCATAACCCGACCAGATTTGTCCACTTTGCCGGAAAGCGGGCGGGAAGCCTTGATTCGCCTGACCAATCTTGCCGATTATGCCGTGGTGGTCATGGCGGCCGCCGCGCGCGAACCGTCGGCGAAATTGTCGGCCGCGCGGGTTTCGGACCTGACGATGATCCCGGCGCCCACGGTGGCCAAGCTGATGGGCACGCTGGCGCGCGGCGGCCTGCTCACCGCTTCGCGCGGGGCGGCCGGCGGTTTCACCCTGGCGCGCGGCCCCGATCTGATCAGCGTGGCCGAAATCGTCGAGGCGGTGGACGGCCCGATTGCGCTGACCAGTTGCGTGGGCGGCGATGTGCAGGATTGCGCGATGGAAGGCCATTGCGCCATTCGCGGCCATTGGCCGCCGATCAATCAGGCCGTGCGGGCGGCGCTTGCCGCCGTGTCATTGGCTGATCTGGTGAAGCCGGCGGCAGCGGCGGCACCGGTGCCGGCGCCCGCGCTGGCCGACTGAACGAACCGGAAGAGACAGAACAATGTCTGATGAAGTGTCTGCCGACACGGTGAATGCCGTTGAACCCCCGGTGCAGGATGCCGCTGCCCGCGCTGCCGTGGACGAGCTTTCCACCTACAAGTGGGGCTTCACCTCGGACGTGGAATCGGAACTGGCGCCCAAGGGCCTCAACACCGATATCGTGCGCTATATCTCGGCCAAGAAGGGCGAGCCGCAATGGCTGCTGGATTGGCGGCTGAAGGCCTTTGCCAAGTGGGAAGCGATGGCCAGCCCGGACTGGGCCAAGCTGAACATCGCGCCGATCGATTATCAGGACGCCTATTACTACGCCGCGCCCAAGGCCAAGCCGAGCCTGAAATCGCTGGACGAACTCGATCCCGAAATCCGCCGCACCTATGAAAAGCTGGGCATCCCGATCGAGGAGCAGAAGGTGCTGGCCGGGGTGGAGGGCGCGCGGAAAATCGCCGTGGACGCGGTGTTTGACAGCGTGTCGGTGGCCACCACCTTCCGCGAGGAGCTGAAGAAGGCCGGGGTGATCTTCCTGTCGATCAGCGAGGCGGTGAAGGAATATCCCGAGCTGGTGAAGAAATGGCTGGGCAGCGTGGTGCCGGTGACGGACAATTATTTTGCCTGCCTGAACAGCGCGGTCTTCTCCGATGGCACCTTCGTCTACATCCCTGAAGGCGTGCGCTGCCCGATGGAGCTTTCCACCTATTTCCGCATCAACGCCGCCAACACCGGCCAGTTCGAACGCACGCTGATCATTGCCGACAAGGGCAGCTATGTTTCCTATCTGGAAGGCTGCACCGCCCCGATGCGCGACGAGAATCAGCTGCACGCCGCCGTCGTCGAACTGGTGGCGCTGGACGATGCCGAGATCAAGTACAGCACCGTGCAGAACTGGTATCCCGGCGATGCCGACGGCAAGGGCGGCATCTACAATTTCGTCACCAAGCGGGCCAACTGCCTGGGGCGCAATTCGAAGGTGAGCTGGACCCAGGTCGAAACCGGCAGCGCCATCACCTGGAAATATCCCAGCTGCGTGCTTTCGGGCGAGAACAGCGTGGGCGAATTTTATTCGGTGGCGGTCACCAACAATTGCCAGCAGGCCGATACCGGCACCAAGATGATCCACATCGGCAAGGGCAGCAGCTCCACCATCGTTTCCAAGGGCATTTCGGCCGGCCGGTCCAACGGCACCTATCGCGGGCTGGTGCGGGTGGCGGCCACCGCGGAAGGCGCGCGCAATTTCACCCAGTGTGACAGCCTGTTGCTGGGCAGCCAGTGCGGCGCCCACACCGTGCCCTATATCGAGGTGCGCAACCCCAGCGCCACTATCGAGCATGAGGCGACCACATCCAAGATCAGCGATGATCAGCTGTTTTATGCCCAGTCGCGCGGGCTGGATGCGGAGGCCGCGGTTGGCCTGATCGTCAACGGTTTCTGCCGCGAGGTGTTGCAGCAACTGCCGATGGAATTCGCCGTGGAGGCGCAGAAGCTGCTCGGCCTCAGCCTGGAAGGATCGGTCGGGTGAACCAGGCCGAGGTCCAGGCATTTTTCACCGCCTATGCGGCCGCCTTTGTCCGGCAGGACAGCGCGGCGCTCGCGGCGGCCTGGGCGTTTCCGGCGCTGATTTCCGGCCCCGGCGCCAATCTGGCCTGCGACGAGGCGGTGTTCCGCCGCAATGTCGATGCCCTGTTCGGCTTTTATGACCGGCAGGGCGTGGCCGATGCCCGCGCCACGGTGACCGGGGTGGAGACGTTCGCACCCGGTGTTGTCCTGTCGCATACCCATTATGCCATGCTGGCCGGCGATGGCGGCACCATCGCGGCGTGGGACACGCAATATCTGCTGCGCGATCGCGGCCAGGGCCTGCGCGCCTTTGCCGCCGTGAGCGATGGCGAGGTCGCGGCGTGGGCGGCGCGCGGCACCCCGCTGGGCGGGCGGGCCTGATGCGCGCCCCGGCCTTCCTCCTGCTGCTCCCGCTGCTGCTGGCGGCCTGCGATGCCGCGCCGCCGCGCCCCGATCCCAGGGGCCAGCAATTGCGCGCCGAACTTGACAGGCTGACCGCCGATTATGCCGCCTGTGTCGACAAGCAGGTGGCCGCCGCCGATGTGTCCGGCGATCCGGCCGGCGGCATCGCCATCGCGGCGGTGAAGGCCTGCCGGCCGATCCGCAACGCGCTCGCCCTGAAAGTGGCGTCGTTCGACCGTTTTGGCCACCCCAATCACACGCCGGCCCAGGCCGAGGTGGTGGCCCAGGCCAGTGTGGGCGTGATCGAGAAGGACCTGCGCCAGAAGGCGGTGGTCGATATCGTCAAGCGCCAGAACCAGATGAAGTGAGACGCCCCCCATGTCTACGCCAATGCTGATCATCGACAATCTTCATGCCGAAGTGGACGGCAAGCCCATCCTGAAGGGCCTCAGCCTCACCGTGAACGCCGGCGAGGTCCACGCCATCATGGGGCCCAACGGCGCCGGCAAGTCCACCCTGTCCTATGTGCTGGCCGGGCGCGACGGCTATGAGGTGACCGGCGGCAGCGTGACCTTCCGCGGTGAGGATCTGCTGGGCCGCGCGCCGCACGAGCGCGCCGCCGCCGGGCTGTTCCTGGGCCTGCAATATCCGGTGGAAATCCCCGGCGTGTCCAACCTGTTGTTCCTGCGCACCGCGCTCAATGCCCAGCGCACGTTGCGCGGTGAGCCCGAAGTTTCGGGCGCCGAGTTCATGAAGCTGGCCAGGGCCGCCGCCGAGAAGCTTGGCCTGCCGTTCGACATGATGAAGCGGGCGGTGAACCAGGGCTTTTCCGGCGGCGAGAAGAAGCGCAACGAAATGGTGCAGATGCACGTGCTCAAGCCGTGGCTGGCCGTGCTGGACGAGACCGATTCGGGCCTTGATATCGATGCGCTGCGGGTGGTGTCGGATGGCATCAACGCCATGCGCTCGCCCGAACATGCCACGCTGCTGATCACCCATTATCAGCGGCTGCTGGATTATGTCGTGCCCGATCATATCCATGTGCTGATGGATGGCCGCATCGTCCATTCGGGCGGGGCCGATCTGGCCCACAGGCTGGAGGCGGAAGGCTATTCCGCCCTCGCCGCGTGATGGCGACACAGGAAATCCGCATGAGCGCGCTTCCCACCCGCAAGGATGAGGCCTTTCGCTACAGCGATCTGGCCGCCGTCGCCCGCCACTGGCCGGTGGCGGTGGAGCCGGTGGTGGTGGCGGCCGGCGAAAGCCATGCCGAGGTGATCGTCTCCACGGCCGACAGCCCGGCGATCCGGCATCTCGCCATCGATGTCGGCGCCGGCGCCGCCTGCCGTTATACCATCATCGATGGCGGCCGCGATTATGGCCGCCTCGCGCTTGACGTGACCTTGCATGAGGGTGCCGATTTCGCGCTGGGCTGCGTGCTGATCGGCACGGGCGCCCAGACGCTGGAACTGGTCACCACCGTGCGCCATGCTGGCCCCGGCGCCACCAGCCGCCAGATCGTGCGGGCGGTGGCCGGCGGCGCCGCCACCACCACCTATCTGGGCCAGGTCGCCGTGGCGCGCGAAGCCCAGAAGACCGACAGCAGCCAGTCGTTCAAGGCGATCCTGCTGAACCGCGGCGCCACCGCCAACGCCAAGCCGGAGCTGGAAATCTTTGCCGATGATGTGAAATGCGCCCACGGCGCCGCCATCGGCGAACTGGACCGGAACGCGCTGTTTTACCTGACCAGCCGTGGCGTGCCGCCCGCCCAGGCCCGCGCCCTCCTCACCCGTGCCTTCCTGTCGGACGCGCTGGAGGGGCTGGACGAGGCTGCCGTCGAAACGCTGGACGCCGCCATCACCGCCCGGCTGGAGGCAGCGGCGTGACCGTCGCCACGGCCTCGGCAATGCTCGACCTGAAGGGCGATTTCCCCGGCCTGGCCGGCGATTGGGCCTATCTCGACACGGCGGCCACCGCCCAGAAGCCGCAGGCGGTGATCGATGCCATCGCGCGCTGCTATGGCCCCGATTATGCCACCGTGCACCGCGGCGTCTATGAACGCTCCGCCACCATGACATTGCGCTTTGAAGAGGCGCGGGCGCGCGTGGCGCGCTTCATCGGGGCCGCCAGCCCGGATGAGGTGGTGTTCGTGCGCGGTGCCACCGAAGGCATCAACCTGGTCGCCAACAGCTGGGGCCAGCGCCTGCAGGCCGGGGACCGCATCCTGATTTCCGCGCTGGAGCATCACAGCAACATCGTGCCCTGGCAATTGCTGTGCGAACGTTCGGGCGCGGTGCTGGACGTGGCACCGATCACCGATGATGGCCGCATCGACGAGGATGCGCTGATCGCCCTGATCCGGCCGGAAACGCGCCTGGTCAGCATCGCCCATGTCTCCAATGTGCTGGGCGGCACCGCCGATGTGCGCCGCATTGCCGATGCCGCCCACGCCATGGGCGCGCTGCTGCTGGTGGATGGCTGCCAGGCCGCGCCCCGGCTGGCGCTCGACATGGCGGCATTGGGTTGTGATTTCTATGTGTTGTCCGGCCACAAGCTTTATGGCCCCACCGGCATCGGCGTGCTGTGGGCGCGGGCGGCGATCCTCGATTCGATGCCGCCCTGGCAGGGTGGCGGTGCGATGATCGAAACGGTGACGTTCGAACGCACCAGCTATGCCCCGCCGCCGGGCCGCTTTGAGGCCGGCACGCCCCACATCGAAGGCGTGATCGGGCTGGCCGCCGCCATCGATTATGTGGAGGCGATCGGGCTGGACCGCATCCATGCCCACGAGGCGGCGCTGGTCCGCGCGGCGCGCAGCGCGCTGCAGGGCATCAACAGCCTGACGTTGCTGGGGCCGGACGACAGCGCCGGCATCATCAGCTTCACCATGGCCGGCGTGCATCCGCACGATATCGGCACCATCCTGGACGAAGCCGGCGTGGCCATCCGGGCCGGCCATCATTGCGCCCAGCCGCTGATGCAGCGCCTGGGCGTGCCGGCCACCGCGCGCGCCAGCTTTGGCCTTTATTCCAGCCAGCGCGACGTGGAACGGCTGGTGGCCGGCCTCACCCGGGTTTCCCGCATCTTTGGGAGTGCAGCATGACCGAACGGGCATTCGAGATCGAGGAAGTGAGCGAGGCCAAGCCGGTGGCGAAGGCGCCGCCGCTGCGCGCCCTGGCCGAAGCCGAGGCGGGGGCGGACGCGGGGCCGCGCCAGCCGGATTATCTTGACGGGTTCCTGAAGCAGAAGCCCGAACCGGTGGCCCCGGAAGCCCCCGGCGGCGATCTGCACGACGAGGTGATCGCCGCCCTGCGCCAGATCCACGATCCGGAAATCCCGGTGAACATCTACGATCTGGGCCTGATCTATGGCGTGGAGATCGTGGGCGGCCACGCCACGGTGACGATGACGCTGACCACGCCGCATTGCCCGGTGGCCGAATCGATGCCGGGCGAAGTGGAAATCCGCGTGTGCGCCGTGCCCGGCATCCAGAGCTGCGATGTCGCCCTGGTGTGGGACCCGCCGTGGGATCCGGGCAAGATGAGCGACGAGGCCCGGCTGGAAATGGGGATGTTGTGATGGAACAGACCACCACCCTGCGCCGCCCGCGCCCGGCGCCATTGACCGTGACCGAGAACGGCGCCCGGCGCATTGCCGAAATCCTGGCCCAGGCCCCGGCCGATGCGGTGGGCGTGCGCCTTTCCACCCCGCGCCGCGGCTGTTCGGGCCTGGCCTATGATCTGGCCTATGTGACGGCGGCCAAGCCCGGCGATGAGCGCATCGACACGCCCGGCGGCACCTTGTTCATCGATGGCGGCAGCCTGATGTATCTGATCGGCAGCACGATGGACTGGCGCGAGGATGATTTCACCGCCGGCTTCGTGTTCAACAATCCCAATGCCAAGGGCTCGTGCGGTTGCGGGGAAAGCTTCACGGTGTAAGCCCCCGCGACACCGGCACAACTGCCCAGCGGCGGGCCGGCCTTCTATGAGCGCCGGCCATGCGCTTTCCCCTCACCCGCGATGCGGCTTTGGCCCGCCTCAACGAGTTCGTGCCGCTGGCCGGCCGCGCCTATGCCGCGCGGCGCAACCATGATGGCGGGCCGGATGGCCGGGCCACCACCTCGCTGCTGTCGCCGGCCATCCGCCGCCGGCTGGTGAGCGAGGCCGAAGTGGCGGCCGCCGCTGTGGCTGCCCATGGCTTTGGGGCTGCGGAGAAATTCGTGCAGGAGGTGTGCTGGCGCACCTATTGGGTGGGCTGGCTCAACCAGCGGCCGGAGATCTGGACGCGCTGGCAGGCCGATGTGGTGCGCATGGAGGCGATGCTGGCCGAGGATGGCAAGTGGCAGCGCCGCTACCAGCAGGCCATGGCCGGGCAGACCGGGATCGACTGTTTCGATGCCTGGGTAGCCGAATTGCAGCAGACCGGCTGGCTGCACAATCATGTGCGGATGAGCTTTGCCAGCATCTGGTGCTTCACCCTGCGCCTGCCCTGGCAACTGGGCGCGGCCTTCTTCCATCGCCATCTCCTTGATGCCTGCCCGGCCAGCAACACGCTGGGCTGGCGCTGGGTGGTGGGGCTGCAAACGGCGGGCAAGACCTATCTGGCGCGCGCCGATCTGATCCGCGACCTTTCGGGCGGGCGCTTCCGGGTGGAGGCGCCGCTGGCCCGCGAGGCGGCGCCGTGGCCGGCTGACGTGGTTCCGCCGCCGATCCCGCCGGCACCCGCGATGCGCGCCGATCCGGCCCTGCGCACCGGGCTGTTCGTCACCTCGGAAGACCTTGGCCTGGAAACCCTGCCGCTGCCGGCCAGCCCGGTGGCGCTGGCGGCCACCAGCGGCATCGGCGGCGCGCCGGCGGCGCTGAAGCGGCACGTGGCGGATGCCATGCTGGCCGATGGGGTGGACCGCGCCGCCGCCCGGCTGGGGCTGGCACCGGAGCGGCTGGACGAGGCGGATGCGGTGGACGCCATGCGGGCCTGGGCGGCGCGCCACCGCCTGGGCCAGATCATCACCGCCGATGCGCCGGTGGGCCCGGTGAAGGACCGGCTGGACGCGCTGGCCCCGGCGCTGGCCGGCGACGGCGTGCGCCTGGTGCGGTTGCGGCGGGCGTGGGACGATGTGGCCTGGCCGCACGCCAAGAAGGGCTTCTTCCCGTTCAAGGCGGCGATTCCGAAACTTCTGGCCTTGCCGCCCACCGCTCTGGCATGAACGGCGGATGCGCGCGCCTCTTCTCCTCCTTCCCCTTGTGCTTGGCGGCTGCAGTGTCGCCAAGGCGGTGATTTCGGTGCCGATCAAGGCCGGCGAGGTGGTGGTTGACGCCACCACCGAGAGCCAGGAGGAGGCCGATGCCAAGCGTGGCCGCGCTGCCCGCAAGGCCGAGGAACAGGCGGAGAAGGACCGCAAGCGCGCGGAAAAGGCCGCGCGCGCCCCGCGTTGATGGCCGGCACCCGCGAATTCGGCGGCCATCCGGCCGGCCTGGCGATCGTGACGGTGGCCGAGGGCGTGCAGGCCGCCGGCGTCTATGGCGTGCAGTCGCTGCTCATCCTCTACATGGCCAATGCGCTGTTCACGCCGGCAATGCTGGCTGACGTCGGCGGCTTTGCGGCCTGGCGCGGCCTGCTCGAAGGGCTGTTCGGGCCGATGAGCCTGCAGGCGCTGAGCACGCAGACGATGGGGCTGTATCTGGGGCTGTTCTTCCTCACCCCGCTGCTCGGCGGCTGGCTGGGGGACCGGGTCTGGGGCGCGCGGCTCACCTGCATCATCGGGGCGGTGCTGGCCACGGCGGGCATGGTGATGATCATCCTGCCGGCCAGCTTCCTGCCCGGCCTGCTGGTTTCCGCGCTGGGGGCCGGGGCGCTGCGCTGCAACCTCAACGCCCAGACCGGGCATCTTTATGCCCGCGATGATGGCCGCCGCGATGCCGCCTTCTCGATCCTGGCCGCCGGGCTCAACACCGGGGCCTTTCTGGGCCCGCTGCTGATCGGCGCGCTGGGGGAGCGGGTGAACTGGCAATGGGGCTTTGCCGTGGCCAGCGGCTGCATGGGGCTGGCGGCGCTCACCCTGCTGGCCGCCAATGGCCTGATGCCGCCCGATACGCCGCCGGCGGCGCGGCGCAGTGCCCGGCTGCACCCCGGCGATGGCCGCACCATTGCGGCGCTGCTGGCGGTGATGCTGCTCACCAGCCTGTTCTGGCTGGCGCAAAGCCAGGTGTGGAATGTCTATGCGCTGTGGGGCCGCGACCATCTTGACCGGCTGGTGCTGGGCTTCGAGGTGCCCGTCACCTGGCTGCAGGCCTTTGACAGTCTGGCCCCCATCCTGGCGGTGCCGCCGGTGCTGGCGCTGTGGAAACGCCAGGCCGCGCGCGGGGCGGTGCCGGGCGAACTGGGCAAGATCGGCATCGGCATGGCGCTGATGGGCGGCGCATTCGTCTGGCTGGCGCTGGGCAGCGGACTGCTGCTGGGCGAGGCGCAAACGCCGATCCTGTGGGCGGCCCTGTTCCACCTCATCCTCAACACCGGCTGGCTCTATCTGGTGCCCACGGTCAACGCGCTGTTCTCGCGCTGTGCGCCGGTGGCGGTGACCGGGGTGATGCTGGGCGTGGTGCAGCTGGCGGTGTTTCTGGGCAGCACCGCTTCGGGCTGGCTGGGGCGCTATTATGAAACCATGGCCGGCCCGGCCTTCTGGTTGCTGCACGCCGCCTTTCCGCTGGCCGGGGCGGCGATCATGTGGGCGGTGCGCGGCCGGCTGGGGGCGGTCCTCAGGCTGTGACCAACAAAATGGGGGCTGATGTTGCCATCAGCCCCCACTGTGTCGTGCCATTCGCTTCGGTCGGCGCCTGCGCTCACAGCTTCGTCAGCTGGAGCTGCGGCGGCTGGCCTTACGCGAGGTCGCGGCACTTGTTCGCATCCGGTGGTGGGATGGCCGGTGAAAGCCATCTCGCCACCGTTGCCGGACCATTGCGCTCCGCTCGCCCGCCTGTTTTCCGCTGGCTTCAGGCGCCTTGCCGGGCCTGTTGCCTTGGGTGGCCTTGCCGTTGCCGGCTGCGTCACCCGTTTCGGTCATCACCGCCCTGGCCTGCGCCGGTGGGGCTGGTGGTGCGATCGGGCCTGGTGGCCCTTCCGCCGGCTCGCTTGCCCGGATCCGTTTCGCCCGCCGATTCCGGGGCACAGGGCCCAGGCATCCTTGGATTGTTCGCATCCGTCTGGCGCTGCCGCCGGTTCCGGCGCTGCCCGGTGTCCGTTGCCTGGTGGCAGGTTGCCCTGCCGCTTTGGCGCTGGTCACTGGCGTTTCGCCGCTGGGTTGACGCTCCGTCCCGGTGGCGATGGCCCGGTTTTCACCGGGCGGTCACCATGCTCCGGGCTGGCCTTCCAACCCCACCAATCTCCGGTTCCGAATTCCCTGCAATTACGCGGGATCATCTCCAGTAACTGGCGGTAACCGCTTCATTTCCTTTGGCATTTCTGCCGCCGTCAATTCCCGGCTACAGATGGATGGTCTCACCGTTCGGGTGAGTCGTCAAAATGAAATATTTGCCATGGGGCCTGTGGATAACGGGGATAACGGGGATGGAATCGCCCGCCCCGCCCCGATCAGGCCGAATCCCGGGCCAAGGCTCAGGCCGCTGTCCAGCCGCCATCCATGCTGATATTGGCCCCGGTGATCTGGCTGGCGGCGTCGCTGCACAGGAACAGCGCGGTTTGCGCCACTTGGCTTACCGTCACGAACTGGCGGGTGGGCTGGGCCTTCAACAGCACATCCTCGATCACCTGTTCCCGGCTCAGGCCGCGGGCGGCCATCGTGTCGGGGATCTGCCGTTCCACCAGCGGCGTCCACACATAGCCGGGCGAGATGCAGTTCACCGTCACGCCATGGGTTGCCACCTCAAGCGCCACCGATTTGGTGAAGCCGGCCAGCCCGTGCTTGGCCGCGACATAGGCCGATTTGAACGGCGAGGCGACCAGGCTGTGGGCCGAGGCGGTGTTGATGATGCGGCCCCAGCCGGCGGCCTTCATGCCCGGCACCGCGAGGCGCGTGGTGTGGAAGGCGCTGCTCAGATTGATGGCCAGGATGGCATCCCATTTCGCCGCCGGAAACTCCTCCACCGGCGCCACAAACTGGATGCCGGCGTTGTTGACCAGGATGTCCACCCCGCCCAGTTCCGCGATCGCCGTGGCCATCATGGCTTCGATCTCGTCGGGCCGGCTCATGTCGGCGCCGTGATGGAGGGCGCCGCCGGCCTCGGCCCGCGCCGCGGCGATCTGATCGGCATCGCCAAAGCCGTTGATCATCACCCGCGCCCCGGCCCCGGCCAGCGCCTTGGCAATGGCCAGCCCGATGCCGCTGGTGGCGCCCGTGATCAGCGCGCGCTTGCCCGCCAATGTCATCGGATCAGCCGTCATCAGATCAGCTCCACGGCCATGGCGGTGGCCTCGCCGCCGCCGATGCACAGGGCGGCCACCCCGCGCCGCCCGCCCGTGCGTTCCAGCGCGGCGATGAGGGTGGAGAGGATGCGCGCGCCCGATGCGCCGATCGGATGGCCCAGCGCGCAGGCGCCGCCGTGGATGTTCAGCCGTTCGTGCGGAATGGCCAGATCATGCATGGCGATCATCGCCACGGCGGCGAACGCCTCGTTCACCTCGAACAGATCGACATCGGCCACGCTCCAGCCGGCCCGCCCCAAGCATTTGCGGATGGCCGGCACCGGGGCGGTGGTGAAGCGCGCCGGTTCGTGGGCATGGGCGGCGTGGGCCACCACGCGGGCCTTCGCATTGAGGCCCAGCGCGCTGGCCACGCTGGCGCGCGTCATCACCAGTGCGGCGGCGCCATCGCTGATCGAGGAGGCGTTGGCGGCGGTGATGGTGCCGTCCTTGGCAAAGGCCGGCTTCAGGCCGGGAATCTTGTCGATCCGGGCCTTGCCGGGCTGTTCATCGGTTTCCACCACCACGTCGCCACCGCGGCCCGGCACTGTCACCGGCACGATCTCCCCGGCAAAGGCGCCGGCGGCGATGGCGCGCTGGGCGCGTTCCAGGCTGGCGATGGCAAATTCGTCCTGCGCCTGGCGGCTGAACTGGTAATCGCGCGCCGCCTCCTCGGCAAAGCTGCCCATCAGCCGGCCGGGTTCATAGGCATCTTCCAGCCCATCCAGATACATGCTGTCCATAATCGAATCATGGCCGATGCGGGCACCGCCGCGATGCTTTTTCAGCAGATAGGGCGCATTGGTCATGCTCTCCATGCCGCCGGCCACGATCACATCGGCACTGCCGGCGCTGAGCGCATCATGCGCCATGCAGGCGGCCTGCATGCCGCTGCCGCACATCTTGTTCACCGTGGTGGCCTCCACCTGCAAGGGCAGGCCGGCACCCAGTGCGGCCTGGCGCGCCGGGGCCTGGCCCAGGCCGGCCGGCAGCACGCAGCCCATGAAGATCCGGTCAACCCGGTCCCCGGCCAGCCCGGCACGGGCCACCGCCGCCTGCACCGCGGCGGCCCCCAGCGCGGTGGCGGAAAGGCCCGCCAATGCGCCCTGGAACGCCCCCATCGGCGTGCGGGCATGGGCGGCAATCAGCACGGGATCAGCGGTCATGGTCCGGAATATTCCCTCGTTGTGGCGCCGCCTTCCATAAGCGGGCCCGCCGCTGGAATCACGCGCTTTCGGCAACGGCCGCGCCGGCCGCTTTGCACCCTTGCCAGCCTGAGGTGGACGGGTTAGCTCTGGCAAAGATGAAAATTATCTTAAGCATGCTGTGGCGCGGCCCGGCGTGTCCGCCGCCGGCGGTGCCAGAACGCGCCGCCGGGGAGAGGCAGGCATGAACCGGTCGACCAGTCTGCGCCGGCATTGGCCATCCGTGCTGCTGGTGCTGGCAACGGTGGCGCTGCTGGCCGGGCTGGGCTATCTGGCGGCCTGGCGCCAGGCGCGGCAGATCGAAACGGCGCGGGCCAGCCTGCTTGCCAGCGCCCTGCTGCGGCAGCTTGAGGTTGCCACCACCCAGGCGGGGCAGGGTTTTGACGAAATCCGCCGTTATCGCGGGGTGGTGCCCTGCTCGCCCGAGCATCTGCGCATCATGCGCCAGGCCGATATCGGGGCCGGCTTCATCGCGCTGTTTGGCGCCTTTCTTGATGGCGGCCTCTATTGTTCCTCGCTGGGGGTGGAGGATGGCACTGCCGTGCCGCTGGGGCCGCCTGACTATATCCTGCGCAACACCCGGCTGTGGTCACAGAAATCGCTGCCTTTTGCCGATGACGTGCCGGTGCTGATCCTGGCGCGTGGTGATCTGCTGGCGGTGATCGCCAAGGATCTGATCCTCTCGGCGTTGCCCGAGGAACCGGGCCTGTCGGGCATGATCGTGCATCCGGCGTCGGGGATCGTGCTGGCCGGGCGCGGCGGCTTCGATACCGGCTGGTTGCGGGTGCAGACACCGGGCACGCTGAGCAGCCACATGCGCGAGGGGCGGATCATCGCCATGGCCACCGCCCGCGATCTGGAGGTGACGGCCGCCGTTGCCATCGCCCCGCCGGCGCTGGCCGCCACGGTGGCGGCGCTGGCGCGCTGGCTGGTGCCGGGCGGCGCGGTGCTGGGGCTGGTGATCGGCCTGGCCGCCGCCCGCCTGCTGCGCCGCCGCTCCTCGCCGGAAGCCGAACTGCGCCTGGCGCTGCGCAACCGGCAATTGCATCTCGTCTATCAGCCGATGATCGATCAGGAGACCGGGCGCTGGGCGGGCGCCGAGGCGCTGCTGCGCTGGGAGCGGCCCGATGGCACCAGCACCGCGCCGGCCGCCTTTGTGGCCATTGCCGAAACCGGCGGCCTGATGGCGGAGCTGACACAGGAAATGCTCCGCCTGCTGGCCAATGATCTGGGCCCCATCCACGCCGCCAGCCCGGTGGGCTTCCACATGGCCTTCAACATCGCCACGCCCGATCTGCATGACGAGGCGACGATGGATTGCATCGCCGCGCTGATCGAGGATCTGGGCATCCGCCGCGGCTATCTCACCGCCGAAATCCGCGAACATTCGCTGCTCAACCCGCAAACCACCTATCAGCATCTGCTGGCGCTGCAGGATCTGGGGGTGAATGTGGCGATCGATGATTTCGGCTCCGGCTATTCCGGTCTGGGCCTGCTCGAATCCTTCCGGGTGGACTATATCAAGATCGAACCCGACTTCATCCGCGCGCTGAACCGCACCGCGGCGGCCACCACGCTGGTGCGCAACGTGGTGGAGATCGCCCGCTCGCTGGCCGTGGGCATCGTGGCGGAAGGGGTGGAAAGCGCGGCCCAGGCCGATGCGCTCAAGGCGCTGGGCGTCCGCTATGGCCAGGGCTGGCTGCACGCGCCGCCGCTGTCGGCCACGGCGCTGCTCGAAGGGCTGAAGGGGCAGCAGGCCCCGGCGGCGGCTGACAGCCTCAATCCACCACCGACAGGCGGGTGATGCGCAAGCGCCGGCCATAGGCGCCCTGAAAGCCGCAGCGCACTGGCTGGTCCACCAACGTGCCTTCGAACACCACCCGATGCCCGGCGATGGTGTTCAGCGGCTGGCTGAGCACGGCCGAGGCGGTGATTTCGAGCGGCACCGAATGCATGCCATTGGCATCCTGAAAGGACAGGACCAGCCCTTCCGAGGCCCCCTCCAGCGTGCCGATGCCATATTTGGGCTCCGCAGCGGCCGTGTCGCAGCCATCGTCGGCCGCCTGGCAGCCGTGCAGGGCAAGGCCGGCCGCCAGCGGCAGCAGCATAGGCACAAAGCGATGCGTTCCCCAGCCCATCGGGGAAGTAAACTAGGCTGCGGCCGGCCACTGCACAAGAAAAAATTAACGCCTTTGTATTGAATTTTTCAGGCTTGGGCCGCCGGCTGCGAACAGGGGCGCGAAAGCGGCAAGGATCAGAAGGCGATATACCGAAGGCTATGGCTGACGGTTTTTCACCTTCTTGCACCGGTGCCGCGCCATAAACGCCGCTGATTGCCGGCCGTCTATCCGCTTGCAAGCTTGGTGCGTGATGATAGGAGCCGCCATCGGTTCCTTGTCCCGTCGCATCCGCTGCTGGATCAGGTGCTGATGGTGAGCAGGTTCAACCGGGCCCATGCCGACGTCTGTCGATAACCGCACTGCCCCGCCGGCCGGCGCCTGGCGCCGTGGGCTGCTGGCGCTGGGCATCGGGCGCGGCCGCATCAGCGCGGCGCCGCAACCGGTGTGCAATGATCATCCGCCCGCCCGCGAATATGGCCATTTCGGGCCGGCGGCGATGGTTTTTCCGGAAAGCGAGGCCACGGCGGATGCGCCGCCACCCGTGATGGCGCGCTCGATCCAGCCGCCGCCGCGCCCGCTGGCTGAACCGGAACTGTCCGCCGCCTTGCTGCCACGCACCGGCCCGCTGCCCTGGCAGCTGGCCCGTGCCGGCAAGGGGCCGATGCTGTGGCCGGTGGCCATCCTGCCGCAACGCCTGCGCTCCCCGGTGGGGCCGATCAGCCCGCCCGTGGCACCGCAGGCGGGCATGTTTGCCGGGATGGATGGCGTGCTTGATCATCTGCGCGCCGCCCCGGCGGATGCGGCGGAACCGGCACCCCTGCACGAGGATCTGGCCGCCATGATCGCCGCCTGGTCGGGCGGGGCCGAAGCGGTGGTGCCGCCGCCGCTGCTGGCGCCTGCGCCGCGCTTGCGGCGGGCACCCGTGGCGGTGCCGGCCGCCGTGCCCTCCGATCGCTGGGCGGCCATGCTGCTGGCCGGGCTGGCGCTGCTGGCGCTGCTGGCCGGCGTGATGCTCACCGGGCAGCGCCCGCCGCCGGTGCAGGCCCGGCTGGCCCGGCCGGCCCCGTCAGCCACGCCGGGCGAATTCTGGCTGATCGGCATGGCGCCCAACGAAACCGCCCTGATCGGCCGGCTGGTGCCCAGCGGCGCGGGCACGGTTTCGCTGCGGGTGGATCTGGTGTCGGGCGCGCCCGGTGGGGAGCGCTGGGATTATCTGATCGCCTGCCCGGCTGGGGCCGTGCTGCACCGATCGGGCGACCGCTGGCGCGACCGGCTGCGCACCGTGCCGCTGGGGCTGGTTGATCACACGCCGGACTGGGAGCCGCGTGCCGTCCGCTTTGCCTGCCAGGGCGATGCCAGCGGCGGCCCGTGGCCGGCCTTCGAGGCGGCGCGCGACGATGCCGAACAACAGATGCGCGGCGGCAACCCGCTGCTGGATTTCTGATCCGCGTCAAAACACGCGGGCCAAGGTCATTTCCACCCGGTGGCGGGCAAAGCTGTAAAGCGGGATGGAGGAATCCGCGCCAACAAAACTATAGGCCACCACCGGCGAGAACCCCAGCACCCGGATGCGGCGGGAGGCCAGCGTGAACCGCGCGCCATAGCGCCAATCGGTGCGCGGCCGGCTGGCCAGCAGGGGCAGCGCGGCATCCGCCCACCCGCGCGCAGCATCAAGGCTGAGCCCCAGGTTGATGCCGCGTGGCAGTTCCCCACCCAGCCCCAGCAGCAGGCCCGCTTCGGTGCTGGCGAAGGCCGGATCGTTCAGATCCTCGCGCCGCAGCGTGGCACCGGCGGTGAGGATCAGGCTCTGCTTCACCACCCGGTCAACCGTCATGCGCGCCACCAGCTGCCGGCCGGCAAAAGCCGCGCCAATGGCCGACCCGAGCAGGCGGACATCGATGATCCCCGTGAGCCGCGTGGCGCGATCGGTGGTGCGTTCCGCCACCAGCCGCACCCCGCCGGCCCGCTGCAGCAGCCGGCCGGCAAACCAGCGGCCTGAAACCTGCCCCAACGCCGAAAGCCGCGTGCGGCCATCGCCCGACCGCCATTCCGGCCCGGCGGCCAGGTTCAGGGCATGATCATCGAAATCGGCCGGGGCAGAGGGGTAGAGGGTGCTGCGCGCAAACGCCTCTGCCACCAGATTGAGCGTTTCGCCCACCGGCTGGCGCAACCGGGCGGCCAGGGTGGCGGTAACCCCCAGGCCGCTGGTCTGGCGGGCATCGTCCGACAATTGCAACGGCACCTTCTCGCCCAGGATGTCGATATCCAGGCTGCGCTCGGTGGTGGCGTTGTTGATGTTGGAATCGGGGGCGATGCCGATCGCCACGTCCACACCGATCCGGTCCCGGTCGCGCAGCAGCGCCCGCATGGCAAAGACGGTGCGCGCCAGATCGGCGGGCAGGGTGCCGGCGGCGCCGGCCAGGCGGAAATGATAATCCGCCGCCTGGTTGCGACCCAGCAGGGCCAGTGCCCGCGCCAGTTCCAGCCGCGCGCGGGTGAGTTCCGGCCGCTGCACCAGCACGAAGCGGAACAGGCGCACCGCCTCCTCCAGCCGGCCGCTTTCGGCGGCGATATAGCCCAGCAGGAAGGCCCGCTCCACCGCCAGCCGCGGCACGGTGGCCAGGGCGCGCAGCAGCGGCTCGGCCTCGGCAAAGCGCCGCGCCATCGTCAGCCGGTCGGCCAGCGCCAGCAGTTCATCGGCGCTCAGGGTCGCTTCGCAGGTGCCCGCCACACAGGCCGGCGGTGGCGGTGGCGGCGGGGCGGGCGGCGGCGCGCTTTGCAGGAAGGCCACGGCCGCGCAGCCCGTCAACGGGCGCCGGTGAAGCCGCCGATGATGTCCACCCGCTGATCGGCGCCGCCACCAACGATGCGGAAATTGCCGCCGATCTCTTCGGCCCGGCTGCCGTAAAGGCTGCCGTTGAGGATGCCGACCGCCACCGGAACCGTGCGGCCACCCACGGCCAAGCTGCTGATATTGCCGGCAAAGCCAGGCCTGTCGCTGCCAAATGAAGCAACACCGGTGGCGGAGAAGCTGCGGCCCGCATTGCTGCTGTTGTAGGCCGCAAGGCCACCGGTGCTGCCTTCAAAGGCATCATTGGTGGCCGTGAACGTGCCCGACAAGGCGATGTTGATGCTGTTCTGGGCGAAATTCACCGCCACGGTCGCCGTGCCCGAAATCCATTCGGTGCGGGAACGGATCGACGGCGCCGAATCGATTTCGGTGTTGTAGATGGCGGTGGCCAGCAGGCCGCCGTTGAACGTGCCGCTGCCGGTGGTGGGCACGCGGCTGGCCGGCGTGGGCGTGCCAAACACGAAGGCGGAGCGTTCGCGGGTGTAGAGCCCCTGGGTGGCGGCCGTGCCCGCTGTCACCGTGGCCGGAACCACCGCGGTGTTGCGCACAAAGCCGGCAAGCGTGACAAAACGGGTGCGCGTGCCCGGATTTTCGTAAAAGAAGGTCACCACTTCATCGGGGATCGACGGTGTCGGCCCGCGCTGCAGATAGGAGAAATTGGGCAGATCGGGCGTGCCCGCCTGCGGTGCCCGGGTGCCGCCGAATGCGGTGCGGAACAGCGGATCATCAAACACCGAATCGGCCACCACCCCGCCCGCCGGCTGCTGGATGCGCAGGCGGAAGGTGGCGTTGGTGGGTTCGAACACCACGGAAATCTGCGACGGTGTCACCGGCGAGGTGGTGGCCAGAAATTCCTCGGTGCGCACACCGGTGGGGCTCACCCGCTCGTCCACCTGGCGCGAACCGCCCATGCCGGAATAGTTGGTCGTCACGGTTTCGGTGAGCATGGTGACCGAAGCCGGCGTGGTGGTTGGCGTGGGTGTCACCGTTGCAACACTGCAACCACCGGTGGCGGAAATCACGGCGCACGAGGCATCGGCAAGACCACCGCTGGAAGCGCACCCAGCGAGCATGGCCAGCGGGGACAAGCCCAACATGCTGCGGGCCAACACGCTGCGGGAAAATGCTGCTGCCCTCACCTCTGCCCCCGGATGCTCATGCGGCCAGCCTGGCGGGCGCCATTGCCCGTTACCCGACCAATTGTCTGAAATTGAGGGAAAAACCGCCAATGTTCATGTTTCTCACATATTCTTGTATCGCCACAGCCTCGGTTAGCGCAAGCTGCAAAAGCGGCACGCCCGGCCAGCGGGGGGCTGGCCACCCGGGTTTCGCCAAACCTGCGCCAATTCTCATTCAAAGTCACGTTTGTTCATCTTTTGGAAATAAGACCATTGTGCAATTCCGGTATCCGTCATAGACAAACCGAGAGCGATCAGAGCGGGGGACGGTGGTGAACGACATTAACAAGCTGGTCGATAAGCTGGGCACCAAGATCGAGTATCACCAGTTCGACAATGTGCCGTCACCACAGCGCCAGCCGTGGCCGGTTCTGCAACGGATTGCCGAGGCCCAGCGGGTCGCCGCATCGTCGGGCTCTGCGATGGGCGCAGCGATCGCGGCTGCCGCGGCCCCGGTTCCGGCCACGGCGCCGGCGGCCGGCCCGCTGGCGTTCATGGCTGCCGCGCGTGGCGCCCCTGCAACCCAGCCGCAATCCGCGCCCGCCATTGCGCCGCAGCCCTCGCCCATCCCGCCGACCCTCACCGCTGCCGAACTGGCAGCCAGGGCCGCCGCCGCTCCGGCGTCGCCGCGCGCGGCGACGCCGGTCGCTGGCCCGCTCGCCGGCATCTTTGCCCGTCCGGCGCCGGCTGCGGCCCCTGCACCGCCGGCGGCGCCCGTCCCGCCTTCCCCGCTGGCAGAGCCGGTTGCGTTTGCCGCGCTGGCCAGCTCGCCGCCGGTTGCCGATACCGCGCCCGAAGCCCCGCCGCCGGCACCGCCCGTGATGGTCGCGGCCGAGGTGCCGGTGCCGTCACCGCAGCCGCTGCGTTCCTTCCTGTCGCGCTACAGCCCGGCCGCGCCAGCGGCCGAAACGGCCGTGCCGGCCGAGCCGCCCGCCAGTGCCGGGCCCGAGCCCCTGACGGCGGTGTTTGCGCGCCTGAAAGCCACCAGCGCCTGACATGCCGCTTGTCCTCGTCTCATCGCCCAAGGGCGGGGTTGGCAAGACCAGCCTGGCAGCCAATCTCGCCGTGGCTCTGGCCCGCCAGCAGCGGGCGGTCACCGCTGTCGATTTTGATCCCCAGAATGGCTTGCGCTTTCATTTCGGCATTGATCGCCGCCCGGAAGCCGGCCTGGGTGCCTGCCTCGCCAGCGGTGCCGATTTGTCGGGCGCGGTGCTGGAAACCGGGCTGGGCGTGCGCCTGATCCCCCATGGCACGTCCGATCTGGCCCAACAGCTTGCCGCCGAACAGCGGGTGACAACGGAGGATCTGCGCGCGCGTTTCCAGCAGCTGGCGCCCGGCCCGCGCGACATCGTGATTGCTGACACGCCGCCTGGCGAGAGCCGCTTCCTTTCCGCACTCCAGCCGCTGGCCGATATCATGCTGGTGGTGTTCCTGGCCGATGCCGGCTCGATGGCGCTCTTACCGGCCTATGGCGGTGGCCTGTTCCTGCGGCCACAGCGCCCGGGCGAGGCGCGGATCTTTGCCCTGCTCAACCAGGTTGATCCGCGCCGCCGGCTCAGCCGCGAGATCAGCGAATTTGTCCGCGAACGGCTCTTTGACCGGTTCATCGGCACGGTCCATTATGATGAGGCCATGGCCGAGGCGCTTGCCAACGGAACCACGCTGATCGCGGGCAGCACGGTGCCGGCTGGTGCCGCGCAGGACATGCTGGCGGTGGCTGACCGGATTTCCGCGCTGTTGGTGGAGCGCTGAGCATGGCTTCTTCGGCGGGCAGGGCAGGCAATCGTGGCGATCAGGGTGGCCCGGTGCGCGCGCCGGGGTTCAACTGGGCCCGTGCCGGCATTGCCGCCTATGCCTGGGTGATGGGCTTGCCTGATGTGCTGCGCTGGGTGGTGCTGGCGCTGGTCGGCGGCTTCGGCATCATCGGCCTTTCAGCCACGATTGCGACACCGCTGGACGTGCAGAACCAGATGCTGTTCGGGTTTGCCGCCTTTGCCGTGGCCTTTGCCATTCATCGGGTTGACCCATCCAAGCGGGTGACGGTGGCGCTGGCGATTCTCTCCACCCTGGTGTCCACGCGCTACATCTATTGGCGCGTCACCGAAACGCTGAAGTTCGAAGAGCCGCTGTCGCTGGTGCTGGGCACCGGGCTGTTCCTGGCCGAGATTTATGCCTGGGCCATTCTGGTGATCGGCTACATGCAGACGATCTGGCCGTTGAAGCGCACGATCCGGCCGATCCAGGGGCCGCCCAAGACCTGGCCGACCGTGGATGTCTATGTCCCCACCTACAATGAAAGCCTGGCGCTGGTGCAGGATACGGTGCTGGCCGCGATGGCGATGGATTACCCGCCTGACCGGTTCAAGGTCTGGATCCTCGATGATGGCCGCCGCCCGGAGTTCGAGGCCTTTGCCCGCGAGGCCGGCTGTGGCTATCTCACCCGCGGCGACAATCTTCATGCCAAGGCCGGCAATCTGAACGCGGCGCTGAGCCGGACCACAGGCGAGATATTGTGCGTGTTCGATGCCGATCACGTGCCCACCCGCGCCTTCCTGCAGCTGACCGTGGGCTGGTTCCAGGCCGATCCCAAGCTGGCGGTGCTGCAAACCCCGCACTTCTTCTATTCGCCCGATCCCGTGCAGCGCAACATGCCGGAGGTGACCGAACTGCAGGGCGAAGGCTCATTGTTCTATGGCGTGGTGCAGGAAGGCAATGATTTCTGGAATGCCGCCTTCTTCTGCGGTTCCTGTGCGCTGATCCGCCGGGTGGCCTTGAAGGACACCAACGGCTTCACCGGCGAAACGGTGACCGAAGACGCCCACACCTCGCTCAAGCTGCAGCGCAAGGGCTGGAACACCGCCTATCTCAACCTGCGTCTGTCGGCTGGTCTCGCCACCGAACGGCTGGCGCTGCACATGGGCCAGCGCGCGCGTTGGGCGCGGGGCATGACCCAGATTTTCCGCATCGACAACCCGCTGCTCGGCCCCGGCCTCAGCCTGATGCAGCGCTTCTGTTACGTGAACGCGATGCTGGCCTTCCAGTTTCCGCTGCCGCGCATCGTCTTTCTCACCTCGCCGCTCTGCTATCTCCTGCTTGGCCAGAACATCATCAACGCCTCGCCGCTGATGATTGTCGCCTATGCCGGCCCCCACCTGGCCTTTGCCATGCTGGGCAACCTCAGGGTGCAGGGCAAATATGGCCGCGCCTTGTGGTCGGAAGTCTATGAGGCGCTGATTGCCTTCCAGATGGTGGGCCCGTCGGTGTTGCCGCTGTTCAACCCCAAGGCCGGCAAGTTCAACGTGACCGACAAGGGCGGCCTGCTGGAGGAATCCTATTACGACTGGCGTTCGCTCAGGCCGCAGCTGATCACGGTCGGGCTGCTGCTGCTGGGGCTGGCGACCGGGGTTGTCCGGCTGCTGATGGGCCAGACGGCTGACGATGCGGCCACGCTGGTCCTCAACATGTTCTGGTCACTCTATTCGCTGTTCACCCTGATGGTGGTGCTGGTGGTGGGCCGTGAGCGCCGGCAGGTGCGCGTCCATCTGCGCGCCAAGGCCGATCTGCCGGTGAGCATCTATTTCGACGATGGGCATATCGAAAGCGGCCAGCTGATCGATATCTCGATGGGCGGGGCGGCGGTGCAGCTGGATGATCCGGCCCAGGCCGGCATGCGCCAGGCATCGCATTTGGAAATCAACGCCGCCGGGCGCACCTATCTGCTGCCGGCGCGCACCATCCGTGCCGGAGACGGGCGGATGACGATGCAATTCCGCGAGATTTCGCTGGAGAACCGGCGCTGTCTGGTGCGGATCGTCTTTGGCCGGGCCGATGCGTGGCCCACCGCCGAGGATGCGCCGCTGGTGACGGCGACCAAGTCGCTTTCAGACCAGTCAAAGGCGGCGAAGAGTTTCCTGATGTGGCTGTGGCACGATGTGATTGGAAAAGGCATGTGGAAGAGGTCCAAGAGAGTGGAGCCGGTGGCCCCCGTCGAGCCGGTGCTGGGCACGGCCGCTGAGCCCGGCGCGGCGCTGCCGGTGCCCGGCCCGGCCGTGCCGGCAACCGTCACCGCCATGCTGGCGGCCCTGCTGCTGCCGCTGGCCGCCCTGCTGCTGCCCGGCAAGGCAGAGGCCCAGCCCGCGCGGGCGCCGGCGGCGGCCACGGCGCCTGCCGCCGCCCCGGCCGGCGGCGTGCGGCGGGTTTCGGTCAGCCTCAAGGATCTGGGCGTTGAATTCCCGCTGCAGCTGGTCTCCAACATGGGCGAGGCGGGCATCACCTACAATCTGCGCGCCGACGAGGTGGTGACCGAAGCCGCGCTCACGCTCAACTTCGCCTATTCGCCGCAGCTGCTGGCCGATCTCAGCCAGATGGTGGTGCTGCTCAACAACGAGGTCGTCGCCTCGGTGCCGCTGGTGCGCGAGGCGGCCGGCGGCACCACGGTGACCATCCCGATCAACCCGGCGCTGTTCTCGTCGCGCAACCGGCTGAACTTCCGCTTCATCGGCCATTATACCCGCCGCTGCGAGGATCCGCTCCACTCCACCTTGTGGTCCAACATCTCCAACAGCCGCACCCGGCTGAACCTCACCCTGCAGCGGCTTGACACCGGGGCCGATCTGGCCCGGCTGCCGGCGCCGTTCTTTGACCAGTCGGACCCCTCGAAGCTGCGCCTGCCGTTCGTGTTCCTTGAAAACCCGTCGAACACCATGCTGAAGGCGGCGGCGGCCACGGCCAGCTATTTCGGCATGGCGGCCAGCTTCCGCGGGTTCAGCTTCCCGGTTTCGTTCAACGTGCCGCCGCCCGGCGAGGCGGTGGTGTTTGCCCGCTCGGGCAGCCAGATGGCGGGCGTGGTGCTGCCCACGGTGGACGGACCCAGTGTCATCCTGATGCGCAATCCCAGCAACCCTTTCAGCCAGTTGCTGGTGGTCACCGGCCGCACCGATGCCGAGATCCTGGCGGCGGCCCGCGTGCTTGCGGCCTCGCCCAGTTCGCTGTCGGGCGCCCGTGCCAGTGTGGCGCCGATCACCATTCCGCCGCGCAAGCCCTATGACGGTCCGCGCTGGCTCAACACCAGCAAGCCCGCACGTCTGGGCGATCTGGTGGCGCTTGAGCAACTCGAAGGCCAGGGCCTGCGCCCCGGCCTGCTGACGGTGCCGTTCCGCGTGCCGCCCGATCTGTTCTTCTGGCCGGCCAAGGGGGGCAAGGTCACCTTGCTCTATCGCTATCCCAACGGCAGCTGGCTGGATTACCGCATCTCGCGGCTGGACGTGCTGACCAACGGCAAGTTCCTGCGCTCCTTCCCGCTGGAAGGCCCCTCGGCGGTGGACAATGCCCGCGATTATGTCGGCTTCCCCGCCTATCAGACCGAAGGCCTGATCGATCTGCCGGCCTATAATCTGTTCGCGCAGAGCCAGCTGCAATTCTATTATGACCTCAAGGTCGAGAAGAAGGGCGAGTGCCAGACCTATCTGCCCGACAATGTGCGGGTTGGCATCGATGCCGATTCCAAGCTCGATCTCTCCTCTGCCCGGCATTTCGCGAAGATGCCCGATCTGGCCTTCTTCGCCTCGTCCGGTTTCCCCTTCTCGCGCATGGGTGACCAGTCCGAAACCGTCGCCGTGCTTTCGGACCAGCCGACGGCGCCCGAGATCGAGACCTTCCTGACCGTGATCGGCCGCATTTCCGACGTGTCTGGCGTGCCGGCCACCGCGGTGGAGGTGTTCCGTCCCACCCAGCTCACCGGTTCGGTGGGCAATCGTGATCTGCTGGTGATCGGCCCGATCAACCTCGCCACCCGCATGCCGCGTCTGTTTGACGGCGCCCCGATCATCATCGAAGGCGGCCAGGTCAGGGTGCGGTCCACCGAATTGTGGCAGCGCATCTTTGGCGGTTTCGGTTCCAACGTGGCTGGCAGCAGCCTGAAGGACGCCGCCCAGGTGGCCGTCTCCCAGGGCAATCTCACCACGATGATGAGCTGGCAATCGCCGTTTGATGCCAAGCGGGTGGTGGTGGCCCTGATGTCGGCCACGCCGGAACGGCTGCCTGCCATCCCGGCCTCGTTCAGCGATCCGCGCGTCAACTACACCATCCAGGGGGATCTCGCGATCGTCAGCAACGGCGGCTATTCCAGCTTCCGGGTGGGCGAAGCCTTCTGGCTGGGCGATCTGCCGCTGCCGATCTATGGCATGTGGTGGCTCAGCGAAAATCCGCTTATCCTTGCCTTGATCTTCTTGGGTTCTGCCCTGATCATCGCCACCGCTGCCTGGGTGTTCCTGAGCGGCCGGGCCCGGCGCCGGGTGAAGGAACTGGGGGAACAGGGATGATCCGGCCACTGCATGTCTCGGCGCTGGCGCTGGCAACCGCGCTGGGCGGCCCGGCACTGGCCCAGGCCGCCGCGCCAACGGTTATCCTGCCCACCGATCAGGATGTTCTCAAGCCCACCGCCGAAGGCCAGACGGCCCCGCCCGTGGCGCGGCCCCGCGCCGGCGCGGCTGCCCCGCAACGCGCCGCCGCGCCCGCCGCCCAGCCGGCACCCGCCCGCGTTGATCTGACCGCGGCGCTGATCCGCCAGGGCAAGGGCTGGCGCGCGCGTGGCCGCAAGGATCTCGCCAACGAATCGCTGCGTCGTGCCGTGCAGGCATCCCCCGGCAATGCCGAGGCGATCTTTCTCCTCGCCCAATATGCCGCCCAGGATGGCAATGCCGAGAATGCCAATGCCTGGCTGAACCGGCTGCGCGGCCTGGTTGGCCCCGGTGATGGCCGTGTCGCCTCGGTGGAGCGCCTGCTCAACCGGGGGGCGTCGCCGCCGCCCACCGTGGCGCGCGCCAATGATGGCCTGTTTCCACAGCGCCCGGCCCCGGTTGCAGCCACGCCGGTTGCGGCCACCCCGCCGCCCCAACGCCCGGCCCCCCGCGTGGCCGAAGCGGCCGCACGCCCGGCCCCGGCTGCCCCGCGGGCCGCGCCCGTGGTCGTCCGCCCGGCTCCGCAGCCTGCCGAGGTGATGCTGCCGCGCGCGCAGGTGCAGAAACTCGCCGAGATGGCACCCCCGCCGCCGCCGCCCGAAGCCGCGCCGGCTGCGCCCGCCACGCCGGGGGAACCGCCTGCCGCTGCCCCCCGCAAGGCCGATCCCGATCCGGGCGGAGAGGCCCGGGCGTCCGGCTTCCGCGCGCTCAACGCCGGCCAGATCCGCGAGGCCGAGACCCAGTTCGAGCGGGCGCTTGCCGCCCGCGTCACCGACAGTGATGCCCGCGGCGGCCTTGGCATTGTCCGGGTGCGCCAGCAGCGCTTTGGCGAGGCCGAACAATTGCTGGTGCAGGCCATGCGCGGCCCGGAACCCCAGCGCTGGCAGGAAGCGCTGGACACCGCGCGCTTTTTTGGCGGGCTGATCAGGGCGCGCAACAGCGCCGAAGCCGGCCGGCTGGCCGATTCCGAAACCCAGGTGCGCAGCCTGATGCGTGGCGGTTACCGCGACAAGACCGAAGCCGAAATCCTGCTGGCCAGCGTGCTCCTGCGCCAGCAGCGCTTTGGTGAATCGGAAAGCCTGTATCGCGGCCTCTATGGCCGGGTGAATGACCGGCCGGAGATCGTGCTGGGCCTCGCCGAATCGCTGGCCCGGCTGGGCCGCGAAGACGAAGCCATCGCATTTCTCGACAAGGCGCCGCGCACGCGGGACACCCAGCAGGTGCGCGCCCAGTTGGAACGCACCCGCGCCACGGCACTGATGAGCAAGGGCGACAATTTTGGCGCCGGTGCCGCGCTGGCCGCGGCGCTGAACGCGGACCCGGAAAATCCGTGGACGCGCTATGAATTCGCCAAGTTCCTGATCAACGCCAACCAGCCGCGTGAAGCCAGCGAAGTGGCCGCACCGCTGTTTGCACAGGCCAACAGTGACAGCGAGGCGCTGCAGGCGGCGGCGCTCTATGCCGATTTTGCCGGTGATCCGCAGCGCGCCCAGGCCCTGCTGCAGCGCATTCCGCCGGCCGAGCGCAACGCCCAGGTGCGCGAGTTCGCCGAACGGGTGGACGTGAAATCACAGCTCACCCGCGCCCAGCTGCTGCAGCGCCAGGGCCAGACCGTGCAGGCAGTGAGCCTGCTGCGCCAGATCGTGGCCAAACCCGGCCTGCCCTTTGGCGCGCGCGCCCAGATCGCCCAGTCGCTGTTTGACATGGGAGACAATTATCAGGCCGGCAGCCTCGCGCTGCAGGCCGCGCGCGATCCCCTGCCCCAATCCGCCACGCCGGGGGATGGCACCGGCTTTCTGCTGGTGCTGGGCGGGGCGGGCCAGGATGACGCCGCCAACATGCTGCTGCAAAAGCTGGCCGAGCGCGTGCGCACGCCCGAGGACCAGGCGGCGTGGCGTCAGGCCTATGGCGCCTACGCGGAAAAGCGGGCCGATGCCCTGCGGCTGGGCGGCGATCTTGCCGGCGCCTTTGATATCCTGTCGGCCGCCGTGGCGGTGTTGCCGCGCCATGCGGGCCTGATGTCCACCCTCGCCCGTGTCTATGCCACCGGCAATATGCAGCGCGAAGCGGGGCAGGCCTATGATGCGGCCCTGTCGATGCGGCCCAACGACCCGTCGCTGGCGCTGGACGCGGCCCGGTCTGCCGCGGCCGGCGAGGATTATGGCCGTGCCGTGCGACTGATCGAGCGCGCGCTGCGCCAGCGACCGGACGATCCCGAAACTTATTATGAGCTGGGCAAGATCGAGCAGGCGCGCGGCCGCGAACGGGCTGCCGTCCAGGCGTTTGAGCGGGCCGATCGCCTGCTGGCCCGCAGTGCCGGCGGCCCCGCCGGCCTGCGCAATCCGCAGGGCGTGCTGGGCCCCAATCCCTTTGCCCGGATTGCCGGTGCAGCAGCGCCGGCGGTTCCAGCCCCGCAGGGCAGCTATGCCAGCTTTGGCCCGGCCCCGGCCAACGCGCCCGCCGCAGCACCCAACCCGGCCTTGCCGGCCTGGGCAGGCGGCCGTGCCTCTGCCCCGGCTGCCTATGGCCAGGCGACCGCGCCGGCCGTTCCGCCGTCCTTTGCGGCCTATGCGCTGCCCGCCAACGGCCAGGCCGCGATGGTGCCGGCGATGGCATCGCCGTCTGCCGTGCCGCAGCCGCCCGTGCCGCAACCGGCAATGCCCGTGGCGGCAATGCCACAAGCCTATGCCCAGGCCCAGGCGCCGTTCCCGCAGCCCCGCGTGCCGGAAATCGGCTATCAGCCGCAGTCCGCCTATCCGGCGGCCGAGCCCTATGCCGGCCGTGGCTATGGCCCGGTGCAGCGCACCGCGGAAGCCCGCCCGCCGCGGGACCGGTCTGCACCGGTGTATGAAGCCGAACCCAATGTGGATGTGCCCGTTCTGGGTGGCCGCATCACGGCGGTGACGGATGCCAGTGCGCCGCTGGCGGTGAGGGTGCGCAGCGAGCTGACCGCAGCGCAGCTGGATTCGATTCCGCTGGTCGAAGGCCAGGTGAACATGCGCGCCCGCAGCGGCGAGAGCGGCACCAGCAATCTCACCGAGATCGGCGCCACCATCGAAGCGCTCGCCCCGCTGCGCGGTGTGGGCCAGCTGGGTGTGCGGGTGCGGCCGGTGCTGATTTCCGCCGGCACCCCCAACCTCAGCGCCACGGGGCGCACCGGCACCTATCCGCTGATCACCGCGCCCGGGATCATCAACGGTGTTGATATCGTGCTGCCGGCACAGCGCACCCGCAACGATGCCGGGGTTGAGGCGTCGCTGCTGTTCCGCAGTGGCTGGCTCAGCGCCGATGTCGGCATGTCGCCCTATGGCTTCCTCTACAACGACATCATCGGCGGGGTGCGGGCCACACCGCGCTTTGGCGCGCTGGAGCTGAGGGTTGGTGCCGAGCGCCGGGCGGTGGAGGATTCGGTGCTGTCGTGGGCGGGCACGCTTGATCCGGTCACCGGAATCGCATCGGGCGGGGTGCGGCGCAATGCGGCCAACATCGGCGTGTCTGTCACCGGGGGCAGCGTGGGTGGCTATCTCGATGGCTCCTTCCGCCGCTTCACCGGCCGCAACGTCCCTGACAATGATTCGATCGAGGTCAACGGCGGCTTTTATTGGCGGCTGATCAACGAGACCGACCGGCGGCTCCAGATCGGCATGAACGTCAATTACCAGAGCTTCGAGCGCAACCTGCGCTATTTCACCCTCGGTCACGGTGGCTATTTCAGCCCGCAGCAGTTCGTCGCCATCGGCCTGCCGATCAACTATCTGGGCGCGGGCGATGATTGGCGATTCTCGCTGAACGTAACCCCCGGCGTTCAGTCGTTCAGCGAGGATCCGGCGCCCTATTTCCCGGGTTTTGCCACCCAGCAGAACCAACTGGTCAGCCTGTCTTTGCTGGATGATGCGGTGCCGGCCTTCTATCTTGGCACCAGCCGCTCCGGATTCGGGATTGCCTCGCGGGTCAGCGGTGAATATCGCATCCAGCGGGCCACGTCGCTGGGTGGGCTGTTGTCACTCGATACCTTTGGCGCCTTCTCCGAATTCCGCGCCGGCATCTTCCTGCGCCGGCAATTCAATATTGGGAAGTGAAGATGATGAATGCACCCGAAGCTGCCGGTGCCGACCCGCGTGACCAGGATCTCGCCTATCTGGCGGCCCGCGCCTTTGATCCGCAATGGCGGCTGTTCCTGGATTGCCTGGCCGGCGAATTGTTCCAGAATTTCGCCGCCGAGGAAGCCGGCGGCTTTTTCCGCCAGATCGGCATCCGCATGGCCGGCCAGTTGCAGCCCGGCCCCAGCGCAACGGTGCCCGAACTGGAGCAGGCGCTGAATGCCGTGTGGCAGGGCATCGGCTGGGGCCGGGTGCAACTGGTGGTGAATGATCAGGGCCTGTTCATCCTGCACCGCGCCTTCCCGGGCAGTCATGCGCCTGCCAGCGCCTGGCGCCAGGCCTTTGCCGCGGTGCTGGAAGGGCTCTATACCCATTGGCTGCAAAGCCAGGGCGGCGATCCTGCCATGCGCGCCGTTCATCTTGATGACGGCGCCGCCGATGCGCTGGTGTTCAAATTTGGCTTCTAGGCGGCGGTTTCTCGCGCTTGTGGGCGCGGCCGGCGTGAGCACGGCTGTCGCCCCTGTGGCCGCCGCCACGCCCGATGCCGAATGGCTGGCCTTCAAGGCCCGCTTTGTCGGCAGCGACGGCCGGGTGGTGGACAACGGCAATGGCGGCATCAGCCATTCCGAAGGCCAATCCTATGCGCTGTTGCTGGCCGAAAGCGCCAATGACCGCGAAGCCTTTGATCGCATCTGGGCCTGGACCAGCGCGAACCTGGCCCGCAAGGACGTGGCGCTGTTTGCCTGGCGCTTTGATCCGGTGAAGGGCGTCATTGACCGCAACAACGCCACCGACGGCGATCTGCTGATGGCCTATGCCTTGCAGCGGGCAGCCACCCGCTGGAAACTGCCGGCCTATGCCGAAATCTCGCGCCGCATCCGGGCCGACATCATCGGCCGGCTGGTCCGCCGCTTTGGCGGCCGCCTGTTGCTGCTCCCCGGGCTCGACGGTTTTTCCTTCGTCGATTCGATCACGGTCAATCCCTCCTATTTCGTGTTTCCGGCGCTGGATCTGTTTGCCCGGCTGGAACCGCGCTCGGCCTGGCCAGAACTGCGCGACGAATGTTTGCGGATCGTGCGCGAGGGCCATTTCGGCCCGGCTGACCTGCCGGTGGACTGGCTTCGTGTTGATCAGGGTGGCCGGCTGTGGAGCGACCCGGATCGGCCGCCCACCTTTGGCTATGATGCCATTCGCATCCCGCTGTATCTGCTGTGGTCGCGCCGTGCCGGTGATCAGGCGCTGCGCGGCATCCGGGCCTGGTGGCTGCGGGCGCAGGCCAATGGGCGCGGCATCCCGGCCAGCATCAATGTCGCCACCGGCGTCACCTCGCCGGAACTGCTTTCGCCGGGCGCGTTGCGCGTGGTCGAACTGGCGCTCAGCGGCCGGCTGTCAGGCGCCGCGTTGCCGATGGGCCTTGATTATTATGCCAGCGCGCTGTGGCTGCTGGCCGGCCAGGCCGCCGCCGCGCGATAGCCACGGCCCTTCAGGCCGCCGCGTCGCCCGGTTTGTCTTGCAGGGCATAGCCCATGCCCCACATGGTGGCGATATGGCCCGATTCCGGGGCACCCGCCTCGTGCAGCTTGCGGCGGATCTTGCACACGAACACGTCGATGATCTTGGAATCGGGTTTCTTGCGGCCTTCATACAGGTGCAGCACGAAATAATCCTTGGGCAGGGTCTTGCCCTTGCGCAGCGCCATCAGCTCCAGCAGCTTGAACTCGGTGGCCGTCAGCGCCACCCGCTTGCCGTCCACGCACACCTGGTGCGACGCCAGATCGATGGTGATCGGCCCCACCGTCACGATCGCCTGGCTGTGCCCCTGCGACCGCCGCCGCAAGGCATGCAACCGCGCGATCAGTTCGCCGGTTTCAAACGGCTTGACGACATAATCATCCGCACCGGCATTGAGACAGGCGATCTTGGTGCTGGTTTCGGCATGGCCGGAAATGATCACCACCGGCTGCTGCACCTTGTAGGCCCGGGCCAGCCGCAGCATGTCGAGGCCATTGCTGTCGGGCAGCATCAGATCCAGGATGATGGCATCATATTGCGCCGATCGCGCCAGCTCCAGCCCGGCCTTGGCTTCGGCCGCGCGCTGCGTGTCGATGCCGGCCTTGCCAAATGCCAGGGTGAGGGAACGTGCCAGCGTGTCATCGTCCTCGATCAACAGCACCCGCATCGACCCAGCCTCGTTATCGTTCGAATTCGTCAATTTCATGCGCCCGTGCACAATGATCTGTTAACCATCCGCGCAGACGGCGGCAATCCTTATCATTCGGATATGTGGCAGATCGCAGGTGGCGGGTTCAGGCCGCCGGTTGCAGGCGCTGGTCAAGCTGGCCGTGGTGCAGCACCCGGTTGCGGCCGGCCGCCTTGGCGGCATAAAGGGCGGTATCGGCGTCGCGCAGCAGCTGTTCGAACAGCAGCGCCGGATCCTTGCCGGCCGCAGGCGCTTCGCAGCTTGCCACACCGATGCTCACTGTCACCCGCGGGTGCTGCTCCTGATCCTGCCTGGCGTTGATGCGCGATGCCACCGTGAGCGCCTCGTCCCGGCCGGTCACCGGCAGGATCACTACAAATTCCTCACCGCCATAGCGGCCGAACGCGTCGTGCCGGCGCAGGGTGGCCCGCACATGATCGGCAAAGGCCCGCAACACCTGGTCACCGGCCAGATGCCCGTACCGGTCATTCACCTGCTTGAAATGGTCAAGATCCAGCATCAGCACCGAAAACGCCCGGCCCTGTCGCAGGAACAGGCCGGCCTCCGCTGCCCCCCGGTCCATCAGGGCGCCGCGGGTCAGGGCGCCGGTCAGCCGGTCGTGCAGGGCCAGATGTTCGACGTGGTTGCGCACGCCTTCTTCGCCCAGCAGCACGAAACCGATGGTGAGCCAGAACAGCAGCAGGCCGTAGACCGCGAGATAGACCATCTGCGTGATCATCAGGCCGGCCAGGCCGGCGTGCTGGCCGGGCAGGCTGATCATCACCGCCCGCACCAGCATCAGCACCGCCACCAGCGCCAGCCCGATCAGCAGGAAACCGCCGGTGAATGTGTTGCGCCGGTGGCTCCACAGCGCCGCAATCGTCTCCCCTGCCAAGGCGCAGATCATGATCGCCAGAATCCACGCCCGCGCCACCATGCTGGGGCTGATGCTGGTAAAGACCCACATTGCCGCCACCGCGGCGACCAGCATAACCCAGGGCCAGCGCGGCGCGGTTTCGCCCAGAAACTGCCGCGTGCCCGTGGCATAGGCTGCCAGGCCGGTGAAGATCAGGCCGGCGCCGGCGGGGGGCAACAGCGCGAAGGCCATCGTGTCGCGAAACGCATAGAGCGTGCCACCCACGAAGATGAGCGCCGGCGCCGCGCTCCACAGGCCCATGCCGCGAAACACGTCGCGATAGCTGCGCCACTGATAGACAAGGATGACAGACATGAGGACCGCCATGGCGGCCGCCAGCAGCACCGTGACGCGCAGATCGACAACGGTCAGCCGCACGTCTGCCTCTGGCGCCTGATATGCCCGGTCCCTCGCATGACCGCCCATCTCCTGCCACACCGGCCCGGCGGCCGCCAACAGCGCCCCGTGCCTAATATAATGTTAACATCAATTCTTCTGCCTGCCAGACAAGAATGGCTGCGGGTTGCCCCGCTTTCGCATCACTCTTGCTGCCCATCTGCCTTGGCCGGGCATTTCCGGCTTGTGGCGATGGTGCCATTTGTTAGATTGCCGTTCATCCTCATTCCGTGTCCCGATGGCCGCCACCGCACCAGTCTCCTTCAGCATCCATCGGGATCCCGGCCAGCCACCGCCGCCGCTGGTGACCAGCGGGCCGATCATGGCCATGTGGCAGGCGCTGGCCATCACGGCCATCGTGCTGGGGGGGTGGTATCTCGGCTGGCGCTGGACCCATTCGCTCAATGCCGATGCCTATTGGCTGGCGGTGCCCATGGCCGTGGCCGAAACCCTCGCCTATGTCGGCCTGCTGCTGTTCGTCCACGCGCTGTGGGATCAGGGCCAGGTGCGTCTGCGCCCGCCACCGGCCAGCGTCGGCGAATGTGATCCGGCCGCGATCGACCCGCAGCGGCGGATTGCGGTGGATGTGTTTATCTGCACCAGGGCCGAGCCGGTGGACCTGCTGCGCGACACCATCCGGGCCGCTCGCCAGCTGCGCGTGCCGCCCGGCGTGTCGGTGCTGGTGCATGTGCTGGACGATGGCGCCCGGCCCGCAGTTGCCGCGCTGGCTGCGGCCGAAGGTGCCAATTGCCTGCAACGCCAGGACAACAGCGACTTCAAGGCTGGCAACCTGCGCCACGGCCTCGAAAACAGCAACGGCGATTTCCTCATCATCTGCCATGCCGACACGCTGCTGTTTCCTGGCTTTCTGGAACAGACGCTCGGCCATTTCCGCGATCCCGAAGTGGCCTTCGTGCAAACGCCGCTGTGGTTCCGGCACGATCCGCCGCGCGAAACCCTGGCGGCCAACTGGCGCCGGCGCTTTGGCCTGCCGGGCCGGCTGGCTGCCTGGCTTGCCGGGCTGGTCACGGGCCCGGTCACGGTTGGCGCCGATCCGTTCAGCGCCGAAGCGCGGCTGTTTCATGATATCGTGCAGCCACGCCATGGCCGGCTGAATGCGGGTGTCAGCTGCGGCGCGGCCTCCATCCACCGCCGCGAAGCCATCATGTCGGTGGCGCTGCGGGCGTGGACCCAGCGGGTGACGCGCGCGGCCCCTGTGGCGCCTGCGGCCGGCGGGCGACGCCGGCGCGGCAAGGCCCGGGCCGAGGCGCTGGCCGCCCAGGCGCGCTGGCAGGCCGCCCAGGCGATCGCGTTCACGCCCTATCGCCACCATGTCGCTGATGATCTGCATTCGACCATCATGCTGCATCAGGACCGGGCGCGGCGCTGGAAGAGCATCATGCACCCCGCCATCCAATCCTGCATGCTGGCGGCGCCGGATTTCGGCACCTGGGCTGCCCGCCGCTGGAAACGGCTCTATGGCAGTCTGGATATCTTCATCCGCGACAATCCCGTGTTTGGCGGCGGGCTCTCGCTGCGCCAGCGGCTGATCTATCTGTCGGGCTTCTGGCAGAGCCTGTCGGGCCTGTGGCTGGCCGTGCTGGTGCTGGTGCCGATCATCCACCTGTTCAGCGGCGTCGCGCCGGTCAATGATTATGGCCTGGCCTATTTTGCCCATCTGCTGCCGTTCCTGATGGTTCTGGAACTGGCGTTGATGTTCGGCCTGTGGGGCCGATCGGCCCATGTTGGCCGGGCCCAGGCCGTGGCCGGTTTTGCCCTTTCGCTGCAGGCGCTGTGGCAGGTGCTGCGCGGCAAGCCCTTTGCGCCATTGGCGCCGCCAGCCAACCCGCGCGCCCTGGTGCGGCTGCATCAAATCCTGATCGGCCTTGGCCTGCTGGCCATCGCCTATGCGGCGGTGCGGCTGTGGCTGGCCCAGCAGGGCCAGTATCCCACAAGCCACACGCCCGGCAGCCTGATTGCCAATGGCGGGCTGGTGCTGTTCAACAATGCCGCCTTCGGCCGCCTCGTCCGTGCGTCCGGCTGGCGGCCCGCGCTGTTCACCGGGGAGACGGATAGATGAGCGACGACGGCACGGCGTCGGGGGTGCGTGGCCATGTGGCGATCATCGCCGGGCTGGTGGCATCGGGCTGGCTGATCTGGCAGGTGGAGGCTTGGCTGCATCCCGCCGCGCCATTGCCGGCCGCTGCCGCTGCCGCGCCGCGCCTGGCCGCTGCCCCCCTGCCGGCGGCGATCACCCTTGATCTGGGGCAAACCCCATCGCCCTCGGCCGCCGCTGACCTGTGGGACAGTGCCCGTGCCAATGCGCCCGATGCGATCGGCCTTTCGGCCCGGATGCGGGATACCGGCGCCGCCGTTGCCCTTGAACTCGGCCCGGTGGGCAGCCTGGGGCAGGCAAAGACCATCTGTGACCGGCTGAATTACAACAATATTGCCTGCACGGTGAAAAGCCAGCCCATCACGGCAGGTGCTTCTTGAGCCGCCAGACATTGATGCCGTCGCGCCGCTCATAGGCGAATTCATCCACGCAGGCGCGGATCAGCAACAGCCCGCGGCCGCGTTCCGCGCGGCTGTCGGGCATCGCTTCGGGCGCGGGCAGCATGATCGCCACCGGCTTGCCGGCGGCGTGAAGCTCGATCACCACCGCGCCCCGGCACTGGGCCGGATCTTCCAGATACAGGGCGATGGCGCCGGCCGGGGGCTCCTGGTCGCCATGGGCAACGATATTGTTGGCCGCCTCCACCAGCGCCAGTTCCAGTTCGAACAATTGGGCATCCGCCATGCCCAGCGCCGCGCCATGATGACGAACCGCTTCCGCCAATCGCCGGACATCGACGAAGGTGGCAGCGGCCGTCATGTTGTGGCGCATCATCATCCGGCGCGTTTCAGCAGGGCGGCTTCGGCCTGACCCATGTCGCGGAACAGGCGGAACACCTGATCAAGCCCGGTCATTGCCAACAGCCGGGCGAAATTGGGGGAGGCGCCGACAATGGCCAGCGTGCCATCGCTGCGCATCTGTTTCATCACGCCAACAATGGCACCCAGCCCGGTGGAATCAACGAAGTTCAGCGAAGTGGCATTGATGATGGTCACCCGTGGCGCTTCGGTGATGGCATTGCTCACCGCCGTCTTGAACGCCGGGGTGACAGCGGCATCCAGCCGCGGCCCGTACGGGCGCACCCACAGGATATCACCCTCCTGCCTGACCCCCACCATCATGCTGATGCCAAGCCCCGAGCGGGGCCAAAATTCGTCATGATCTTCATTCCAATCACGCGCCTGTTTCCGTGATCCTAGGGCGAAAAACCGGCGATTGTCCATCAACCCGGCTGGTTAACGGCCGCAGGGGCGTTCAGATACACTCCAATATCATCAGCGACAGATCATCCGCCGGCGGCTGGTCGGCCGCGATCCGGGTGATGGTGGCTTCGAACTGGGCCATGGCCACGGTCAACGGCAGCGCTTTTTTCTCGGCCCAGAATGCCACCAGCCCGCTGGTGCCCAGGCTGGGAGCCTCGCCATCGCCATCCGTCAGCCCGTCGGAATAGATCAGCAGCCGGTCTCCCGGTGCCATGCCGAGTGAAACCACGGGCTGTTTGGTGAGCGGGAACAGGCCGAGCGGCAGCCCACCCACCTCCAGGAAGCGCGGATCGCCATGGCGGGGCACCAGCAGCGGCGGCGGATGGCCGGCGCGCAGCAGCGTGACGCCCATGCCATCGCGATCGAGCAGGCCGATCACCAGGGTCGCACTGCTGCCATCGCGGCTGAGCAGTTCGGCGTTGAGCCGGTCCGCCACCAGCGCCAGCCGTTCGGGCGTGTCGGGCGGCGGAAAGGCCAGCCGGCTGTGCAGGGCAAAGGCCTCAAGCGCCGCCGGCACGCCGTGGCCGGCCACATCCAGATTGAAGAACAGCAGCTTGCCATTGGGCAATTGCTGGGCACCCAGCACATCGCCGCCGATTTCCTGCGATGGCATGAACAGGCTTTCCAGCCTGAACGGCCCGCTGCGGATGGGCGGCGGCAGCAGGCCGCGCTGCAGCACGGCAGCGGCCTGCAGGCTGTGGCGCACCGCTTCCAGCTGCCGGTCAGCCTCGGCCCGGGCGGCGGCCAGCGCCCGGTTCTGCACCTGCAGATCCTGCTGCATGGCCACGATGCGCCGGGCCGACGTGATCGCCAGCGCCAGATCCACCCCGGAAAATGGCTGCTGCAACAGATCATCGGCGCCGGCATCCAGCGCCTCGGTCTTGGCCGCCTCGTCCTCGCGATCGGCCACCAGGATCACATGGACATGGCGCTCCAGCCCGCGCACCCGCCGGCACAGATCAATGCCGTCCAGCGGCCCGCCGGTGCGCCCGGCCACCACCACGTTGCACCGTTCGGTCTGGAGGATGCGCATGGTGTCGGGCCAGTCACCGGCGATGCGCACCACGCAGCCCAGCGCCTCCAGTTCAGGCACCAGCGTGGTGAGCGGGCCGGGATCGCCCTCCACGATCAGCAGGTGCAGGCGATGCGCGCCTGCCCGCACCGGCGCCGGCGGGTCGCTGATGGCGGCGGGGCTGTGGATGATGCGCTCCGGCTCGTGCTGCATGGCGGCAATGATCAGGCGACGCGGGTCACGGCGGCACCGGTGCCGATATGCAGCAGCTCTTCGCGCCCTTCACGGATGCGGAACACCGTGCCCTGTGGTGCCCGTGGTGCCACCGGCACGCCGTGCCAATCCTCCCCGCCCACCAGCAGGCCGCGCAGCACCCCGGCGGTGATGCCGTGGCTGATCACCAGGGCCGGGCGGGCGGGATCGAGCCCATCGAGCCAGTTGCGCAGGCGCGCCGCAATGGCGGGAAACCATTCCCCGCCCGGTGGCGGCTCGCAAAACAGGCCGCGGTCGGCATCCACGATCGGCCGGCCCAGTTCGGCCACGATGTCCTGATACCAGCGCCCCTCCCACTGGCCGACATCGATTTCCAGCAGGCGTTCGTCCTTGCGCCAGCGGAAGAAATCCAGGCCCAGATGCTCGCCGATGATCGCGGCGGTCTGCTGGGTGCGGCCCGATGGCGACACCCACAGATCAAGATCGGGGGCTTCCCCCAGCACACCGCGCAGCGCGGCCCCCATGGCTTCGGCCTGGGCGATGCCGGCGCGGGTGAGCGGGGTGTGCGCCATGTGGCCCTGCATGCGGGCGGCGGCGTTGAACACGGTTTCGGCGTGACGGGCGAGAATCAGATCCATGGGCCATGCTTATCGGCGTTTTGGCTGCACTTCGCCACTACCGCGCTGCGCCTGAACGGTTATAGTGATCCCGCCACAACCCATTTTGCACAGGGATCGGAATGAAGGCCACCGTCGAACGCGCAACCTTGCTGAAGTGCCTGGGCCATATCCAGTCGGTGGTTGAACGTCGCAACACCATCCCCATCCTGTCCAACGTGCTGATCGAGGCGCGCAGTGACGGCCTGCGGCTGATGGCGACCGATCTTGATTTGCAAGTGGTGGAAACCATTGCCGCTGCCATCGACGTGAACGGCGCCACCACGGTTTCGGCCCACACATTGTTCGATATCGCGCGCAAGTTGCCGGAAGGCGCGCAGGTGGAACTGGCCGTTTCCGGTGAGCGGATGAGCGTGGTGGCAGGGCGCAGCCGGTTCAGCCTGGCCACGCTGAAGCGCGATGATTTCCCGGTGATTGCCGAAACCGATCTGCCGGTGCGCTTCACCCTGTCGGCCGCCGATCTCAAGGAGCTGATCGACGCCACCCGCTTTGCCATTTCCACCGAGGAAACCCGCTATTATCTGAACGGCATCTACATGCATGCCACCACCGGCCCGGCGCCAAGGCTGCGCGGGGTGGCCACCGATGGCCACCGACTGGCCCGCATCGAGCTGGACCTGCCGGCCGGCGCCGCCGAGATGCCGGGCGTGATCGTGCCGCGCAAATGCGTGGGGGAGGTGCGCAAGCTGCTGGACGAGATGGCTGCCGACGCACCGGTGGAGATCAGCCTGTCGCCCGCCAAGATCCGCTTCCGCTTTTCGGCCGATTCCACTCTCACCAGCAAGCTGATCGATGGCACATTCCCGGATTACAGCCGCGTGATCCCCACAGCCAACGACAAGCTGCTGAAGATCGATGCCAAATCGCTGGCCGAAGGCGTGGACCGGGTGGCCGCCATCGCCACCACCGAGAAGACGCGCGCGGTCAAGCTCGCGCTGGGCCGGGACAAGGTGACATTGTCGGTCACCAGCCCGGAAAACGGCACCGCTTCAGAGGATCTGGCCGCCGATTATGCCGCCAGCGACCTCGAGGTTGGCTTCAATTACCGCTATCTGCTCGATATCCTGGGCCAGGTGCGCAGCGACAGCGTGGATGTCCACCTCTCGGACGCGTCGGCCCCCACCCTGATCCGCGAGGGTGACGACGCCCGGGCGCTCTATGTGCTGATGCCGATGCGGGTGTGACCGCGCCGGTCTGCGGGCCGGCTCAATGCGCGCCGGTGCGTTCCGCCACGATATGCTGCACGGTTGGCTGCATGCGCGCATTGTAGCGGGCCAGCACCGGATGGTCGCCGCCGCTGCCAAAATGGGTGATCAGATCCTGGCCGGTCCACCAGTGGACGGCAAAGCCGGGGGTTTCGGCCACGATCATGTCCCGCCCGTCAGGGTCTTCGGGATCGATGCTGCGGAAATCGATGGCCACCTGCGGCGCCGATGAAGGGCACACCGCCAAAGTGGTGCCGTGCCAGCCGGTGACAATGGCGCGGTGGAGATGGCCGGTGATCATGCGGATCACCTGGGGGTGGCGGCGCACCACGGCGGCCAGCCGCTGCACCCAGGGCGCATCCAGATCCTCGGTCATCCAGCCGTTGCCGGTTTCGATCGGCGGGTGATGCAATACCAGCACGGTGGGCCGCGCATCGCCCGCCAGCCGTTCATCCAGCCACGCCGCCTGGCCCGCCGAAAATGCCCCGCCATGATGGCCTTCCAGCAGCGTGTCGAGCACGACGAAGCGCAGCGGGCCATGCACGAAATCATATTGGACCAGGCCATCGGCCGTGGTGGGCACCATGGGAAACACGGTGCGGAAATTGGCCCGGTTGTCGTGATTGCCCAGGGCGAAATGCACCGGAAAGGGCAGTCGGTCGGTGATGGATTTCAGCGTCTGGTAAGCGGCCAGCGTGCCGTGTTCGGTAAGATCGCCGGTGGCGAGCAGCAGGTCCGGCCGCGGGTTCATCGCCAGCAGCGTCGCAATCACCTCGTCGAACCGCTTGCGGTTCATTTCGGCCGGATCATCCGGCTGAAAGCCGAGATGAATATCGGTCACCTGGGCAACCAGCATGTTACAGCCCTCGTCTGCTGCGGCCTTCAAGCGGCAGCACCTCACGCTCCAGATACGCAGTAACGGCCAATGGTGACGCAAGCTGCGTCACGCCGCAAGGCGTGCCTGTCGTCAGCCGCCAAACCCTGCTTGCCGGGGGCGTTGCCGGGTGGCGCTGGCGACCCGCGCCGGGCCGCCATGGCCGGCCGGCAGCGCGCGGCCGGGCGGCACCACCCCATCGTGATAGCCGTGGCAGGTCTCGCAACTGTCCCCGGCCTTGGCGATGTTGGCCAGCAGCGCCTTGGCCGGCGCGCCATGGCATTCCCGGCAGTTCGCTACCCCAGGGATGTTCACATCGGTGGCGGCCCGGGATTTCATGATGCCGGTGTGGCAGGCCACGCAGGCGGCTTCGCCGGTCTTGCCGTCATAACTCTGGTGCTTGCCGTGCGGAAACCGCCCCTGCGGCAGATAATGATCATTGATCGTCACCGGGGCGATGGCAAAGCGGCGGGTGATATCGGCCGCGCCGGTGTCGCTGATCACATGGCAATCGGTGCACAGACCCTTGCCAGTGAAGACCCCCACCACGGCGGCCTTTGCCCGTCCCTGGGCATCGCCGATCGAGGCCAGCTGCAATTGCCGGGCTTCCAGTTCGACCATGCGGCCCGGTGGGCGGCGTTCAAAGGCGATGCGCTGCACGCCGGCGCGCGGCGCCACCGCCTGGCTCAGATAGAAATCGCGGATGATGCCGGCCACCTGCGCGGGCTTGCCGTGGGGCAAGGTGCGCAGCGTGTCACCGTCGCGGGCAAAGGCCAGATCATGGCAGGCACCGCAATTGGCCTCCATGTCGATCGGCTTGAAGCGCAGCTTGTCGGCATCGGGCACATGGCAATAGGCGCAGGGCAGGCTGCCGTCGCTGGCCCGTTTCAGTCCCTGTTTCTGGGCCATGTTGGCCACGGCGTTGGTGGCCGATTGGTGGATGTCGTGCGGGTAGATCAGGCCGGAGCGTTCGCGCGCGCCGGCCAGCGCCGTGCGCGCAAACACCGGTTGGTCAAGCGATGGCGTGGCCACCAGCGTGGCGCGGAAATCCGGATGCCTGGCCCAGCCCGGCACATCGGCCACCGCCGTATCGGGCAGCCGCCCCTTCAAGCCGCCATGGCAATCGGTGCAAAATTGTTCGGCCACGGTCAGCACCGTGGCTTCGCCTTCATGCTCTTTGTGGCAACTGGTGCAGCGGCCGGCCGGCAGGTTGAAGGCGCTATGCGCGGCCGCCATCACGCCGGTTTCCGGCTGCCGGCCCCGGGTCAGCCGCGCCGGGGCGGCATGATCGGGCAGGGCGGATTTGGTGTGGCAGGCCTCGCAGGCGCTGTCGGTCACGCTCACGAAGGCCTGGGTGTGGCAGGCGCCGCAATTGTTGGACAGGCTGGCATGGGCATTGGAAAGGGCGCCGGTTGACCAGACTTCGTCGGGCGCAAAGCCACCGCCGGCGGCCGGCCGCGCCGTGGGCGCATGCAGACGGCCATCGCCAAAGGCCTGGCCTGGTGTGACGGGGCGGGCGGCTTCGGCCAACATGGCTTTCGGCAGGATGGCACGGCTTTCGCCGATGAAATGCAGCAGCGGGATCAGGAACAGGCCGATGAGCACGACCAGCGCGCCCGCCCAGGCCAGCCGCCGCCGGGTCGGCATGGCGCCGGCCAGCGAGAAGATGGAGACTTCCTGCCCCGCATCGGCCGTTTCGATCGGCGGGATCACCCGTTCGGCCGTGATCGCCACCGCGCCGTCCTCGCCCGCGCTCAGCGACAGGCGGAACGGGCCGATATCCACCGTTGGGGCGTCCCCAAGATCAAGATCGGCGCGGGTGACGAACTTGCCGCCCACCTCCACCGGCACGCCGCCGGTGGTCTCGATGCTCACCCGGTTGGCGGCAATGCGCACCAGCCGGGCGTGGCGCAGCATCACCGCCAGATCAGGCAGCTGGATGTCGCAATCGGTGCCGCGCCCGATGCTGATTTCGGCCTGCACCAGGGTGCGCGTGCGGATGATGTCACCGCCGTCGGCGCGCTTGGTCAACTGGCGGATGATGAAGCTCATGCCCGCCTCACCAATAGAGGAACACGGAGATGATGTGGGCAAACAGCGCCGCCAGCAGCGCCACCGTCACCGGCACATGGATATAGAGCCACAGTTCCAGCTGGGCCTTCATGCGGATATGGCGTCTGGTCTGGGCTAGCGCCGCCTCCTTGCGTTCCAGCAGGAACTGGATCTGTTGCAAGCGTTCATCGCTGCGGCCGCTGCGCATGCCGGCCATCACCTTTTCGGAAATGGCGGCCAGCGCCAGCGCGTTGCCATCACTGGTATAATTGCCCGACAGGCGCTGCCCCAGCGATCCGGCGATGCGGCACTGCTCAAGGCTCATCCGCACCAGCGCGGCATCATCGGCGCCCAGCGGCTGGGCGGCGAGATCCATCTGCCGGTCGAGCGTGCGGATGGCCTCCAGCATCTGCTGCTGGGTCACCTCGCCGCGATTGGCCGAAAGCCGTTCCGGCACCGTGGCATAAAGGCTGATGCCCCACAGGCCCGAAAGGATGACGATCATCATCAGCGCCCAGGCAAGCGTGTGGACATTCCAGCCGAGCTGGAACCCGGTGTGCAGCGTGCCGATCACGATCAGCGACAGCCCCAGATACACATGCGCGCTGGTCCAGCCCTTCAGGCTGAAGGGCCTGGCGCCGATCACCCGCTTGCGCACCCCCAGCAAAGACAGCCAGACGATCATGCCGGCACCGATGCTGCCCAGCGTGTAGCCCAGCCAGGTGCCCCCGTTGTGACGCGGGGTGGGATCGGTGAGCATGTAGGCGAGCAAGGCCACCAGGCTGATGATGCCGGCCACCTTGGCCCAGCGCGCCCGCCTGTGGTTCAGAAAGCCTTCGTGCGCCGTGTCCCGCGGGGCGCGGGTGACGGCCTTCCCCGTCATCGCCTTGCGGGTGGGTGCCGTGCTGGCCATCACTTGCCCTCCCGCGCCATCAGCGCGACCGACAGGAATTGTTCGGGGGAGACACGGATGGCGGCCCCGGTGGGGCAGGCGCGCACGCAGGCCGGGCCGCCTTCCTGGCCCGAACACATGTCGCACTTGATCGCCTTCTTGGCCTTTTCGGCATAGGCGGGATCTGCCTTCTTGGCCCATTTGTGGCTGGGTTCGCCCGGGCCGGGGCCGCTGCCAAACAGGAACCAGCTCAGCAGCCAAGGCTTTTTCGGCGGCACCTTGTCCATGCGGATCACGCCATAGGGGCAGTTGCGCTGGCAATTGCCACAGCCAATGCAGGTGTCGTCGATATAGACTTCACCGGTGGGGCCGCGGTGGATGGCGTTGGGCGGGCAATCGGCCATGCAGTGCGGATGTTCGCAGTGGCGGCAACTGGTTGGCACGTGCAGATGGGCATAGGTGCGCCCGGCCTCGCGATCCAGCCGCGACAGACCATCATGGGTGTCGGCACAGGCCTTCTCGCAATTGTCGCAACCCACGCACAATTTCTCGTCGATCAGCAGCACGTCGGTGGCTTCGCCCACGCCCTGCTCCACCAGGAAATTGGCCACCCCGGTGTACATGTCCACCACGCTGGAAAAACTGTCCTTTTTGGATTCGATGAAATTGTTGAGCCGGGTGCGGTTGGCCATCTCGCCGCGCAGCTTGTCGAGCAATTGCGGCTGGGCGGCGAGCAGGGCGCGGAACGGTTCACCGGCCAGGCGGATCACGTCGCTCTTCACCGCTGCGCGCACCGTTGCCGTGCGCGGGCCGCCATCGATCACGCCCATTTCGCCAACGAAACTGCCGGCCGGCACATAATTCAGGAACACGGGCTTGCCGCCGATCGATTTCTCCACCACCATCGATCCCGAACGGATGATGAAGATATCATCGCCCTGTTCGCCCTCGCGGATGATGGCCTGGCCGGCGCGCACGGTTTCCACCTTGGCAGCGGCGATCACATCCACCAGATCGGCCGGCGCCAGGCCTGACTTGAAGATCTGCAACAGGCTGCGCTCGGTGGTGATGCGGGTGATCTCGCGCGCTGCCGACGGCACCTGGCTCATCAGTTTCAGCGCGGCATTGCGGCTGATCTCCACCAGGATGCAATCGGCCCCAGCGCGCACCGTGGCCCCGCGCCGCCGGCCGGAGATCAGGCCCACTTCGCCAAAAATGGTGCCGGCATTGATTGGCACGGTGATCGAGGGATCGCTGGGGTTCACCTCCACCAGCACCTGGCCATCGGCGATGCCGAACAGCGAAGATCCGGGGGCGTTGCGTTCGAATATCACATCGCCGGCGCGATAGAGCTTCACGCTGGAATCCAGCATGAACTCGCGCATCTGCAGGGCCGACATGCCGGTGAGGATGGACACACGGGTGCGCAGATATTCCAGCCAGTCTGCCACGCTGCGGCCGCCCCCTGGGCCTTTGGGCAGGGCGGCGAACTTGGCTTCCAGGATCGGTTCGTCCGCCGGCTTCAGATCAAGATTGCCGTTGATGAACTCCACCACGTCGTGGCCCTGGTTCATGCAATGCTTGATCAGCGGGTAACCGGCCAGTGCGCCCACCACATAGATGCCGGGCGCGGTCGATTCGAAGGTGGCCGACAGTTTCGGAAAGGCCAACCGGTCGTTGGAGGCAAATTCCACCCCGCAACCTTCGACAAAGCCGCGCGGCGGCGCCGATCCCATGCGGGCGATGATCCGGTCACAGCGGGCGCGCACCTCGCCATCGCGGGTATCGAGCGTGATGAAGCCGGGTTCGATCTCCTTCGTGGTCGTCTCGGTCATGATGCTGATGCGGCCGGCGTCGCGGGCGGCAAACAGCGCCTTCACATTGGCATCCTTGGCGTTGGCAAAATCCGCCGAGCGGTTGACCAGGGTCACCGTGTTGTGCTGGGCCGGATCGGCGCACAGGCCCAGCGCATTCTCGATGCCGGCATCGCCGCCGCCGATCACGAAAATATGCTCGTCGGTATACTCGGTGGGATCATCCAGCTGATATTGCACATGGGGCAGGTTGCCGCCGGGGCAGGCCATCAGATTGGGGTTGCCCTGGGTGCCGATGGCCAGGATCACCGTATCGGCGATGATCTCCTCGCCGCCCGCCAGGGTCAGCCGATAGGGCGGGGCAAGGCGCTGGATTTCCTTGGTTTCGGTGCTGCCATCGCGCTTGCGGCTGACAATCTTCATCACCGATCCTTCGATCGGCGCACCGGTGCCCACGATGGCCTTCACCTCGGCCTTGTACTTCACGTTCACCTTGGCGGCGGCGGTCTGGTCATTCCATGTGCCCAGCACCACCTCGCGCTTGCCGGCATCGAAATCCAGCGGGGAGCGCAGGATCAGCTGCGATGGCGTTGCCATCACATGCTTGCCCTTTTGATATTTGTAGATCGTATCCGATAGATGGTCGGTCTTTTCCAGCAGCACATGGGAAAGGCCGAGCCGGGCCGCATGCGCCGCCGCCGACAGGCCGGCCGGGCCCGATCCAACGATGGCGATGCGATAGGCAGTCACGCTGGCTGTTCCCCCCGGTCCAGACCGTCCAACACAGGCAATCCGTCGCATCCCCCCGGATGCCCACCTGCTGTCTTGCGATAAATCCTAGCATCTTGATACGCATCGGCTAGACCAAGAATTGCAGGCCTGTGCTTTTTTCCGCTGCCGGCCTGCGGGAGTTCGCCCTGCCATGCTTGCCGAAATCGGCCATTTCGCCCTGATCCTTGCGCTGCTGGTTGCCGCAGCCCAGGCTGTGCTGCCGATGCTGGGTGCGGCGCGCGGCGATGCGGCGCTGATGGCGTTCGGGCGCAGCGCCGCAGCGTGCCAGGCCGTGCTGATCGCCATTGCTTTTGCCAGCCTGATGACCCTGTTTGGCCAGGCCGATTTTTCGGTCGCCCTGGTGGCCAATCACAGCGCCCTCAGCCAGCCCTTGCCCTATCGGCTGGCGGCCACCTGGGGCAATCACGAAGGCTCGATGCTGCTGTGGGTGCTGGTGCTGGCGCTTTATGGGGCGGGCATCGCGCGCTTTGGTGACAATCTTCGCACCACCTTGCAGGCCCGTGTGCTCAGCGTGCAGGCGATGATCTCGGTGGCGTTCCTTGCCTTTGCCCTGTTCACCTCCAACCCTTTTGCCCGCCTGTCGCCGGCGCCGCTTGATGGGGCGGAGCTGAACCCGCTGCTGCAGGATCCCGGCCTCGTCTTTCACCCGCCGCTGCTGTATCTGGGTTATGTCGGCTTTTCGATTACCTTCAGCTTTGCGGTTGCCGCCCTGCTGGACGGCCGCGCCGATCCGGCCTGGGCGCGCTGGATGCGCCCCTGGGTTCTGGCCGCCTGGGTGCCGCTCACCTGTGGCATCACGCTCGGCAGTTTCTGGGCCTATTATGAACTGGGCTGGGGCGGCTGGTGGTTCTGGGATCCGGTGGAAAATGCCAGCTTCATGCCGTGGCTGCTGGGTACTGCCCTGCTCCACAGCGCCATAGTCACCGAAAAGCGCGGCAGCCTGGCCGGATGGACCATCCTGCTCGCCATCCTGGCCTTTTCCCTCAGCCTGATCGGCACCTTCCTTGTCCGCTCCGGCATTCTCACCTCGGTCCATGCCTTTGCGGTTGATCCCGAACGCGGCGTGTTCATCCTGGCGATGATCGTGGGTGCCACCGGCACCGCGCTGGCGCTGTTTGCAGCGCGGGCGCCCCAGATGAAATCGGGCGCGCTGTTCGGCAGCATCAGCCGCGAGGCCGGGCTCACCGTCAACAATCTGCTGTTGATGGCGCTCACGGCTGTGGTGTTCCTGGGCACCTTCTATCCGGTGATCATGGAGGCGGTGGCCCCGGCCAACAAGATCTCGGTAGGCCCGCCCTATTACAATCTGGTCTTCGTGCCGCTGTCGGTGCCGCTGCTGCTGCTGGTCACGGCCGGGCCGATGCTGGCCTGGAAGCGCGATGATCTGGCCACCCTTGCCCGCAAATTGCTGTGGCCGGCGGTGGTCACGGCCGCCCTGCTGGCCGGACTGGTGCTGGCGCTGGGCTGGCAGCAGGTGGTGGCCGCGCTGGGCCTGGCGCTGGGTGCCTGGCTGGTGCTGGGCGCCGGGCTGGTGCTGGCGCGGCGCTGGTGGTCGCCAAACGGCTTTTCGCTGCGGCTGGTGCGGACCACGCCGGCCGCCACCATCGGCCTGGCGCTTGCCCATGCCGGCATCGGCTTCACCACGGCCGGCATCGCGGCGATGACCAGCTTTGCCGCCGAACATATCCTGGTGATGCGGCCGGGCGAGACGACCAGCGCCGGGCCGCTGAAGCTGACCATGCTGGGCGCCGAGGAGGTGGACGGTGCCAATTATCGCGCCCTGCGCGCCCGTTTTGCCGTGCGCCAGAACGGCAGCGAACGCATCCTGGTTTCGGAGCGCCGCTTTTATGACAACAGCCGCAACCAGACGACCGAAGCCGGCATCGGGGTTTCGCTGCTGGGCAATCAATATGTCGCGATTGGCGATGTCCAGTCCGATGCCAAAGGGCAGGGGCTGGTGGTGCGGCTTTACTGGCACCCGCTGGTGGGCTGGATCTGGTTTGGCGGCCTGCTGATGGCGCTGGGCGGTGCGGCCAGCCTATCGGATCGCCGCTTCCGCATTGGCGCGCCGCAAAGCCGGGCCCCTCTTGCGCCCGCTCTGGTTCCGGCCGAATAAGCCCGCCATGAAGCGCCTGCTCTTCATCTTGCCGATCATCGCCTTTGTCGGCCTCGCCGGCTTTCTGGGCTATGGCCTCACCCAGGATCCCAAGGCGCTGCCCAGCCAGCTGATCGACCGGCCGCTGCCCGCATTTGCCCTGCCCGGCATCGATGGACCGGTTCTGGCCAGCGCCACGTTCAAGGGCGAACCTCGCCTGCTCAACGTGTGGGCCAGCTGGTGTGCCGCCTGCCCGCAGGAGCACCCGGTGCTGGAACGCATCGCGCAGGAAGGCTTTCCCGTCTATGGCATCGCCTGGAAGGACAAGCCGGAGGACAGCCGCGCCTTCCTTGCCCGCTTCGGCAATCCCTATGCCGGCCTTGGCATGGACCAGTCGGGCCGCACCGCCATCGATCTGGGCGTGACGGGTGCGCCGGAAACCTTCGTGGTGGACAAGAAGGGCAGGGTCCGTTTCAAGCAGATCGGCCCGATCAGCCCGGAGCAATGGGAAGGCGAGATCAAGCCGCTGATGCTGCAATTGCGGGCCGAGGCATGACGCGCCTGCTGCTGGCCCTGATGCTGGCCCCGATGCTGGCGATTGCCGCGCCGGCCGCCGCCGTGCTGCCCGATGAGATGCTGCCCGATCCGGCGCAGGAGCACCGCGCCCGCGCCATCAGCAAGGATTTGCGCTGCGTTGTCTGTCAGAACCAGTCGATTGACGACAGCGATGCCCCGCTGGCGCGCGATCTGCGCCTGCTGGTGCGCGAACAGATCGCCAAGGGCAAATCCGATGCCGAGGTGCGCGATTATGTCGTTGCCCGCTATGGCAATTTCGTGCTGCTGAAGCCCCCGGTGGAAGGTGACACGCTGCTGCTGTGGGCGGGGCCGTTCGCGGTGCTGATCCTGGGCGCCATTGGTATCGCCCTGTGGCAGCGCCGCAAGCCGGCGACCAGCAGTGCCGACGCCCCCCTTTCCGAAGCCGAACGCGCCGAGCTGGATCGGCTGCGCTGAAACCGGACCCTGCATGACTCTCTGGATCATCCTCACTGCCATGGCGGCGCTGGCCGCGGCCTGGCTCACCATCCCGCTGGTGCGCCGGCACGAGGCGCGGGTGGACGCCCGTGCCGCCACGATCGCCGTGCTGAAGGACCAGCTGGCCGATGTGGATGTGCAGCTGGCGGCCGGCACCATTCAGCCGGGCGAAGCCGAAGGCCTGCGCAATGAAATCCGCCGACGCCTGCTCGCCGCCGGCCACATCCCGCCCGAGCTTGACCGCACCATGGGCCAGAAGGCGCTTTCGGGCCTGGCGCTGGGCATGGCGGCCATGGTGGCGCTCGCGGCGGCTGCGCTTTACACCAACATGGGGCAGCCCGAATTGGCCGGCAGTGCGCCGGTTCCGGCGGCTGCCGCCCCTGCTGCCGGCCCGCCGCCCGCGCCGGCCCAAGCCCAAGGCGAAGTGGCGCAACTGATCAGTGGCCTTGAACAGAAGATGCAGGCCAACCCGCAGGATCCGGAGGGCTGGCGCATGCTGGGCTGGAGCTATTTCCAGACCGGCCGCTATGCCGATGCGGCCAAGGCCTATGCCCGCGCCATCGCCTTGAAGCCGGATGGCGTTGGCTATCAATCCGCCTATGGCGAGGCGTTGGTGCAGGAAGCCGGCGGCCAGGTGACGCCGGCTGCCGCTGCGGCCTTTGCCAAGGCGGCAAGCCAGGACGGCGCCGATGCCCGCGCCCGCTATTTCCTTGCCGTGCGCAAGGCCGAAACCGGTGACCGCGCGGGCGCCATCGAGGATTGGCTGAAGCTGCTGGCCGATTCGCCGGCCGATGCGCCGTGGCTGCCGCAACTGCGCACCGTGATCGAACAGACGGCGGCACAGGCGAAGATCGACATCGCGGCACGGCTGGCCGCCACCCGCCCGGTGGGCAATGCCAGCGTTCCCGGCCAGCCCAATCCGGCCGCTGCCGCTGCTGCCACCGCCGCGGCCGGGGCGCCCGCCGGCGTGATGCCCAGCCCCAGCCGCGAACAGGTTCAGGCCGCCCAGGCCATGAACCCGGCCGACCGGCAGGCGATGATCCGCGGCATGGTTGATGGCCTGGCCGAAAAGCTGAAGGCCAATCCCAAGGACGAAGGCGGCTGGCTGCGCCTGATCCGCGCCCGCCAGGTGCTGGGCGATGCGGCAGCGGCGCGCACCGCCCGCGATCAGGCGCTGGCCGCCTTTGCCGGCGATACCGCCGCGCAGGGCCGGATCAAGGCGGCGGCGGCGGAGATGGGGCTCTAATCGTCAGGCCCCAGGCTGGGGTCCAGATCGCGCGGGCGGACAAAGCGGGTGAGTTCGGCGCGGCCGCCGTCGATCTGGGCCCAGCGATCAATGGCGATGTCGAGCCGGGCCAGCGCGGCGGTGGGATATTTCAGCTCGGCTTCGGCCCGCAACGGCCCGCCGGGCGGCACCAGTTCCAGCAGCAGATCCTCCAGCCCCGGATTGTGGCCCACAAGCATGGCGTGGGCATGATCGTCGGAGAAACCGGCGCACAATTCCACGAGGGTGGCCGAAGAGCTGAGATAGATGCGCTGCTCATAGACCGGCGCCAGCGGGCGGCTCATGCCGGCTTCCAGCCCCTCGATCGTCTGGCGCACCCGCACTGCCGGGCTGGCAAAGACCAGGGTGGGATCGGGCATCTCGCCCTTTCTGATCGCTGCGCCCAGCCACTGGCCCACCTTCATGGCGGCGCGGCGGCCCCGGTCATTCAATGGCCGGTCGAAATCGCGCAGCAGCGGATCATCATAGCCCGACTTGGCGTGGCGCAAGAGGATGAGCGTCTTCATTGCGGTCCAAGGCTTGGCACATCGGGCACGGCTTTGCCAGCCTCCACCCCGGCCTTCACGCCCGCCTTCACCAGCGCAATGGCCTGATCCAGGGTCACCCGCTCGATTGGCACGCCGGATGGGAAGGCGCCGAGCAGCCGGCTGGGCACGGCCGGGCCGAGCAGCACGAAATGGCCGCGATCATCGGCCCGGCGGATCAGCCGGCCAAAGGCCTGGGCCAGCCGGCCCATGGTGACGCGATCATCAAAGGCGTTGCCGCCGCCGGCGGCGCGCCTGGCCGCGTGCAACACGGTGCGGCGCGGCCATGGTACGCCTTCCATGATCACCTGGCGCAGCGATTCGCCCGGCACATCCACGCCGTCGCGCAGCGCATCGGTGCCAAGCAGGCTGGCGCCCGGCTCAGCGCGGAACATGTCAACCAGCGTGGCAGTATCGATGGGATCAACATGCTGGGCATAAAGCGGCAGGCCGGACCGCGCGAGCGGATCGGCCAGCCGGGCATGGACGGCGCGCAGCCGCGCAATGGCGGTGAACAGGCCCAGCGTGCCGCCGCCCGCGGCCTCGATCAGGGCACGATAGGCATGGGCCAGCGCCGCCACATCGCGGGGGCGCACATCGGTGACGATCAGCACCCGCGCCTGGGCGGCATAATCAAACGGGCTGGCGGCGGAAAAATGCAGCGCCGGGCCGGGCAGCTGCGCCGCGCCGGTGCGCCGTTCCGCCTCGCGCCAATCATCGGCCAGCGCATCCGGCCTGGATCGCAGCGTGGCCGACGTGACGAGCACGCCGTGCGCCGCCTCCAGTACGGTGGCCGCAAACGGCCGCATCGGATCGAGCCAGCGGCGCTGGATGCCGACATCGATCAACCGGCCATCGGTGCGGGCAATTTCCAGCCAATCGATGAAATCGGGATCGGCCGGCCCGCCCAGCCGGGCGAGCAGCGCCGACCAGGCGCTGATCAACTGGCCGCGCAGTTGCAGGCCGGCGCGGGCGCCCTCCACCCGCGCCCGCGCGCTGCCATCCAGCCAATCGGGCGGATCATCCAGCAACAGCGCCAGCCGGCCATCCAGCTGCGCCATCGGCCGTGCCAGTTTCTGCAGGGCTGCTGCCGCATCGGCCGCTGCCTCCACCAGCCGCGGCGAGACGTCGGCCACTTCGGTTTCCAGGCCATAAAGACTGTCGGCCTCGTCGGCCGGGGCGCGGGCCAGCACCTGGGCGCGCACGGCGGCGAGCAGCCGTTCCACCGCCGTGTCCCCGGCATCGGCGGCAACCCGGGCACCCCAGGCCTCGTTGGGCAGGGCGCGGGCCGCTTCGGCCACCGCCTCCACCGCGCGCGCGGCCTCATCATCATAGCTGATGCAATCGGCCAGCCGCGCCGCCAATCCCCGCCGCCGGCCGCGCCCGGCGGCGCGTTCGGGCCCCAGCAGCCAGTTTTTCAGTTCCACCGCCTCCCGCCCGGTCAGGCCCACGGCAAAGGTGGCATCGGCGGCGTCAAACAGATGATGGCCTTCGTCAAACACCAACCGGTTCAGCCCGGCGCCTTCCGCCCGGCCGCGCGCGGCGTTGATCATCACCAGCGCATGATTGGCGATCACCAGATCGGCCCCGGCGCTGGCCCGCGCCGCCCGTTCGATGAAGCAGCTTCGATAGTGCGGGCAGGCGGCATAGATACACTCGCCGCGGCGATCGGTGAGGCCGGCAAAGCTGGTGCGGCCAAACAGCGGCGGCAGCCAGCCGGGCAGATCGCCGCCGACCATGTCGCCGTCGCGCGTGTATTCGGCCCAGCGTTCGGCCAACCGGGCAAACACCGCCGCCCGCCCGCCAAAGCCGCCCTGCACGGCATCTTCCAGATTGAGCAGGCACAGATGGTTTTCCCGCCCCTTGCGCACCACCACCCGGTCGCGGCGTTCCGCCGGATCGGGCCAGATGCGCTGGGTTTCGGCGTCCAACTGGCGTTGCAGCGCCTTGGTGTAGGTGGCCACCCACACCGCGCCATCGGCTTGCCCGGCCCAGCGCGCGGCCGGTGCCAGATAGCCCAGGGTCTTGCCGATGCCGGTGCCGGCCTCGGCCAGCACCATGTGGGGCCGGCCCGCCTCCTGCCGGGGCGCAAAGGCCCTGGCGGCAGCGCGGGCATAGGCGCGCTGGCCCTCGCGCTGCTCCGCGCCGGCGCCCACCAGCCGGGCCAGTTCGCTCTCCACCTCGGCATCGTTCAGCACCACCACGCGCGGCGCGGCGCGGGCCGGCGCCTCCTCCCAGCGGGGCAGCAACTGGAAGACATGGCGTTCCGGCGATTTCGGCTTGGCAATCAGGCGGGCCAGATGCGGCGCCCAGGCCCAGCGCTGGCGAATCAGGCTTTGCAGGCTGGTCCAGGCGCCGTGGCGCTGCGCCCAGTCCGGCCGGCCCGGCACCGCCAGCAGGGCCGATGCCGCCCGCTGCAGGAAGGCGGCATCGCCCTCATGCGCAGGCGGCGCCATGTCCAGCACGGCGGCCAGCCCGCGCGGTGTGGGCACCACGAAGCAGGCCGGAAACAGGAAGGCGAACAATTCCAGCAGATCAAGGCCGGGCAGTTCGCCCAGCCCCAGCCGGCTGGCGGTGACCGGCGCATTCAGCAGCAGGTGCGGACTGTCGCCGGCGCGCGCGATCGCCTCGCCCCGGCCCAGGCCGCGCACATGGCCCTGCGCATCGGCGATCCACACCCCGGCATGGCTGGCCACCAGCGCCGGGATGCCAAGGCCGTCTTGGCTGGTTTCAGTTGCACTCATGCCAGTCAGTCGCCAGAGGGGGGCAAAGCCAAGCGATAGCCAAAAGCCATGAGCATCACCACCGAAACCCTGCAAACCACTGCCCTGGAAAACAAGGCCTGGCCGTATGAGGAAGCGCGCAAGATCCTTGCCCGCTATCCCGGCGGCGTGCCGGCTGGCCACGCGGTGATCTTTGAAACCGGCTATGGCCCATCGGGCCTGCCGCACATCGGCACCTTTGGCGAGGTGGTGCGCACCACCATGGTGCGCCGCGCGTTCGAGGCGATGGCGCCGGGGGTGAAGACGCGGCTGATCGCCTTTTCCGACGACATGGACGGGCTGCGCAAGGTGCCCGACGGCATCCCCAATCCCGACATGCTGCGCGAAGACCTGGGCAAGCCGCTCACCCGCGTGCGCGATCCGTTCGGCACCCATCCCAGTTTTGGCCAGCACAACAATGCCCGGCTGCGCGCCTTTCTCGACAGTTTCGGCTTTGATTACGAGTTTCTCAGCTCCACCGAATGTTATGCCAGCGGCATGTTCGATGCGACGCTGCTGCGGATATTGGCCCATTATGACGATGTGATGGGCATCATCCTGCCCACGCTCGGCCCCGAACGGCGCGCCACTTATTCGCCGTTTCTGCCGGTTGATCCGGTGCTGGGCACGGTGCTGCAGGTGCCGATCATCGCCCGCGACGTCGCGGGCGGCACCGTCTCCTATGTCCGCCCCGGCACCGGCGAAACGGTGACGGTGCCGGTCACCGGTGGCCATTGCAAGCTGCAGTGGAAGGTGGACTGGGCGATGCGCTGGCTGGCGCTGGGCGTTGATTATGAAATGGCCGGCAAGGATCTGATCGACAGCGTGATCCTGTCGGGCAAGATCGTGCGGGCGCTGGGCGGCAATCCGCCAGCCGGCTTCAACTATGAGCTGTTCCTCGATGCCGAGGGGCAGAAGATCAGCAAGTCCAAGGGCAACGGCCTCACCATCGAGCAGTGGCTGGATTATGGCCCGCCGGAAAGTCTGGCGCTCTACATGTACCAGAACCCCCGGAAGGCCAAGCGGCTGCATTATGATGTGATCCCGCGCGCCATCGAGGATTATGCCGATTTCCTCGCCCGCTATCCCGATCAGCCGCTGGAGCAGCGGCTGGGCAACCCGGTGCACCATGTGCACGAGGGCGCGCCGCCAGCGCCAGCGCTGCCGGTCAGTTTCTCGCTGCTGCTCAATCTCGCCTCGGTCGCTGCCACCGATGATCCGGCGCGGCTGTGGGGTTTTGTGAAGAAATATGCGCCGGGCTCGTCACCCGAAACCCACAAGCTGCTTGATCGGCTGGTCCACCACGCCGCCGCCTATGCGCGCGATTTCGTCGTGCCAGGCCTCAGGCGGCGCGCGCCCACGCCCGCAGAGGCGGCAGCCCTTGAGGATCTGGACGCCCGCCTGGCCGCCGTGGGCGAGGATGCCGATGCGGAAGCCTTTCAGTTCGAGGTGTATGAGGCCGGCAAGGCCGCAGGCTACGCCAACCTGCGCGACTGGTTCAAGGCGCTCTATGAAATCCTCATCGGCAGCGAGAGCGGCCCGCGCATGGGCGGTTTCATCGCGCTTTATGGCCTTGCCCAAAGCCGCGCGCTGATCGCCGACGCGCTGGCCAGCGGCTGAACCGGTCAGGGCTTCACGAACCGATAGTAAAAGCGGTTGGTGCGCCCGCGCAGCGCCGGATCAAACACCAGCCGTGTGGGATCATCGCCGGCCATTTCCAGGATCGGCACGCTGCCGGCAAAGCGGAAGCCGGCGCGCGCCATGTCGGCCTTCACCACCTCGGCATCGATGCGGTGCGTCTTGTCGGCCTGCAACCGGCTGTCCATGCCGGGCACGCCGTGGTGATCGATGATGATCACCACACCGCCGGGCTTGAGTGCGGCGAACAGCCGGGCGTTGTAGGCGTCCACCTCGACGCGCGGATATTTGAACTTCTCGCTCTGCCAATAAAGATCATGGTAAGTGAGGTGGAAGAAAGCGGCGTCCAGCCCTTCAGGCATCTTGGCCTCGCCGGGGGGCGCTACGATCAGCTCCACATTCGTCTGCCGTTTCTGCAGATCGGCCCACGCCTGCGCCGTCTTGGGATCGTCCATGTAGCTGACCGGTTCGATGGCAAACACCCGGCCCTTCGGCCCAACATGGCGCGCCAGCAATTCCGTGTAATAGCCCTGGCCGGCCATCACATCCATCACCCGGGCGCCGGGGCGGATCAGGCTTTGCGCCAGCACCGCGGCCGGCTTGCGGCCGTCGTCCAGCTTCACCATCGCTTCGGGCCGGCCCGGCGCGGTCAACACATCAGGCGCCGCCGCCACCAGCAGCATGGCCAGCCCGGCCAGCATCACCGCACGCATTGTCATGGCAATCTCTCCCCTGTTTTGTGCCATGCTGCCACACGGCTGCCGCCTTGACCATCGCCGGCGCGACCGCCACTGTGCTTGGCGATGACGCCCGACCATCTTTTCAGCATTGCCAGCGCCGCCGTGCTGCCCGGCTGGCTGGCGCTGGCCTGTGCCCCGTTGGGCCGGGCCAAGGCGGTGCTGGCGGCACGGGTGATCGCCGTGCTCTTGGCCGGCCTCTATGTCACGCTGCTGGCCACTGGTCTGGCAGGGGAAGGCCCGCCCGCCGGCGCCAGCTTCAACAGCCTGGAGGGCGTGCGCCTGCTGCTTGCCTCGCCGCAGGCGCTGCTCGCCGGCTGGGTGCATTATCTGGTGTTCGATCTGTGGGTGGGCAGCTGGGAAGCGGAGGACAACAGCCTGCCGCACTGGCTGTTGCTGCCCTGCCTGGCGCTGACCTTCCTGGCCGGGCCCACTGGCCTCTTGCTCTATCACCTGCTGAAGGCCGGCCGGATGCGCCGGTCATGACCGTTGCCAGCCAGGTCGCCAGCCCGTGCACCAATGTCTGTCGCATCAACCGGCGCCGCGGCTGGTGCGAGGGCTGCCGCCGCACGGTGGAGGAGATCACCCGCTGGCCCACCGCCAGCGATGATGAACGCCGCGCCATCCTGGCCCGGCTGAAGGCGCGCCGATGATCCCGCTCTCCGTGCTTGATCAGACCCCGGTTCCCGAAGGCTGCACCCCGGCGCAGGCGCTGGCCAACAGCATCGATCTGGCCCGCCATGCCGAAGGCCTTGGCTATCGGCGGTTCTGGCTGGCCGAACATCATGCCAGCGCCGCGCTGGCCGGATCGGCACCCGAAATCCTGATCGGCGCGGTCGCCAATGCCACCACCTGCATCCGGGTGGGATCGGGCGGGGTGATGTTGCCGCATTATTCGCCGCTGAAGGTGGCGGAACAGTTCAGCCTGCTGGCCGGCCTGCATCCGGGGCGCATCGATCTGGGCCTGGGCCGGGCGCCGGGCAGTGATCAGCGCACCGCGGTCGCCCTGCAACAGGATCGCCGCCAATATGCCCCCAACCAGTTCCCCCAGCAGCTGGCCGAGCTGATCGGCTATCTCGACGACTCGCTGCCATCCGATCACCCCTTTGCCGCCTATGCGGCCACCTTGCCGGGCCGCCCGCACGCGCCCGAGCCCTGGGTGCTCGGCTCCTCGCCCGACAGTGTGGGCTTTGCTGCCGATCTGGGCCTGCCCTATTGCCTTGCGGATTTCATCGCGCCGCGGCTGGGCGAGCTGGCCACCGCCTATCGCGCTCGTTTCACCCCCCGCCACGCCGGCGCCCGCCCGCAGCTGATGGTGGCGGTATGGACAGTGTGCGCCGAAACCGATGAGGAGGCCCGCCGCCTTGCCGCGCCGGCGCGCATGATGTTTGCGCATCTGTTGATGGGCAAATCCATATCGGTGCCCGATCCCGATGTGGCCCAGGCCTGGCTGGCCGATCGCCCGGATGTGGCGCGCGCCTTTGCCAGCCGCCGGGTGGTGGCCGGCAGCCCGGCCACCGTGCGCGCCGGGCTGGAACAGGTGATCGCCGAATATGCGCCCGATGAGCTGATGCTGGTCAACATCCTGCACGGCCATGATGATCGCAAGCGCAGCTACACGCTGGCCATGGAGGCGATGGCCACAGTGGATGCTTGACCGCTGGATTTTGCCGGCAACCCGCCCTAAGGCCATGGCCAGCAACGGGGAAACACCATGGGCAAGCGCGTGCTGGCCATCGCTTCGGGCGGCGGCCATTTCATCCAGCTGATGCGGCTGCAGCCAGCCTGGGCCGGGCATCAGGTGAGCGTGGCCACCGTTGACCCCAGCACCCGCACGCTGGCCGGCGATGTGCCCTTCTACACATTCCGCGATGTGTCGCGTGCGGATTGGTGGCGCATCCCGGCCGCCGCGCTGGATATCGCCCGCATCCTGATCAGCGCTCGCCCCCAGGTGATCATCACCACCGGTGCGCTGCCCGGCCTGATCGCGGCGGCGCTGGCCCGGCCGTTCGGGGTGAAAAGCCTGTGGGTGGACAGTATTGCCAACAGCGAAGTGTTGTCGGGATCGGGCGGGCAGGCCGGCCGCGTGTGCAGCCAGGTGATCACCCAATGGCCGCACCTGTCCACCGATCGTGTGCAGCATTGGGGCAGCGTGCTGTGAGCGGGGTGTTTGTCTCGGTCGGCTCGATGATGCCGTTTGACCGGTTGACCCGCGCCATGGACGAATGGGCCGCCGCCCATCCCGGCATTGGGGTGGAAATCCAGATCGGCAAGGGCGAATATGAACCCCGTCACGCCCGCTGGGTGCGCAAGCTGCCGCTGGCCGAATATCAGACGCGGGTGGAGACCTGTGCGCTGTTTGTTGCCCATTGCGGCATGGGTTCGATCATCAGCGCCATCGAGGCGGGCAAGCCGATCCTGATGCTGCCGCGCCTTGCTGCGCAGGGGGAGCACAACAACGATCACCAACTGGCCACGGCCAAGCATATCGGTGTGCGGCCCGGCCTGCATGTGGCGGCTGACAGTGCGGATCTCAAGGTGCGGGCCACGGCCTTGCTGGCCGATGCCGGCGGCGCGCCCGCACCGATTTCGCGCTTTGCCGATCCGGCCTTCACGGATCGCATCCGCGCCTTCATCGAAAGCTGATGCCGGTGCATCCGTTCATCCCTGTCCAGCCTTCCGGCGAGCCCGGCCATTACCGCATGGTGGTGCCGAAAAATCTCTGTGTGGGCCCGCCCGATCGGCTGTTCATGTTTGGCGGCGTGGGCCTGGCCAGCGCTCTGGCTGCGGTGGAGGCCCACACCGGCCGGCCAACCGTGTGGGCGGCGGCGCAATATCTCAGCTATGCCCGCCCCGGCACGCTGCTCGATCTGGAAGTGATCGTGCCGGTGACCGGCAACTACAACAGCCAGGCCCGGGTGATCACCCGCGCCCGCCATGCCGATGGCAGCACCCAGGAAATCATCACGGTGAACGCCGCGCTGGGCAGCCGGCCCGACAGCCCGCACCATCAATGGGCCGAAATGCCTGATGTGCCGCCGCCCGAAGCCTGCCCCGACATGACGATCCGCTGGAGCCGCGACCCCGAAGACATGAACAGCCAGTGGGACCGGCGGGTGGCGAGCGGCAGTTTCGGCCGCGATCGCGGTACCGCCCCGCCTTCGGCCGATGGCATTGGCCGGCTGTGGGTGCGCCCCAACAATCCCGATCTGCCGATCGACCGGTTGGTGCTGGCGGTGATGGCGGATTTCCTGCCATCGGGCGTGGGCAATGCCATGGGCGCCAACGCCGGCGGCAACAGCCTCGACAACACGATCCGCTACATGAATGTCGTGCCCACCGATTGGGTGCTGGCGGATATCCGCATCCATGCCGTGCACGCCGGCTTTGCCCATGGCCGCGTGCACCTGTTTGCCCGCGATGGCACGTTGCTCGCCACCGCCAGCCAGAGCCTGATTGTGCGAATTCACAGTTGAGGCCGGGCGGTGGCAGGCCTAGCCTTGCGGCATGACACCGCACTTCATCGCCCTTCTGCTCGCTTCTGCCGCCAACGCCGCGCCGACGCCGCCGGCCGCCAGCCCGCAGACCCAGGCCGACAATGCCGCGCTCAGCGCCACACTGAACTGGGCCGATGCCGAGGATTTCGAGTTCGCCGCCCGCGGTTTCCTGGGCAGCATTCCCGAAGGCAAAATCAGGGATGCCAAGGGCGCGGTGCTGCGCGATCTGAATGACGAGGCGCAGTTCAGCGGCCCGGCGCCGGCCACGGTCAACCCCAGCCTGTGGCGCAATGCCAGCCTGCTGGCCAGGCACGGCCTGTTCCAGGTGGCCGATGGCATCTGGCAGGTGCGCGGCCTTGATCTGGCCAACATGACGATCATTCGCGGGAACAGCGGCTGGATCATCATCGACCCCCTCACCGGGGCCGAGGCGGCGACGGCGGCGATGAACCTGGTCAGCGAAAAGCTCGGCAAGCGGCCCGTCGTGGCCGTTATCTACACCCACAGCCATGTCGATCATTTCGGCGGCGTGCTGGGCGTGGTGAACCCGGCCGAAGTGGCGGCCGGCAAGGTGGCGATCATCGCGCCCGAGGGCTTTCTGGAGCATGCCGTTTCGGAAAATGTCATCGCCGGTCCAGCCATGCTGCGCCGCGCCAGCTACATGTTTGGCACCTTGCTGCCGCGCGGGGCGACCGGCCATGTTTCCTCCGGGCTGGGGCCGATGGGCACGCCCGGCACCTATGGCCTGATCCCGCCGACCGACAGCATCAAGGCCACCGGCGAGACGCGCACCATCGACGGGGTTGAGTTTGTTTTCCAGTTGACGCCGAACACCGAGGCGCCATCGGAAATGAACCTCTATCTGCCGGCGTGGAAGGCTTTGTGCCTGGCAGAGAATGCCAATGGCGCCATGCACAATCTGCTGACCCCACGCGGCGCGCTGGTGCGCGATGCCAAGGGCTGGGCCGATTATCTGATCGAGGCGCGGCGGCGCTGGGGCGGAACGGCCGATGTGCTGTTCACCAGCCATTTCTGGCCGCGCTGGGGCAAGGCCCATATCAGCGATTATCTGCTGCGCCACGCCCAGGCCTATGCCTTTGTCCACAACGAAAGCGTGCGGCTGATGAACCAGGGCCTCAACGCCGTGGAGATCGGCGAGGCGATCCGGCTGCCGGAGCCGCTGGCGCGGGCGTGGTTCAACCGGCCCAATTATGGCAGCCTGAAGTTCAACGCCCGCGCCGTCTATCAGCGCTATCTGGGCGCCTTTGATGGCGACCCGGCCAATCTTGATCCGTTGCCGCGTGCCGATCTTTCGGTCCGTCTGGTGGCGCAGATGGGCGGGGCGAAAAAGGTGCTGGCCGCCGGCAAGGCGGCGGCAGCCAGGGGCGATGACCGCTGGGCCGCCACGCTGCTTTCCACCCTGGTGCGGGCCGCGCCCGCCACGCCGGGGGCTAAGGCGGCGCTGGCCGGCGTCTATCGCCAGCTTGCCTTCCGCGCCGAAACCGCGCCCTGGCGGGATTTCTACCTCAGCGGCGCGCAGGAACTGGAACAGGGCATCAAGCCCAGCAGCCAGGCCGCCGCCGCCGGCATCGCCGCCAATCTGTCGGTCAGCAATCTGCTCGATTCGATGGCGGTGCGGCTGGTGCCGGAACGCGCCATCGCACCGTTGACGATCGCGTTTGAAATCCCCGAGGCCAGGGAACGCCACCTCGTCACCATCGGCAATGGCGTGATGCTGCACGAACAGGGCGTCGACGATGCGGCGCAGGCGACGCTGGTGGTGCCGCGCCGGGCGCTGATTGGCCTGATCGGTGGCGCGGTGAAGGCGCCTGACCTGATGGCGGCCGGGCAATTGCGCATCAGCGGCGATCTGGCCGCGCTGCAGCGCTTCATGGGCCTGTTCCAGCCGCCGAAACCGGATTTCCCGCTGGTGGCACCGTAACGCCGCGGCGCTATTTCCTGAGCGGTGACCAGGCGCCCATGTCCACCCGGTCGGTCACCCGATAGGGCTGGCCATTCTCGCCGATGAAGAAATGCTCCGTCTCCTTGCGGTTGAACGGCCGTGAACCAAGGCGACCCAAGATGGCGATCTGGCCGCCGGTTTCGTCCACCGCGCGGTCACGGTCCAGCCCCTTGGCGACAGAGAGCGCCGGCTTGGGCGTCCGCGCAAAGGCGATCAGTTCGGGCATCGGCCTGGGCGAGAAACCATAGAAATTGGGCTGGCTGTCGGGGCTGGTCAGTTGCAGCACCTTCACGCCGTTGCGGCCATCGGCAACATAGGCGAACAGCGTGGCATTGGTGCTGGCCACCACCACATCTTCGGCATCATTCAACGTCCCGCCCGCCGTGAAGCGCTGGTAGACTTTGGGCGCCAGCGGCTTCTTGATGTCAACGATCACCAGCCCATCAGCCTTGGCGGCGACATAGGCATAGGTGCGCGCCAGGTAGAATTTGCGCGCATTTTCAATCTTCACCGTGGCGTCCGGCCGGTGCAGCGGTCGCTTCAGATCGCTGATGTCGAACAGTTCGAGGCCATTGGCCGTGGTCACCCACAGGTAACGGAACTGCACCGCGCTGGCCCGCGCATCATTGAGCGGCAGGCTGGCCGCCAGTTTCGGCGCCCGGGGATTGTCCAGATCCACCACCACCAGCCCGCGCGGCGTCGTCACATAGGCGATGTGGCCGGCCAGCGTGATGTGGCGGGCGCCGTTCAGCACGCCATCGGGGTTCCACGCCGTGCGGCCGCCGTCCAGACGCTCACGCTTCAGGAAATTGTTGCGCGGTTCACCATCGGTCAGCGTGTCGACATTCACCAGCACCAGGCCCTCGACGCTGTCGGTCACCACCGCATAGCGGTAGATTTCGTGCAGCTTCTGCTCCTGGTTGTAACCGGCCAGCGGATCGGCCAGCGGCTTGCCGGCGGCGCGGGCCTCCTGCTCGCCCACGATCTTGTCGTTGCGCGGCACGCTGATCGGTTGGTTGGTGGCGATCGCCATGCAGGTGGCATTGGCCGTCTTCACCTGGGCATCATGGCCCAACGCCGAGAAAGGCGATTTGACGATGCGTTCCGAAACGCCCTTGTTGGACAGATTGGCGATATCATAGGCAACAAAGCCGCCCTTGCCCTCGGCAACATAAAGATACTCGCCGCGGTTCTGGATGCAGCGCACCTCTCCGCTCGTGCCTTGCGTGATGTTGCGGATTTCCTCGGTCGGGTTGGTCTCGCCCGAAAGCTTGCGGTCAAAGATGCGGCCGCGGTTCCAGTTGATCAGCTCGCGCTTGTTCTTTTCCACATGGGCCTGCCAGAAATCCGGATAGGCATAGCGGTGGAGATAGGAGCCAAACACCGCCTGCGGCTCGCCAAATTCGGTCACCCGCACCGCTTCCACCGCGCGGTCCAGCCCGAAAAAGGCGTGCATGCCGACGAAATTGATGAAGTTGGTGCCCTGCAGGCTCAGCTGCGCCAGGATGGCATTGTTGTCGTCATCCTCGCTCACATGGCAATCGGTGCAGGTCTTGGTTTCCTGGGTGCGCACCGTGTGCGGGAAATGCGGCGCAAAGGCTTGGGATGAGAAGCCCGACGCCGCGATCGGCGGCTGCTGCACATAGATGCGTTCGCGGTTGATGTTGGTGGAGGTGAGGATCAGCGCCGAGCTTGAGCGGATCGGCGCGATGATGCCGCCCTTGCTGGTCTGGTGGCGGCCCAGCTGGAAAATCTCGTCACGCGCCACCTGCGGGTTGTAGGTGGCGTAGTTGCGGGTCTCCTGCTCCTCATATTTGTGGGTCTTGCTCTTCCAATTGGCCTCGATCGGCAGGTGGCAGCCGCCACAGCTGGTGGTCCAGCTGGTGTGGCAGGCGAAACAGGCCATGTTGTCGTCTTTGTGGGCGCGGTCCCCCACGCCGGGGCCGAACGACATCTTGCCGCCCGTGCTGGCCAGCGTGCCCATCAGCTTGGCCCGCGCCGCCTTGGCGTTGAAATCCGGATGGTCCTGGGTGACGCTGTCCTTCACCAGCTTCACCCGCCAGACGAGGCTGGGATCACTGGCCGAACGCTGCCACAGCACGCGGCGGCCATCGGCCATGCCCCATTCAAAGCGCAGCCGGCCATCCGGGTTGCGGATGCGGGACAGATCGGTGCCCGGCGGCGGCGCTGCCAGATTGGAAGTGCGGAGGGTGGGATAAGCATCGGCGGTGCCGTGGCAATCCTTGCAGCCGATCTCCACGCTGTTGGCCACTTCGCCATGGATGAAGCCATTGCCATGGGCATCCTGGGCGAAATGGCAATCGGTGCACTGCATCCCCACTTCGGTGTGGATGTCCATCAGGTGCACGGCCTTGCCGGGCTGGCCTGGGCCGGGCACCGCCGCCGGCTTGGTGAACTGCGGATTGCCGGCCTTGCGGAATTTTTCCGGATCATCATTGGCGACGATATGGGCGGTGTCGGTGCCCCAACTGGCCATGTTGCCGCCGGCATCCAGCAGATTGCCTTCGCGGTCGCGCTTGTAAACGGCGCGGAAATTCCAGCCATGGCCGTGATAATCGGCGAACTGCGTGTCCTTCATCCTGTCGTTGCGGTCGTTCACTGTGCGCAGGAAATCCAGATCGCTCCATGCACCATGGGCGGCGGCGCCTTCGGGGTTGCGCTCGTTGGCGGTGCGCACCTCCGCGGCGGTGGGATAACGCTGGCGCTTGAACAGCCGGTCATGCTCGGCATCGGACATATTGGCCGGCTTGGGATAGGGATTGTCCTTGCCCGGCCACATGCGCGGCGCGTCGCTTTCATAATCCCACATCGTGTAGCCATAGTACGTGTTCACGAACATGTTGGGCTGGTGCATGTGGCAATTCATGCACAGGCTTGACGGCATGGCGCGGGTGAAGCTGTGCTTGATCGGGTGGCCCGGCTCCTGCTTGTTGATGGTGGGATCGGCGCTCTGGCTCTGCCCGTCGCGCCCGGCCGCCGCATAGACCGAGGAATGCCGGATCTCGCGGTCATTGGCATAGACGATGTGGCATGAACCACAGCCCGAGGTGCGGTAATCGCCGGGCTGGTCGTTGGTGCCCATGAACCAGGTGAAGGGGTCGTTCAGCCTTGTCTTGTGGATGTTGATCACCGGCACCGCGATGCGCAGACCGGTGCCGGGGCCGCGGTTGGATTGGCGGATGTCCGGCCGGCCCGGCTCTTCCAGCCGCTGGATGCTGCCCAGCGAATTGGGCAGGCCGATTTCCGGGAAAGTGGGGTTGATGTTGCGGCCGCCGCGCTCGAACACGCGGAAGATGTCGGCCGGCGGGATCACCTGCCAGGCCGGCAGCGGGGCCAGGAAGGGCAGGCTGCCGCGCGCCTTTTCGGCATCGCTCAGGGCGCCGATGCCCTTGGCACCGGGGCTGAACATCAGGCCGGGCAGGCTGTTGTCATGATGGCCGCCGGCGGCGTGATGATCCCCGCCATGGTTCAGGCCCATCTCGCCATGGCCCGATGCGTCCCCGTTCCACGCCCCCAGCATGCCGGCCGTCTGGCCGGGCCGGTAATAGGCCTCACCCAGCACATAATTCTTGTAGGGCAGGATGCCGTTGTTATAGGCCGCGCCGCCAAACAGCATGGCGCCGGTGGCCATCAGACTGCGCTCGGCCCGTTCGATGATCTCCATGTGGCAGGCGCCGCAGGCGTCCCGTGCCGCCCGATAGTCTGACGGGTTGACGAAGCGGATGAACTCGGGGCTCTCGCGGTTGAGCAGCGTGTAGCTGCGCTGCGGGTTGGCCGAAGACGGGAAATGCCAGCTTTCCGGGAACATCGGCAGCACATGGGCTTCGTCCCGCAGCTTGCGGTAATTGGGATCGTTCATCGCCAGCGCGGCCGGTGCGATGATCTTCGCATCGCCGCCATGGCAATCGGTGCAGCCCAGCACCACCGATTTGGGCGCGTGCATTGTGGCTTCGTCGCTGGCGGTGTGGCAGCTGACGCAGCCGGCGGATTTGGCGTCCGCCTGGGCCTGCGTTTGCCATTTCGGCGCGGCGGCGCCGCGCACATGGCTGTAATCGCGCGCCACCGGCTTTTCGCCTTCCGACGCGATGGCCACCCCCATCAGGGGCAGGATGAGCAAAAGGGCGAGCCGTTTCAGCATCATCAATAAGCCAGCACAGCGTTGAACAGCACCGAATAATAATGGCCGGTGCGGGGTGAATTGGTGAACAGGTCGCGGAAACCGGCGCCGGGCTTCAGCACCGCGCCCGACAGGCGAAACACCAGATTCTGGTTGAAATGCGGGCGGTATGTCGCCGCCGCCGAAAGATCCCAGCCGATATCCTTGGGGATGGTGCCTTCCACCCGCAGCGCCTGCAGCGTGGCGGTGGTGGCAAACCACAGATGATTGGCGCTGCCGCTGATCCGCAGTTCGGGCAGGATATCGAAATCGGCGCCAACGCCCAGCAACATGGTGCCGGGATTGGTGAAATTGGCCTGGCCTTGTTCCTTGGACGACCTGAGATCGTTCAGGATGCCATTGCGGCTGTTCACCGAAATGGCGCGGCCGCCGCCAGCAAAGGGGATGGTCTGGCGCACCCAGTAACTCGTGTCGGCGCCGGCAAACTGCGGATTCTCGAAAATCGCCGCATAGCCGCTGTCAACATCATCATACGGGTTGGAATCGCCCGAGGCATAAAGGGCCGAGCCGCGCAAACGCACCCAGCCCCGGTCATAGCTGGGCTCCAGCGCGACGAACCAGCTGTTGATCTTCGCCCGCCGGTCGGTGAAGATATTGTTGCGGTTGCTGCCGGTGGCGTGGGTGGCCGACAATGACAGGTTCAGCCGGCCGATGTGGCCGTCGGCGTTGTAGCTGAGATAAACCACATCATAATTGCGCCCGCGCAAGCTGCCGAGCAGTGCCGGCCGCACCGGGAAGCCGTTGGTGTCCACCTGCACATCATTGCGCTCGCGGTTCACATTCCAGATGGCGCTCACCTGGCTGGTCATCCCCGGCAGCGGCAGATCCTGGCGATAGAGGTTGGCCACGAACAGCGCATCGCGACGGGGGCTGCGCAGCACCGCGTTCAGGCCCGAGTTGCTGTCCTTCTCCAGCCGCCAGAAGGCCGCCAGATTATACTGGAAGCGATTGTTGTCGCGGTTGCCGAACAGGCGCACGCCCAGTTGATTGTCCTGAAACAGGAAGCCGCGGAAATCGCTGGAAAAGGGCTGGATGCCGACGCGCAGCGAATCGAAATCATAGCGGTCAGAGGTGTTCCTGAGGTGATAATCCAGGAACAATTCCTGCACGCCCACGAAGGCATCGGTGCGCAGTGACCGCTTGGTGGGCAGCACCGAGAGCACCCGCCGTTCCGGCACGTCGACATGGTTGATGTTGAAGGCGATCGCCGCCCGCAGTTCATATTCGGGCGGCTTGAAGGCGGTGCTGCCCTTGGTCAGCGCTGCGCCCAGGATGAAGGTCTGGGCGAACACCTCGCTATACTGCCGGCCAAACACGTCATTGTTGCCCGGCCGTTCCGTCGTCTGTACCCCCACCGGGATGGGGAAGCTGCGCGGTTCGGCCAGCGTGTCGGAAATCGCGGTCAATTGCAGGAACAGATCATGGGTGCCGCAGATCGGCCGGTCACCCTTCAGCGTGTTCTGGTTGTAGGGGTCCTTCCAGTTGGACTTGACCAGCCCCAGCGTTTCGATCAGCCGCCAGCGATCGGGCACCGGCAGGTGATCGGCGGGAAAATCGCCCTGCTTCGGCCAGGCCACCGCGCCCTGGTTGGCCTGCACCACCGGGTCCCAGCTTTGCGGCCCGCCCATGCCCGGCACCCGCCGGCCAGGCAGGTTGCCGGCTTGCGGGTCGGCGGGCGAGGCGGCGTCCTCGGCCGGTAGCCGGTCCTTGGGCGGCTCCACCTTGGCATAGCAATCAAACCATTTGCCGAACGGCTTGGCGATGGCTGGCCCGGCGCTGCCCAGCAGCGCCAACGCCAGCAGGCTGCCAAGCTCAGCGCGCCTGGCAGACATTGTTCTCGCTCGTATCAAGGAAGGGTGCGAACGGGCAGCCGACAAAGCGCAGCCGCACTGGCGCGGCACCCGCCACCGGCACCTGCACCTGATCAGAGCGGATGCTGGCCGGCGGCAGGCCGATGCCGCCCACCCTGAGCCCGGCGTTGCTGGTCCCCAGGAAGCTGATCATGTCGTCCTGATCGATGCCGTCGCCCGAAACACCGATCGCGCCCACCAGCACGGTGCCGCGATAGATGGGCACGGCGCCGGGGAAGATCTGGATGCCATTGGCCAGCCGGTTCAGCCCGCCGGCCGTGTTGGGCAGGAAGGTGCATTGCCGGGGATCGCCGCCGCCCAGCACCTGCACCAGATTCTGCACGATCAGCGCCGATTGCAAGCCGGTGGAAAAGGGTGACCAGCCGTTGATGTCGCGGCTCAGGCCGCCCGGCGGCCGCCCGGCCTCGCCATCGGGAAAATAGGGGCGGGCGATGTTGCCGATGGCGCGGTTGGATACCGCCACCTGCCCGGTGAGAAATCCGTTGCCGCCAAAGAAGGCGGTGGTTTTCGCCACGAAATCGCGGACATTGGCATCGGGTGCGCCGGCCGCCGTCACCACCGCGCCCAATTCGGCGGCCGCTCGCGGGTTGGAGAAAAAGGCCGCGGTGCGGGCCTTTTGCAGGCTGACATCGATGCCGAAGATCGGCGCATCGGGCGAGCGCACCAGCCCCAGCACTGCGCCGCGCGTATCCACCACCGAAATCGAAACCTGGGCCCGGCTGTCCAGCGGCTGGCGGATCTGGGCGCGGGCGCGGGCCATGATGGCAAACGCCTCTTCCAGGATGGCGCGGGCCTCGGCAGCGCTCAGCGGCTGGGCAACATCGCTGGCATCGGTGCCGCCGCGCACCGGATAGCGGTTGGCACCGGCCCCGTCGCTGAGGATGAAGGCATCGGGATGGTTGAATTCGGCCGTGGTGGCGGCGCGCACGCCGCTGGCCTCGCTGCCATAGGGGGTGCCAGCGATGATGCTGGCGGCGTTGAACCCCGCCACGGCCACCAGGCTGCCGGTGAGGCTGGCAAAGCCCGGTGCGCTGGCCGGGGTGGAGCGCAGGCCGGCCGGCACCGCATCGCTGTAGCGCAGCAGCGTGCCATCCACCGAAATCCGTTCCGCCCGGATCGCGGCGGGCGCCTCGAAACCGGTGGTGGCGGCGAGCGCAATATGCTCCTCGTCGTCCACATCCGTGTCGGTCACTTCGGTGTCAAAGCCATAATCGCCATCGGCCATGATGCCGACGCCGCCCACCGCCACGCCATTCTTGTAGAGCGGGAACCCCCCCGGATCGGCAGCGAGCCCCAGCGGCGACCGCTTGGGGCCGATGAACGGACTGCCGACGCCAAAGCGCGCCACCAGATCGGAACAGGGCAATTGGCTGAACTGCACGCCATAGAGCGGGCCGGATTCCAGCCCCACGGTGCGCGCCGATGGCGGGAAATGCGGCTGCACGATCATCGATGCGGTGCGGGTGGAAAAGGCATTGCCGCCCGACGAAAGATAGGCGCCGGTGATGGCCTTGGCGATGGCGGCCAGTTCGGCCGGCACCGTGACGCCCTGCGCATCGATATTGGCGCCATTGGCGTTGGCGCGCGTGGCGGCCGTGGCGCGGGCGCCGGCCATGCGATAAACCGCGAGCACATTGCCCACCCGATCGACCACCGCGATCACCGCCGGCAGGCCGCGCGCTGCGGCCTCGGCAGCGGCGCGGGCGATGATCGCCTGCACATCGGCGGTGGTCAGCGCCTCGGCCGCCGGCCGGCTGAACACGCTGGCCGGGCTCACCCCCGGCGACGGCGTCGGGCTCACGGCAACCGGGGTGGAGGGCGCACTGCCGCCGCCGCAGCCGGACAGCAGCAGGGCCGCCGCCGCCACGCCCGCCGTGATGCGCATGGCGCCCCTCATTTCAGGGCTCTGGCCCGGCTGGCGATCTGGCCCAGCGCGGCGCGGAAGGCCGGCGCATCCCAGCGGTTGGCATCGCGGGCCAGGGCATAGGCGCGATCCAGATCGGGGCGCAGCGCCAGCGCCGCCGCCCGGTCCACCTGCCCGGCTGCCACCAGCGCGTTCAAAAGCGTGTCCGCCGCCATCACCGCCTGCGCGCCGCCCTGATAATCGGTGTAGGCTGGCGCATTGCCGACCAGCACGGCCTCGATCAGTGCAAAGCCCTGTGCCCGGTCAAAACGGGCGGCGGCAAAACGTTTCGCCAGGCTGCCTGCCGTGGCCTTCAGCGCGGCGGCGGCCTTCAGCGCGCCGGCGCGGTCACCGCCCAGCGCCGCGTGAAAGGCGCGGGACTGGCTTTCGAGGCTGCGCGCCAGATCGGGCGCCGCCACCCGGGCAGCGGCCACCAGCATGATCATCTGCTCGTCGTTCCACACCGGCTGGCCGGGCGGGATTGGCCGCCAGGCGTTGCTGCGGGCCACCAGCGGGGTGGCGGGATCGTCGCTGAACGTGCGGTGGCAACTGCGGCAATCATAGAAATAATAATCCGGCCCGGCCAGCCCGATGGTGGCGGCTGGCAGCAGGCCCAGCGCCCGTTCCACCGCCATGGCCTGGCCCACGGCCCAGGTCTTCACTCCGCCGGCCACGGTCTTGCGCGCGCGGTAATCCGCGTCCTCATCGTGGTGGGATTGCAGGCTGGTGAACAGGTCAAGCTCGAAGGCCACACGCGGATGGCCGGCGGCCATGATGCGATGGAACACAAACTGGCCCGGCTTGTCGGAACCGAAATGGCAATCCAGGCACACGCCGGCGCGCACCGCCGGATTGTCCATCGCCCACATCCCGCGGGCCAGATTGTCGGCATGATTGGCCTTCACGCTGGCATGGCTGGCCAGCCAGTTTGCCGATCCGCCATGGCAGGCCTCGCAGCCAACGCCATCGGATTGCTGCCATTTCGGCCCCCGCACCGGGGCGGGGTCACCATGGCAATTGATGCATTCCGGGTTGGTGCTGACATTGGCCAACCCCAGCCGCTTGCCGATGCCTTGGGCGCGCGGTTCCAACAGCACCTTCCAGGCGCGGCTGTGCACGCCGGTCAGGCTGGCCGGGTCGCTCCATGTCATCACCTCGTTTTGGCGCACGCGTGGGCCGGTGGCTTCCTGCCGGCCGTGGCAGGTGGAGCCGGCGCAGGTGGCCACGCCCTGGTGCAGGGCTCGATCATGGCTGCCGGCTGCCGCCGCTGCGCCGCCGGCCAACAGCAGCACCAGCATGGCGATTCGGCCCAGCCAGCGCCCTGCTGCCTCTCCCTGCGCCAGCATCCGGCGCGTTGCCTGCCATGGCCGCGTCACATCTGTTTCCCCCCGGTGCGGCATAGCGTAGCAAAGGCAAGGCGGGATGCAAGACATTGAACGGGCACTGCGCGCCGGCCGTGGCGGGCCTGTGGCGCTTCCGGCCGCGCGGCACATTATTCGATTGCGGGCGCGCCGGCCCTGTGATTACTTCCGCTCCGAATTTCGGAAGGGAGCAGCGGGTTGAACCCCGGGCCCTTGAGAGGCCCGCCCCTCCCGCATCGCTGGGGAGAGAAGCCATGGATCTGCGTGCCTGTCTTGCTGCTGTATCGGTCCGCTCGATGAGCGACGTGCGCCGCGCTGCCGAGGCCCTGCGCGACATCGCGCTGGGCTGCGGCGGACTGCACGTCATCGCGGTGGACAATATCGCCTCCAAGCATCCGATGGAGGATGCCGAGGGCAATATCCTGGCCGCCGACGTGTTTGGCTGGACGGGCGAAAGCGAACATTGGTGGAAGGACACCAAGCTTGCCTTGTCCTCGCCGCTGCCGCGCGCCTGCCGCTACGAATCAGAGGTGTTCTGGGCCAACGCGACTGGCTTCTACACCCGCCAGCCCAATCCCTATCTCGACGAGATGAACCTGGAGAATTTCGAGAAGCGGGCGCTGACCAAGGCCTCGATCGTGGTGCCGGTGCATCTGCCGTTCGGCCAGATCGGCGCGGTCTGCTTCGTCTCCCGCGATCCCAACCGCAGCGATCTTTCGGCCGAATATGACCAGTGGGGCGATGAACTGGCCCTGATGTCCCACCGTTTCCTCGCCGGCTATGTGAAGGCGCACCGCACCCGCCGCTGGTTGCCGGGTGATTGCCAGCTCACCAAGCGCGAGGTGGAGTGTCTGCGCTGGGCCAGCATCGGCAAGACCGACAAGGAAATCAGCCTGATCCTGTCGCGCAGCCATGCCACCGTGCGCTTCCACATCCAGAACGCCGGCGAGAAGCTGAACGCGGTCAACCGCAGCCAGACCATCTTCAAGGCGGCGCAGCTGGGCTATCTGGGCGCGGCTGCCTGATATCGCGCCCAACCGTTCATGGCGCGTGAAGCGTCGGGCGTGTAAGCAGCCGGCCATGCGCCGTGTCCTGCTTCTTGCCCTGCTGCTCGCCGCCCCTGCCGGGGCCACCACCCTGGCCGATGTCGCCACCGCGCTGAAAGGCACGTCCAGCCTGGCGGCGGATTTCGTGCAGCAGGGCGCCGATGGCCGGGTGCTGGCCGGCAAATTGTGGCTGGCCCGGCCCGGCCGTGTGCGCTTCCAGTATGACAATGCGCCGATGCTGCTGGTGGCCGATGGCCGCACCCTGGCCTTTGTCGATTATGAGGTGAAGCAGGTCAGCCGCTGGCCGGTGCGCAAGACACCGTTACAGATCCTGCTGGCGGCCGAACCGGATCTGGCGCCGCTGGCGCGCATCACGCTTGATTCGGCCACGCTGGTGGAGGTGGCGGCCCGCGATCCCAAGCGGCCGGAGTTCGGCACGCTGCAGATCCGCTTCACCCGATCGGCCGCTGCCCCCGGCGGGCTTGCCCTTGCGGGCTGGACCGCGCTGGACGCACAGGGCGGCCGCAGCGACGTGCGGCTAACCAATGTCCGCTATGGCGCCAGCATGGCCGGCGTGAACTGGGGCTTTGCCGATCCGCGCAAGGCCGCGCGCTGAAAGCTGAACAGCGCAAAACATCCCGTTCATGGGCGGGCAAGGTCGAATCATCCATAACTGTCCTCACAGCCGCTGTTCGGCGATCCGGGTTTCGCCCCCTGTTGACCGGATCGCACGCGTAACCATCGGTGGCTGCATGCGTGACGAGCGCAGACAAGACCCCCGGCACCCGCCCCCGGTGCCGGGGGTCATATTTTGAGAGGCGTGCAATTGCCGGGCGAAGCCGCTAGGACGGCGCCATGAGCACCGACACCCTGTTCCGCCCCTTCACCCTCAACGGCCTGGCCCTGCCCAACCGCATCGCCATGGCACCGATGACCCGCAGCTTTTCCCCCGCCGGGCAGCCAGGCGCCAATGTGGCCGAATATTATCGCAAGCGCGCTGCCGGCGGCGTGGGGCTGATCATCACCGAAGGCACTGCCGTGGAACGCACCGGCGCGGCCAATGATGCCGATGTGCCGCATTTCTTCGGTTCGGCGCTGGCTGGCTGGGGCCAGGTGGTGGAGGCCGTGCATGGCGAGGGCGGCAAGATCGCGCCGCAATTGTGGCATGTTGGCGCGCTGCCCAACCGCCGCAATCCCAAGGGGGAGGATGCCGAGAGCCCGTCCGGCCTCTACATGCCGGAAAAGACCAACGGCCATGCCATGTCGGATGCCGATGTCGCCGATGCCATCGCCGCCTTTGCCCGCGCCGCCGGTGATGCCCGGCGGCTGGGCTTTGATGCGGTGGAACTGCACGGCGCCCATGGCTATCTGATCGATCAGTTCTTCTGGGGCGAAACCAACCGCCGGGATGACCGCTGGGGCGGCGCCACCTTGCCCGAACGCGCCCGCTTTGCCGCCGAACTGCTCAAGGCGGTCCGTGCCGCCGTGGGCCCGGATTTCCCGGTGATCATCCGCCTGTCGCAGTGGAAGCAACAGGATTTCGCGTTTCGCCTGGCCCCCAGCCCCGATGAACTTCTGGCCTGGCTGGCGCCGCTGGCCGAAGCCGGCGCCGATGCCTTCCACTGCTCGCAGCGCCGCTTCTGGGAACCGGAATTCCCCGAAATCGATGGCCCCGACGGGCTGAATTTCGCCGGCTGGGCCAAAAAGCTCACCGGCACGCCCACCATCACGGTGGGCAGCATCGGCCTGTCTGGCGAATTCGTGGCCGGCATGCGCGGTGAAGCCTCCAAGCCGGCCAGCATCGACAATCTTCTGGCCCGGCTTGAACGGGACGAATTTGATCTGGTCGCGGTGGGCCGCGCGCTCATCGTCGATCCCGATTGGCCGCTGAAGGTGCAGGGCGGCCGGTTCGGCGAATTGACCGATTATACCGCACAGGCGCTGGCAACGCTGGTGTGATGGTGCCCGATGGGCCAGGATCCGGCCATGCGCGTCGATGAAGACAATGTGCCGATCCTGCCTGGCCGTTCGCTGCGGCCCAAGGATGCGGCCACCCTGCTGCTGATCCGTCGCGACGGGCCGCAGCCGCGTGTGCTGATGGGCCGGCGGGCGCGCGGCCATGTCTTCATGGCGCAGAAATGGGTGTTTCCTGGCGGCCGGCTGCATCCCAGCGATTTCCGCATCGCGGCCGCCACCGAACTGGCCGAAGCCAGCGCCGCGCCGCTGCATCGCACGGCCCCGCCGGCCCGTGCCCGTGCCCTCGCCACGGCCGCGGTGCGCGAATTGTTCGAGGAAACCGGGCTGGTGCTTGGCCGCCCCGGCCAGGCCCGCACCCGCTCGCCCGAATGGCGGGACTTCCTGGCCACCGGCCATCTGCCGCATCTGGCGCCGCTGCAATTCGTGGGCCGGGCGATCACGCCGCCGGTGCGTCCGCGCCGCTTTGATGCCCGCTTTTTCATGGCCGATGCCGCCGAACTGATCAGCCCCGATCCCACCAGCGGTTCGGGCGAACTGGATGAAATCGCGTGGTTCGCCTGGGACGAGGCCGAGCAGCTTGATCTGCCCAGCATCACGCGGGCGATCCTGGCTGATGTGGCGGCCCGGCTGGATGATCCGCAGCGGCCCATCCCCTATCACCGGTTTGACGCCGGCCGCCATCGCCTGATCGAGCTGTGACGGCGATCACCCGCCTTACCCTCACCGATTTTCGCAACCACGCCCAGCTTGATCTGGGCGCCCCGCTGGCGGCCGCGCCGGGGCTGGTGGTGATCACCGGGGAAAATGGCGCCGGCAAGACCAATATATTGGAGGCGATTTCGCTGCTGGGGCCGGGGCGGGGATTGCGCGGCGCCGCCCTTTCGGCCGTCGCCCGTCACCATGGGCCGGGCGGCTGGAGCGTGGCGGCGGCACTGGCGACCAGGGATGGCCCGGTGCAACTGGGCACCGGCACCAGCCCGGAAGCGCCCGATCGCCGGCTGGTGCGGGTGAACGGCGCGGCTGCCAGCGCCGGTGCACTGGGCGAATGGCTGGCGCTGGTGTGGCTCACCCCGGCGATGGACCGGTTGTTCAGCGACAGCGCCTCGGCCCGGCGGCGCTTTTTCGATCGCCTGGTGCTGGCGCTGCATCCCGGCCATGGCCAGCAGGTGAGCCGCTATGAGGCGGCGATGCGGGAACGCAGCCGCCTGCTGGCCGGCGACGTGACGCCCGATCCGGTGTGGCTGGACGGGCTGGAGGCTGACATGGCAGTGCACGGGGCGGCCATGGCGGCGGCCCGCGCCGATGTGATGGCAGCGCTGGCCGGGCGGCTGGCAGACGCGCCCGATGGCCCGTTCGCGCGGCCCCAGCTGCACCTGGCCGGCAACCAGGCGGATGATCTTGCCGCCCGCCTGCGCGCCGCCCGGCCGCGCGACATCGCCGCCGGCCGCGCCACCGATGGCCCGCACCGTGCCGATCTGCTGGTCACCCACGCTGCCAAGGCCATGGCGGCGGCCCACTGCTCCACCGGCGAGCAGAAGGCACTGCTGATTGCCATCGTGCTGGCCCATGCCGCGCTCGTGGCCGAACGCCAGGGCCGCCCGCCCATCCTGCTGCTGGACGAAATTGCCGCCCATCTCGACATGGCACGGCGGGCGGCGCTGTTTGCCGCGCTCCAGGGCCTGGGCGGCCAATCATGGTTGACCGGAACTGATCGCGAACTGTTCCTTGATTGCCCGGCAGCAACGCGAATTCAGCTGCCACTTGCTTGAAATTCGTAAAGATTGCCTAATAAGCAGGCAGGCTGGCTGCAAATGCGGTAAACTCTGCCTTGCGCAGGCCGTCTTTTTGGCGGAACCTCATCAGGAGCATGGGCCCCTTGTCGGATGTGAGTTGGTTGCTGGACGAGCATGCCGCACCGCGCAGCCCTTTGGGCCGCCGCCCGCTGGATGCCCGCGCCCTTGCCGCGGCGGAACCGCTGCTGGAAGTGGCCGGCATCGGGGCGTGGCAGCTCACACCCGGCGGCAAGCTGTGGTGGAGCAACCGCACCCGCCAGATCCACGGTGTCTCGGCCGGATACGTGCCCACGCTTGACGTGGCGATCAGCTTTTACGTGCCTGAACATCAGCCGCTGATTGCCGAGGCGGTGCGGCATGCGATGGACAATGGCGCGCCCTGGGATCTGGAGCTGGCCATCCGCCGCGCCGATGGTGACCGGCGGCAGGTGCGGGCGCGCGGCCGCGCGGTGCAGCGTCAGGCGGGTGCCTCCACCTATCTGGTGGGCACGTTCGAGGATATCACCGATCGGCATCTGGCCGCGATGCGGGCCGCGAGCGAGCTGGAGCTGCGCACCCGCACCGAAACCCTGCTGCGCGATGTGATCACCGCCATTCCCACCGCGCTTTCGGTGTATGACCGGGATGAACGGCTGATCCTGGTCAACGAGAATTACCGCAACATTCTGCCGGGCAACCGCCAGTTCATGGTGACCGGCGAATCGCTGGAGAACATCATCGCCCGCAAGGTGCTGGCCAATCATTATGTGCCCGAGGTGAGCGCCGATGATCCGCCGCAGGTGCGCGCCGCCTGGGTGGCGGAGTATCTGCGCCAGCATCGCCAGCCCGGCTATAACCGCATTTTCCAACTGCGCGATGACAAGTTCGTGCAGGCCACGGCCGCCATTTCGGAAAGCGGCAACATCGTTTCCGTGCGCTGGGATGTGAGCGCGCTGAAGCGGGCGGAGCGCGCGCTGCGCCAGCGGGCCGAGCGCGATGCGCTGACCGGCCTCGCCAACCGTGACGTGCTGCTCAGCCGGCTGACGGCTTCGGCCCAGGGCAGCGAACCCGGCCTGCTGGTGCTGCTCGACATTGATTTCTTCAAGGCGGTGAACGACAGCCTGGGCCATGCCGCCGGCGACCAGCTGCTGCGCATCATTGGCCGGCGGCTGCGCATGCTGATCGGCAAGGTGGGCGGCCCCGGCAGCATCGCCGCCCGCCTGTCTGGCGATGAATTTGCCATGATCATCAACCGCACCGTCGAGCTGGACAAGCTGAACGAGATCGCCGCCAACCTGATGACCCACATGCGGCGGCCGATGCAGCTGGGGGCCAGCCGCTATGCCCCATCGGTTTCGGTGGGCATTGCCCCGATCCCGGTTGAACCCAGCGATCCCAAGGTGCTGATGGCCAATGCCGATGCCGCGCTGCTGGATGCCAAGCGGTTGGGCCGTGGCCGTCATGTCGTGTTCAGCGCGGCGCTGGCCGAGCGGGTGATCCGGCGCACGCGGCTGGCCGAAGCGCTGCGCCAGGCGCTGGCCGAGGGCAGCATCCAGGCCGCCCTGCAACCGCAGCAGCGGCTGGAGAATGGATCGGTGCTGGGTTTCGAAGCGCTGGCGCGCTGGCAGCTGGGCAGCCAATGGGTGCCCCCGGCCGAATTCATCGGGCTTGCCGAGGATGTCGGCCTCGCCCAGTCGCTGGGCAATGCAGTGATGGAAGCCGCCTTCGCCGGCTTTGCCGCGATGCTGCGCGCCGGGCTTGATCCGGGGCACTTGGCGATCAATGTTTCCACCGCCCAGCTGCTCGCCGATGATTTTGTCGAAACCGTCAAGGCCGCGCTCAGCCGCCACGATGTGCCGGCCACCCGGCTGGAGATCGAGGTGACCGAAACCGTGCTGCTCGATCGCTCGATCGCGCGGATCGGCCAGACGCTGGAGGCGCTGCAGGCCATGGGTTGCACGCTGGCCATGGATGATTTCGGCACCGGCTATGCCTCGCTGTCCCACCTCACCGCCTTCCCGGTTGACCGCATCAAGATCGACCGCGGCTTCACCCACGCCATCGACAGCGCCGACGGCTCCGGCCTCATTGCCCGCTCGCTGATCCAGCTGGGTGGCGCACTGGGGCTGGAGGTGATTGCCGAGGGCGTGGAGACCGAGCGCCAGCGCGAATTCCTGGTCGCCAACGGTTGCGCGGCGATCCAGGGCTTTCTTTTTGCCCGGCCGATGCTGCCCGATGCCGCGCTGGCCTGGCTGGCGGCGCTGCAACCGGTGGCCTGACCGCCCGGTTGCTGCATTTCTTCCTCGCACGAACTGGCGCTTGTGGCTAAAGCCTTGGCAGGATTTCACAGCCCCGGGCCGCCGCTTTGACCGAGAACAACCCAAACCCCGCCCAGATCAATGATTATGGTGCCGACAGCATCAAGGTGCTGCGCGGCCTTGATGCCGTGCGCAAGCGCCCCGGCATGTATATCGGTGACACCGACGACGGGTCGGGCCTGCACCACATGGTGTTCGAGGTCAGCGACAATGCCATCGACGAGGCCCTGGCCGGCTATTGCGACCGCATCGACATCACGCTGAACGCCGATGGGTCGGTGAGCGTCACCGACAATGGCCGCGGCATCCCCACCGGCATCCATGCCGAAGAGGGCGTGTCGGCCGCCGAAGTGATCATGACCCAGCTCCACGCCGGCGGCAAATTCAACAACAGTGACGACAATGCCTACAAGGTCTCGGGCGGCCTGCACGGCGTCGGCGTCTCGGTGGTCAATGCCCTGTCGGAATGGCTGGAGCTGACGATCTGGCGCGATGGCGAGGAGCATTGGATGCGCTTCCACCATGGCGATGCCCAGGCGCCGCTGAAGGTGATTGGCCCGGCCAATGGCAAGCGCGGCACCCGCGTCACCTTCTTCCCTTCGGCCGCCACCTTCAAGTTCATCGATTTCGATTATGCCCGGCTGGAGCATCGCTTCCGCGAACTGGCCTTCCTCAATTCGGGCGTGCGGCTGGTGCTGAGCGATGCCCGCCATGCCGAAGGCAAATCGGTCGATCTCTATTATGAAGGCGGCATCGCGGCCTTCGTGAAGTTCCTCGACAAGTCCAAGCAGGCGCTGATCCCCAATCCGATCGCCATCACCGGCCAGGCTGGCGACATCGGCATCGATGTCGCGCTGGAATGGAACGACAGCTATTACGAGCAGGTGCTGTGCTTCACCAACAACATCCCGCAGCGCGATGGCGGCACGCACCTGGCGGCCTTCCGCGCAGCGCTCACCCGCACCCTGAATGCCTATGCCGAACAATCGGGCCTGCTGAAGAAGGAAAAGGTGAGCCTGACCGGCGATGACATGCGCGAAGGCCTGACCGCGATCGTATCGGTGAAACTGCCCGACCCGAAGTTTTCGAGCCAGACCAAGGACAAGCTGGTCTCTTCCGAGGTGCGCCAGCCGCTGGAAAGCCTGATGGCTGACCGGCTGGATGTGTGGCTGCAGGAAAATCCCCAGCACGCCCGCACCATCGTGGCCAAGATCATCGATGCCGCCGCCGCCCGCGAGGCCGCCCGCAAGGCGCGCGACCTGACCCGCCGCAAGGGCGCGCTCGACATCGCGTCGCTGCCCGGCAAGCTGGCTGACTGCCAGGAGCGTGATCCGGCCAAGTCCGAACTCTTCCTGGTGGAGGGGGATAGCGCCGGCGGCAGCGCCAAGCAGGGCCGCAACCGCCAGTATCAGGCCATCCTGCCCCTGCGCGGCAAGATCCTGAACGTGGAGCGCGCCCGGCTCGACCGGATGCTGGGCAGCCGCGAGATCGGCACGCTGATCCAGGCACTGGGCACCGGCATCGCCCAGGATTTCACCATCGACAAGCTGCGGTATCACAAGATCGTGATCATGACCGACGCCGACGTGGACGGCGCCCATATCCGCACGCTGCTGCTCACCTTCTTCTTCCGGCACATGCCGCAATTGATCGAGGCCGGGCATCTCTTCATCGCCCAGCCGCCGCTCTACAAGGTCAGCCGGGGCCGTTCGGAAGTCTATCTGAAGGACAATGGCGCGCTGGAGGATTATCTGGTCGAAGCCGGCACCGGCAGCCTGGTGCTCAACACCGCCAGCGGGCCCCGGTCGGGCGCCGATCTGGCGGCGCTGGTCGATCATGCCCGGCGCGCCCATGCGCTGATGGATTATGTGCCGCGCCGCTATCCGGCCGCCATTGTCGAGGCGCTGGCGCTGAACGGCGCGCTGGCCGCGGCCTCGGCCGAAGCCGCCGCGCGCACCGCTGCCTGGCTCAACGCCGCCGAAACCGATGGCGGCGTGTGGACCGCCAGCCTCGCTGCCGATGGCGGCTATCAGGTGGAGCGGGCCTGGCGCGGCGTCACCGATTATCATGTCATCGATGGCGCTTTCCTGTCCGCCCCCGAAGCGCCGCGCCTCCATGCCCTGATGGCGCCGGAAGCCGCCACCTATGCCGCGCCCGCCCTGCTCGGCAGCATGCGCGTCACCCGCCCGTCAGACCTGCTGTCAGGCGTGCTCGATGCCGGCCGCAAGGGGCTTTCGGTGCAGCGCTACAAGGGCCTGGGCGAAATGAACGCCGAGCAATTGTGGGAAACCACCCTCGATCCCGCCGCCCGCACCCTGCTGCGGGTGGACATCGGCGAGGCCGCGGATGCCGACGACATCTTCGCCAAGCTGATGGGCGACGTGGTGGAAGAACGCCGCGCCTTCATCCAGGAAAATGCGCTGAACGTCGCCAATCTGGACGTGTGAGCCTCAGCGGTTCAACCGCCCCTCGATCAGCGCGTCCACCACCGTGGGATCGGCCAGCGTGCTGGTGTCACCCAGGGCACCAAACTCGTTCTCGGCGATCTTGCGCAGGATGCGGCGCATGATCTTGCCGCTGCGGGTTTTTGGCAGCGCCGGCGTCAGGTGGATATGGTCGGGCACGGCGATGCCGCCGATTTCGGCGCGCACGGTCGCCTTCAGCGCGGCGACCAGCGCGTCGCTCGCTTCCACCCCGGCGTTCAGGGTCACATAGGCATAAATGCCCTGGCCCTTGATGTCGTGCGGGAAGCCGACCACGGCGGCTTCGGCCACATCGGCGTGGGCAACCAGCGCCGATTCGACCTCGGCCGTGCCCATGCGGTGGCCCGA
>JAIXUQ010000037.1 GCA_027483465.1 Sphingomonadales bacterium
CTCACCGCCGGGCTGATGCTCTCCACCAGCGATTATCGCCGCCAGATCGAGGCCGCCATCCAGCCGTTTGAGGGCCTGTTGCTGGGGGTGTTCCTGATCTGGGTGGGCAGCGGGCTTGATCTGGCAGCCATCGCCGCAAATCCCTGGCCGGTGCTGGGCGGGACTGCGATGGTGCTGCTGCTGAAAGGCGGCGCGATCTTTGCCCTGCTGCGCCTGCGCGGCACCCGGCGCGGGGTGGCCGGCCACGTTGCGCTGCTGCTGGCCAGCCCATCCGAAACCAGCCTGATCGTGTTGGCGGCCGCCACCACCGCCGGGCTGATCGGTGGCGATACTGCCGAAATGGCGCTGGCCGTCGCCTCGCTCACGCTGGCGCTGGCGCCGCTCCTGGGCCTGGCCGGTGCCCGGCTTGAAGCCAGTGCCGAAGCCGCCGCCGAAGAGCCGGCCGCCGAACCGGCGCCCGTGCCCGATGGCCTTACCGTCATCATCGGCTATGGCCGGGTGGGCCGGCTGGTGGCCCAGATGCTCGACATGCACAGCCGGCCCTGGCTGGCGGTGGACAGTGACCCTGACGAGGTTCAGCGCCTGCGCCGCGCCGGCAAGAGCGTGATCTATGGCGATGCGCGCCGGCCGGAGTTGCTCGACCGGCTGAAACTGGATCAGGCCCGCGCCGTCGTGCTGACCATCGATGACATGCGCATGCTCGACCTGCTGACCAAGCGCATCCGTGAGCGCCACCCCGATCTGTGCATCGTCGTGCGCGCCCGCGATGCCGATCACGCCGGCACGCTCTATGCAGCCGGCGCCACCGATGCCGTGCCGGAAACGGTTGAGTCGAGCCTGCAACTGGCGGAGGCGGTGCTGGTTGATCTGGGCGTGCCAATGGGGCCGGTGATTGCATCGATCCACGAGAAGCGTGACGAACTGCGCGGCCGCATCAAGGCCAGCGGCGGTCCGCTCAAGCGCCCGCCACTGCGGGCCCTGCGCCCCAGCAAGACGGAATGATCAGGGCCGCTGCCACAGCATGATGTGGAAATTCGGCACGCGGTTGTAGCGATCGCGCTTGTCGGCCGGGCCGCCGGTGGCCGGCGGCTCGTCAAAATGGCGCAACAACAGGCCATGGCCCAGCAGCGCCTGCATGTAGCTTTTCAGCGGCCGATGATGGTTGATGATGTCGATCCCGCGCCAGGCCGTGCGGCGCGGCCGCTCATCCAGATAATGATCAATGGGGAAACTGGGTTCGCCGATCAGCGGCTTGTGCCAGCCCAGATGCACCGCCGCCGTGTTGAAGGCGGTGAGATTGGCAATCAGGAGGTGGCCACCGGGGCGGATGGCGGCCACGATGCGGGCCAGCGCGGCCGCCAGATCGGGCATGTCGATCAGGCTGAGATAGCAGACCACCAAATCAAACTGGCCAACCGCCATCGCTTCGGCGGTTGCCACCCGATAATCGCCACCGGGATGCAGCGCGCCGGCACGCTCGATAAGGGCGGCGGTGGGATCGACCCCGCACGTGGCGATACCGCGGGCGCTGAGCATCCGGCAAAACCGCCCTTCGCCGCAGCCCACGTCCAGAACGGTGGCCGGCGCCAGCCCTTCCACCAGCGCCAGCATCGGCCCATCCAGCACATGCGCGCGGCCGAAGTCGCCCGCTTCCCCCTGCACGTCGATCCATGCCTGCGCCGATGCGTCCCAGCCGCTCATTTTGCCTTCCCTCACGCGTTCCGGCGCGGCTGATAAAGCGGATCCAGCCGGAGATACAGGGCCAGACAGGCAGCGGGGGAATATCGGCTTCTCTGACGTATGAACGAAACAGTACATTAAACAAGTCCAAGTCGGGGGAAGATTATGGTGACACAGCCACTGATTGCGTTTGGCCTAGCCATGCTGGCAGCCACGCCGGCTGTTGCCGCACCGCTGCCGCCAGCCCCGGTGATCGGGGCCGAAAAGGATGCAGACGGCCGCCCCCTGCCCTTTGGCCGCCAGACGCGATTGCCACCGGAAACGCCGGCCGCCTCCGGGCCGCATAAGGCGATCATGACCACAGCCGATGGGCTGCCGGCCCACGTCATCTATCATCCTGCCAATCTGGCCGGTGCGGGCAAGCTGCCGATTGTTGCCTGGGGCAATGGCGCCTGCATCAACGCCGGCAACCGCTTCCGCTATTTCCTCACCGAAATCGCCAGCCATGGCTATCTGGTGCTGGCCAATGGCGTGATGGCCAATCCGGCGCTGGAGGTGGGACCGCAGGAAAATCCCCCAGTGCGCCCGCCCGGCAGCCCGCCGCCGCCGCCACCACCGCCACGCGATCCCAATGCGCCGCAGCGCGCGCCCGGCACAACCACACCGCAGCAGCTGATCGAATCAATTGATTGGGCCATCGCCGAAAACAGCCGACCCGGCAGCCCGCTGTTTGGGCGCATCGATACCGCCCATGTGGCGGTGATGGGCCAAAGCTGCGGCGGCGTGCAGGCAATGCGCGTGGCGGCCGATCCGCGCATTTCCACCATGGTGATCTGGAACAGCGGCGTGGGCATGATCCCCGGCAATCCCGCCGATCCGGCCGCGGTGCTTGCCAGTGTGCACACCCCGATCGCTTTCATCCACGGCGACGCACAGACCGATGTGGCCTTCTATGCCTCAGAGGCCAATGCCCGCGCCCTCGCCAAGGTGCCGGTGTTTCAGGCATGGCAGAACAGCATGACCCACTTGGGCACCTATGGCCAGGCGAATGGCGGCTTTTTCGGCACGCTGGCCGTCGCCTGGCTGGATTGGCAGCTGAAAGGCAGCAAGGTGGCCAGCCGCTTGTTTGTCGGGGCGGATTGCAGCCTGTGCCAGGACCAAAGCTGGCACGTCTTCCAGGCCCGCCTCAAATGAGGCAGCGCGCTGGCCGGCGGTTCAGCCGGCCAGCGCCGCCTTCACGGCCGCGATCGCTTCGGCTGCCTTGCTACCATCGGGGCCGCCGGCCTGCGCCATGTCGGGCCGGCCGCCACCGCCCTGGCCGCCGAGCACAGCCGCCGCCACGCGAACCAGATCAACGGCGCTGGCCCGGGCGGTCAGATCATCGGTCACGCCCACCGCCACGCTGGCGCGGCCATCGTTCACCGCGATCAGCACGGCGATGCCGCTGCCCAGTGCCTGCTTTGTCTCGTCAATCAGGCCGCGCAGCGACTTGGGGTCAAGCCCATCCAGCACCCGGCCCTGGAACGGGATGCCGTTCACCGTTTCGACCGCTGGTGCACCGCCGCCGGTGGCCGGGCCGGCCAGCGCCAGCGCCTTCTTCGCATCGGCCAGTTCACGCTCCAGCCGCTTGCGTTCGTCGATCAGGGCCGCCACGCGCGCCGGCACTTCCTCCGGACGGGCCTTGATGGCACCAGCGGTTTCCAGCAGCAGCGCCTCGCGCTCGTTGAGCCATTCGCGCGCGGCGATGCCGGTCCGCGCCTCGATGCGGCGCACGCCGCTGGCCACCGCGCTCTCCGACGTGATCTTCAGCAGGCCGATATCGCCCAGCGCGGCCACATGGGTGCCGCCGCACAATTCCACCGAATAGGTGTCGCCACCATCATCGGCGCCCATCGCGAGCACGCGCACCTCCTCGCCATATTTCTCGCCAAACAGCGCCATGGCACCGGCGGCAATCGCATCATCAGGCGTCATCAATGTGGTCGAAACCGGGCGGTTGCCCAACACCTGGGCATTCACGTCGGCTTCGATGGCGGCGAGCTCGGCCGGCGTCACCGCCTTCTGATGCGAGAAATCGAAACGCAGATAATCCTGGCCCACATAGCTGCCCTTCTGGGTGACATGTGTGCCCAGGCGGCGGCGCAGTGCGGCGTGCAGCAGGTGGGTGGCACTGTGGGCACGGCGATGGCTGCCGCGCTGCGGGGCGTCCACGTCCAACTTCACCACATCGCCCACCGCCAGTGGACCGGTGGACAGCGTGACCTCGTGCAGGTGCAACTTGCCCAGCGCCTTGCGGGTATCGTCAACACGGGAAGACAGGCCTTCGCCCCAACTGATGCTGCCGCCATCGCCGGCCTGGCCGCCGCTTTCGGCATAGAAGGGCGTCTGGTTGGTGATCACCACCAGCTTGTCACCGGCATTGGCGCTGTCCACCGCAACGCCATCCTTCACCAGGGCCACCACCTTGGCCTCCCCGGTCAGGCTGGTGTAGCCGGTGAATTCGGTGGCGCCATGGGCTTCGGCAATGTCGAACCACACCGCCGCATCCTTGGCTTCGCCCGAACCACTCCAGGCCGCCCGCGCCGCTCGTTTCTGTTCGGCCATGGCGGCATCAAAACCGGCCCGGTCCACCCCCAGGCCACGGGCGCGCAGGGCATCCTCTGTCAGATCATAGGGGAAGCCGTACGTGTCATAGAGCTTGAACGCGACATCGCCAGGCAGCGTGCCGCCTGCCGGCAACCGCGCGGTCGCTTCGTCAAGCAGGCCAAGCCCGCGCTCCAGCGTCTGGCGGAAACGGGTTTCCTCCAGCTTCAGCGTTTCCTCGATCAGCGCCTGGGCGCGGCCCAGTTCGGGATAGGCCTGGCCCATCGTGGCCATCAGCGCCGGCACCAGCTTGTGCATCAGCGGCTCTTTGGCACCGAGCAGATGGGCATGGCGCATGGCTCGGCGCATGATGCGGCGCAGCACATAGCCGCGGCCTTCGTTTGCCGGCAGCACGCCATCAGCCACCAGAAAACCCGACGAGCGCAAATGATCGGCAATCACCCGGTGGCTGGCGCGGGCTTCGGCGGTGGCAGCCTTGCCCACCTTGTCCTCGCTGGCGGCGATCAGCGTCTTGAACGTGTCGGTGTCATAATTGTCGTGCACGCCCTGCAGCACGGCGGCAATGCGCTCCAGGCCCATGCCGGTGTCGATGCTGGGCTTGGGCAGATCGAGCCGGGTCGCCTTGTCGACCTGCTCATACTGCATGAACACCAGGTTCCAGATCTCCACGAAGCGGTCGCCATCCTCGTTCGGGCTGCCCGGCGGGCCACCGAAGATATGATCGCCATGGTCCCAGAAGATTTCCGAACATGGGCCGCACGGCCCGGTGTCACCCATCGACCAGAAATTGTCGCTGGTGGCGATGCGGATGATCTTTTCGTCAGGCAGGCCGGCGATCTTGCGCCACAGGCCGGCGGCTTCCTCATCGGTGTGATAAACGGTGACGCACAGGCGGTTCTTGTCCAGCCCCCATTCGCGGGTGAGCAAATCCCAGGCCAGCGTGATCGCGCGTTCCTTGAAATAGTCGCCGAACGAGAAATTGCCCAGCATTTCAAAGAAGGTGTGGTGGCGGGCGGTGTAGCCCACATTGTCCAGATCATTGTGCTTGCCGCCGGCCCGCACGCATTTCTGGCTGCTGGCGGCCTGGCTGTAAGGCCGGCTTTCAAGGCCGGTGAACACATTCTTGAACGGCACCATCCCGGCATTGGTGAACATCAGCGTCGGATCATTTTGCGGCACCAAGGGGGCCGACGGCACCACGCTGTGCCCGGCCTTGGCGAAATGATCGAGGAAACTGCGGCGGAGGTCGTTCGACGAGATCATGATGAGCGCTTACGGCAGCGCGCGGCCAGCGTAAAGGGCGCGCCGTCAGAGCCTCCAGCTGACCATGATCACCCCGTCGCCATGGCGGGCCGCCGGCGTCGCTTCACCCCCGCAGGCGGCATAAAGACCGCGTGCGGCGCGGTTGCCGCTGTTGGTCAACACCCAGGCCGTGCCGCAGCCCAGCGCGCGGCCATGGGCCAGCGTGGCGTGCATCAACTGGCGGCCGATGCCGCGGCGGTGGAAATCCTCGTGCACCCCCACTTCGTTGATCCAGAAATCCACCGGCTTGTCGGGATGGAGATAGGCGACCGCGCTGACAAAGCCGATCATGCGGCCATCGGCAATGGCGCCAAACAGATGATGATCGGGATGGGCGAGGAACCGCACCGCCATGTCGGGGCGCAGCGGATCATCAAACAGATCACCGGCCGCCAGCAGCAGCGGCAGATCGCCGGGCTCCAGCCGACGGATGATCAGGCCCGCGCTGTCACCAGCCATACCGCCCCCGGCAGCGCAACGACGCCATTGCCAAAATAGGGTTGAAGGGCTGCGGCCAACAGGGGTTTGGCGGCATCGGCAATCCCGGCATCGCGCACAGCCCGCGCGGCCGGGCCAATCCGCAGGTTGAACTGAACGGCACTGGCAATCGGATCATCGCCGTCACCCACCTGCATGACAAAGGGGAGGCTGTGGCACGCAACATCATGCCAGCCGGCCGCTTCGAGCAGACTGGCCAGCCGCGCGGCATCGGCAAAGGCGAAGGGGCCAGGCGCATGGGGATCGGCCGGCGCTTGGGCCGGCAGCAGATCGGCCAGCACCGTCAACGGCAAAGTGGCCCACAGGTTGCGGGCGGCTGGCTGCCAGCAGGCAAACACCAGCCGGCCACCAGCTGCGGCAAGGCCGTGGAGATGGGCAAAGGCGGCCTGCGGATCAGCAAAGAACATCACGCCAAAGCGCGACAGGATGAGATCAAAGCCCTGCTCCTCGGCCCAGACCGAGGCATCGGCAGCGATGAATTCGGCCTCGCTCTGCAGCGCCTCGGCGCGTTCGCGGGCGCGGGCGAGCAATGGTTCGGAAATGTCGAGGCCGATGGCATGGCCTCCCTCCCCCACCGCCGCGTCCACCGCCAGCGTGGTCTCACCGGCACCGCAACCGATATCGAGCACATATTCGCCGGGCTGGGGATTGGCCGCGGCCAACAGCGCACCGGTGACCGGGGTGAGCGCCGCGTCCATGCGCTCCTGCATCAGCACCCAGGTTTCGCCAACCTTGCCGTTCCAATACTCAATCTGTTCAGCGTTCGACATGGCTGGCCTTTCCTGATGCGCTGATTGCGGCGCTTCCGGCCCAAGGTCAATCATGTCATAGGCACGAGGGTGATGACAGATTGGCTTGGCTCTGCCGTGCGCGGGGTCCGCAACACGACCGGGCGGCTGATCGGCAACCGCAGCGATGCCGATGGTGTGAGCACGCTCAATGCCGAGCTGGCCGGACGGCCGGTGCGCCATTTCCATCCGGCCGGTGCGCCGGCCGGATGGCGCCTGCTCTATTTTCACGGTGGTGGCTTCATCAGCGGCTGCATCGACAGCCACCACGGCCTGTGCAGCCGGCTCGCCGCACAAAGCGGTCTGGACGTGGTTTCGGCCAGCTATCGCCTCGCGCCCGAGCATCCGGCGCCGGCCCAACTGGAGGATGCGCTGGCGGTGACCGAAGCACTCGCGGGGCAGAGCGGCCACTTGTTGATCGGTGGCGATTCGGCCGGCGCCTGGCTGGCCCTGCGCAGCGCGCTTGACGTGCACGCCCGCCAACCTGGCCGGATTGCCGGCGCCCTGCTGCTTTACCCTTTCGTCGATCTGGCGGCACAGCCCGAAACCTTGCTGGGCTATGCCCGGCCGGCGGTTGCGGTGATGCGCGCGGCGCTGGGCCAGGCCTATCCGTCATTGCTGGCGCTTGATCTTGGCCGCGCGCCGCCCTGTGCCCTGCTGTGGGGTGCAGCGCTGGATCCAGTGGCACCAGGTGCCCAGGCACTGGCCAATGCACTTGCCGATGCCGGTGTGGCCACCCGGGTGCGCCGCCATCCGCTGCTGGTGCATGGCGGGCTCAACCTGGCCAATCGCGTTGCCCTGATCGATCGGCTGCTGGCAGCAACCGCCACAGATTTATTGCAGGTGGCAAAGGCAGGATGATGCGCAGCCTCCTCTTTGTCGTCGCGGTCTGGCTGGCGACGGCGCTGGCGGCCAAGCCGGTGGACGATGAAGTGGCCGTGAACGCCGAACGGCTGAGCCGCGCCACGCTGCGCGCCGAGGCGCAAACCTATGTCCGCAAGGCCATGGCCTACAGCCGCAACGGCCAGAATGCACGCTGGTTGCGGCCGATCTGCATCGAGAGCATCGGCGTGACCGCGGAGGTGGGTGGCATCTTCACCCGGCGTGTGGCCGAGGTGGCGACACATGTCGGCCTCAGCCTCGCCAAGCCCGGCTGCGATCCGAATCTGATGCTGCTGTTCACCCGCGACGCACCAGCAGTGATCAGGGCGGTCGGCAAGCGCAACAGCCAGATGCTGGCCGGTTTGCCCCCGGCAGACCGGGCGCTGCTCACCCGTCCCGGCCTGCCGGTGCGCTGGTGGCACCACAGCGCACCGGAGGCCAGCGACGGGCGGCAGTTCGGCCCGACCGGCGTGGGTATCGGCGGCATACAGGGTGACATCAGCTACAATAATTACGCCCGCGCCAGCCGGATTGACGCGCCATCCCGGGTGGCGATCACTGGCGCGGTGGTGGTGGTGGACATTGGCCTGGTCGGCAATGTCACACCGGCGGCGCTTTCAGACTATATCGCGCTGGTGGCCCTCAGCCGGGTGCGGATGGACCCGGCCAATCGGCCTTCGCCCAGCATCCTGCAGCTGTTCGATCCGGGCAAACAGGCAATCGCCGGCTTCACGCCGCAGGACGAGTTGTTCATCGAAAGCCTTTATCGCACCAAAGCCAACCTGGACGCCGCCGGGCAGCGCGCAGCCATGGCCGGGTACATCGCCGATGAAGCCATCAAGGCAGCGACGCCGCCGCAATGAAAAAGGCGGCCAGTAGGTGGCCGCCCTTCCATGATCGTTCCAGGCAAATGATTCAGGTTACATGTCACCCGCATCATCATCGGCTGACGGGCCAACCATCAGCGCGTCGGAAATGCCGGCCGCATTGTCCCGGATGATCTTTTCGATGCGGGCGGCCGTTTCCGGATTCTCGCGCAGATATTTCTTGGCGTTCTCGCGGCCCTGACCAATGCGCACACTGTCATGACTGAACCAGGCGCCGGACTTCTCCACCACCCCGGCCTTGACGCCAAGGTCGAGAATTTCCCCGATCTTGGAGACGCCCTCGCCATACATGATGTCAAACTCCACCTGCTTGAACGGCGGCGCCACCTTGTTCTTCACCACCTTCACGCGGGTGGTGTTGCCGATGATGTCGTCACGATCCTTGATCTGGCCAGTGCGGCGAATGTCGAGCCGGACAGAGGCATAGAATTTCAGCGCATTGCCGCCAGTGGTGGTTTCCGGATTGCCATACATCACGCCAATCTTCATGCGCAGTTGGTTGATGAAGATGACCAGACAGCGCGAGCGGCTGATCGAACCGGTAAGCTTGCGCAGCGACTGGCTCATCAACCGGGCCTGCAAGCCGACATGGCTGTCGCCCATCTCGCCTTCGATTTCGGCGCGTGGCACCAGCGCCGCCACCGAATCGATCACCAGCACATCGATTGCGTTTGAGCGCACCAGCGTGTCGACGATCTCCAGCGCCTGCTCGCCCGTGTCCGGCTGGGAGACGATCAACTCGTCGATATTCACGCCCAGCTTCTTGGCGTAAACCGGGTCCAGCGCATGCTCGGCATCCACGAAGGCAGCCGTGCCGCCGCCCTTTTGCGCCTCGGCAATGGCATGCAGGGCCAAGGTCGTCTTGCCCGAGCTTTCGGGGCCATAGATTTCCACGATGCGGCCGCGCGGCAGACCGCCAATGCCCAAGGCAAGATCAAGACTGAGCGAACCGGTGGAGATCGCCTCCACCTCCATCGCATCACGCTGGCCCAGTTTCATCACCGAGCCCTTGCCGAACGCCCGGTCAATCTGAGCCAGGGCCGCTTCCAGTGCCTTTTGCCGATCCATAGATGTTTCCACCAATTTGAGCGCCGATGCCATGACCCTGTCCTTTCGTGAAGCGGTGGGCTGCGTTCGTCAACGGCTTTCCATGTACATGAAACGTTCCACGAGAACAAGGGGAGAACATTATCCCTCTGGCAGACGCGCCTCGGCCAATGCCAGCATCAGATCATCCAGGGCAAACGGCTTGCTGAGGAACCGCACGCCCAGCGTCTTGGCCTCACGATGGCGGGGCAGTTCGGCATAGCCGGACATCAGGACCAGCCGGATTTCCGGTCGCAACTGCGCCGTGTGCATCGCGAGCGTGACACCATCCATCCCCGGCATCATCACGTCAGACAGGAGAATGTCCACCGCAATCCCCTGCCGCAACAGGGCCAGCGCCGCATCGGCATCCTCCACCGCTGTCACCCGGCAGCCCTTGCGTTCAAGGCCCCGGGTCAGCACCTTGCGCACCGAGGGTTCATCCTCAACCAACAGCACGGCAAGCGGCCCGGCAGGCGGCGGCGCTGACAGGGCGGCGGGCCGTTCGGGCGCATGCTCTTCGGGTGGATGGCCGGGCAGATAGACCTCAAACCTTGTGCCGCGGCCATCGGGGCCGGGCTGGGCAAAGATGAAGCCATCCGATTGCTTGATGATGCCATAAACAGTAGACAGGCCCAGGCCAGTGCCCTGCCCCAGCGGCTTGGTGGTGAAGAAGGGCTCAAAAATCTTGCCGAGAATGTCGGGCGGGATGCCGGAACCGGTATCGGTCACCTCAATGCCGACATGATCGACCAGCGGCATGATCTGGTGGCCGAGTGCCGGCACATCGCGTGCAAGAACGTCATGAAATCGGATGGCAAGATGGCCATGGCCGGCCATCGCATCGCGGGCGTTGACTGCGAGATTGACAATCACCTGTTCCAGCTGGCCGGGATCGGCCATCACCCACAGTCGGCCGGGCGTGCTGTCGATGTCCAGCGTGATGGCCGGGCCAAGCAGCTTGAGCAGCAGCGGCCGCAGTTCGTCCACCAGATCTTGCGCGCTGATAAGGTGCCGTCGTTGCGGTTGCTGGCGGGCAAAGGCCAGCAACTGGCCAACCAGCCGGGCGCCGCGATGGGCGTTGCGGCGGATTTCCTCCAGCGCCACGCGATCGGCCGGGGCATCGGGGTCGCTCTCCAGCATCTGATCGATCAGGCCCAGGATGCCGGTGAGGAGATTGTTGAAATCATGCGCCACCCCGCCGGCCAACTGGCCCACCGCCTGCAGGCGGGCCGAGGCGGCGACCTGGCGTTCCAGCCGTTCCTGCTCGCGGATATCGCGGGTGGTGAGCATGGCCGCAGCGCCCAGCAGCGGCGGCAGCGGGATCACCCGCATATCCTGCACCTGATCAGGCCGGCAGCGCAGCGCCACGCGCACGGTGCGCGCCTCGCCGCCGCTCAGCACGGCAGACACCGCACGGCCGATCTGGCCTTCGCTTTCGGCCACCGCCAGTTGCCCCGGCAGCATGCCAATGTGCCAGCCATCGCCGGCCGTCGCGGCCATCGCCTCGTTGCCTGAGATCACCCGGCCGCCGGCATCGATGAGCGCCAGCGCCATCGGAATGCCTTCGAACAGCGCGGACAGACTGTGGCCGGGGGCAGGATCAGGTTGGTCAGGAATAGCGCTGCTCCAGCCAGGGATCGCCCTCATTGTGATAACCGCGCACTTCCCAAAATCCCGGCTTGTCCACGGCCAGCAGCTCGATCCGCACCAGCCATTTGGCCGATTTCCAGAAATACCATCGCGGAATGATTGCCCGCACCGGGCCGCCGTGCTCGCGGCTGAGCGGGAGGCCATCATGGGCGTGGGCGATCAGGCAATCATCGCCGGCAAACCGCTCAAGCGTGAGATTGGTGGTGTAGCCATCGGCGCCGTGCAGAACGACGACATTGGCGCCCGGCAGCGGCTGCACCACGCTCAGCAGATGGCTGGTCGCAACGCCATCCCAGCGATTATCAAAACGCGACCATTGGGTGACGCAGTGAATATCGGACACATCGCTGATCTGCGGCTGCGCCAGATAGCTGGCCCAATCCCACTGGATCGGATTGGCCACGGCGCCATCAACGCGGAGCCGCCATTCGGCGGTGCTGATATCGGGCTTGATGCCCAGATCCAGCACCGGCCAATTGGTGACCAGCCGCTGCCCGGGCGGCAGCCGACCGGCATGGCCCGGATCAGGCTTGCCGGTGAGCAGCCGGCCGCTCTGCGCCCAGGCCTGCTTGATGGCGACCAACCGTTCCCTGATACTGCCGGCCATTCAGCCCCGCTCCCGCAACAGCCTGGCCTTGTCGCGCTGCCAGTCACGCTCCTTGGCCGTTTCACGCTTGTCGTGCAGCTTCTTGCCCTTGCCCAGCGCCAGTTCCACCTTGGCCCGGCCACGATCGTTGAAATAGATGTTGAGCGGGATCAGTGTCATGCCCTGGCGCGTCACCGCGCTGTGCATTTTCTCGATCTCGCGGGCGTGCAGCAGCAATTTGCGCGGCCGCTTCGGCTCGTGATTGAACCGGTTGCCGTGGCTGAATTCGTTGATGGTGGCGTTGACCAGCCACATCTGGCCGTCCTTCACCTCGGCGAAGCTCTCGGCGATGCTGGCCTGGCCGATGCGCAGCGATTTCACTTCGGTGCCGGTCAACATGATGCCGGCCTCCACCACATCCTCGATGAAATACTCGAAACGCGCCCGCCGGTTTTCGGCAACCGTCTTCACCTTGATGCCAACTGCAGGCTTGGGCCGCGCCATCAGAGCAGGCCTGCATGAACAAGCGCCGCATCCACCGCGGCGCGCGAAGCATCTGATGGCGGCGCGATCGGCAGGCGCACCTCGGACCCCATGCGGCCCAGCCGGCTGAGCGCATATTTGGTTGGCCCCGGCGAGCAGTCACTGAACAGCGCGGCATGCAGCGGCTGCAACCGGTCATTGATTGCCAGCGCTTCAGCATAGTCCCCGCGCAGCGTCGCTTCCTGCATTTGGGCACACAGGCGCGGCGCGACATTGGCAGTGACCGAGATCGCCCCCACCCCGCCCTGTGCATTGAAGCCCAGCGCCATGTCGTCATTGCCGGAAAGCTGGATGAAATCGGCCCCGCAGGCCAGGCGCTGCTGGGCCACGCGGGCGATGTTGCCGGTGGCATCCTTCACGCCGATGATACGCGGCAGGCGGGCCAGCGCCGCCATGGTCTCAACGCTCATGTCGGCCACGCTGCGGCCAGGGATGTTGTAGATGATGATCGGCAGGGTGGTGGCATCATGCAGGGCGGTAAAATGCGCGATGAGCCCGGCCTGCGACGGCTTGTTGTAATAGGGCACGACGATCAACGCAGCATCAGCCCCCACGTTTTCGGCATGGGCCAGGTGGGCGATGGCGGTGCGGGTGTCGTTGCTGCCGCAGCCGGCGATCACCGGCACGCGGCGGCGGGCCACCTCCACGCAGGTGGTGATCACCGCATAATGCTCCTCGTGGCTCAGCGTTGGCGATTCGCCGGTGGTGCCCACCGGCACCAGGCCATGGCTGCCCTCGGCAATCTGCCATTCAACATGGGCGGCAAAGCCATCAAGATCAACCGCCAGGCCCGCAGATACCGGCTTGAACGGTGTCACCAGCGCTGGCATCGATCCCGTAAAGCCTGATCCTGCAATTGATCCGTTCATTGCCCGTTCCTTTGGGCCATCCTATCACAGGCCCATGAGTTTCGCGCGTGATAGAAGCGGCTGGTTGGGCCTGTCCAGAGCAATGCTGTTGGGGGCAATGCTGGCCGGCCAACCAATGGCCGTCGCATCGGCAGTGGCCCAGCAACCGGATGCGGTCAGCATTGCCCGCTATCGCGCCCGCCTCGCCGACCATGAGACTGGCCGCTTTGCCTCGCTGCCAGCGGCCCCGCTGATCGGCGGCCAGACCATTCCCATATTGGAAGAGGTGGTGACGTGGGACCGGTTGCGGCGCGAGGCCTATCGCGGCCCGTTTGCCGAATATGCCGATTTCCTGGCTGGCCATGCCGATTGGCCGGCCAGCAGCACCATTCGCCGCATCGCCGAACGCCGCATCGCCGAAACGACGCCGGCCGAAGCCATCGTCCGCCATTTCACCAGGCTGCCGCCGCTTTCGGCCGAAGGCAAGTTCCACCTGGCCGAAGCGCTGGCCGCCACCGGCCAGATGGCCGGCGCCATCGCCTGGGCGCGCGATGCGTGGGACAGCGCCGGGCTGGATGATGCGCAGGAGGCCCGGCTGCTCGCCCGCTTTGGCGACCGGTTCAGCCCAGTCGATCACGCCGCGCGCATGGACCGGTTGTTGTGGGCTGATCGCACCACGCCGGCCGGGCGCATGCTGGCGCGGGTGGACACGGACACGCGGCTGTGGGCACTGGCCCGCATTGCCCTGCGCCGTGACGCCCCCGATGTGGCGGCGCGGCTGGGCGTGGTGCCACAGCGCCTGCGCCGCGAGGCCGGGCTGTTGCTGGATGAAGCGCAATGGCTGATCCGCAACGGCCGCGCCGCTGAGGGCCATGACCTGCTGGCCGCTGGCGGCGCCACGCCGCGCGTGGCCGGGCCAATTGGCGGTGTCGGTCTGGAAAGCTGGCTACGGGCGCGGCTGGAGATCGGGCGCGGTCTGTGGCGGGCCGGCAAGCCCGATCTGGCCCGGCGGGTGCTGGCCAGCCATGGCCTTGATCCGGCCGGCATGCAGCGCCAGCCGTTGACCGAGCGTGGCCTTTATCTGGACAGCGAGTGGCTGGCCGGCTGGCTGGCGCTGCGGCGGCTGGGGCAGCCGGCGTTGGCGCTGGGCCATTTCCGCGCCGCCCGGGCCGTGGCGCAGGCGCCGATCAGCCAGGCCCGTGGCGATTATTGGGCAGGCCGCGCCGCCGAGGCCAGCGGCGATACCGGCCTTGCCCGCCAATTTTATGCCGCGGCTGCCCGCCATCCCGATTATTTCTATGGCCAGTTGGCGCATGAACGGCTGGGGCTGGCGCTGGCCTTGCGGGCGCCGCCGCTACCGCCGCCCGATCCGGTGGCGGCCGGCAATTTCCGCGCTTCCAGCCGGGTGCGCGCCATGTTTGCGCTGGGCGCGGTTGACCGGCCGCGCCAGAGCCTGTTCCTGAAGCAATTGGCCGATACCGCCCAGGGGCCCGACCAGGCCCTGCTGGTGGCTGGCCTCGCCGGCCCGCTCGGGCGGCCCGATGCCGGGGTGCATGCCGGCAAGGCTGCGCGCGGTACCGCCGAACTGGCCATGCTGGCCGCTGCCTTCCCGGTGCTGCCGCTGCCTGACGCGCTGGCACCCAATTTCGCGCTGATCCATGCCATCACCCGGCAAGAAAGCCAGTTTGATGCGGCGGCCCGTTCCAGTGCCAATGCCTTGGGGCTGATGCAACTGGTGCCGGCCACGGCAGCCGAACAAGCCCGCACGCTTGGCCTGCCGCCCAGCCCGGCCAGCCGCCTGACCGAAGACCCGGTGTGGAATGTCACACTGGGCAGCGCCTATATCAGCCGGCTGCGAAACGCCTACGGCGGCTCCACGCCGCTGGCGGTGGCGGCCTATAATGCCGGGCCGAGCAACGTGCGGCGCTTCCTGGCGCTGAACGGAGACCCGCATGACGGTGACATGATCGACTGGATCGAAAGCATCCCCTTTGCCGAGACGCGCAACTATGTGCAGCGCGTGCTGGAAAATGCGGTCGTCTATGAAAGCCTCTATCCGGCCCGGGCCAACACGCGTGGGCCGAACCGCTTGAGCGAATGGCTGGGCAAGGCCACGCCCGGCTAGGACAATTTCTTGCCCAGCGCCGCTTCCGCAATGGCCAGCAAGGCCGGATCCGGTTCCGGCCAGTTCAGATCGACCCCCTCCCCCAGCGTGTCGCAGATCAGTTCCAGGCTGCGCACCCTTGCCCATTTCTTGTCGTTCGCCGCCACCACATGCCAGGGCGAACTGGCCGGCGAGCAACGGCGGAACATGTCTTCATAGGCTTCAACATAGGCGGCGCGGCGGGCGCGGTTGTGATAGTCAGCCAGGCCTGTTTTCCAGCGTTTCCAAGGTGTTCTCAGCCGCTCTTCAAGTCTTTTGTCCTGCTCATCCTGGGTGATGTGGAGGAAGATCTTGGCCAGCCGCACACCATCGTCCTGCAACTGCGCTTCGAAGGCGTTGATCTCGGCATAGGCCTGGCGCCAGCGCTGCGGCGGCACCAGGCCGTCAACCCGCTCCACCAGCACCCGGCCATACCAGGTGCGATCGAACACGGCGATCTCGCGATTGCCGGGCAGCCGCTGCCAAAAACGCCAGAGATAATGGCGCGCCGCCTCCTCGCGGCTGGGCGCGGCAATCGGCCAGACCCTGCAATACCGCGGATCGAGTGTCGCGGTCATCCGCGTCACCAGCCCACCCTTGCCGGCGGCATCCCAGCCTTCGATGGCTACAATGGCCTTCAGACCATGGGCGATATAGGCCGCCTGGATCAATTCCAGCCGATGCTGCAAGGCCTCCAGCCGGCTTTCATAGTCTGCACGCGGCAGATCGGGGCAAGTGTCAAACGCGGCGAGGCGGTGCGGGCTCATGCACCGGCAGGCTGGCAGCCCACCGGCCGCAAGGCAAGCCCGGCCTAGTCAACGACGCGGATATGCAGTTCGCGCAGCTGCTTCATCGTCACCGGCGCGGGCGCGTTCATCATCAGGTCCTCGGCCTTCTGGGTCATCGGGAAGACGATGACCTCGCGGATATTGGGCTCGTCGGCGATCAGCATCACCATGCGGTCCACACCCGGCGCCGAACCGCCATGCGGCGGGGCGCCAAACTTGAAGGCGTTGATCATGCCCGAGAAGTTCGCGTCCACCTGTTCGCGCGTGTAGCCGGCGATCTCAAACGCCTTGTACATGATGTCGGGCCGATGGTTGCGGATTGCGCCCGATGAGAGTTCCACGCCGTTGCAGACGATATCGTACTGATAGGCCTTGATGGTCAGCGGGTCCTGGGTTTCCAGCGCCTCGAGCTCGCCCTGCGGCATGCTGAACGGGTTGTGGCTGAAATCGATCTTCTTGGCGTCCTCGTCATATTCGAACATCGGGAAATCGACGATCCAGCAGAATTTGTACGCATTCTGCTCAATGAGGCCGAGTTCGGTGCCGACGCGGGTGCGGGCCAGGCCGGCCAGCTTGGCGGCGTCCTTCTCCTTGCCGGCAGCAAAGAAACAACCGTCATCAGGGCCCAGGCCCAGCGCCTCGTACAGTGCGGCCATGCCGGCCTCACCATGGTTCTTGGCGATGGGGCCACCGAATTCGCCGCCCTTGCGCGTGACATAGCCCAAGCCGGCATAGCCTTCGCTGCGCGCCCATTCATTCATGTCGTCGAAGAATTTGCGGCTCTTCTCAGATGTGCCCGGCGCCGGGATGGCGCGCACGACATTGCCGGCTTCCACCTGCTTCGCGAAGATGCCAAAGCCCGAGCCGACGAAGTGGCTCGACACGTCACTGATCACCAGCGGGTTCCGCAGATCCGGCTTGTCGTTGCCATATTTCAGCATCGATTCGGCATAGGGAATGCGCGGGAAGGCACCCTTGGTCACACTCCAGGGTTCACGGCCGCCAAAGCCGGCAAACTCCTCGAACACGCCGGCGAGCACCGGCTCGATGGCGGCAAACACATCATCCTGGGTGACAAAGCTCATTTCGAAATCGAGCTGGTAGAATTCACCGGGCGAGCGGTCGGCGCGGGCATCCTCGTCGCGGAAACAGGGCGCGATCTGGAAATAACGGTCAAAGCCCGCCACCATCAGCAGCTGCTTGAACATCTGCGGCGCCTGGGGGAGCGCATAGAATTTGCCGGGGTGCACGCGGCTGGGCACCAGATAGTCGCGTGCGCCTTCCGGGCTGCTGGCGGTGAGGATCGGGGTCTGGAACTCGGTGAAGCCCTGATCGATCATGCGGCGGCGGAGCGAGGCGATGACCTGGCTCCTGAGCATGATATTCTGATGCAGCCGTTCCCGGCGCAGATCGAGGAAGCGATATTTCAGGCGGATATCCTCGGGATATTCGGCCTCACCCGCCACCGGCATCGGCAATTCATCCGCGGCCGATTGCACCACGATCTCACGCGCGCGCACCTCGATCTCGCCGGTGGGCAGCCTGGGGTTGATGGCGCCGGCATTGCGCAGCACCACCTCGCCCACGATCGTCACCACGGATTCGGCGCGCACCCGATCCAGCACCGGAAAGGCCGGGGATGACGGTCCGGCGACGATCTGGGTGATGCCATGATGATCGCGCAGATCAACGAACAGCACCCCGCCATGGTCACGCTTGCGGTGAACCCAGCCGGAAAGCTTCACGGTCTGGCCGGCATCAGCGGCGCGCAACTGGGCGCAGCTGTGGGTGCGATAGGCGTGCATGTCGGGGCCCTTGCAACGACTTTGTTCAAGGCCGGCGCTGACACACGTCAATCAGCACTTTGTCAAGCGGCGAGATTGGCGTAACGCAGCGCCATGCAGATTCATCCGCTGGTGACGGACACCGCGACGCTGGAAGCCCTTTGCGCCCGTTGGGCCGCCGCCGATTTCATCGCGGTGGACACCGAGTTCATGCGCGAGAGCACCTATTACCCCGATCTGTGCCTGGTGCAGGTGGCCTGCCCCAACGAAGCGGCGGCGATCGATCCCAAGAGCCCCGATCTTGATCTGGCGCCGCTGTTGCGGCTGCTGGTGGAGGAACCGGTGCTGAAAGTGTTCCACGCCGGCGGCCAGGATCTGGAAATCATCTACAATCTCACCGGCAAGACCCCGCAACCGCTGTTTGACACGCAGATCGCCGCCATGGCGCTGGGGCTGGGCGAACAGATCGGCTACACCAATCTCGTGGCGGCCTATGCCAATATCCACATCGACAAGGGCGCCCGCTTCACCGATTGGGCGCGCCGGCCGCTGAACGATCGCCAGCTGGAATATGCCATCGGCGATGTCACCCATCTCGCCCGCATCTTTCCCAAGATGGTCGACAAGCTCAAGCGCACCGGCCGTGGCGAGTGGCTGGACGAGGAAATGGCCCGCGCCGGCGATCCGGCCACCTATGCCAATGATCCCGAACGCGCCTGGGAACGGCTGCGCCTGCCGAGCCGCAAGGCCGATGTGCTGGGCCGGCTGAAGGCGCTGGCCAAGTGGCGCGAACTGGAAGCGCAGGACAAGGATGTGCCGCGCGGCCGCATCGTGAAGGACGAGACGCTGGCCGATCTCGCCTCCTCGCCGCCGCGCGCCCAGGCCGATCTGGCCAAGGTGCGCGGCCTGTCGGCGGCCTGGGCGGGCAATGCCATCGGGGCCCGGCTGATGCAGGCGATCGAAACCGCCCAGCCGCTGCGGGCCGACGAGATGCCGGCGCGCGAACCGCAGCGGCCCGGCCTTACCTCGGAAGGGGCGTTGATTGCCGATCTGTTGAAACTGCTGCTGAAAATCCGCGCCAAGGAAGCCGGCGTGGCGCCGCGCCTGATCGTGCGGGCCGATGATCTGGAGGCGCTGGCGGCCGGCCAGCGTGACGGGCTCGATATGCTGCAGGGCTGGCGGATGGAGATTTTCGGCGCCGATGCGCTGGCCCTGGTGGAAGGCCGGCTGGGCTTTGCGGTGGCCGGCGGCAAGCTGAAAATGAGCCGGATCAGCGACTGAGTCGGGGCTCAGCCCGCTTCCCCCACCAGCCGGGCGCCAAGGCCCAGCGCATTGCCCAACAGTTTCAGCCGGCGCTGCACGGCATCGCCAGCCATATCGGCATGGCCCTGGCCCAGCCGCAGCAACACCGCATCGCCGGCCCGTTCCAGCCGGCTGGCCGCCAATGCCACGGCGGTGCCGCCGGTGAGGCGCTGGCCCAACCGCAGCGCCAGGCCCCAGATACGCGCCCTGGCCAGGAGCGGCGCCGGGGCCAGGCGTTGCAATTTGGCCATGATCGGGGCATCGGCCGCGCCGCCGAAACAATGATGCAGCGCACAGGCCAGCGCCGCGCGCTCGGCCGCCGTGACCGCCACCCAATTGCCGTGCAGCGCCACATCCACGCCGCGTTCCGGCCGGAAATCCGGGTGGGCGCGCCAGGCAATGTCAGACAGCAGACAGGCCGCCAGCCGCAACCGGCGCTGGCCAGCGGGCTCATCGGCAAACAACGGGTCCATCCAGTCAAACAACATGTCGCCATGCTCGGCAAAGCGGCCCTGGCGGGCGCCTTCGCTGCGCGCCGCCTCGATCAGGGGATCAAGCTGGCGCACCGCCGGATCGAGATCGGCAAACAACAACCCCTCGCGCAGGCCAAAGCCCGAAGCGATCACGCGGGATGAACCCAGTTTCTTCACCACCGCCGCCAGCAGCATCGCCGCCCCCGGCAGCGAGGGCAGACGCGAGGTGGACAGGTGCGGCACCTGTTTCAGCGTGGCGGCATCCATGCGCGCCAGGCTGCGGAACAGGCTGGCGGGGGCATCGGCCGGCATTTCATATTGGTGGACGATGGGCAGGGGGTGATCGCTCATCCAGATATGGATTTGCGCCAAGGCCCGCCACGAACCGCCCACCATGTAAAAGGGCCGGCCGCGGCCTTCATCGGCCCAGCCCACCTGGTCCAGCGCCTTGGCAATGAACGGGCCCAGCGCCCGGCGGTCACGCTTGCGCACCGCATCCAGCCGCAGCGCGCCGATCGGCAACGAGATGCGATGCCCCATCTCGCCGCCCTTCACCCGGATCAATTCCAGGCTGCCGCCGCCCAGATCGCCGACCACGCCATCGGCATCGGGAATGCCCGACACCAGACCAAGGGCAGCACCGCGCGCTTCCGCCTCGCCATCGATGGTTTCGATCGCCAACCCGCATTCCGCGGCCACACGCGCGATGAACTCGGCGCCGTTCCTGGCCTCGCGCACGGCAGCAGTAGCCACGGTCCGCACCTGCGCAATCCCCATGGCACGGGTGAGCGCGGCAAAGCGGCGAAGCCCGGCGACTGCCACATCCATCGAGGCCTGGGTGAGGCGGCCATTGGCCGCCAGCCCGCGCCCCAGCCCGGCCATCACCTTTTCGTTGAACATGGTGGCCGGAATGCGGGTGCGGCCCTGATAGACCACCAGCCGGATGCTGTTGCTGCCGATGTCGATGATGGCGCAGCGGTCGTCCACGGCGGGCCGCTCTGCCAACCCGGCGCGGCGCGCCAGCGTGAGGAGCGTATCAGGCAAGGCCGGCGGCATCGGTCGCATCGCTCAGATCATCATCCTCGTCGGGCAGCAGCAGCACCGGCACCGCCGTGGCATCGCGCATCTGGCCGCGGCCCGAAAGCGAAGGGTTGGTCATGAAATAGCGGTGGAGGTTGAACGGTGCCTCCCGGTCGGCCGCCACCCGCACATATTTGCCGGCGGCATCCATTTCCCAGCTTTGCTGATTGTCCTTCAGATTGGCCACCATCACCTGATCCAACACCTGGGCGTGCACGGTGGGATTTTCGATCGGCACCATGATTTCCACCCGGCGATCCAGGTTGCGCGGCATCCAGTCAGCCGAACTGATGAACACCAGCGCCTTGCGGCTGGGCAATTCATGGCCGCCGCCAAACACATAGATGCGGCTGTGTTCAAGGAAGCGCCCGATCACCGAGCGCACGCGGATATTGTCAGACAGGCCGGGCACACCGGGACGCAGGCAGCAGATGCCGCGCACGATCAGATCAATCTCCACCCCGGCGCTGCTGGCCTCGTACAGCTTCTCGATGATGCCGGTGTCCACCAGGCTGTTCAGCTTCACCCAGATCGCCGCCGGCCGGCCGGCCTTGGCGTGGGCGATTTCGGCATCGATCAGGCCATAGAGCCGATCACGCATGGCCAATGGCGCCATGCCCAGCTTCTCCAGCCGGGTGGGCTGCACATAGCCGGTGATGTAATTCATCACCTGCGCCGCATCGCGGGACAGCCGCGGATCAGCGGTGAAGAAAGACAGATCGGTATAGATGCGCGCCGTGATCGGATGATAATTGCCGGTGCCGAAATGCACATAGGTGCGGATCGCCGCGCCCTCGCGCCGCACCACCATGCTCAGCTTGGCATGGGTTTTCCATTCGACAAAGCCATACACCACCTGCACGCCAGCGCGTTCAAGCTCGCTGGCCCAGCGGATATTCTGCTCCTCGTCAAAGCGCGCCTTCAGTTCCACCACCGCCGTCACCGATTTGCCGGCTTCGGCGGCATCGATCAGCGCCCGCACGATCGGGCTGTTCTTGCCGGCGCGATACAGCGTCTGCTTGATGGCGATCACGTCGGGATCGGCGGCGGCCTGGCGCAGGAAGGCGAGCACCACCTCGAAACTTTCATACGGGTGATGGACCACCAGATCCTTGGCGCGGATGGCGGCAAAGCAATCGCCGCCATGCTCGCGAATCCGTTCCGGAAAGCGCGGGCTGTGCGGCTCGAACTTCAGGTCGGGCCGGTCTTCCTCCACCAGCAGGGCCAGATCATTGATGCCCAGCACCCCCGAAACCAGGATCGTGTCCCGGTCCTCCACGCCCAACTGGCCTTGCACCAGCGCATGCAGGCCAGCGGGCGTCGCCTCCTCCATGGTGAGATGGATCACCTCGCCGCGTCGCCGCCGCTTCAGCGCCGTCTGATAGAAGCGCACCAGATCCTCGGCCTCTTCCTCCACCTCGATGTCGCTGTCGCGGATCACCCGGAAGGCACCGTCACCCACCAGTTCATAGCCCGGAAACAATTGCCCGAAAAAGGCCCGGATGGTGTTTTCCAGGCTGATCCAGCGCACCGATTTGCCGGGCAGCCGGATGAAGCGCGGCAGCATCGCCGGCATCATCAGCAGCGCGCGCAGCAATTCATCATCCGATTGCCGCCGCAGCTCGAGAATCAGCGAAAACCCCTTGTTGGGGATGAACGGGAACGGGTGCGCCGGATCAATGGCCTGCGGCGTGAGCACCGGGAAAATCTGATCGAGAAAATGGCCTTCCAGCCACTGCCGTTCCGCCTTGGTCAGGCGGTCGGCAGTGATGACATGGAAATCGGCGCGCGCCAGTTCGCGGATCAGCTTGGCCCACACCGCCTGCTGGTCTTCCATCAGCCGGTCGGCCTGATCGGCGATGTCCGCCAATTGCTGGGCCGGGGTGGCGCCTTCGGCGCTGAGCGTGTCGATATTGCCGCGCACCTGGCCGCGCAGGCCGGCCACGCGCACCATGAAGAATTCATCCAGATTGTTGCCGGAGATGGACAGGAAGCGCAGCCGTTCCAGCAGCGGGTGCGCGGTGTTCATCGCTTCGGCCAGCACGCGGTCGTTGAACGACAGCCATGACAGCTCGCGGTTGATATAACGGTCTGCCGGCGGCAGTTGCGGTTGCGGTGCGGGGGCCATGCCCCTCTCTACGCCGGCCATGTTGCAGCGTCAAAACAGACTGAACTGGCCATCGATCACCTCGCGGGCCAGCGGGATGGTCACCGGCCGCCGCCGCGCCAGGCTGGTGGCATCCAGCGCCGCCACCACCGCCTGCGCCGCTGCCAGGCTGCGTTCGATGCGCAGCAGCAGCCAGCGGATCAGATCATCGCCCACGCTGATGCCGCGCTCGGCAAACAGCTTGGCCAGCACCGCGGCCAGAAGGTCATCATCCGGTTCGCCCAGCCGCACCAGCGGGGTGGCAGCCAGCCGGCTGGCCAGATCGGGCAGGCCATGGCCCCAATCGCGCGGCAACAGCCGGCTGGTGAGCAACAGCGGCGCATCGCGGCTGGCGGCGTTCCAGGCGTGAAACAGCGCCTCGGGATCATGGCGGTCGGCCGTTTCGATGATGCGGGCGGGCTGGTGGGCGGCAAACCAGCCGGCCAGATGCGACTTGCCGCTGCCTTCCGGCCCCACCAGCAGGGTGACAGGCACCGGCCACAGCGCCGGCGTGGCCAGCCAGGCCGCGGCCGATTGGTTGGCGGCGGTGATCGCCAGCCGTTCCGGGCGATGATCAACCGGCCACGCCAGCGGCAGCGCCGGTTCGGGCGCATCGATCATGGCCGGGCGGCGGCGGGCGGATTGGCGAGAGGGGTGGCGGCGCGGCGCAGCACCATGTCGTTGCCGCTGCGCACCAGCGCCCAGCCGCGCGCCGCCAGTGCCGCGCGCAGCGCCGGTTCGCCGCCCGGCATCGCCAGTTCAAAGCGGCTGGTGCCGCCCACCGCCGATTGCCGCACCAGCACCTCGCCGCCGGCCACCTGGCGCAGCAGATTCTCGGCGGTCGCCAGCGCCAGCGGATCGGGCGTGATCGCCGCCACCAGCAGCGCACCGGCATCGGCCATCGGATCGCCGATCAATGGCTCGGATTCCACGATCGGCGCCATGTCGATGCCCAGATCGCGCTCGGCCGCCAGCCGGCCGGCGCGCAACGCCTCGGCATAGATGGCATCGATGCGGCGCACCCCGGCATCCATCAGCGCCGGCAGCCCATCCTCGCTGCGCACCGTCAGCACGGCGCGGCCCAGTTCCATGCCATCGGGCCCGTGCCGGGCGATGAACAGCGCCTGCACCGGCCCGCCGGGAAAGCGCCGGGTCAGCCGGGCTTCGGCCACCAGCACGTCCACCGTGTCAAACCGGGCCATGATGCTGCGCCAGGCCGCGCGTTCCGGCCGCGCCGCCTGCCAGCCGTTGAGCCACAGATTGTCGGCCGCGCCGCCACCGGGCAGGACATAATCAATCGGCGTGACATTGCCACGCCAACGCCGCCAGCCATCGGCCCAGGCGGTGCGGCTTTGCATCACCGTGGCCGCCCCGCCATCCACCAGCACCGGCAGCAGCAGCATCGGCGGCGATTGCAGCAGGGCCAGGCCATCGCCGACATAATCGGCAGCGCGGCTGCGATCAAACACCACCCCCAGCGTGGCGATATAGCGGGTGGCCGAAAACCGCTCGCCCTGGCTTTCGATGCCGGCCACCATGGCATCGATCTGGCCATCGGTCAGGGCCGGCGCCTCGGCCGCCGGCTTGCCGGTCAACCGCGCCCACAGCAGCGGCCAGGCCTGGCGCTGGGCCCGCCCCCAGGCGATGCGGCGGGCCTCGTCCAGCGTGCTGGCGGTCACGTCCACAGCGATGCCGCCCACCGCATAGGCACTGCCGCCCCCGCCCGCGGCATCGGGCGGTGGCAGTTCGGCCTTGGGCGTGGGCTGCTGGGCAACCGCAATTGCCGCGATCAGTCCCGCGCCAGCCAGCATGGGCAGGAAGCGCTTCACCCCGGCTGTTTAGGGCGGCCGCGCGCCGGTTGCAAAGCCTGCATGCTGGCCATGGCCGGCAACTGGCGCTATGGCGGCAGCCATGACGGAAAAGCGCCCCCTGACCTATGCCGATGCCGGCGTGGACATCGCCGCCGGCAACGCCCTGGTGAAGGCCATCGCGCCGCTGGCCCGCGCCACCGCCCGCCCCGGCGCCGATGCCGAATTGGGCGGCTTTGGCGGCTTTTTCGATCCGCGTGCCGCCGGCTATCGCGATCCGCTGCTGGTGGCGGCCAATGATGGCGTGGGCACCAAGCTGAAGCTGGCGATCGACACCGGCCGGCACGATACGGTGGGCATTGATCTGGTGGCCATGTGTGTCAACGATCTGATCGTTCAGGGCGCCGAACCGCTGTTTTTCCTGGATTATTTCGCCACCGGCAAATTGGAGAACGGCGTTGCGACCCGCGTGGTCGCCGGCATCGCCAACGGCTGCCAGCAGGCCGGCTGTGCGCTGATCGGCGGCGAGACGGCGGAAATGCCCGGCATGTATGCCCCCGGCGATTATGATCTGGCCGGCTTTGCCGTGGGCGCGGTGGAGCGCGGCGAGCAATTGACCGGCGAAGGCGTGATGCCCGGCCAGTTGCTGATCGGCGTCGCCTCCTCCGGCGCGCACAGCAATGGCTACAGCCTGATCCGCCGCATCCTTGCCAATATCGGCGCTGATCTCCACGCCCCTGCCCCCTTCGATGCCGGCCGCAGCCTGGCCGAGGCGCTGCTTGAGCCCACCCGCATCTATGTGAAGCCGCTGCTGCCGCTGATCCGCGCCGGGCGCATCAAGGCGCTGGCCCATATCACCGGCGGCGGCTTTCTGGAGAATATCCCGCGCGTGCTGCCCGCCGGCGCGCGCGCCCTGCTCGCAGCCCCCACCCTGCCGCCGATCTTTGACTGGCTGCGTGAGCAGGGCGGGGTGGCGGCCGCCGAAATGGCGCGCACCTTCAATTGCGGCACCGGCATGGTGCTGGTGGTGGCGCGCGGTGAGGCCGATGCGGTGATCGCCGCGCTGGCCGAGGCCGGCGAACAGGCCAGCGTCATTGGCGAGATCATCGCCGGACCCCGGGGCTGCGAACTGCACGGCGCCCCCGGCCAATGGGGCGAAACGGCCGCCTGGACGGCCAGCCACGATGCCTGAGAAGGCGAAGGTTGGCGTCCTGATTTCGGGGCGCGGCAGCAACATGGCCGCGCTGCTCTATGCCAGCCGCATCGATCCCGCCTGCCCCTATGAGATCGTTGTGGTGGGCAGCAACGATCCCCAAGCCGCCGGGCTTGCATTGGCGAAGGCCGAAGGCGTGCCCACCTTCGCGCACAGCCATCGACGCATGAAGCGCGCCGAATTCGATGCGATCATGACGGCGCAACTGGAAAAGGCCGGCGTCACCCACATCGCGCTGGCCGGTTACATGCGGTTGCTGTCCGCCGAATTCGTGGCGCACTGGCAGGGCCGCTGCCTCAATATCCATCCCAGCCTGCTGCCCAGGCACAAGGGCCTGCACACCCACCAAGCCGTGCTGGATGCCGGCGAGACCGAGACGGGCTGCACCATCCACATCGTCACGCCTGAACTGGACGATGGCCCGATCCTGGGCCAGGCGCGCATCGCCGTGCTGCCCGGCGACACGCCCGAGACGCTGGCGGTGCGGGTGCAATATGCCGAGCATCAACTCTATCCGCGCGTGCTGGCCGATTTTGTCAGCGCCGCCGATCGGCCGGCCGCCTTGCTGGAACGGGTGCGCGGCCTGGCGCTGAACCTGCCGGCAGTGAGCGAGCGAATATCCCACGGCGCCAACGGCTTCACCATCGAAGGCGGCAAGTTCTTCGCTTATTTCTCCGACAATCACCACGGCGACGGCATCACCGCCCTGCTGCTGAAAGTCTCCGGCCTCGACGAGCAGGCCATGCTGATCGAGCAGGACCCTGACCGGTTTTTCCGCCCGAAATATTATGGGCCATCAGGCTGGGTGGGCGTGGTC